>NZ_JVFV01000003.1 GCF_001073085.1 Streptococcus pseudopneumoniae
AGCCATAAATGGTATTACGTGAGATTTGGAAAACGTGTGATGCATCTGTTATACTACCTGCTCGCTCACAATAAGCGAGAACTTTTTTACGAAAATCTATTGAATATGCCATAAGAAGATTAAACCACGTTATATACTATTTTTGTTTCAATCGGCTATATTTTTCTCAAATTCAGATTTTGGGATAGATTAGTAGGTGATGAGATAAACTATTTTTGAAAAGAGAAAAAGACAAACGCCAAAAATGACGTTTGTCTTCGTTCTGAAAGAACAGCCAGAGCTGTTCTTTTTATGATTATTTGAGACCGTATTTTTTGTTGAAACGATCCACGCGTCCATCTGCTTGAGTGAACTTTTGACGTCCAGTGTAGAATGGGTGTGAGTCTGATGAAATTTCCACACGGATCAATGGGTAAGTTTCGCCTTCAAACTCAACAGTTTCGTTAGAGCGTTTTGTTGAACCGCTAAGGAATTGGTAACCAGTAGTTGTGTCCATGAAGACAACTGGGCGATATTCTGGATGGATATCTTTTTTCATTTTGCAATATTTCCTTTCTGCCATGGTCTCTTTGCGAGCCATAGATTGTTACCATACTAGTCTAACAGATTATGCTAAGTTTGGCAAGCTTTTTATCTATTTTTTCAGTAAGTTTTTTAATTTTTGGTAGATGACTTCATTTTCCTCTAGGCTATAGGAGTTAGCACCACTTGCAAGTGGGTGACCTCCACCATCATGTTCTTTTGCAACACCATTGATAGGGACAAATTTACTGCGAAGACGTACGCGGTAGTGACCATCTGCTTGTTCCACAAATATTCCCCAAAGATTAACTGTATCGATACGGCCTGGAGCTCCAACAATGGCTGCTGTTTCTGCATCTGTTACCTGATATGTCTTTAGAATTTCTTGAGTCAGTATGACACGTGCGACACCATTTTCATCAACTTCTAGGTGATCATAGACATAACCTTGAAGTTTAGCGATTTTAAAGCTCATGGTATCCATTTTACGTGTTAATTCAGCATAGTCAAAGTTATGTTCTCTTAGTTTACTAGCAATTCGAAGGGTACGAGCAGAAGTAGACGGATAAAGGAAACGGCCTGTGTCGCCAATAATTCCAGCGCAGAGCATTTTAGCAGCGTAGTCGGATAATTCTAGGTTAGTTGCTTCAGCAAAGAGAGCAATCATCTCACTGGCACTGCTAGAGTTGGTATCTACCCAAACAAGATCTCCATAGACTTCATCATTTGGATGGTGGTCAATCTTAATAATGGTTTCAGCATTAGTATAACGTTTATCATCGATACGAGCAGTATTTGCTGTATCACAGATGATAGCAAGCGCACCTTGATAATCCTTGTCTTCTACCTGATCCATCTTTGTAAGCCATGTTAGGGTTGGCTCATCATAACCAACTACCTTGATTTTTTTTTCTGGGAAATGGTGTTCCAGAAGTGCTTTGAGTCCAACCTGACTTCCTAAGGCATCGGGATCTGGTTTCATATGACGGTGAATGATGATGGTATCGTATGCTTTAATTTTTTCTAAAATTTGATGGCAAATTTCCATAAGTGACCTCAATTCTTTCTTATTTCATTGTAGCACAAGAGTTTTTATTTTTAAAATGAAAAAGATGTGATATAATGGAGAAAGATAAATTGAGGAGGACGATATGGCATTAGCAAAAATTGTATTTGCCAGTATGACCGGTAATACCGAAGAAATTGCAGATATTGTAGCAGATAAATTGCGTGAGTTGGGCTTAGAGGTGGATGTTGATGAGTGTACAACTGTTGACGCATCTGACTTTCTTGAAGCAGATATCGCCATCGTTGCAACCTACACTTACGGTGATGGAGAGTTACCAGATGAGATGATGGACTTCTACGAAGACCTAGCAGATCTTAACTTGAGTGGCAAAATCTACGGTGTGGTAGGATCAGGCGATACTTTCTACGATGAGTTCTGCAAAGCTGTTGATGACTTTGATCGTGTATTTGTGGCAACAGGAGCTGAAAAGGGATCAGAGTGTGTCAAAGTGGATCTTTCTGCAGAAGAAGAAGATATTGAACGCTTGGAACAATTTGCAGAAGAATTAGCTGCTAAAGTAGGATAAGCATGAAGTTGCACTGATGAAAGTTGTCAGTGCAGTTTTTGTTAGTCGTCCCTAGGGATAAACTGGCCCATTTAGAAGCTTTTTGCTAAAATCATTCAAATAATGAAGGAGACTCTATGGATTTAGATATTATTAGACAAGAAATCGATCAAATTGATGACCAAATTGTAAAACTCTTAGAAGAAAGAATGCATCTAGTTGAGGGTGTAGTGGCTTATAAAAAAGCTTCAGGAAAAGCTATTCTAGATACTAAAAGAGAAGAAGTTATCTTTGAGAAGGTCAGAAATCGTGTCAGCAATAAAAAATGCGAAGAGACAATAGTTGAGACTTTTTCTGATATTCTCAAACGTTCGCGCGATTATCAGGATAAAAATATCAAATGAAAAAAGAACAATTTTACCCATTAGGAATCTTTCTAGCTGCCATGCTAGGAGGACTTGTCCGATATCAGATTTCGAGATGGTTTCCAGCCAGTCCAGATTTTCCATGGGGAACTCTCTTTGCTAACTATCTAGGAATTTTCTGCTTAGTCTATCTTGTCAAAGGTTATTTGGTTTATAAGGGAAGCAGTAAAAGTGTCATTTTAGCGCTTGGAACTGGCTTCTGTGGAGGATTAACGACTTTTTCAAGCCTCATGTTAGATGGCGTGAAATTGCTGGATACAGGTTCTTACCTAAGTCTAGTAATCTATCTAGTTCTGAGCATTGGTGGTGGACTTTTATTGGCTTATTGTTTAGGGAGGAAGAAATGGTAGTATTATATCTAGCGCTTGCTTGTGGACTAGGTGCCCTTGTGCGTTATTTCTTTTCACGTTATAATCAAGGTTCAGTACTGCCTCTAGGAACTCTCATAGCTAATCTACTGGGCTGTTTTTTGATCGGTTTATTTTACAATCATGTGGAGTCTAAAGAAGTCTATCTTATCCTTGCTACAGGCTTCTGTGGAGGTCTAACCACTTTTTCAACCTTGAATGATGAACTCCAAAAACTCTTAACTAATAAGAAGATCTTTTACAGATATTTTCTCTTAACCTACTTAGGTGGTTTAGTAGCAATTTTTTTAGGAATTTTGCTATAAATTTCTTTACTTTTTTTAAGAAATTTGGTAAACTGTATTTTGTGTGTAATGGACGCACAAAAATACAGTTTATCCGCTGAGGAAGTTTCCTCAAGATTGACAAAGATAGGAGAATAAAATGAATCCATTAATCCAAAGCTTGACTGAAGGTCAACTTCGTACAGATATCCCATCATTCCGTCCTGGTGACACTGTTCGTGTACACGCGAAAGTTGTCGAAGGTAACCGTGAACGTGTTCAGATCTTTGAAGGTGTTGTTATTGCACGTAAAGGTGCTGGCATCTCAGAAAACTACACAGTTCGTAAAATCTCTAACGGTGTAGGTGTTGAACGTATCTTCCCAATCCACACTCCACGTGTTGAAAAGATTGAAGTTGTTCGTTACGGTAAAGTACGTCGTGCGAAATTGTACTACTTGCGTGCTCTTCAAGGTAAAGCAGCTCGTATCAAAGAAATCCGTCGTTAATTCGACCAAAAAACTCTGCTCATTCGGCAGAGTTTTTCTCTAGCTCCCTTAGTTCAATGGATATAACAACTCCCTCCTAAGGAGTAGTTGCAGGTTCGATTCCTGCAGGGTGCGTTCAAGAAGCGTAAAGAAGCGTATAGAATATTCAAAGTGTTTATTTAATGACTTTTCCACAATTTCATTTTTAAAATAATTTAGTATTTTTAATTTTTTTGAATAACTCTTGCCTAATTTTTGAACAAAAACTAATTCAAATCTTATCAGAATAGAATAAAGTAGATCAGGTGACTGGTCTATTTTATTGTAATTAGTTGTTTGACTCTTCATTATTCAGATTTTAAAATAGTCAAATACAATAATATTTTAAGGGTTAAGAATCTTTCGATTTAATCCAGATTAAGAAATTTTGTCAAGATTTATATTGAAAATATTCTGTCAAGTAAATTAGATGATTCATTCGTATCTGATTACCAAAATGCAGGTATTTTATGATATAATTTTATAGATAATATATTTAAACATGGTCTATTCTAAAGCTAATGATTGCGATTTCAAATTTAAGAATATTTAGCAAATTTATTACTAGATAAATGGATTTTTACCTAGTTGGAAAAAGACCTTCCGGAGAAATTAAGATCAAATTATGATATAAAAAATTATTGGTAAAACTTGCTGAATTGGAAATGAAGAGAACTCAGTTTTCGTCAGCAAAACTTAGAAAAGGAGAAAACACAACAACGGATGTACTTCTAAAAATATGTGGATATTTGAATTGTGATATTGACAAAATTGTTGAAGTTGTACAGAATGAAGAATAAGGTTAAGAAAAAGTAAATCATAATAAAGAGGTATGAAAATTTATGTTTGATTTTGGAAATGCAAATGATGGACAAAGGAAAGCAATTTCTACTACAGAGGGGCCGGTTCTTATTACTGCCGGACCTGGAACTGGAAAGACTTACACTTTGGTTCAAAGAGCAATTTATTTAATT
Source organism: Streptococcus pseudopneumoniae (assembly GCF_001073085.1). Classification (GTDB taxonomy): domain Bacteria; phylum Bacillota; class Bacilli; order Lactobacillales; family Streptococcaceae; genus Streptococcus; species Streptococcus pseudopneumoniae_M. Next base: position 4,653 of record NZ_JVFV01000003.1, read on the forward strand.
GAAGAATGTGGAATAAAACCTGAAGAAATATTTATTGCTACTTTTACAGAAAAAGCAGCTAAGGAGTTAATTACGCGTATCACAAATGAATTGGCTAGTAGAGATATCTCTGTTAATGTCAATGAGATGTATGTGGGCACGTTTCATTCTTTGTGTCTACGAATTATAAAAGACAACCTTGAATATACGAGATTAAAAAAAAATTACAGGCTTCTAGATACTTTTGATCAGCAATACCTAGTTTTTAGGAGTATCTATAACTTTAGAACAATTGCAGGGCTTGAAAATGTTATGCCTAGAGGTGGAGCATGGAAATGGGCACAAGCAATTTGTGAGCTATCAAATAATTTATCGGAAGAACTTGTAGATTTCAATTTAATGTTAGAAGATCCAGATGTTGAAATTTCTACTATTGCAAAAGTAGTAAGTGTTTATCAAAAAATGCTTGATGAGGAAAACTTGGTTGATTTTTCGTCTATCCAGACTGAATGCTATAGAATGCTTACAGAAAATCCAAATATTCTTGAATCGTTAAGAAGTAGTATTAAATACATTATGGTCGATGAATACCAAGATACAAACTATATTCAAGAACAGATAGTATTCCTTCTAGGAAATCATGAGAATATTTGTGTTGTAGGAGACGATGATCAAGGTCTTTATCGTTTTAGGGGTGCAACCATCCGAAATATACTGGAATTTCCTTCAAAGTTCGATGAAGGAAAATGTGAAGTTATTCCCTTGGTAGTGAATTATAGATCAGATAGTGATATCGTTGATTTCTATAATAAGTGGATGGATACTACTTCAGGATCAAAATTTAAATTTGAGTGGGGAAAATATAGATATTCAAAAAGAATTGAGCCACATGAAAAGTCTCCTATAAATAGTACTTGTGTTGCAAAATTAGCTAGTAAAGACGATGAGGATGAATGGCATGAGAATATCCTTAACTTTATAAATTGTCTTAAAGAATCAGGAAAGATACAGGATTATAATCAACTAGCTTTCTTATTTAGTTCAGTAAAGCATGAAAGAGTTATTAGTCTAGCTAGATTTTTGGAAAATAATCATATTAATGTTTATTCACCTAGGTCAGATATGTATTTTAAAAGAGATGAAATCATGCAGACTATAGGATGTCTTATGCTGATGTTTCCTAATTACGTAAATGGATTGGAAAAAGGAGAATATAAATACTTAGATACTAAACATTATTCTTACTTTAGTGACTGTATCAAAGCAGCTAATGAATTTGTGACTAAGCCTGAAAATATTGAATTGAAAAGATTTATTAGAGATCATGGTAAAGAGCATTTCTCTTTAGCTTCATCGTCTTCTGGAACGACAGATTATACGTATTCAGGATTAATTTACAGATTATTTATGTTTAAACCGTTTAGTGATATATTGGATACGGATCTAGAATTAGGAATTGTTGATATTAGACCAGCGAGAAACCTGGCCAAGCTAACTCAAATAGTCGGCAAGTTCGAGTATCTGCATAATATTGACGTCATCACTGGAAAATATATCTTAAAGAATACAGAACAATTATTCAATATGTATTTGAAACTTCTATATGATGGCGGAATCGCAGAGTATGAAGACGATGAAGAATATGCACCGAGTGGATGTGTATCATTCCTTACAATTCATCAATCAAAAGGTATGGAGTTCCCAGTAGTATTTGTTGATTCGCTTAGCAATGTTCCTAGAAAAAGCTATAAAGATATTTTAAGCCATATAGAGGAAAAGTATTATCATCGTGAGGCTTTCGAACCACATGATGTAGTGAAGATGTTTGATTTCTGGAGACTTTACTACACAGCATTTTCTAGGGCACAGAATTTATTGATTCTAACATGTAATGAAAACAAGAATTCACCAAGCAAATACTTTAAAGAGGTGTACGATGAACTTCAACCTATTGCGTCAATTGATCTAAATGAATTTGATTTTAAAAAGGTGAAGAACGTGAATTTAAAAAACACATTTTCATTCACTTCTCATATTTCAGTATATGAAACTTGTGCACTTCAATACAAATTTTATAAAGAGTTAGAATTTATGCCGATTCGTCAGGGTGACATGCTTTTTGGTACTTTAGTTCATCAAACAATAGAAGATGTTCATCGTGCAGCCTTGAAGAATGAAACAGAGAAGATTTCCACTGAGAATATTACAAATTGGTTTGCAAGTAACTATATATCACTTATTAAGAGAGAACATGGATACTTAGCTGAAGGACAACGTAATGCAGCCTTAAATCAAGTTCTTCGATATGTAGAACGTCAAAATGGTAACTGGAGTTCAATTCAACAAGTAGAGGTTGACGTTAGTTTAGTGCAGCCAGATTATATCATAGAGGGTAAAATAGATCTGGTAAAAGGAGAGAATGGGACTGTAGAGCTCGTAGATTTTAAGTCTGAGAAGAAACCAGATATGGAAAAAATGAGAGACCGACTTGAACATTATCGAAGACAGCTTCATATTTATGCTTATCTTATTGAGCAGAGAACAGGTCAGAAGGTCAGCAAAATGCATTTATACTACACTGGTGAGGAAGATGGTAATCCGATGATTAGCTTTCCTTACACCAAAAGTGCTATCGATGGTACTGTGGCTGCATTTGATGATACTGTGCACAAGATATTAAGAAAAGACTTTAAAAATTGTTCGAATGATGCAAAAATTTGTTCGAACTGCGATTTCAGGCACTACTGTCATAAATAATCTTACTGAATAATGATTTTGGAGGAAATAAAAATGGAAGAACCAATCACTTTTGATTTTGAACAGAGACCGACTATAAAGGGGTTTCCTGAACTTAGGTGGACAGGTAAAAGACCGTATCGTTCGACACAGTATTACCCAGCTCAACTTCGTGAAAGGTACGGAGAAGAGAAGGATAATTGGATTAATAAAATTTTCTGGGGAGATAATCTCCAGGTAATGAGCCATATGCTTAAGGAATACCGAGGAAAAATTGATCTTATTTATATTGATCCACCCTTTGATTCGAAAGCAGATTATAAAAAAAAGATTAAGCTAAAAGATATAGGGTGTACATCATCTGACACATCCTCTTTCGAGGAAAAACAGTATGGAGATATTTGGACCAATGATGAGTACCTTCAATTTATGTATGAAAGATTTATCCTATTGAAGGAACTATTATCTGAAAAAGGTTGTATTTATGTGCATTGCGATTGGCATAAGGTGCATCATTTACGATTAGTACTTGATGAAGTCTTTGGTCCTGATAATTTTAGAAATGAGGTTATTTGGTGGTACTTGTGGGGCGGTAGAGGTAAAACACAGTGGAATAGCAAACATGACAATATTTTATTTTATAGTAAAACTGAAAAATGGACATTCAACTATATGGATGTGTTAGATGATCATACATTAATGACTGAAGGATCAAAGAATCGTCTTAATTATGCCGGTGCTATGGTTACATCTAAAAGCGCTTCCTCTGAAATACCTGAAGATAAAGTTCTTCCATCAGATACGTGGTATATAGCGACCATCAATGCGATGGCAAAAGAAAAGGAAAACTATCCAACTCAGAAGCCTGAAGATTTATTAACAAAAATCATACTTGCATCATCAAATCCTGGTGATATTATTTTTGATTGTTTTATGGGTAGTGGGACAACGCAAGCTGTTGCAATGAAATTAGGTAGACGATTCATTGGAGCAGATATAAATCTTGCTGCAATTCAGACTACTACAAAAAGGTTGATTACTGTAGCTAGTGAATTGCCCAAAAACACGCATATTTCAACAGGTTTTGAAGTCCATAATGTTAATAATTATGATTTCTTCAGAAATCCAATTGAAGCTAAAAATTTAATAATTGAAGCATTAGAGATACAACCTTTTACCCAGGGAAATGTATGGGATGGCGAGTTGGACGGTCGAATGGTTAAGATTATGCCAGTAAATAGAATTGCTACTAAAGCAGATCTTGAAGAACTAAAAGCAAATCTTCCATATAAGACTTATGAAAAAAGAAAAGAGGAAAATCCTCGTCAGGCAGTGGAACATATTACTATAGTGTGTATGGGACATGAACCTGATCTAAAAGCTTCGCTTGAACAGTCCTTGACAGATTATAGGGTTGATGTGCAAATAGTAGATATTTTACGAGATAAATCAGATCTTCAACTAAAGAGAGAGGCAGAGGCTGAGATTGTGCGCGAAGGTAATCAGCTTATTGTTCGTTCATTTTACCCGATGAATCTAATGCAAAAACTCTCTTTACAAAAAGAGTATGTGGAAGATTGGAAACAGTTAGTTGAATCAATTATGATTGACTGGAATTATGACGGTGCTGTTATGCAACCAACGGTAACAGATGTTCCAGATAAAAACTCTTTTGTTTCTGGTGTTTATGAAATACCAGAAAGTGCAGGAAATATCAAGGTTAAAATAACAGATTTACTATCAGAATCATTAGAAAAGGAGGTGTAGCATATGGCTAAACAGTCTTCAATGACATTCGTAGAAGATTTTGCATTCTATGAGCAGCTATGGTGGTATTACACTTCAAATAGGGGGAAAATTCGTTCTAGATATAATGATCTTACAAAGAAATTTCTTGCATATAACGATAAGAATGAAAATGAAGATGCATTTTTGCGTAAACCACAGTTTGAAGCATTAGAGATGTATGTGTTTATAAAAGAATTCATGAATAACGCACACATGTACGAGATGTTTGATGATTGGAGAAAACGCAGGGATAAGTTTGCAGATGCTTCATATTACAGTATCCACAAACATGGACAAGGAACTTTTATTGATATTGGAGATGAACAAAATGAAATTATCTTCAAACAAATGAAAAAGTATAAAGAATCTTACCCGAACTATATTTATGCACTTACCATGGGCCTCGGTAAAACTATCCTGATGGGAACCTGTATTTTTTACGAATTCTTGTTAGCAAACAAGTATCCTAAGGATAAAAGATTCTGTCACAATGCTCTTGTGTTTGCACCAGATAAGACAGTACTTGAATCTTTACGTGAGATCATGACTTTTGATAAGACGAAAGTTGTACCACCAGAATATGCTCGTGTGCTTGATGCAAATATAAAATTTCATTATTTAGATAATAGAGTGACTACTCTTCAAACAATTGATGATTCAAATTTCAACATAATAATTTCAAACAATCAGAAGATCATTGTAAAGAAAAAGCGTAAAGAAGATAAGCCGACAGACGTATTATTCGCTGGTGGTTCACTACTTGCTGGCATCTACGGGGACGATGGTGATAGTGACGTGTGGGATGATACCACTTTAATGGATAATCAGAGATTTAAAAAATTGTGCCGTTTACCTCAGCTTGGAGTTTATGTTGACGAGGCACATCATTTATTTGGAGCAAACTTGGAAAAAGAATTAAGATCGGGTGGCACAAATAAGACAACATTGAGAAATACTATTAACATGCTTGCAGAAGCAACATCAATTGTTGCGTGCTATAACTACACAGGTACTCCATACGTAAAAAAACAAGTATTGCCAGAAGTTGTTTATGCGTATGGTCTTAACGAATCGATTAGAAATGGTTTTTTAAAAGATGCAGATCCTATTGGTTTTGAAAATGTAAAGAACGAAGAGTTCTTGAAAAAGTCAATCACAATGTTCTGGGAAAGATATGGTGGCAAGACCTACGAGGGGCTTCCTCCTAAGATGGCAATTTTTGCGGCTAGTGTTGCAGAAGCTACGGACGTAGTTAGGCCTATAGTGGAGAAGGTATTAAGTGAACTTGATGTACCATTAGATACAATCTTAGTTAATACAGGTGATTCGACTGTGACAAAGAACGAAGACATCAGAAATTTTAACAATCTTGATGTTCTCGGAACAGAAGGAAGTAAAAAACAATTTATTATCCTTGTTGAAAAAGGACGTGAAGGATGGAATTGCCGCTCTTTATTGAGTATCGCTCTATTCCGCAGTCCTAAATCTAAGATTTTTGTATTGCAAGCAACTATGAGATGTTTGAGAAAACTTACAGATGAGCAACTTAAGGCTACAGTTTTCTTGTCAAAGGAAAATTTAGATACGCTAGATGCTGAACTTCGTAATAACTATAATATGGAGATTAGTGACCTGGGGAAAAGACCTAAAAAGAAAAAGAGCAATTACAAAGTTCGAGTTTTACCACCACCAAGAAGCATAAAAATGAAACGTATATGGCATGAGTACTCATTGATTGAAAAGGATTATTCTGAACCAATAAACTTCGAAATACAACAGATTGATGAAACAAAGTATGAATCTAGAATGTATAAAAAAGTTAGTATTAGGTTAGATATGACTGCAAAAGAAACCATCATTGATGATATTAAAGAACAGACCAAGTTCAGTAGATTTTCTTTGGTTGGAGAAATCTCACGTTATATGAATTTATCTTGTTTGATGATTGAGCATATTTTGAAAGAATCTATTGATGGGTTTGATGAAATTGTTGATGCAGTTAACAGACATAATGAGATTTTAGATGATATCATAATACCTAAAGTATTCCATGCTTTGTATGAAGTTAAATCAGAGCAGAAGAATGAAGATATAGATGTAGTTTTACTTAAAGAACCAAAGGATGCAGGTTATTATGAATTTTCAGCGGAACCAAGTCTAGTCATTGAAAAAGAACATTATAGCTTTACTGATGCGGAGAAAGCTAAAAGCTTCCATGCGGATACATATTGCTTCGATTCTAGGCCAGAGAGAGAATGCTTCTTGCAGTATATCTCTAATGTGAAGGTAGAAGAGATTTATTTTACTGGAATGTTTACGGCAAACCAAGGTGACTTTTTCGTGCAATATTATGATCCAGAATCTAAGAGGATAAGACGGTACTATCCTGATTTCTTGGCTAAGATGGCTGATGGTTCTTATCAGATTATAGAAGTAAAAGGTGACAATATGATTGATGATGAGGTTGTAAAAGCCAAGGCGGAAGCAGCTGAAGAAATGTCAGTCGCTAGTGGTATGAGATATATCATGTATACTGGTAATGATATTATGAATCGAAAGATTCTAGATAGTACAACTGATTCTGCTCAGAACAGTTTATTTGAAATTACAAATTGAACTTTTAATTTTGTCATGTCTTTTATAATTGTTGTAAAGAAGAGTGACGTTTTCCCATTAATGTACAATTGATGATTACTAATAACTGAAAAAAATTAAGCAAAACTTTTGACCAAAAATTGACCAAGTAAGACAGAAGGCCCTTTAAAATAAGGCTTTGAGACCTGTTTTTCGATTCCTGCAGGGGGCGTTTTTTGTTGCTTTTAAAGTTGAGAAATGTTGATTTATCAATGTTTCTCAACTTTTTTATACCCCAAAAAGTGAAAAGTTTTTAGAAAAGAGTTTAGATTCCCCATGCCTTTTTCAAGAATTTAATCAATTTTAGGTTGAAATAAAAACTCTAAATACTCATTCAATTCATCAATCACCATAAATAGTGGTTGTTTTGTATCCACGATTCCAAATAGTTCTAGATGAGCTTCGAAGATTTCAGAGTAGTTAACGTTGGGAGCAACTAGAATGATTTTTGCATGAAGATGCTGTCGTCGAATTCGGTTTACCGTGGTTGACAACTTACAAGGAGCAGTAATTGTGATAAAATAAAACCAATTCCTTTTGGTGTGAAGTTGTATCATTGGGAACGTAGAATGAATGGTTACAGGTAGTTTATGTTGTCTGATATATTTTTTCAGAACCAGAAGTAACCAATAATATTGTATCCATTGAATCATATCTTTCTTCCAATCGAATTTATTGTACATGGAGTGAAAGTATTGATTTTGAAAATGTCATAAAAGGATAGAAATCTGTCATATTCGGCATCTATCCTAAAGGAGGAAAGCCAATGTTAAGTATTTTCGTATTAGAAGATGAGTTGTTGCAGCAATCTCGTATCGAGAATGTGATTCAAGAACTGATTGCTCAAAAATCATTACAATGTAAACCTCCGAAGATTTTTGGCAAACCTCATCAACTAGTGGAAGCAATCACTGAAAGAGGCTCACATCAATTATTCTTCTTAGACATTGAAATTAAAGGGGAAGAAAAGAAAGGACTGGATATCGCAAAAGAAATTCGAAAGAAAGATCCGAATGCGACAATCGTGTTTGTCACGACTCATTCAGAGTTTATGCCAATTACCTTCAAGTACAAGGTAGCCGCACTTGATTTTATTGATAAATCGCTCTCTGAAGAAGAGTTTGCAGAGCGTATTTGTTCCGCTATCGAATATACGATTGAAAAAGCTGGAACAACAGTTTCTGAAGATGCTTTTACTTTTGAAACTGCGATGGCTCATGTTCAAGTGCCATTTAATAATATTTTGTATTTTGAGACTTCTCCAACGATACATAAGGTGATTTTACATACCAAGGATGAACGATTAGAGTTCTACGCAAGTATTGCAGAGATAGAAAAAGCAGATCCACGCTTATATCGTTGTCACCGGTCTTTTGTGGTAAATCCTGCTAATATTGTGAAAATCGATAAAGAAGAAAAGGTAGCTTTATTCGAAAATAATAATAGTTGCTTAATTTCCCGTATGAAATATAAAGGACTTCTTGAAAAAGTAAAGACACTAAATTGTTAGGGGGATTTCATGGAATCATTTTTAAATATAGCGAATGTTTATTTAAAAATACTGGCGCAGATGTTGATTTTTAAACAGATTAGTGAATTGCCGATAAAACGGAAATGGTTCTTGATAATACCAGCAGCCTTTGTGTGTCTCTTTATCGTAGTGCCACCGATTGCTTATTTTGGTTCTTTTATTATGTATATTGCATATTGTTTTTATATTAATAAAGATCAGAGTCGGATGATGAATCTGTTTTATGGATTGTATCCAGTTATTGTGGAAAGTCTATTTGGACGTATGCTAGGCTATAATGTGTTTCCGATGTTAGGAATTACAGTGTTTAATGAAACGACGATTAGCGGATATGATATTCTGATTGAATTGCTCATTTTCCCAGCATATCTACTCATTATTCATTCGTTAAAAATTGACTTTAAAGATTTAAAAGAAGGATTTAAGCGTCAATATTTTAATACAATTTTACTGATTATTAATCTATCGATGATACTCTATATCATACTGGTTTCTTTGTTTGTTGTTTTAAGAAATCAATTGTCAGATGCAGATATGTGGAGGGGGCAGCTTAATAATCTATATATTATTTTATTTTTCATTATGCTCTTATATGTCAATGCAACTTCGAAAGAAAAACTCGAACAAGAAATTGTAGCGCAGAAAGACCGCCAGTTAAAAGAATTATCGAATTATAGTCATCATGTGGAATCTCTTTACAGTGAAATTCGCAGTTTTAGACATGACTATCTCAATATTTTAACGAGTTTGAAGCTAGGTATTGAAAATAAAGATTTGCATGCGATTCAACGTATTTATGAGGATGTTCTCAAAGAAAGTGGGAAATCATTTTACGATAAAAAATTTGATATCGCTCGACTTAGCAATATTAAAAATGATGCAGTGAAAAGTGTATTGTCTGCGAAATTGTTAGAGGCACAAAATAAAGGCATTGATATTACAGTTGAGGTTGAAGAACCGATAGATGATTTCCAGATAGAAATTTTAGATTTCATAACGATTTTATCAATTCTCTGTGATAATGCGATTGAATCAAGTCAAAAAGCTAAACCCTCTAATCTTTCCGTAGCATTAATTAAGAGTGAAACGGCATTGATTTTGGTGATGGAAAATACGACCGAAGCTGAGAAGGTGGATGTGAGTCATTTGTTTGAATGCGGTATATCCACAAAAGGTGAAGATCGCGGTCTTGGACTCTATAATGTACAACAAATCATGGATCGTTATCCAAAGTGTTCAATCAGCACTAAAAGTGCAAACTACCAATTTTCTCAAACAATTACTTTTATTCAATAAATGAATTTATCTAAACTAAATAGCGATTGCTATTTAGTTTTTTTGTGCTTTCACCATAAAAAAATACCGTTTGCGACATTTGATTGACCGTTTTTGATAATTTGATTTTCTGTGGAAGCAGATATAGTAAACTAAATTCATAAATAATACAAACGCCTGGAGGCTTATATGTTTAAAGTATCAGAAATCAAGAAGTCATTTAAAAATAAAGAAGTTTTAAAAGGTGTTTCCTTCACGATAGAAGAGGGAGATAAAGTTGCCTTACTTGGGAATAATGGGGCAGGAAAAAGTACACTACTAAAGATTATAGCCGGTCAACTGCAAGCCAATGCAGGTCGTATCGAAACAACCCTTGATTTTCAAACGGAAATTGGCATGATGCCACAAGGAGATATTTTGATTGATGATTTGAAAGTGGGTGATTTAGTATTGCTCAAATGCCATATGAATCAATTGAGAGATATTGATATCGAGGCATTACTGAAAATGGTGGAATTAGAGGAATATAGGAATCAATATGTAATGGGGCTTTCTGGCGGACAAAAGAGACGTCTCTCATTATTATTAACGATTTTAAATGAACCGCGACTAATCTTTCTTGATGAACCAACTACCGGAATGGATTTAGAGTCTGTTGATAATTTCTGGCATCTTTTAGAAGAGCAAAACTTTACGTCGGTGGTCGTCACTCACGACTTTAACCAAATTGATCATTTCTTTACGAAAGTACTGATTTTAAAGGATGGTCGCATTGCTGCACAGGAAAGTGTAGAAGATATTCATCGTAAGGGCCAAACAATCGAACAGTTCTATAGAGAACAAGTGAAAATGGAGGGATAATGATTATGAAACTCATTCAATTAAAACAAGTCCTTGATAATAAAAGATTTTTATTATTTACAATTTTTATTCCAGTTGCATGGTATGTATTTCTATACAATATCCAACAGGGAATTACACCTAATATAATGCTGGGTATTGCTGTTTTTATTGGGATTATCGGGAATAGTCTGGCTACCTTTAGTAAACGGATTTCATCAAATATCGATTTTTACTCATTCGAGTCGAAGTTTTCTAAATATACAGTGAAAAACTATTTACTCGACCAAACTCTCGTACAATTGGTGTTAAATACTTTAATTTTTGTTGTAGTATTAGCTGTTGGCGTTCTCTTTTTTAGTTTTCCATTGAACAGTCAATTAGTCGTTCAATTTTTCTTATTAACCATTATGGGCATTTATTTTAGTATTATTGGCTTTGTAATTGGAGTTAGACTCGATGAGAAAATTATTGATACGGTCAGCTTTCCAGTAATTATTTTAGCTTCTATGACGATTATTCCATTTGCTTCTCTTGGTGCCGAAGGAGGATTCATGGAGTTTATTGGAAAAGCTCAAATGATTTTCCCAGGATACTATTACACCAATATCGTGAATGCTTTAACTACTTCAACGAGTATTGATGTCAAAGATGTAGCACTCTTCATTGGAGTATTTATCTTGAATGTCATTCCACTATACTTCCTTGTCCCTAAAGTGAAGTTAGCTACTGTAAAATAAAATGAAAGAGCCAGTAATTAGAAAATGTTACCGGCTCTGTTTTTGCTTTTTTGAAGCAATCTAATAAAGAAGCTTGCCCGTATTTTACATTCATTTTTAAAAATAATTTAGTATTTTTTGTCTTTTTGACCAAATCATGACCAAATCATGACCAAATTTTGACCAAAAATTATATTTTGGTCAATGACTATGGAATAAAATGGATCATGAAAATGCCTTTGATTTATAGTAGTGTTAATTCTCCCATCAAATACAGTTTTTCTACTCTCAAGATTTAAGTAACTGTACAACTAATACTGGAAATTGAGTTCTAACATAGTAAAAAACGCTCAGCAGAGCGGTTTTTGTCTATTCTTTCTACAACACCCAAGTTCGAATGGCATGAGCAACACCTGATTCGTCATTAGATTTAGTGATGTATTTGGCGATTTTTTTGAGTTCTGGATTTCCGTTTTCCATAACAACAGGGTTACCAACAACTTCAAGCATGGCACGGTCATTTTCCTCGTCACCGATAGCCATAGTTTCATCCTTGTTCAAACCGAGTTTCTCAGCTAAGTGAGTGATAGCTGAACCCTTGTCTACACCCTTTTTGAGAAGTTCGAGGTAGAAAGGAGCAGATTTGTTGATAGAGTAGCGGTCGTAAAATTCTGCTGGAATCTTTTCAATAGCAGCATCGAGAATTTCAGGTTCATCGATAAACATACACTTGACGATTTCCTTATCAGCCATTTCTTCAGGTGTACGATAGAAGATGGGCATGCTGACGAGGGTTGATTCATGTACAGTGTATTTTCCGATATTGCGATTGGCTGTGTAGATGCCATCCTTGGTAATAGCATGCATATGGACACCGAGCTTGCGACTGAGAAATTCCATATCTAGATAATCTTCATAAGTCAAGGATTCACTGATAATCTCATGCCCTGTAGCTGTTTCTTGAACAAGTGCACCGTTGAAGGTCACTACATAGTCACCTTCATCTCTTAATTTCAAGTCATCTAGAAGTTTGGCAACCCCGGCGATAGGACGTCCAGTTGCAATCATAACTTTGACACCAGCTTGTTTGGCATCTTGAATAGCGGCAAATACTTCAGGAGTGATTTCCTTTTTACTGTTGACAAGGGTTCCGTCGATATCGACAGCGATTAGTTTAATACTCATAAATTTCCTCTTTTAGTTTTTATTTGGTGTAAAATGATCGTTCTCAATCAAGTGTAGAAATTGCTGGGTAATGCTTGCGAAGATGCTGTTTTGGTCTAACATTTCTTTCGGAAAATAAAAACGATTATCTCCGTGGCGACTGCCAGCAAGGGATTGAACGATAGGCGAAAGGCTAGAAAGTTCTGCTAGTTCACCATTTTTCTGTAAAATCTCAATCTGTGTCCGTGGGTTTTCTGATTCGGGGCGATAGATATCATAAGGAAGGTCAAAGTTCTTATGAATAGCTGTGTAGTAGTCGGGATCAAAGCCGATGTCTTCTACTAATTTTCTCATAGATGCAAGCTGTTCTTGATCTTCTTGTGAAAAGGTAATGGATTTAAAGACCTTGCGATTGACAAAGCGTTGTGACAGGTCAGCTAAAATCTTGTCAGAACTGGTCATCCATAGTTGAAAATAGGTATTCATAACTCCGTCATCCAAAGATAGATAGTCAGCCAAGGTCACATTCTTTTCGAAAAATGGCAGTAGATGCGGGGATGTCAGTGTAAAGAAGTCCTTATTGTCTGGATAAAGTTCTTTAGCACGTTTCAAAAGATTCTGCAGAAGGACTTCCATAGCACGTGTTGCTGGATGGAAATATACCTGCATATACATTTGATAGCGACTAAGAACATAGTCTTCGATGGCATGCATGCCGTTTCGTTGAAAGGCAATTCCGTTCTCGATAGGGCGAATAACTCGTAAGATACGTGTTAAGTCAAATTCTCCATAAGAAGCACCTGTAAAATAGGAGTCTCGTAAGAGATAGTCCATTCGATCTGCATCAATTTGACTCGAAATCAGCTGGACCACCTGCTTATTTGGATAAGTGTGGTCTATAACACTAGCTACCTTTTTTGGGAAATCTGGAGCTACCTGTAAAAGAACCTGGTGAATCTCTGTTTCGGGGCTTTGGATAATTTCCTGCGTAATCGCCTCATGATCGGTATCAAAGAGATTTTCAAAGGTATGCGAGTAGGCGCCATGTCCTAAGTCATGAAGGAGGGCTGCAGTCATGGTTAGGAGGGACTCCGAATGATCCCATTCTTTAGGATACTTTTCCTCAAAAATCTCGGTGATGCGTCGCGCAATCTCGTAAACACCTAGACAGTGAGAGAAACGACTATGTTCTCCACCATGAAAGGTATAGCTGGATGTTCCGAGTTGCTTGATACGACGCAAGCGTTGAAATTCTTTGGTATTGATTAAGTCATAGATAATCTGATTATCAACATGGATATAATTGTGAACGGGGTCACGAAATACTTTTTCATTCATAAAACCATTATAGCAAAAAGCCACAGTTTTTGGTAAAATAGTAGGATAAGAGTGAAGAAAGAGGACTTGAAGTGAAGATTCGAATGAGAAATACCATCCAATTTGATGAACAATTGGAAGTGATCGACCAACTTTATGACGTTGAGTTACGTGAGAAAGGGGATTTTTCCTATCTCCTTTTTTATAATGAAGAGAAAGAAAAAGTGGTACTCAAGTTTAATGATACAGAGTTGGTGATGTCTCGATTTTCCAACCCTAAGACCATCATGCGTTTTCTGAAGGAAGCTGATAGTTTAGCCTATATTCCTACACCAATGGGGATACAGGAGTTTATCATCCAAACAAACCATTATCAAGTTGATCAGCAAAAGATTGAACTAGCCTATCAACTACAAAACAAAGAAGGAAATCCATTTGCAAACTATCGCTTAGAAATTACCTGGGGGTAAAAAAGCTGGTGGAGGAGAAATCAGTAGATAAAGTTTCGATTTCCTAGTTCTAAATCAGCTAGCAGGTCAAAGTTTTTTTGCTAATAAAAAATGAGGTTGGGACTTTTATCCCAACCTTATTTGATATACAGTTCTTGATTTTTCAAGACAATTTCACGTACACTTGCAAATTTTTTGAGCTTTTTGATTTCTTCGGGATGCGTTACAAGTGTGATTACATAGCCCTCTTTGCCCATACGTCCTGTACGGCCAGCGCGGTGAGTGTAAGTTTCCATATCTCTAGGAACGTCAAAGTTAACCACGCATTCCAAGCTATCAATGTCGATACCACGAGCTAGAAGGTCTGTTGCAAGAAGCAGTGTTAGTTGCTTGTCTTTGAATTTTTCGAGAATAACTTTTCTGAACTTAACGTTGACATCGCTAGCTAGAGAAATAGCTAGGACATCACGATATTGCAATTTTTCCTCAGCGCTTCCGAGGTCTGACAAACTATTAAAGAATACCAGTCCACGGAAGTCATCGACATGTGCTAGTTTACGAAGCATATCTACTCTGTGTCGTTGGTCTACTTGCATGTAGAAGTGTTGAATGTTGTCCAACTTTTGATCAGAGAGGTCAATGGTGCGCGTGTTGGGCGCAATCTTATCTTGGTCAAACTTGGTAGTGGCACTCATATAGATGAGTTGGTGGTCACGAGGTGCGTAGTGAGTGATTTTCTCAACAAAGTGAATCTGAGAATCATCTAGCAACTGGTCAAACTCATCAAGAATAATTGTTTCCACGTTCATCATCTTGATCTTCTTCAATTTAATCAGTTCAAAGATACGACCAGGAGTTCCAATAAGGATTTCTGGGCCTTTTTTAAGTCGTTCGATTTGACGTTTCTGACTCGAACCAGAAAGGAATAGCTGAGCAGTCAAGCCAATTGCTTCACCCCAAGTTTTAGTTACCTCAAAAATCTGACCAGCCAGTTCAGTATTTGGTGCTAAAATCAATAGTTGTTGCGCTTTTTTCTTTTGGAGACGGAGAAGACTTGGTAGGAGATAAGCTAAAGTTTTTCCTGTACCAGTTGGACTGACTCCAAGGAGGGTTTGACCGTCTAAAATTGGATCAAAAAGCTGAGTTTGAATGGGTGTGAATTCTTGAAAGCCGAGTTTTTCGGTTAGCTCTAGCCATTCTGTAGGTAGTTTGGTTTTCATTTTTCTGCCTCAAATCTAATGCCAGCAGTCTGGCGCATAGTGTAAATTAGGTTATGGACGTGTGACGCATCCTCTAACCAAGCTTGGTAAAGTTCTGGGTTTGGCTGCTTGATCATGTTAGCAAAAGCAGCGACCTCCTCAGTCATGGTATGAGGTGCCTGCTGAATAGGTAGATGTGTTTCATTACCTTGATGATCTGTGAAAATAGCTGAGCGGACATGTTCAATAGTGTTGAGCGTCAAGGTTCCATCTGTTGTATATATTTCGCAAGGAAGATTAGAAGTAATATTTTTACCAGCCTTGATATGGACTTGATAACCGGGATAAGATAAGATACCATCTCCATTTAAATCAATGGTGTTGTCAAGTTGTTGAGCTTGATAGGACGCATCAAGTGCCTTTCCAAACAAGCGAACCGCAGAATAGATCGGATAAATTCCCAAGTCCATGAGAGCCCCACCAGCAAAACGGTCTGAAAATACATTCGGAGTGTTTCCAGAAAGGAGGTCAGGCATCTTAGAAGAATACTTGGCATAGTTAAAATCTGCACCTGAAACTTGCTTATCTGCTAAAAAGTTTTTAATAATGGTGAAGGCTTCCTCATGATAGTTTCTTGCTGCTTCAAAGATAAAACGGTGATTCTCCTGAGCTATTTGAATTAACTCTTGCCATTCTTGTGGTTGAGTAACAGCTGGCTTTTCAAGGATAACATGTTTGCCAGCAGATAAAGCGGCCTTGGCTTGAGTAAAGTGCAGAGAATTTGGACTTGCGATATAGACAACATCAGATTCAGACTGGAAGAAATCCTCTAAATTATCAAATAGACTAACATCTGTATAGGAACTAGCAAATTGCTGAGCAGTCGTGAGCTTTCTTGAATAAACAGCCACTAACTGGAATTCCTGACTAGTATGAGCAGCTTCTATAAAGTGGTGACTGATTGCACCAGTACCGATAATACCGAGTTTAAGCATGAAATCTCCTTTTCTACAAGTAATGACTGCTTTCATTATATCACAGCTAGACTAAACTAGCCAAAGGGAGACAATTCTTTTATTTGACACTTCGAATTTTCCTCAAAAAATGGTACAATAGATTCAGAAAAAATAGGAGTGTAGTATGAGATTATTACCTATGAGAAAAATTTCTCGTCATTCAAAAAGATTGGCGCTTTTTTTGACTTTTTGTGCGGGTTATGTAGATGCCTATACCTTTATCATACGTGGGAATACTCTAGTTGCAGGCCAAACGGGGAATGTCGTTTTCCTTTCCGTTGGTCTCATTCAAGACAATGTTTCAGATGCCAGTGCAAAGGTAATGACCTTGATTTCCTTTATGGTAGGTGTTTTCCTCTTGACAGTTTATAAAGAAAAGTTGAGGATTGTAAGAAAACCAATTCTATCCCTTATTCCACTAGCAATTTTATCTTTAATAATAGGATTTGTTCCCTTGACGGTTGATAATATATACATAGTACCACCGTTAGCATTTTGTATGGGACTTGTAACAACAGCATTCGGAGAAGTTTCAGGAATTGCATACAACAATGCTTTTATGACTGGAAATATCAAACGAACCATGTTAGCATTTGGGGAATATGTTCGCACAAAACATACACCTTTTTTAAGAGAAGGTCTCATCTTTGTTAGCTTGCTGTCGAGTTTTGTGCTTGGGGTTGTTATATCAGCTTATCTGAGTATTTTTTATGAAGAAAAAACAATTTTAGGGATTCCAATCATGATGAGTATTTTTTATCTAAGTATGCTTTTTGCATCTTGGAGGAAAAAAATAAGAGAAAAAGTTTAAATTCGATGATAAATACTTGTCAAAAACCAGGAATCATGCTATACTTGAAGAGTTGACTATGCACAGTCCTGTGCAACCGCACGAACATCGTTGCTCGTCGTATAACAAATTTAAACTTCGTCATTATCGCCTTGCCTAACATAAGTTATGTCTTTGGCTCAATTCCTAGTTTATTCTTTGTTATACTTAGAGCTCTTCTTTTAAGTGGTTCGTCCCACGATGCTAGGCGAGTCTTCACAAAAATACGGGGAAACCCCAAAAAATCATAGGAGGTGCATAATGAGCACATACGCAATTATCAAAACTGGCGGAAAACAAGTTAAAGTTGAAGTTGGTCAAGCAATCTACGTTGAAAAATTGAACGTTGAAGCTGGTCAAGAAGTTACTTTTAACGAAGTTGTTCTTGTTGGTGGTGAAAACACTGTTGTCGGAACTCCACTTGTTGCTGGAGCTACTGTAGTTGGAACTGTTGAAAAACAAGGAAAACAAAAGAAAGTTGTTACTTACAAGTACAAACCTAAAAAAGGTAGCCACCGTAAACAAGGTCACCGTCAACCATATACAAAAGTTGTCATCAACGCAATCAACGCTTAATTTTAAGGAGAACACATGATACAAGCAGTCTTTGAGAGAGCCGAAGATGGCGAGCTGAGGAGTGCGGAAATTACTGGACACGCCGAGAGTGGCGAATACGGCTTTGATGTCGTGTGTGCATCGGTTTCTACGCTTGCCATTAACTTTATCAATTCGATTGAGAAATTTGCAGGCTATGAACCAATCTTAGAATTAAACGAAGATGAAGGTGGCTATCTGATGGTTGAAATTCCTAGAGACCTTCCTTCACATCAGAGAGAAATGACTCAGTTATTTTTTGAATCATTTTTCTTAGGTATGGCAACCTTATCGGAGGACTCTTCAGAGTTCGTCCAAACCAGAGTTATCACAGAAAACTAACACGGAGGAAAACATTATGTTAAAAATGACTCTTAACAACTTGCAACTTTTCGCCCACAAAAAAGGTGGAGGTTCTACATCAAACGGACGCGATTCACAAGCAAAACGTCTTGGAGCTAAAGCAGCTGACGGACAAACTGTAACAGGTGGATCAATCCTTTACCGTCAACGTGGTACACACATCTATCCAGGTGTAAACGTTGGACGTGGTGGAGACGATACTTTGTTCGCTAAAGTTGAAGGCGTAGTACGCTTTGAACGTAAAGGTCGCGATAAAAAACAAGTTTCTGTTTACCCAATCGCAAAATAAAAAGGTCCAGTGAACCTTTTTATCCCGAGCCTTGAAATGAAAAGGCGAGGAAGCTAGAAGTAGCATTAAATAAGGCTTTCCGAGTTTTCGGAGAGCCTATTTTTTTGGTTTTGATACCCATTTTGGTACCCAGAATGATTTTTATGTAAAATTTTTGTACAATATCATCGGTTTATACTCAATGAAAATCAAAGAGTAAACTAGGAAACTAGCCGCAGGCTGTACTTGAGTACGGCAAGGCGACGTTGACGCGGTTT
>NZ_JVFV01000004.1 GCF_001073085.1 Streptococcus pseudopneumoniae
TTGAAGTCTTTGATTTTCAGCCAATTGTTCTTCCAGCTGAATGCTCAAGAGATTATTTGCAACCATTGTACCGTTTGATGTATCGGATAAGTCGTTGATTGTCATCCGAAGTGCGCGGTTAAGCTGTTCTGTATTCATTTTCTAAGTTCTCCAATCTGTGTGTAAGTTTTTGATTTTCAAGAGCAAGCTCCTGAATTGCTTTAAGTGC
>NZ_JVFV01000001.1 GCF_001073085.1 Streptococcus pseudopneumoniae
CTGTACTTGAGTACGGCAAGGCGACGTTGACGCGGTTTGAATTTGATTTTCGAAGAGTATTAATTTCTTATTTTATAAAAGTGTATATACTATCGTATATACTTATTAAGTCTGTCTTTCTTTACCCAATCGCAAACAAAAAATGTACAGTAAAAATTTTGTTACAAGCTTTAAAAATACAGGTGAGGAAGATTTTTACTAGCTTTGATAAGTATGATAATTATAACTGATATAACCAAAGTTATCGTCTTTAATATCAAGATAGTTCTGGGCCTAATTTTTTTATAGGATTGGCTATTAGTAAGAAATATGGTATAATATAGGGTGAGACCTTCTTAATAAATAGTGAAAGAGTATAAAATGAAAAAAATTGTCATTAACGGTGGGAGACCATTGAAAGGTGAAATTACGATTAGTGGCGCTAAAAATAGTGTCGTTGCCTTGATTCCTGCCATTATTTTATCAGATGATGTTGTGATTTTGGATTGTGTTCCGGACATTTCTGATGTAGCTAGTCTTATTGAGATTATGGAAATCATGGGAGCTAGTGTCAAGCGTTATGACGATGTTCTTGAGATTGATCCTCGTGGTGTTCAAAATAAACCAATGCCTTATGGTAAAATTAATAGCTTGCGTGCGTCTTATTATTTCTATGGTAGTCTTTTAGGTCGTTTTGGTGAAGCAACTGTAGGTTTGCCTGGAGGGTGTGACCTAGGACCACGTCCGATTGATTTGCACTTAAAAGCATTTGAAGCTATGGGAGCTAAGACAACCTACGAGGGAGATAATATGAATCTCTCAACCCAAGGATCAAGTCTACATGGTGCGCATATCTATATGGATACTGTTAGTGTTGGTGCAACTATTAATACAATGCTAGCAGCAGTAAAAGCTAAAGGTCGAACAGTTATTGAAAATGCTGCTCGCGAACCTGAAATCATTGATGTGGCTACATTATTAAACAATATGGGAGCTCACATTCGTGGAGCAGGTACAGATATGATTACAATTGATGGTGTGGATAGCTTGCACGGAACACGCCACCAAGTCATCCCTGACCGTATCGAAGCAGGTACATATATTTCAATGGCAGCTGCAGTAGGTCATGGGATTCGAATTAATAATGTACTTTATGAGCATTTAGAAGGATTTATTGCTAAACTTGAAGAAATGGGTGTTCACATGACTGTTTCTGAAGACAGTATTTTCGTCGAAGAGCAAACAAATCTAAAGGCTGTTAATATCAAGACAGCTCCTTATCCAGGTTTCGCAACAGATCTTCAACAGCCTATTACTCCCTTGCTATTAAAAGCAGAAGGTCGTGGCACATTGATTGATACAATCTATGAAAAACGTGTCAACCATGTTTTTGAATTAGCCAAAATGAATGCAGATATTTCAACAACAAACGACCACATCCTTTATAAGGGTGGAAATCCTTTGCAGGGTGCAAAAGTTAAGGCAACAGATCTACGTGCTGGAGCTGCCTTAGTTATTGCTGGCTTGATGGCTGAAGGAAAAACAGAGATTACCAATGTTGAATTCATCCTTCGAGGCTACTCGAATATTATCGAAAAATTGCGTAATCTTGGAGCAGATATTGAGCTAATCGAAGATTAGCAATTTGAGGATTGCAATGAATATCTGGACTAAATTAGCAAAGTTTTCTTTCTATGAGACGGAACGTTTATATTTCCGTCCCTTCTTTTTTACAGATGTAGATGATTTTCATCAACTTGCATCAGATCCTGAAAATCTTCAATTTATCTTTCCTGCACAAGCAAGTATTGAAGAAAGTCAGCATGCTCTTGCCAATTATTTTATGAAATCACCTTTGGGGATTTGGGCTATTTGTGATAAAAAAGAGCAAAGAATGATTGGAGCTATCAAGTTTGAAAAGCTTGATGAAATTAAGAAAGAAGCAGAAATTGGCTATTTTTTGAAGAAAAACTATTGGTCTCAGGGTTATATGACTGAAGCAGTTACCAAATTACGAGATTTATCCATGAACGAGTTTGCATTGAAGCAACTTTCGATTGTGACACATCTAGAAAATGTTGCTAGTCAGAAAGTAGCAGAAAAATCAGATTTTGTTCTTTATCGTCGTTTTAAAGGTAGCGATCGTTATACCCGAAAGATGCGGGATTATCTAGAATTCCGTTATACAAAAGGAAATCTAAATGAGTAAACACCAAGAAATATTAGCCTACTTGGAAGAATTACCAGTTGGGAAGCGTGTTAGTGTTCGTAGTATTTCAAATCGGCTGGGAGTAAGTGATGGTACGGCATATCGGGCTATCAAAGAAGCTGAAAATAGGGGACTTGTTGAAACACGTCCTCGAAGTGGAACAGTACGTGTAAAGTCAAAAAAAGTAGCTATTGAGAAATTAACGTTCGCAGAAATTGCAGAGGTTACAGGCTCGGAAGTTTTAGCTGGCCAAGCTGGATTGGATAGAGAATTTAGTAAATTCTCCATTGGAGCGATGACTGAAAAGAATATTCTTTCTTATCTTCATGATGGCGGCTTACTTATCGTAGGAGATCGAACACGTATTCAGTTATTGGCACTTGAAAATGAAAATGCTGTCTTGGTAACAGGTGGATTTGAAGTTCATGAAGATGTTTTGAACCATGCTAATAAAAAAAATATTCCAGTATTACGCAGTAAACATGATACATTTACAATTGCGACTATGATCAACAGAGCTTTGTCTAATGTTCAGATTAAGACAGATATTTTGACGGTTGAAAAAATCTATCGTACCAGTCATGAATATGGTTTTCTACAGGAAACGGATACTGTCAAAGATTATCTAGACTTGGTTCGTAAGAATAGGACGAGCCGTTTCCCTGTCATCAATCAGCATCAGGTTGTTGTTGGTGTAGTTACTATGCGTGATGCTGGAGATAAATCACCTGGTACAACGATAGATAAGGTCATGACAAGGACAGTCTATATGACTGGTTTAGCGACGAATATTGCTAACGTTAGCCAGAGAATGATTGCTGAAGACTTTGAAATGGTACCTGTTGTGAGAAGCAATCAAACCTTACTTGGTGTCATTACTAGACGGGATGTTATGGAAAAGATGAGTCGCTCTCAAGTTTCAGCTTTACCAACATTTTCAGAACAGGTTGGTCAGAAGTTATCTTACCACCATGACGAAGTTGTCATCACGGTTGAACCATTTATGTTGGAAAAAAATGGAGTCCTTGCAAATGGAGTTCTTTCAGAAATATTGACCCATATGACGCAAGATCTGGTTGTGAATAGCGGACGTAACCTCATCATTGAACAAATGTTGATTTATTTCTTACAAGCTGTTCAGATTGATGATACCTTGCGGATTCAGGCTAGAATTATTCATCATACAAGAAGGTCAGCTATTATTGACTATGACATTTATATCAATCATCAAATCGTATCAAAAGCAAATGTTACTGTAAAAATTAATTAAAACTAGGAGAAAACATGATTACATTAAAATCAGCTAGAGAAATCGAAGCAATGGATAAAGCTGGCGATTTTCTTGCCAGTATTCACATCGGTTTGCGTGACATCATCAAACCAGGTGTAGATATGTGGGAAGTAGAAGAATATGTGCGTCGTCGTTGTAAAGAAGAAAATTTCCTTCCACTACAAATCGGTGTTGATGGGGCAATGATGGATTATCCTTATGCCACTTGCTGTTCACTCAATGACGAAGTAGCCCATGCTTTTCCACGCCACTATATTTTGAAGGAAAGCGATTTGCTGAAGGTTGATATGGTCCTTGGTGGGCCAATCGCTAAGTCCGACCTCAATGTTTCTAAACTCAACTTTAACAACGTTGAGCAGATGAAAAAATATACTCAAAACTTTACGGGCGGCTTGGCAGATTCTTGTTGGGCATACGCTGTTGGAAAACCGTCAGAAGAAGTTAAAAACTTAATGGACGTGACCAAGGAAGCTATGTACATTGGTATTGAAAAAGCTGTTGTAGGAAACCGTATTGGAGATATTGGAGCTGCTATTCAGGAATATGCTGAAAGTCGTGGTTACGGCGTTGTCCGTGATCTTGTAGGACACGGTGTTGGTCCAACTATGCATGAAGAACCAATGGTTCCTAACTATGGTATCGCAGGTCGCGGTCTCCGCCTTCGTGAAGGCATGGTTTTGACAATCGAACCTATGATCAATACAGGTGATTGGGAAATCGATACAGATATGAAAACAGGTTGGGCACATAAAACAATCGATGGTGGACTATCATGCCAGTACGAGCATCAGTTTGTTATTACTAAAGATGGGCCTGTAATCTTGACAAGTCAAGGTGAAGAGGGAACTTATTAATCAAAAAAGGAGCTGAGCTCCTTTTTTGATTCTTTCAAGTTGAAAATTAATTTGCGTAGCGGATTTCTTACAAACGTTTTCTTTTATAGTAAAATAAAAGATAACTATATGAAAGAAGGTTCTTAATTGGAAAGTATTTTATTTTTTATTTCTGTCTTTATAGCTGGGGTCTTGTCATTCTTTTCTCCCTGTATCTTTCCCTTGTTACCAGTCTACGCAGGTGTTCTGTTAGATGATCAAGAGGAGTCAAGGACATTTCGTTTTTTGGGTAAAGATGTTGCCTGGTCAGGATTGATTCGGACACTCTGTTTCATTGCGGGTATCTCTCTCATCTTCTTTATTCTTGGATTTGGAGCAGGATTCCTTGGGAATTTACTTTATGCTGACTGGTTCCGTTATGTCATGGGAATCATGATTATTATACTGGGTTTGCATCAGATGGAAATTCTTCACTTACAAAAATTAGAGGTACAAAAAACAGTAACATTTAAGCAAAAACAGTCTAGCAAATATTTGTCGGCCTTTTTACTGGGTATCAGCTTCAGCTTTGGCTGGACTCCATGTATAGGCCCAGTTTTAAGTTCTGTTTTAGCACTGGCTGCCTCAGGAGGAAATGGGGCTCTTCAGGGAGCCTTATTAACCCTCATTTACACTCTCGGAATGGCGCTTCCATTTTTATTATTGGCCTTGGCATCAGGTCTTATTATGCCCTATTTTAGTAAAATCAAATCCCACATACTTTTATTAAAGAAAATTGGTGGTTTATTGATCATTCTCATGGGAATTTTATTAATGTTGGGACAGTTAAATGTCTTATCTGGAATATTAGGATAAAAGGAGTTATCTATGAAAAAAATTATCTATTTTGGACTTAGTTTCTTGTCTCTCTTTCTTCTGATTGCTTGTGGCAAGGAAGAAAAAAAATCAAGTCAGGAAAATCAAACGACTCAAACACAGCAGCAACCAACTGTGAAGCAAGTGGCTGTGGGAGCAGAAGCACCGGACTTTACGCTTCAATCGATGGATGGAAAAGAAGTCAAATTATCTGATTTTAAAGGGAAGAAAGTTTATCTTAAATTTTGGGCATCTTGGTGTGGACCATGTAAGAAGAGTATGCCAGAATTGATGGAGCTTGCTGCTAAGGAGGATCGTGATTTCGAAATTTTATCTGTCATTGCTCCAGGGCTTCAAGGTGAAAAAACGATAGACCAATTTCCAAAGTGGTTTGAAGAACAAGGTTATAAAGACATCCCAGTTTTATATGATACAAAAGGAGCTGTTTTTCAAGATTATCAAATTCGAAGCATCCCTACAGAGTATCTAATTGATTCAGAGGGTAAAATTGCTAAGATTCAATTAGGTGCAATTAGTAACGCAGATGCAGAAGCAGCTTTTGCTCAAATGAAATAAAGTAATAAAATGAAATATAAAAATGTCTAGACAAATTGTCTAGACATTTTTTCTAACATAAATTAGTTTTTTGAAGCTGCTTGGAATTCAGGGTTTTTCCAAGCTTCATCAATAATAGCTTGCAATTCTTTTGCTGAAGCTTGCATTTTTTGAGTTTCAGCATCGTTCAATGGGATGTTCACTGGACGTACAATACCGTGTGCTCCAACAACAGCTGGTTGACCGATGAAGACGTCTTTGATTCCGTATTGGCCTTCTTGGAATACAGAAAGTGGAAGTACTGCATTTTCATCATCAAGGATTGCTTTTGTGATACGAGCAAGAGCAACGGCGATACCGTAGTATGTTGCACCTTTTTTGTTGATGATTGTGTAAGCAGCGTCACGAACACCTTCGAACAATTCGATCAATTCAGTTTCTTGAACGTTTTGAGTGTCCTTAAGGAATTCTTCAAGGTTAACACCAGCAATGTTAGCGTGTGACCAAACGGCAAATTCTGAGTCACCGTGTTCACCCATGATGTATGCGTGAACTGAACGAGCGTCTACATCCAATTTTTCAGCAAGGGCTTGACGGAAACGAGCTGAGTCAAGAGAAGTACCTGAACCGATAACACGTTCTTTAGGGAATCCTGAGAATTTCCATGTAGAGTATGTCAAAATGTCAACTGGGTTAGCAGCTACAAGGAAGATACCGTCAAATCCTGATTCAACAACTTGTGTTACGATTGATTTGTTGATTGCAAGGTTTTTACCAACAAGATCAAGCCGAGTTTCACCTGGTTTTTGAGGAGCACCAGCAGTGATAACTACAAGGTCAGCGTCCGCACAGTCAGCGTATTCAGCTGCATAGATTTTTTTAGGTGAAGTGAAAGCAAGGGCGTGGCTAAGGTCAAGAGCGTCACCAACAGCTTTTTCGTGTAATTGAGGAATTTCAATGATACCAAGTTCTTGGGCAATTCCTTGGTTAACAAGAGCAAAAGCGTATGATGATCCTACGGCACCGTCACCGACAAGGATAACTTTTTTGTGTTGTTTAGTAACTGTCATTTGTCTAAACATCTCCTTTATTTTTTAAGGGCTTCCCCCGTTTATTTTCATTGTATCACTTTTTAATAGCTTTGTCACGGATATAACATCCACTTGGCTATGTAAACGTTTTAGTCGTATTGTAACACTGAAATAAGTGACAAACTATGGTATAATATAACTAGTTACTAATAGTGAAATGAGGCATTTGTTAATGCAAGATAAAAATTTAGTGAATGTCAATCTGACAAAGGAGATGAAGACCAGCTTTATTGACTACGCCATGAGTGTTATCGTATCGCGGGCCCTTCCTGATGTTCGAGATGGTTTGAAACCAGTTCATCGTCGTATTCTATACGGTATGAACGAATTGGGTGTGACACCAGATAAACCTCATAAGAAATCTGCTCGTATTACAGGGGATGTCATGGGTAAATACCACCCACACGGTGATTCATCTATTTACGAGGCTATGGTCCGTATGGCACAATGGTGGAGTTACCGTTACATGCTTGTAGATGGGCATGGGAATTTTGGTTCCATGGATGGTGATGGTGCCGCAGCTCAGCGTTATACTGAAGCGCGCATGAGCAAGATTGCACTTGAGATGCTTCGTGATATCAATAAAAACACCGTTGATTTTGTTGATAACTATGATGCCAATGAACGTGAACCTGTTGTTCTACCAGCTCGTTTCCCAAATCTTTTGGTCAATGGTGCTACAGGTATTGCCGTTGGTATGGCGACCAATATTCCGCCACATAACTTGGGTGAAACCATTGATGCGGTTAAGTTGGTTATGGATAATCCAGAAGTTACTACCAAGGACTTGATGGAAGTACTCCCTGGGCCTGACTTCCCAACTGGTGCCCTTGTTATGGGGAAATCAGGGATTCATAAGGCCTATGAAACAGGAAAAGGGTCCATTGTTCTTCGTTCTCGTACAGAAATTGAGGAAACGAAAACGGGTCGTGAACGTATCGTTGTAACAGAATTTCCATACATGGTTAATAAGACTAAAGTCCATGAGCATATTGTGCGTTTAGTTCAAGAAAAACGTATCGAAGGTATTACAGCAGTTCGTGACGAATCTAACCGTGAGGGTGTTCGCTTTGTTATCGAAGTGAAGCGTGATGCCTCTGCCAATGTTATCTTGAACAACTTGTTCAAGATGACTCAAATGCAAACGAGTTTTGGATTTAACATGCTGGCTATCCAGAATGGTGTTCCAAAGATTCTCTCTCTTCGTCAAATCTTGGATGCTTATATTGAGCACCAAAAAGAAGTGGTGACTCGTCGTACTCAGTTTGATAAAGAGAAAGCTGAAGCGCGTGCGCACATCTTAGAAGGTTTGTTGATTGCTCTGGACCACATTGACGAAGTCATTCGTATCATTCGTGCCAGTGAAACGGATGCAGAAGCCCAAGCTGAATTGATGAGCAAGTTTAAGTTATCTGAACGTCAAAGTCAAGCAATTCTCGATATGCGTCTACGTCGTTTGACAGGTTTGGAACGTGACAAGATTCAGTCGGAATATGATGAGCTTATTGCTTTGATTGCTGACTTGGCAGACATTCTTGCAAAACCAGAACGCGTAGCGCAAATCATCAAGGAAGAATTGGATGAGGTCAAACGTAAGTTTGGCGATCCACGTCGTACTGAGTTGATGGTTGGTGAAGTCTTGACGCTTGAAGATGAAGATTTGATTGAAGAGTCTGATGTTCTCATCACTCTATCAAATAAAGGTTATATCAAACGTTTGGACCAAGACGAATTTACAGCTCAAAAACGTGGTGGACGAGGCGTTCAAGGAACTGGAGTTAAGGACGATGACTTTGTGCGTGAATTGGTTTCAACCAGCACTCACGATCATTTGCTATTTTTTACTAATAAAGGACGTGTTTATCGTCTTAAGGGATATGAAATTCCAGAATACGGTCGTACAGCCAAAGGTTTGCCAGTTGTCAATCTTTTGAAACTAGATGAAGGTGAAAGTATTCAAACCATCATTAATGTCGAATCAGACCGTAGTGATGATGCCTACCTCTTCTTTACGACTCGTGCTGGTATTGTTAAGAGAACCAGCGTTAAAGAATTTGCAAACATTCGTCAAAATGGTCTCAAAGCCTTAAATCTGAAAGATGAGGATGAGTTGATTAATGTCTTACTAACTGAAAAAGACACAGATATCATCATCGGAACCAAATTAGGTTATTCAGTTCGTTTCAATCAGTCTTCAGTTCGTAGTATGAGTCGTATTGCCACTGGTGTTAAAGGGGTAAAACTTCGTGAAGGTGATGCTGTAGTTGGAGCGAGAGTGATTACTGATCAAGATGAAGTCCTTATCATAACTGAAAAAGGATACGGTAAGCGCACAGTTGCGACTGAATACCCAACAAAAGGTCGTGCCGGTAAGGGAATGAAAACAGCCAATGTTACTGAAAAAAATGGTCCTCTGGCTGGTCTCTTAACAGTAAAAGGGGACGAAGATCTGATGATTATCACTGACACAGGTGTCATGATTCGAACCAATGTTGCCAATATTTCACAAACGGGACGTTCAACTATGGGAGTAAAAGTGATGCGTCTAGATCAAGATGCTAAGATTGTGACTTTTACAAGTGTTGCAGCAGCAGAAAAAGAAGAAGTTGGGGCAGAACAGGAAACAGAAAGTGAAGCATAATGTCTCAAAAAAAGAATCAAAGTAAAAAAAATAAACGTAAGAATCTACTGATTAACATACTGGCAGGATTCCTAATCTTGTTATCTATCGCTTTAATCTTCAATGCTAATATTCGTGATATGTTCATGATTTGGAACACTAATAAGTATCAGGTCAGTCAGGTGACCAAGGAAGAGATTGAAGAGAACAAAGAAACAGAAGGAAATTTCGATTTTGACTCTGTAAAATCACTTTCCTCGGAGGCAGTCTTATCAGCTCAGTGGAATTCCCAGCAACTTCCGGTAATTGGAGGGATTGCCATTCCCGAGCTTGAAATGAATCTACCAATATTTAAGGGACTCGATAATGTTAACCTTTTTTATGGTGCTGGGACAATGAAAGCCAATCAGGTAATGGGGGAAGGAAATTATTCTCTAGCAAGTCACCGTATCTTTGCAGGTGAAAATGCAGACAAGAAATTATTCTCTCCTCTTGCTCGTGCTGAGAAAGGGATGAAAATTTATCTCACTGATAAAGAAAAAGTCTATACATACGAGATTGAAGAAGTTAAAATTGTAACTCCTGATCGCGTAGATGTAATTGACGAACGTGATGGGATTAAAGAGATTACCTTGGTAACCTGTGAAGATGCTAATGCGGTTGAGAGAATTATCGTTAAAGGAA
Source organism: Streptococcus pseudopneumoniae (assembly GCF_001073085.1). Lineage (GTDB taxonomy): Bacteria > Bacillota > Bacilli > Lactobacillales > Streptococcaceae > Streptococcus > Streptococcus pseudopneumoniae_M. Next base: position 10,118 of record NZ_JVFV01000001.1, read on the forward strand.
ATTTGACAGAGATAAAATCTTATGCAGAAACTCCATCAGATATTTTAGAAGCCTTTAATAAACCCTATAAACAATTTTATGAATAGTAGAAGAGGTTGGGACAAAAGAGCCCGACCTCATTTTTTATTAGCAATCAAACTTTGACGCGG
>NZ_JVFV01000005.1 GCF_001073085.1 Streptococcus pseudopneumoniae
TAATCATGACCACCCGTCAAACGGGTGGTTTGTACAAGGGTTATAAGCCCAGATAACTAGCCAGCGCCTAAAGACGCTGGCTTTTACTTTGTTCAAGCCTTATTGCATTTGACTCGTCACAACCCTCTCAAAGAGGCGTACGTACTACTTGCCACCATCCCTAAAGGGATCTTCATATTCTTTTACACTCAACTTATCTAAAGCAATATCTTTTCGCTCTTGTTCCTGAATGTATTTTTTTATTGTGGCTTCATTGAGGCCAACTGTACTAACATAATAGCCCTCTGCCCAAAAATGTCGATTCCCAAACTTATATTTCAGATTGGCGTGTTTATCGAACATCATTAGAGCACTTTTCCCTTTTAAATATCCCATAAAACTTGCAACACTAATTCTAGGTGGAATGCTTACCAACATATGAACATGATCTGGCATTAAATGGCCCTCGATAATCTCAACACCTTTATAACTACATAATCTATGGAATATTTCTCCCAAACTACTTCGATATTGATTATAGATCACTTTTCGTCTATACTTAGGGGTGAACACAATGTGATATAACACATCCATTTTGTGTGTGATAAACTATGTGCTTTTTGAGCCATATTTTTCTCCTTTCGCTTTACAATTGGCTTGAACACCTTAATTGTATCGCGTTTGGAGTTTTTTGGTATAACCTTCGATGCGCACCCGCATAGCGGGTGGTTCTTTTGTCTCGCACCTAACGGAGCGAGACGGACTGAAAGTCACATAATA
>NZ_JVFV01000006.1 GCF_001073085.1 Streptococcus pseudopneumoniae
CTAAGTATAGACGAAAAGTGATCTATAATCAATATCGAAGTAGTTTGGGAGAAATATTCCATAGATTATGTAGTTATAAAGGTGTTGAGATTATCGAGGGCCATTTAATGCCAGATCATGTTCATATGTTGGTAAGCATTCCACCTAGAATTAGTGTTGCAAGTTTTATGGGATATTTAAAAGGGAAAAGTGCTCTAATGATGTTCGATAAACACGCCAATCTGAAATATAAGTTTGGGAATCGACATTTTTGGGCAGAGGGCTATTATGTTAGTACAGTTGGCCTCAATGAAGCCACAATAAAAAAATACATTCAGGAACAAGAGCGAAAAGATATTGCTTTAGATAAGTTGAGTGTAAAAGAATATGAAGATCCCTTTAGGGATGGTGGCAAGTAGTACGTACGCCTCTTTGAGAGGGTTGTGACGAGTCAAATGCAATAAGGCTTGAACAAAGTAAAAGCCAGCGTCTTTAGGCGCTGGCTAGTTATCTGGGCTTATAACCCTTGTACAAACCACCCGTTTGACGGGTGGTCATGATTAAATACATAGAAAAGGTATATTGATTTTTATATGATTTACTGAATAATTTAAGCTATAAAAAGTAGAAAATTTTTCCAAAAAATTGAGCAAATTGAGCAAAATGTTTGGTATTCAAGGGCTGGCATGATAGAATATAACAGTTATTAGTTTACGAAATATAATGAATAGTAAATGTATATTTATTCTAAACTAAGTTAAATTTTATGCAACTTGGAGGTAATGTTAGTGAAAAATGATCTGTTTAATGACCGTATTAGTCGATTTTCAATTCGTAAGTTAAATGTAGGAGTTTGTTCAGTTTTACTAGGAACTTTAGTCATGCTTGGAACGGCTACAGGAGTAGCAGCTGAAGAAGTCGCTGAGAATAAGCAAACTGACGAGGTTGCTGTGACGACTGAAAAGGAGCAGCCGGAATCTCTTTCTACATCTCAAGCTGCGAAAGAAGATGTTACAACTTATCAGGCAACTCCAGTTGTTCCAGGTACAACTGAAACTAAGCTGAAACTAGATCAAACAAGATTGCAAGGCTATGTTGCTGAAATTGAAGCAAACGTGGCAAATGGTAAATACAGCAACAAGACAGACGAGAGTGTTGAAATTCTTAAGGTAGGTCTTGCCAATGCTAAAAATGCACTTACTTCTGCTACAAGCCAAGCTGAACTTGACGCAGCTTACCAATCACTTGTAACAATTGTCAATGCTAAGCTTAAAAACAAAGAAAAAGCTGTAGCCGAAGAAAAAGTAGCAGCTACTGAAAAGACAGAAGCTACTACAGGTAAACCTGCAGAAAACACAAAGCCAGCTGAAGGTACAAACGCAATCGCAAATACAGGGAAAAACGACCCTCGTAATGGAAAAGAGATTGATAAAAACACAGCCTTCCGTGCAGATACTGCAACAGCTACTGGAATTGGTGCAGACGTTGTAGACGCAACTTCAACTCCAAAAGTTGAAAAACCAGGCTTTACAACAGACCTTGACGCAAAATCTTTGACTAGCCAGATTACATGGTTGGACTTTGGAGATGTAGCCAACTGGACAGGGGCAAAAACAGTCATCGTTCCTAAAAATGACCAATTTCCTGATAAAGATTTAGAAGAAAAACTAGCTCTTCAAGTTGGCGCTACTTATACCAAGGAAATCATGCCTGGCTATGTAGTCACTGTAAAAGTCAAATCCTTGAAGCCTTTCCAAGCAACTGAGATCTATAAAAAACGGATGGAAGAGCAAGGGGCTACAGAAGCTGAAAAAGCGACATATGATCCAAACGCAAAAAATGGATATGTAAAGGGTGTAACTTCAACAGGCGCTAAAAAAGCTTTTAACGATGGCATGGAAGCCGACATTGTCGCTGATGCGCAAAATGGTTGGACTGAAATCAGATTTGAGAACGTTGATACGAAAACCAAGAAGACTACCATGGGTTCAGCTATGAATGGTGGAAATATTGGAGTTCAGTTTGAAATCTCTGCAACCTTCCGTGGTAAGACAGTTAAGCCAGCTATTGTTATGGCTGATGGGGAGTCTGCTAACCCTGGTGAATTTGTTATGTTCACTACCAATGGAGAAGGTTGGCAACACCTTGGAGAATGGAAAAAGTTTACCAGACCATCCACCTCTGAAACTTACGTTCCGCAAGATACAGATAACCTTTTGGGGCCTACACCTAAATATAATAACATTAACCTAAGACAACTTCGTGATTCTAATGAAGTTGGACCAGAAAAGAAACCAGTAGCTTGGAAATATTTCGGAAATCCTGACCAAGTTACGGGTGGTCTAGGAACTGGTATCTTTGGACCAAACATTTCTGCAGGTAATTATACTGTTCCAATCGTGATGACACGTGGTGCCTCGGAAGTGGGGCTTTATATCGCTTCAGGTGGGAAACAGTCCGCTATGCTAGGATTCTTCCCACTTGATGAAGGAGATGCTCCTGAGTCATATGGTAAGGCGGTCCATACCATTGCAACTGTAGACGGTGTTACTGGTGGTAAAGTAAACCAACCCTATCTCGGACATTTGAGTCCTGATATGGATGAAAACAACACCCTTGATTGGACGGGTGATGACAAGGCGACCACTGCGGATGAAGGAATCGACCAATTGCTTCCAGATGATCTTAAAGGGAAAACCAATGATATGATCAAGATGGACCGTACCAAACCAGGTAATTATAAGATTTCTGTTGAAGCCCATACTGATGGGGCTGCACAGGCAAATATCTACGGTTGGGTAGACTTCAATCAAAATGGAACTTTCGATGAAGACGAGCGTTCAAATTTAGCTACTATTACGAAAGATGGTATAGTTGAGTTAACATTTACAAGCAGCAAAACTTATATTGACCCTAGTGTTACTGAATTGGGGGTTCGTCTTCGTATCGCTAAGAATGCTAAAGAAATTGAAAGCCCAACAGGTATGGCCTTCTCAGGAGAAGTAGAAGACTTCAAGACTCAAATTACGCACCCACCAAAAGGGGAATTCAAGGAAACTTCTGGTCTTCAAGCTGCTAAACAAACAGCAACTGTAGCCTTTACTGCTCGAGGTTTGCAAGTCTATAGCTTAACTGAATCAGCAAAAATTGATGAAACAGTAGCACCATACATTGTCGATGCAAATGGGAACAAGGCTACTTTGGATGCTGAAGGCTACTATGTCGTACCAGGTCAAGGTAAATATAAGATTACCGCAAATGGTAAAGACGTAGATGTAGAATTCATCCCTGAAGATAATTTCTTAGGAACAGCTGATGGAATCTCTATCCGTCGTACAGATAGTAATGGCTACGACACAGGTTGGTCAACTAAATTCCCAGCTAATGAAGCTAATGTTGATACTTTGATAAATACAATGGATGGACTTTATATCCCGACTGTAACTCCAAATAATTTGGAAGGGCTTGATAAAACTTCAACAGACGTTCAAGGAGCTAGTCAAATAGCCGCTCCAGAATTTGCTCTTGAAGGAACAAATAGTAATGGTGAGAAAGTTAAAATCACACCTGATTTTGATTATCCAGCGAAGTTTGTGAGTCCTACGACTGGCAAGGTTATCAATGACCCTGTTCTAACTGTAGAAGGGGAAGGGATTTACTACTTAGACGATTTGACTGGGAAAGTTACCTTTGTGCCGGAACCAGGATTTACTGGCACTGCTAAGGGAGTAACAGTTTCACTTACTGCACCAGTTGGACGAGATAAAAATAAACAAGTTCAGTCAGAATTTATAAAAACAGCTACTGCTAAGTATACTCCAACAGTAACCCCAACCACAATCAGCCCTACTAATAAGGTTTCTGAGGATGTGCAAAATGTCCCTCAAACTCAAACGCCTACGTTTGAGTTAAGCAATGACAAGGCTACGAATATTACTAGCAAGAAATTAGTAGATCCAGTAACTGGCCAGCCTACTGATGAAACCAGTGTGAAAGTAGCAGGAGAAGGAACATATACAATCAATCCTACTACAGGTGAGGTTACATTTACTCCTGAAAAAGATTTTGTTGGAACTGCAACAGGTGTAACAGTTCAAGCAACTGCTACAATTACAAATGCCAACGGTAAGACAGCAACAATTACATCCGATGCAACCTACACACCAACAGTTGTAGCGGCTGTTCCAACAGCAAACCCTGCAACTTCTAAAGATATTCAAGGTGCAACACAAACAGGGACACCAACCTTTGCAGGAACAACTGTTCAAGTAAATGGTCAAGATAAACCTGTAACCATTAAATCAAATAGTTATAAGCTCTTGGATAAAGATGGTAATGAAGTTACAACTACGCCAGCTTATGCTGCCGATGGTACAACGCCAATCGGTACATTCACGATCGATCCAGCAACTGGTACTGTAACATTCACACCAACTGATAAATCATACACAGGTGCTGTAACACCAGTCAAGGTTCAAGCTGAAAGCTCAAACGGTATCAAGGTGAATACAACTTATACACCTGAAATTGTTCCAGTAACTCCAACGGCTACTCCAGTTGAATCAACAGATATCCAAGGTGCGACTCAAACAGGTAAACCTGAATTCAAGGGAGGAACAGTAACCGTTGATGGTGTTGAGAAAACAGTAGCTATCAATGAAGATGTTCCAGCGACATTTGACGATGGTTCAACAACTAAGACAGTAGATGGTGTCGGTACCTACACAGTAGCTCCAGATGGAACAGTTACATTCGTGCCAGAAAAATCATTCGTCGGAACTGCACCTGCCGTGACTGTTGTCCGTGAAGATAAGAACGGAACCAAAGTTTCTGCAACATACACCCCGACAGTAAC
>NZ_JVFV01000007.1 GCF_001073085.1 Streptococcus pseudopneumoniae
GCGGTAAGGCAAGGGACTTTGACTCCCTCATGCGTTGGTTCGAATCCAGCTACCCCAGTTCTTAGGTAATAAATTCAAGATAAAAAGAAAAATATCTTAGGGTATTTTATTTTTATAATTGAAGGACGTGAACGATATAACATGTCTTTGCGGGTGCTTAGGAAAAAATTATAAGTATGTCAAGTTTAAGAAAAACTTGATTGTTGGAGGATTTTTTAGATGAACGAATTTGAAGATTTGCTAAATAGCGTTAGCCAAGTTGAGCCAGGTGATGTTGTTAGTGCTGAAGTATTGACAGTAGATGCTACTCAAGCTAACGTTGCAATCTCTGGAACTGGTGTTGAAGGTGTCTTGACTCTTCGCGAATTGACAAACGATCGTGATGCAGATATCAATGACTTTGTAAAAGTAGGTGAAGTATTGGATGTTCTTGTACTTCGTCAAGTAGTTGGTAAAGATACTGATACAGTAACATACCTTGTATCTAAAAAACGCCTTGAAGCTCGCAAAGCATGGGACAAACTTGTAGGACGTGAAGAAGAAGTTGTTACAGTTAAAGGAACTCGCGCTGTTAAGGGTGGACTTTCAGTAGAATTTGAAGGCGTACGTGGATTTATCCCAGCTTCAATGTTGGACACTCGTTTCGTACGCAACACTGAGCGTTTTGTAGGTCAAGAATTTGAAGCTAAAATCAAAGAAGTTGACCCTAAAGAAAACCGCTTCATCCTTTCACGTCGTGAAGTTGTTGAAGCAGCTACAGCAGCAGCTCGTGCTGAAGTATTTGGTAAATTAGCTGTTGGTGATGTTGTAACTGGTAAAGTTGCACGTATCACAAGCTTTGGTGCATTTATCGACCTTGGTGGTGTTGATGGATTGGTTCACTTAACTGAATTGTCACACGAACGCAACGTTTCACCAAAATCAGTTGTAACTGTTGGTGAAGAAGTTGAAGTTAAAATCCTTGATCTTAACGAAGAAGAAGGACGTGTTTCACTTTCACTTAAAGCTACAACACCTGGACCATGGGATGGCGTTGAGCAAAAATTGGCTAAAGGTGATGTTGTAGAAGGAACAGTTAAACGTTTGACTGACTTCGGTGCATTTGTTGAAGTATTGCCAGGTATCGATGGACTTGTTCACGTATCACAAATTTCACACAAACGTATTGAAAATCCAAAAGAAGCTCTTACTGTTGGTCAAGAAGTTACTGTTAAAGTCCTTGATGTTAACGCAGATGCAGAACGCGTATCACTTTCTATCAAAGCTCTTGAAGAACGTCCAGCTCAAGAAGAAGGACAAAAAGAAGAAAAACGCGCTCCACGTCCACGTCGTCCAAAACGTCAAGAAAAACGTGACTTTGAACTTCCAGAAACACAAACTGGATTCTCAATGGCTGACTTGTTCGGAGACATCGAACTTTAATCTGATTAAAGAATCAATAAATCCTTTGTTTTTAAAACAAGGGATTTTTCTTTTTTCTACTAGTATTTTTTGATATAATGGTTCTATGTTATATTCAGAAAAAGAATTACTTTATCAAACAATAAATGAACAGCTCTCTTATCTTTTAGAAGGAGAGCCCAATGTGTTGGCTAATCTTTCTAATGCTAGTGCTTTGCTAAAAACAAGTTTTCCCAATACTGTTTTTGCAGGTTTCTATCTATTTGATGGAAATGAACTGATCTTGGGCCCCTTTCAAGGTGGAGTTTCATGTGTACGAATCGCTCTTGGAAAAGGTGTTTGTGGAGAGTCTGCAGCTAGTCGTCAAACAGTGATTGTTGGTGATGTAAAAACCTATCCAAACTATATTTCTTGTGATAGTAGTGCTCTTAGTGAGATTGTTGTGCCGATGGTTAAAGAGGGACATCTTCTGGGCGTTCTAGATTTAGATTCATCTCTTGTTGATGATTATGATGACTTGGATCTGAAATATCTAGAAGAGTTTGTTGCTATTTTGTTAGAGAAAACCGAATGGAATTTTTCAATGTTTGAGGAGAAAGCGTAATGTATCAGGCCCTTTATCGAAAATATAGAAGTCAAACATTTTCACAGTTAGTAGGCCAGGAAATTGTTGCAAAAACTCTGAAACAAGCCGTAGAGCAGGAAAAGATTAGCCATGCCTACCTATTTTCAGGGCCTCGTGGAACTGGAAAAACCAGTGTAGCCAAAATTTTTGCCAAGGCTATGAACTGCCCTAATCAAGAGGGAGGAGAACCTTGCAATAACTGTTATATCTGTCAAGCTGTAACAGACGGTAGCTTGGAAGACGTTATCGAAATGGACGCGGCATCTAACAATGGAGTGGATGAAATTCGTGATATCCGTGATAAATCAACCTATGCTCCAAGTATAGCTCAGTATAAGGTCTATATCATTGATGAGGTTCATATGCTTTCAACAGGAGCCTTCAATGCCCTTTTGAAAACTCTTGAAGAACCAACTCCTAATGTTGTTTTTATCCTAGCAACAACAGAGCTTCATAAGATTCCTGCAACCATTTTGTCTCGTGTTCAACGCTTCGAGTTCAAATCTATTAGAACTCAGGATATTCGAGATCATATTTTCCATATTTTAGAGAAGGAAGGGATTGCTTATGAAACTGAAGCTGTTGAAATTATCGCTCGTAGAGCCGAAGGTGGTATGCGGGATGCTTTGTCCATTTTAGACCAAGCATTGAGCTTGACTCAAGATGCTAAATTAACGACAGCTGTTTCTGAGGAAATTACTGGGACTATTAGTCTAAGTGCTTTGGATAATTATGTGGCTGCCTTGGCACAAAAAGATGTGACTCGTGCTTTGGAAAATCTAAATTTGATTTTTGATAACGGAAAAAGCATGACACGATTTGTAACGGATTTGTTGCAATACTTGCGAGATATTTTGATCGTCCAAACTGGCGGGGAGAATACTCACTATAGTGATCTCTTTAAGGATAACTTAGGTCTTTCACAGGCTGTTTTGTTCGAGATGATTGGAATTGCAACAAGTAGTTTAGCTGATATCAAGGCTAGCTTACAGCCTAAGATTTATGCGGAAATGATGACCATTCGTTTGACAGAACATGATTCCCAACCAGGACTTTCAGGTGATGTGGCTGAGGAATTATCTTCTCTTAGAGAAGAAGTTGCGCGATTGAAACAGGCTCTGGCAAATGTTAACACGAGTCCTAAGCAGACAACACCAACGCCAAGTCGCCCAGTTAACAGCAAGTCAATTTATCGCGTAGATCGCAATAAGGTTCAGTCTATTCTTCAAGAAGCTGTTGAAAATCCTGATTTAGCCCGTCAAAATCTAATCCGTCTCCAAAATGCTTGGGGAGAAGTTATTGAAAGCTTGTCCGGTCCAGATAAGGCGCTTTTAGTCGGTTCTCAACCTGTTGCGGCAAATGAGCACCACGCGATTCTTGCATTTGAATCTAACTTCAATGCTGGCCAAACCATGAAACGTGATAATCTGAACACCATGTTTGGTAATATCCTTAGTCAAGCAGCGGGATTTTCACCAGAGATTCTTGCTATTTCCATGGAAGAATGGAAAGAAGTCAGGGCTGATTTCTCAGCTAAGGCTAAATCGTCTCAAGGAAACTCTGTTAAGGAAGAAGTGGAAGAATCTGTCCTTCCTCAAGGATTTGAATTTCTAGCGGATAAAGTGACCATAGAAGAAGATTAAAAGGATATTGTGACATAATACGATGAACAGACAACAATTTATAATCATGGCCTTATTTACTGCTGCTGAGACCTATTTCCTTAATGAATCCATCATGGAGCAACGGTATATTATGGCCTTGCTTTGGGCTATTTTAATCCTAAGAAATTTTAGAGTCAGCTATATTATGGGTAAAATTGTCAACGCTATTGATGACCATTTTCGAGGAAAGAAGTAACCCTCAGCTTCTAGACAAAATTAAAGCCTTTTAGGCTTTTTTTTGTTATACTATTAAAGTATATTTATTGACATTTTATCGTTTTTTACTAGAAAAATAAGGACAATTTTCTAGCGAAAATGGTAAAACGGATTGAAAAGAAAGGAATTATCATGTCAGTATTAGAGATCAAAGATCTTCACGTTGAAATTGAAGGAAAAGAAATTTTAAAAGGGGTTAACTTGACCCTGAAAACAGGCGAAATCGCCGCTATCATGGGGCCAAATGGAACTGGGAAATCAACTCTTTCTGCCGCTATCATGGGAAATCCTAACTATGAAGTAACCAAGGGTGAGGTTCTATTTGACGGCGTAAACATCCTTGAATTGGAAGTGGATGAGCGTGCGCGTATGGGGCTTTTCCTGGCTATGCAATACCCATCAGAAATTCCAGGAATTACCAATGCAGAATTCCTTCGTGCAGCTATAAATGCTGGTAAAGAAGATGACGAAAAAATTTCAGTTCGCGAGTTCATTACTAAGCTAGACGAAAAAATGGAATTGCTTAACATGAAAGAAGAAATGGCAGAGCGTTACCTCAACGAAGGTTTCTCTGGTGGTGAGAAAAAACGTAACGAAATTCTTCAACTCTTGATGTTGGAACCAACTTTCGCTCTTCTTGATGAGATTGACTCAGGTCTTGATATCGATGCTCTTAAAGTTGTTTCTAAAGGTGTCAATGCTATGCGTGGTGAAGGCTTTGGTGCTATGATTATTACTCACTACCAACGTCTTTTGAACTATATCACACCAGACGTGGTACACGTTATGATGGAAGGTCGTGTTGTTCTTTCTGGTGGTCCAGAATTGGCGGTACGTTTGGAACGTGAAGGATACGCGAAACTAGCTGAAGAACTTGGCTATGACTACAAGGAAGAATTGTAATTCCCTCGTATCTTTTAGGAGAAGTAAATGACTAAAGAAACTATTAAACTTTTTTCAGAAATGCACGCTGAACCAAGCTGGTTGTCAGACCTCCGTCAAAAAGCTTTTGATAAGATTGAGAGTTTGGAATTACCAGTTATTGAGCGTGTCAAATTTCACCGTTGGAATCTTGGTGATGGTACCATCACGGAAAGTGAACCATCAGCAAATGTTCCTGACTTCACAGCTTTAGATAATCATTTAAAGTTGGTGCAAGTTGGAACTCAAACTGTTTTTGAGCAAATTCCAGTTGAGTTGGCTGAACAGGGTGTTGTCTTCACAGACTTTCATTCAGCTTTAGAAGAAATTCCAGAGCTGATCGAAGAATTCTTCATGTCATCTGTTAAGTATGACGATGATAAGTTGGCGGCCTACCACACAGCTTATTTCAATAGTGGTGCTGTTCTCTGCATTCCTGATAACATGGAAATTGCTGAACCAATCGAAGGAATTTTCTACCAAGACAGCGATAGCGATGTGCCATTTAACAAGCACATTCTGATCATTGCAGGTAAAAACTCTAAAATCAGCTACCTGGAACGTTTAGAATCACGCGGTGAGGGTAGTGCTAAGGCGACTGCTAATATCACAGTTGAAGTGATTGCACGTTCTGGTGCTCAAGTGAAGTTTGCGGCGATTGACCGTCTTGGTGAGAATGTCACTGCCTACATTAGCCGTCGTGGTAAATTAGGCAACGATGCAAGTATTGACTGGGCTATCGGTGTCATGAACGAAGGGAATGTCGTTGCTGACTTTGATAGTGACTTGATTGGTAATGGTAGCCATGCAGACCTTAAGGTCGTAGCACTTTCAAGCGGTCGTCAGGTACAGGGGATTGATACTCGAGTGACTAACTATGGTTGCAACTCTATCGGTAATATCCTTCAACATGGGGTTATCCTTGAAAAAGCAACTTTGACTTTCAATGGTATTGGCCACATCATCAAGGGTGCTAAGGGAGCAGATGCCCAACAAGAAAGTCGTGTTCTCATGCTTTCAGATCATGCTCGTTCAGACGCCAACCCAATTCTTTTGATTGATGAAAATGATGTCACTGCAGGACACGCAGCGTCTATCGGACAAGTTGATCCAGAAGACATGTATTACCTCATGAGTCGTGGATTGGATAAGGCAACTGCAGAGCGCTTAGTTGTTCGTGGTTTCCTTGGATCTGTTATCGTTGAGATTCCAGTCAAGGAAGTTCGCGATGAAATGATTGCAACGATCGAAGAAAAATTGTCAAAACGCTAAGGGGAAGCCTATGTTAGATGTAGAAGTGATTCGTAAGGATTTTCCGATTTTAGACCAGATTGTCAATGACGAACCTCTGGTTTATTTGGATAATGCTGCGACGACACAAAAACCACTAGCTGTTCTTGAAGCGATTAATCACTACTATGAGCAGGACAATGCCAATGTTCACCGTGGGGTTCATACCTTGGCTGAAAGGGCGACAGCATCTTATGAAGCCGCTCGTGAAACCATTCGGAAGTTTATCAATGCAGACTCCACAAAGGAAGTTCTCTTTACCAGAGGTACGACAACTAGTCTTAATTGGGTAGCACGTTATGCTGAAGAAATCTTGACTGAAGGAGATCAGGTCTTGATTTCTGTCATGGAACATCACTCCAATATTATCCCATGGCAGGAAGCTTGCCGAAAGACTGGGGCAGAGCTTGTTTATGTCTATCTCAAAGATGGAGCTCTGGATATGGATGACTTGCGTTCTAAATTGACTGACAAAGTTAAATTTGTTTCACTAGCTCACGCATCAAACGTTCTTGGAGTGGTTAATCCTATCAAAGAAATCACACAAATGGCTCACGAAGTTGGAGCCATCATGGTGGTAGATGGTGCTCAGTCTACGCCTCATATGAAGATTGATGTGCAGAATTTGGATGTGGACTTCTTTGCCTTTTCAGGTCACAAGATGGCTGGTCCAACTGGTATTGGCGTCCTTTACGGTAAAGAAAAGTATCTGGAACAAATGTCACCAGTAGAATTTGGTGGCGAAATGATTGATTTCGTCTATGAGCAATCTGCTAGCTGGAAGGAGTTACCTTGGAAATTCGAGGCTGGAACTCCCAATATGGCTGGAGCTATTGGATTTGCAGCTGCCGTGGATTATCTTGAAAACATTGGTATGGATGCCATTGAAGCCCATGAACAAGAACTGATTGCATACGTATTTCCAAAATTGCAGGAAATTGAAGGTTTGACCATTTACGGTTCGCAAGATTTGGCTCAGCGTTCAGGTGTCATTGCCTTTAATCTAGGGGACCTTCATCCTCACGACCTTGCGACAGCTCTGGATTATGAAGGAGTAGCAGTTCGTGCCGGTCACCATTGTGCTCAACCTCTGCTTCAATATTTGGACGTCCCAGCAACAGCTCGTGCAAGTTTTTATATCTACAATACCAAGGCAGATTGCGACAAGCTTGTCGATGCTTTACAAAAGACAAAGGAGTTTTTCAATGGCACTTTCTAAACTAGATAGCCTCTATATGGCGGTGGTAGCGGACCATTCAAAAAATCCTCATCATCAAGGGAAGTTAGAAGATGCTGAACAAATCAGTCTCAACAATCCAACCTGTGGTGATGTCATCAATCTATCTGTCAAGTTTGATGCAGATGATCGTTTGGAAGATATCGCTTTTCTAAACTCTGGTTGTACGATTTCAACTGCCTCTGCTAGTATGATGACAGATGCAGTTTTAGGAAAGACCAAGCAAGAAATCCTAGAGCTTGCGACCATTTTTTCTGAAATGGCTCAAGGTCAAAAGGATGAGCGTCAAGATCAACTTGGAGATGCAGCTTTCTTATCAGGAGTTGCCAAATTTCCTCAACGAATCAAATGCGCAACCCTAGCTTGGAATGCCCTTAAAAAAACAATTGAAGACCAAGAAAACAAATAAGACAAGCTTTCTTTGTCTTATAAATCATTATAAATAAAGAATGAAAGAAAGGATATTATGGCTGAAGAAAGAGTAGAACCAAAACCAATTGATCTTGGTGAATATAAATTTGGTTTCCATGACGATGTAGAGCCTGTCCTATCGACAGGAAAAGGATTGAATGAAGATGTCATTCGTGAACTATCAGCTGCTAAGGGAGAACCTGAGTGGATGTTGGAATTCCGTTTGAAATCTTATGAAACCTTCAAAAAAATGCCCATGCAAACTTGGGGAGCAGACTTGTCAGAGATTGATTTTGATGACTTGATCTACTACCAAAAACCATCTGATAAACCAGCCCGTTCTTGGGATGACGTCCCTGAAAAAATCAAAGAAACCTTTGAACGGATCGGGATTCCTGAAGCTGAGCGTGCCTATCTAGCTGGAGCTTCTGCCCAGTATGAGTCAGAAGTGGTTTACCATAACATGAAGGAAGAATTTGAGAAGTTAGGAATTATCTTTACAGATACAGATTCTGCCCTCAAGGAATATCCAGACTTATTTAAACAATACTTTGCGAAATTGGTACCGCCGACAGATAACAAGTTAGCTGCCCTCAATTCAGCAGTGTGGTCAGGTGGAACCTTTATCTATGTACCAAAAGGTGTCAAGGTAGATATTCCACTTCAAACTTACTTCCGTATCAACAACGAAAATACTGGTCAGTTTGAACGTACCTTGATTATCGTTGATGAGGGAGCAAGTGTCCACTACGTAGAAGGATGTACAGCGCCAACTTATTCAAGCAACAGCTTGCACGCCGCCATTGTAGAAATCTTTGCTTTGGATGGAGCTTATATGCGTTATACAACCATCCAAAACTGGTCTGATAACGTCTATAACTTGGTTACAAAACGTGCTAAGGCTCAAAAAGATGCGACTGTTGAGTGGATTGATGGGAACTTGGGTGCCAAAACGACTATGAAATATCCATCTGTATACTTAGATGGAGAAGGAGCGCGTGGTACCATGCTTTCTATCGCCTTTGCTAATGCTGGACAGCATCAGGACACTGGTGCTAAGATGATCCACAATGCACCACATACAAGCTCATCTATCGTGTCTAAGTCTATCGCTAAAGGCGGTGGTAAGGTAGACTACCGTGGACAAGTAACCTTTAACAAGAACTCTAAGAAATCTGTCTCTCACATCGAGTGTGATACCATTATCATGGATGACTTGTCAGCATCAGATACTATTCCGTTTAATGAAATCCACAACTCACAAGTAGCTTTGGAACACGAAGCCAAAGTATCTAAGATTTCAGAAGAACAACTCTATTATCTCATGAGTCGTGGTCTCTCAGAATCTGAAGCAACTGAGATGATTGTCATGGGATTTGTTGAACCCTTCACCAAAGAACTTCCAATGGAATATGCAGTTGAGCTTAACCGCTTGATTAGCTATGAAATGGAAGGATCAGTCGGATAAACTTTATGAACAGAAACTGAGGCTGGGACAAAAGTCCTAGCCTCTCAATTGTCTTTGGATTGTCGAGCAAGACGGCAGTGGTTGAGTGGGCTCTACTACGCTGATTTCATCAGCTTTTACAGCCCTACTCAACTGTGCGGAGGTGGGACGACGAAATCGTATTCTAACGAATTACCGATTTCTGTCCCACTCTCAGTTTTTTTGATGAAAGATGCTAATAAATATTCACAAAAAGTCTTTTGTATGGTAAAATAATACAATCACATAAAGTGGGAGATGAATGATGAATATTTTTAGAACCAAAGACGTTAGTCTAGGTAAGACAGAAATGCATCGCCATTTAAAACTATGGGACTTAATTCTCTTGGGAATTGGTGCTATGGTGGGAACAGGTATTTTTACGATTACAGGAACTGCTGCAGCAACATTAGCAGGACCTGCCCTTGTGGTATCGATTGTAATTTCTGCTATCTGCGTATCCTTATCTGCACTCTTTTTTGCAGAATTTGCTTCTCGTGTTCCTGCAACGGGTGGAGCTTATAGTTATTTATATGCAATTTTGGGTGAATTCCCAGCCTGGATAGCTGGTTGGTTAACCATTATGGAATTTATGACAGCAGTTTCAGGTGTTGCTTCTGGTTGGGCGGCCTATTTTAAAGGTTTGCTTAGCCATTATGGAATTTCCTTGCCACAAGTCTTGAATGGAACTTTTAATCCTGAACATGGTACTTATATTGATTTTTTACCAATTCTAGTAATTCTACTTGTTACAGGTGTTGTACTTTTAAATTCGAAAGCAGCTCTTCGTTTTAATTCTATTCTTGTTGTTTTAAAATTTTCTGCTCTTGCCTTATTTATCCTAGTTGGTATTTGGTATATTAAACCTGAAAATTGGTCAGATTTTGCACCATTTGGTTTTGGTCAAATTTATGGTGGAAGCACTGGAATTATGGCAGGTGCTTCACTTATGTTCTTTGGATTCTTAGGTTTTGAGTCCATTTCTATGGCAGTTGATGAAATTCAAAGTCCACAAAAGAATATTCCACGTGGGATTGTTTTATCCTTAACCATTGTAACCATTCTGTATGCCTTGGTTACTTTGATATTGACAGGTATCGTTCACTATAGCAAGCTCAATGTTGATGATGCAGTGGCTTTTGCTCTGAGAAGTATTGGTATTGGTTGGGCAGCTAATTATGTTTCACTCGTTGCGATTTTTACCTTGATTACGGTATGTATTTCCATGACCTATGCCTTGTCACGAATGATTTATAGCTTGGCCCGCGATGGACTATTGCCTCAAAGCTTCAAACAAGTAACCAAGACTAGTCGCGTTCCAAAGAATGCAACCATTTTAACAGGTGGAGTTTCAGCGATTGCAGCGGGTATCTTCCCTTTGGCAAGTATCGCAGCTTTTCTCAATATCTGTACTTTAGCCTATCTTATTCTCTTAGCCTATGGAATTATCAAATTGAGAAAAGATAAGGGTATGCCCAAAGAGGGAGAATTTAAAACTCCCCTGGTACCTTTTTTACCAATCTTGTCTATTCTGATTTGCCTCTCATTCATGCTTCAGTATACCCTTGAAACATGGATGGCATTTGGACTAGCTTTATTAATAGGAGTCATTATTTACTTTGTTTATGGATATAACCATTCGACTGTAGCTGAAAATGAATAAAGAAAAAAATCGCGAAATTCGCGATTTTTCGATTTTTTTATAACTTCTCGTTAACAAAACGAACGAAGCGATTCCACCAAACTTTTAAGAAGAAGGCTTTTTCGACATTTTTTTCTGCAACCATCTCAAAACTCGGTTTGTCAGTGGTGATATAACCTTGACCGACTAAGTCTTTGTCATCGTAAGTCAGATGTCCAACGACTGTACCTGCTTCAAGTGGTGCAGTATGCTCAGTACTATCAGGTGTGTAAGTAACAGATGACTGTGCTCGACTACCGAGACGTTGAACAATTTTTATATCTTCTTTAGCGACTGCTGTAACCGTATCTTGCTTCCCGTCATAAACTGGAGATTTGCTATCTTGGTAGCTTTCTCCTTGATTGACGATTGTTTGAAGAGCGAAATTGGATGAGATATAATCTAAAAGAGCTGAAGTTGCTGTGAAACGAGCGTAGGGATTGGTATCTTGGTTGTCAGCGTTTAAGACAACAGTGATAATACGCATTCCTTTTTCTACAGTCGTACCTACGAAGGATGCTCCAGCTTTATCAGTCGTACCAGTTTTAAGGCCATCAACACCACCACGATAGGCAGGTAATCCCTCTAACATATAGTTTGTAGAATGAATAGTCATCCCTGCAAAAGTAGAAGAAGGTTTCTTGGTGATTTCTAGAACCTGAGGGTATTTGAGGATAAGATTACGAGCGATGATCGCAACATCATAGGCACTCAGTTTGTTTTCATCATCTTTCTTAGAGCCGGGATAGATATTATCTCCAAGAGTCTCATTATTTAGACCAGTTGTATTGACGAGGGTAGCATCTTGAATCCCCCATTCAAGAAGTTTAGCCTTCATCATATCAACAAAGTCTTTTTCTGATCCAGCAACCTTTTCTGCCAACGCGATAGCTGCACTGTTCGCACTAGATACTAAAGTAGCTTCTAATAACTCTTCAACAGTGTAATTTCTAGCTTCCATGGGCACATTACTAGCCGCAGAATTAGTTGTCAACTGGTAGGGGTAATCAGAAATTTCTACAGGAGTAGAAAGAGAGATTTTCCCATGTTCCAAGGCTTCGTAAACGAGATATACGGTAAGCAATTTGCTAATAGAAGCAATTTCAACAGGTTGAGTAGCATCCTTTTCGTATAAAATCTTACCGCTATTAGCTTCAACAGCAATGACATGTTTTGCTGCTACATCAAAATCTTGGGCAGCAACAGTTGTTGCTGAAGCAAATGAAAAGAGGGTTAATAAGGTTAAAAATAATTTCTTCATAGTAACTTTATTCTATCACAAAGACAAAAGATATTCTTGTTTTTGTGATGAAAGTTATCAATCTTTTTTGAAATATGGTAAAATAGGGAAAAGAGGAGGTGGCCTATGTTTCGGAGAAACAAACTATTCTTCTGGACAACTGAAATTCTACTAATAACCTTAATTTTCTATCTATGGAAAGAAATGGGTGCTATTATTACACCCTTTGTCAGTGTTGCAAATACAATCATGATTCCTTTTTTACTGGGAGGATTTTTGTATTATCTAACCAACCCAATTGTTATCTTTTTAGAGAAGGAATGCAAAATCAATCGAATCATTGGGATTTTGTTAACCCTTTGTGCCTTAGTTTGTGCACTCGTACTTAGTTTTGTTTATCTGCTGCCGATTTTGATTAATCAGTTAAGTAGCTTAATTTACTCGAGTCAAAACATTTACGGTCGTCTTCAAGATTTAGTCATTGAGTTATCAAAACATCCAGCCCTGCAAAATCTAGATATCCAACAAACTATTCAGCAACTGAACCTCTCTTATGTTGATATTTTGCAAAATATCTTGAACAGTGTGACAAATAGTGTTGGAAGTGTTCTATCTGCACTCGTAAGCACTGTATTGATTATCATCATGACACCAGTTTTCTTGATTTACTTCTTACTTGATGGGCATAAATTTTTACCGATGCTAGAAAGAACGGTATTAAAACGAGATAAATTGAACATATCTAGTTTATTGACAAACCTAAATACAACTATTTCCAGTTACATTAGTGGAGTGTCTATAGATGCAGTTATTATTGGATGTTTAGCTTTTATCGGTTATAGTGTGATTGGTCTAAGATACGCCTTGGTCTTCGCCATTTTTTCTGGATTGGCTAATTTGATTCCGTATGTAGGACCAAGCATTGGCTTGATTCCAATGATCATCTCAAATCTCTTCACCGATCCTCATAAAATGATTATTGCTGTCATTTATATGTTGATTATTCAGCAAGTTGATGGAAATATTTTATATCCACGTATTGTGGGTGGGGTTATGAAGGTTCACCCGATTACTATTTTAGTCTTGCTTTTATTATCAAGTAATATTTATGGTGTGATTGGGATGATTGTTGCTGTTCCAACCTATTCCATTTTAAAAGAGATTGCTAAATTCTTAGCGCGACTGTATGAAAATCATAAGGAAGCACAAGAAGTTAAGAAACATCTATCAGAATAAAGATGTCGGGATAAAAAATCCCGACATCTTTTTATCATTGTATCTTTGGCGCTGTAGTTGCTCAAACTTTTTATTGGTTTTAAACTCTCAAATCGCTTATGATGAAACTTTAATTTTTCTATACATAATTTTTTAAAAACAACTGAATGATTGAAGTCTTTCGAGGCTAGAAATAGGAAATTCAGACTTGGGTTATTGATTTATGGTCTATCGCCTTTTGCTAAAATAAACCTATTTATAGATATTTTAAATAAATTGGTAGAGGAAGTAGAGCAAGAATAGGAATAATTCACAAAAACTTTGTAAAACACTTGCAATTTAGCTGAAATTTGATAAAATAGTAAGGAAAGTTAGACTGTATTGCCTACTGTCTATCTATAAAATATATTTTATTGGAGGCTTTTACTCAAATGGCAAAAGAAAAATACGATCGTAGTAAACCACACGTTAACATTGGTACTATCGGACACGTTGACCACGGTAAAACTACCCTAACTGCAGCTATCACAACTGTTTTGGCACGTCGCTTGCCTTCAGCAGTTAACCAACCTAAAGACTATGCGTCTATCGATGCTGCTCCAGAAGAACGCGAACGCGGTATCACAATCAACACTGCGCACGTTGAGTACGAAACTGAAAAACGTCACTACGCTCACATCGACGCTCCAGGACACGCGGACTACGTTAAAAACATGATCACTGGTGCCGCTCAAATGGACGGAGCTATCCTTGTAGTAGCTTCAACTGACGGACCAATGCCACAAACTCGTGAGCACATCCTTCTTTCACGTCAGGTTGGTGTTAAACACCTTATCGTCTTCATGAACAAGATCGACTTGGTTGACGACGAAGAATTGCTTGAATTGGTTGAAATGGAAATCCGTGACCTTCTTTCAGAATACGACTTCCCAGGTGACGATCTTCCAGTTATCCAAGGTTCAGCTCTTAAAGCTCTTGAAGGTGACTCTAAATACGAAGATATCATCATGGAATTGATGAACACTGTTGATGAGTACATTCCAGAACCAGAACGTGACACTGACAAACCATTGCTTCTTCCAGTCGAAGATGTATTCTCAATCACTGGACGTGGTACAGTTGCTTCAGGACGTATCGACCGTGGTACTGTTCGTGTCAACGACGAAATCGAAATCGTTGGTATCAAAGAAGAAACTAAAAAAGCTGTTGTTACTGGTGTTGAAATGTTCCGTAAACAACTTGACGAAGGTCTTGCAGGAGACAACGTAGGTGTCCTTCTTCGTGGTGTTCAACGTGATGAAATCGAACGTGGACAAGTTATCGCTAAACCAGGTTCAATCAACCCACACACTAAATTCAAAGGTGAAGTTTACATCCTTACTAAAGAAGAAGGTGGACGTCATACTCCATTCTTCAACAACTACCGTCCACAATTCTACTTCCGTACTACTGACGTTACAGGTTCAATCGAACTTCCAGCAGGTACTGAAATGGTAATGCCAGGTGATAACGTGACAATCGACGTTGAGTTGATCCACCCAATCGCCGTAGAACAAGGTACTACATTCTCTATCCGTGAGGGTGGACGTACTGTTGGTTCAGGTATGGTTACAGAAATCGAAGCTTAATTCGATTTAGTTCCCAGAAGAACAATTATTTAAGTCAGACACTAAAAGAATCTTGCTATGCAAGGTTCTTTTTTTCGATCAAAAGTGAGAGAGTTCCTTTTTTACAATTTCATAAAATCATGGTAAAATGGTTAAATATTAAATTTGGAGAGAAATATGAAGTACAAGCGTATCGTATTTAAGGTAGGGACTTCATCCTTGACTCATAAAGATGGAAGTTTATCTCGCAGTAAAGTAAAAGCTATTACACAGCAGCTTGCAATGCTACATGAAGCAGGTCATGAGCTGATTTTGGTGTCTTCTGGGGCTGTTGCAGCAGGTTTCGGAGCCTTAGGATTTAAAAAACGACCAACAAAGATTGCGGATAAGCAAGCTTCAGCGGCGGTTGGTCAAGGATTGCTTCTGGAAGAATATACAACCAATTTGCTCTTAAGACAGATTGTTTCAGCGCAAATCTTGCTAACTCAGGATGATTTTGTCGATAAGCGACGTTATAAAAATGCCCATCAAGCTTTGTCAGTCCTGCTTAATCGTGGTGCGATTCCTATTATCAATGAGAATGATAGTGTCGTTATTGATGAGCTCAAGGTCGGGGATAATGATACGCTCAGTGCTCAGGTAGCTGCAATGGTTCAGGCAGATCTTTTAGTTCTCTTAACAGATGTAGACGGTCTTTATACTGGTAATCCTAACTCGGATCCAAGAGCTAAACGCTTGGAGCGAATCGAGACCATCAATCGTGAAATTATCGATATGGCTGGCGGAGCAGGTTCATCTAATGGAACTGGAGGTATGCTGACTAAGATAAAGGCAGCGACCATTGCGACAGAGTCAGGAGTACCTGTTTATATTTGTTCATCCTTGAAAGCTGATGCTATGATAGAGGCAGCAGAGAAGACCAAGGACGGTTCTTACTTTGTTGCATAGGAGAAGGGGCTCCGTACCCAGAAACAATGGCTAGCTTTTTATGCCAAAAGTCAGGGGGCTATTTGGGTTGATAAAGGTGCTGCAGAAGCTCTCTCTCAACATGGTAAGAGTCTACTTTTATCAGGTGTTGTAGATGTTGAGAGCAACTTTTCCTATGGTGATATTGTTACGGTTTTTGATAAGGAAACTGGAAAATCACTCGGAAAAGGTAGAGTACAACTAGGTGCATCGGGGCTGAAAGATGTCCTTCGATCTCAAAAAGCCAAGGGTGTCTTGATTCACCGTGATGACTGGATTTCCATTACTCCTGAAATCCAACTACTCTTTACAGAATTTTAGAGGTAAACTATGGTAAGTACACAAGAACAATTTGAACAGGTACAGGCTGTTAAAAAATCGATCAATACAGCTAGTGAAGAGGTGAAAAACCAAGCCTTGCTAGCCATGGCTGATCACTTATTAGCAGCTACTGAAGAGATTTTAACAGCTAATGCTAGCGATATGGAAGTGGCCAAAGGTAAAATCTCAGATGTTATGCTGGATCGTCTTTATTTGGATGAAGGGCGTATAGAAGCTATGGCAACTGGGATTCGTGAAGTAGTTGCTTTACCAGATCCAATCGGTGAAGTTTTAGAAACTAGTCAGCTTGAAAACGGCCTGGCCATCACCAAAAAACGTGTAGCTAT
Source organism: Streptococcus pseudopneumoniae (assembly GCF_001073085.1). GTDB lineage: Bacteria > Bacillota > Bacilli > Lactobacillales > Streptococcaceae > Streptococcus > Streptococcus pseudopneumoniae_M. Next base: position 16,629 of record NZ_JVFV01000007.1, read on the forward strand.
GGGAGTCATCGGTATTATCTATGAAAGCCGTCCAAATGTGACGTCTGACGCAGCTGCTTTGGCTCTTAAGAGTGGAAATGCGGTTGTTCTTCGTAGTGGTAAGGATGCCTATCAAACAGCCCATGCCATTGTCATAGCCTTGAAGAAGGGCTTGGAGACAACTACTATTCATCCAGATGTGATTCAACTGGTGGAAGATACTAGCCGTGAAAGTAGCTATGCTATGATGAAGGCCAAGGGCTATCTAGATCTTCTTATTCCTCGTGGGGGTGCTGGTTTGATCAATGCCGTGGTTGAAAATGCTATTGTACCAGTCATCGAGACAGGGACTGGGATTGTCCATGTCTATGTGGATAAGGATGCAGACGAAGACAAGGCTCTGTCTATCATCAACAATGCTAAAACTAGTCGTCCCTCTGTTTGCAATGCCATGGAGGTTCTACTTGTTCATGAAGACAAGGCAGCAAACTTCCTTCCTCGCTTGGAGCAAGTTCTGGTTGCCGATCGAAAAGAAGCTGGGTTGGAACCAATTCAATTCCGCTTGGATAGCAAAGCAAGCCAGTTTGTTTCAGGTCAAGCAGCTGAGGCCCAAGACTTTGACACTGAGTTTTTAGACTATGTTCTTGCTGTTAAGGTTGTGAGTAGTTTAGAAGAAGCGGTTGCCCATATTGAAGCCCACAGTACCCATCATTCGGATGCCGTTGTGACTGAAAATGCTGAGGCTGCAACTTACTTTACAGATCAAGTAGACTCTGCAGCGGTTTATGTCAATGTCTCAACTCGTTTCACAGATGGAGGCCAATTTGGTCTTGGTTGTGAAATGGGGATTTCTACTCAGAAACTGCACGCGCGTGGACCAATGGGTTTAAAGGAACTGACTAGCTACAAATATGTAGTTACTGGTGATGGACAGATAAGGGAGTAAGAGATGAAGATTGGATTTATCGGCTTGGGGAATATGGGTTCCAGCTTGGCTAAAGCTGTCTTGCAAGCAAAAACTGGTTATCAGATTCTCCTTGCTAATCGTAGTCAAGCCAAGGTAGATGCTTTCATTGCAGACTTTGGTGGTCTGACTTCTAGCAATGACGAAATCTTTGCAGAAGCAGATGTGATTTTTCTAGGAGTAAAGCCAGCTCAATTCTCTGAACTGCTTACTCAATATCAGCCAGTCCTTGAGAAACGAGAAAGTCTTCTTTTGATTTCTATGGCAGCTGGTTTGACCTTGGAAAAACTCGCTAGTCTTCTTCCAAGTCAGCATCGGATTATTCACATCATGCCTAATACACCTGTTGCTATTGGGCAAGGAGTGATTAGCTATGCCTTGTCTGCAAATTGTCATCCAGAAGACAATGAACTTTTTTGTCAACTTTTAGCCAAGGCTGGCCAGTTAGTTGAAATAAGTGATGGTTTAATAGATGCTGCGACAGGGCTTGCAGGTTGTGGGCCTGCCTTTGTCTATCTTTTTATCGAAGCATTGGCGGATGCAGGAGTTCAGACAGGATTGCCAAGAGAAATGGCTCTGAAAATGGCGGCTCAAACAGTAGTTGGTGCAGGTCAAATGGTACTAGAAAGTCAGCAACATCCTGGAGTCTTGAAAGACCAAGTTTGTAGCCCTGGTGGTTCGACCATTGCTGGTGTAGCAAGTCTAGAAGAACATGCTTTTAGAGGAACCGTTATGGACGCTGTCAACCAAGCCTACAAAAGAACTCAAGAATTAGGCAAATAAGAGGTGAGAGTTAAAACTCAACCTCTTTTTTATTACAAAGAGCGAAATGAAAAAAGCTTTTCACAAATCCCTATTTTTTTGATAGAATAGAAGAGAGAAAAATAGAAATGAGTCAGACATGTCAAAAGGATTTTTAGTCTCTCTTGAGGGACCAGAGGGAGCGGGAAAGACAAGCGTTCTTGAAGCCCTAATCCCTATATTAGAGGATAGGGGAATAGAAGTTTTAAGCACCCGTGAACCAGGCGGGGTTTTGATTGGAGAAAAGATTCGAGAAGTGATTCTAGATCCTAGTCATACTGAAATGGATCCTAAGACGGAGCTTCTCCTCTATATTGCCAGTCGTCGACAACACTTGGTGGAAAAGGTCTTACCAGCACTTGCAGCTGGAAAACTGGTTATTATGGACCGCTTTATTGACAGTTCAGTTGCCTATCAGGGATTTGGGCGTGGTTTAGATATAGAAGCGATTGATTGGCTTAATGAGTTTGCGACAGATGGACTGAAACCTGATTTGACTCTTTATTTTGATATTGAGGTCGAAGAGGGGCTGGCACGTATTGCTGCCAACAGTGATCGGGAAGTCAATCGTTTGGACATGGAAGGTCTGGATCTACATCGAAAAGTTCGTCAGGGTTATCTATCTCTTTTGGAAAAGGAAGAAGACCGCATTGTAAAAATTGATGCTAGCCTACCACTTGATCAAGTGATTGCGAACACGCAGCAGCTACTTTTGGATAGGATGGGATTAAGGAGATGAAACAAGATCAATTAAGAGATTGCCAGCCTCTACAATTTGGACGGTTTGTTCATATCTTAGAGCAAGGGCAGCTCAATCATGCCTATCTCTTTTCAGGTAATTTTGGAAGTTTAGAGATGGCCCTTTTCTTGTCTAAAAGTCTCTTTTGTAGTGAGAAAACTGGTATTTTTCCTTGTGAAAAATGTCGGAATTGTAAATTGATTGAGCAGGAAGAATTTCCTGATGTGACTATAATTAAACCTCTGAATCAAGTCATTAAAACGGAGCGTATTCGAGAATTAGTTGGACAATTTGCCCAGTCTGGTATTGAAAACCAACGTCAGGTCTTTATTATTGAACAAGCAGAAAAAATGCATGTGAACGCTGCAAATTCTCTTTTAAAGGTTATTGAAGAACCACAGAGCGAAATCTACATATTCTTTTTGACTGATGATGAGGAACAGATGTTACCAACGATTCGAAGTCGGACACAGATTTTCCAATTTAAGAAGCATGTCTCTACTTTAATGTCACAGCTTGAAGAGGCTGGTTTAGTAAAAAATAAAGCCAAGCTATTAGCTCAGTTTAGTCAATCGCAGGTAGAGGCTGATAAGCTAGTGCATCAAGCAGGATTTTGGACACTAGTAGATGAAAGTGAACGTTTCTTTTCGTGGCTTTTAGCCCATAAAAAAGAATCCTATTTGCAAGTTGCAAAATTAACGAGTTTGGCTGATGATAAAGAAAAGCAAGATCAAGTGCTCAGGATTTTAGAGGTACTAGCTGGTCAAGAGATTCTCAATGTTTCAGCTCGAAATATTTTGCAAAATCTCGTCCAAACTCGGAAAATGTGGCGGGCCAATGTTAGCTTTCAAAACGCTTTGGAATACCTGGTTTTACAAAAAAATTAAAGTGAAGATAGATTATAGAAAGGGCTGTAATGAATAAAAAAGAATTATTTGATGCTTTAGATGACTTTTCACAGCAATTGTTGGTAACCTTGGCAGACGTCGAAGCTATCAAGAAAAATCTCAAGAGTTTGGTAGAGGAAAATACAGCTCTTCGATTAGAAAATGATAAACTGAGAGAACGTTTGGGAGAGGTTGAGGAGACTGCTCCAGCCAAAACGAAACATGTAAGGGAAAATGTCCGTCGCATTTATGAGGACGGTTTTCATGTTTGCCGTGACTTTTATGGTCAACGTCGAGAGCAAGATGCAGAATGTATGTTTTGTGATGAGTTGTTATTTAGGGAGTAAGTATGCAGATTCAAAAGAGTTTTAAGGGACAATCTCCCTATGGCAAGCTTTATCTAGTAGCAACGCCAATCGGTAATCTAGATGATATGACTTTCCGCGCTATTCAGACCTTGAAGGAGGTCGACTGGATCGCGGCTGAAGATACTCGTAATACTGGACTTTTGCTCAAGCATTTTGAAATCTCAACCAAGCAAATCAGTTTTCACGAGCATAATGCCAAGGAAAAAATTCCTGATTTGATTGAGTTGTTGAAGCAAGGTCAAAATCTTGCCCAAGTATCTGATGCGGGGTTGCCTAGTATTTCTGACCCAGGTCATGATTTGGTCAAGGCTGCCATTGAAGAAGACATCGCGGTTGTCACGGTTCCAGGAGCTAGTGCTGGGATTTCTGCCTTGATTGCTAGTGGTTTAGCACCCCAACCTCACACTTTTTATGGTTTCTTACCACGAAAATCTGGCCAACAAAAGCAATTTTTCGAAGCGAAAAAAGCTTATCCAGAAACTCAGATTTTCTATGAATCACCTCACCGTGTGGCAGATACGCTAGAAAATATGCTAGAAGTCTACGGTGATCGCTCGGTGGTCTTGGTTAGAGAATTGACTAAAATCTTTGAAGAATACCAACGTGGAAAAATTTCAGAATTACTAGAAAGCATCGCTGAAACACCGCTCAAAGGCGAGTGTCTTCTCATTGTAGAAGGTGCTAGTCAAGATGTAGAGGATAAGGATGAAGAGGATTTATTTTCTGAAATTCAAGAGCGTATCCAGCAAGGTATTAAGAAAAATCAAGCCATTAAGGAAGTCGCAAAGATTTATCAGTGGAATAAAAGCCAGCTCTACGCCGCCTACCACGAATGGGAAGAACATCAGGAAAACAAATAAACGGGGAAGTTTGCCTTCTTCCCTTTTTTTGTTATACTAGAAGAAGAAAAAAATAGAAAGATTTGTGGGTGTCAAACAGTCTAGTGACTTGTTCTGGAATGAGCTTAAGTTTCACCCAAAGAGGTATTAGTGTCGTGTCTCAATCTTATATCAATGTTATCGGTGCGGGCTTGGCGGGTTCTGAAGCAGCCTACCAAATCGCAGAGCGTGGTATTCCAGTTAAACTTTATGAAATGCGTGGTGTCAAGTCAACACCGCAACACAAAACTGACAATTTTGCAGAATTAGTGTGTTCTAATTCCTTGCGTGGAGATGCTCTTACAAATGCCGTAGGTCTCCTCAAGGAGGAAATGCGCCGTCTAGGTTCTCTTATCTTAGAATCAGCAGAAGCAACCCGTGTTCCTGCTGGAGGTGCACTTGCGGTTGACCGTGATGGTTTTTCTCAAATGGTCACTGAAAAAATTGCCAATCATCCCTTGATTGAAGTGGTACGTGACGAAATCACAGAATTGCCAACGGATGCTATTACAGTTGTAGCGACTGGTCCTTTGACTAGTGATGCCCTTGCTGAGAAAATTCACGCACTTAATGGCGGTGACGGTTTTTATTTCTACGATGCTGCAGCGCCTATTGTGGATGTTAATACGATTGATATGAACAAGGTTTATCTCAAATCTCGTTATGATAAGGGAGAAGCGGCCTATCTCAATGCTCCTATGACCAAACAAGAGTTTATGGATTTCCATGAAGCCTTGGTCAATGCGGAAGAAGCTCCGTTGAATTCTTTCGAAAAAGAAAAATATTTTGAAGGATGCATGCCAATCGAAGTCATGGCTAAACGGGGTATCAAAACCATGCTCTATGGTCCTATGAAACCAGTTGGTTTGGAGTATCCAGACGATTACACAGGTCCTCGTGACGGAGAATTTAAGACACCATACGCTGTAGTTCAGCTTCGTCAGGATAATGCGGCAGGTAGTCTTTACAATATCGTTGGTTTCCAAACTCACCTTAAATGGGGCGAACAAAAACGTGTTTTCCAAATGATTCCAGGTCTTGAAAATGCAGAGTTCGTTCGCTATGGTGTTATGCACCGTAATTCCTACATGGATTCACCAAATCTTCTTGAACAGATATACCGTTCTAAGAAACAGCCAAATCTATTCTTTGCTGGTCAGATGACGGGTGTGGAAGGCTATGTTGAGTCAGCGGCATCAGGTCTAGTAGCTGGTATTAACGCAGCTCGTCTTTTCAAGGGCGAAAGCGAGGCTATTTTCCCAGAGACAACGGCAATTGGAAGTCTAGCTCATTACATCACCCATGCTGACAGCAAACATTTCCAACCAATGAACGTCAATTTCGGAATTATCAAGGAATTGGAAGGCGACCGCATTCGTGATAAGAAGGCTCGTTATGAAAAAATTGCAGAGCGTGCCTTGGCTGATTTGGAAAACTTTTTATCCGTTTAAAATTTTCAAAAGAATAACTCATGAGACTATAAAATTCTCAAAAAATGTGATAAAATAGTTTGAATAAAATAAAGGAGCGAAGTCAGGTGGAACCCAAATATAAACGTATTTTGATTAAGTTATCAGGTGAGGCCCTTGCTGGCGAGCGTGGTGTCGGAATTGATATCAAAACTGTTCAAGCAATGGCTCAAGAAATTCAAGAAGTACATAACTTAGGAATTGAGATTGCTCTCGTAATCGGAGGAGGAAATCTCTGGCGTGGAGAACCTGCTGCAGAAGCTGGGATGGATCGTGTACAAGCAGACTATACAGGAATGCTTGGAACCGTTATGAATGCTCTTGTGATGGCAGATTCATTGCAACAAGTTGGTGTGGATACACGTGTTCAAACAGCCATTGCCATGCAACAAGTAGCAGAACCTTACGTTCGTGGTCGTGCCCTTCGTCATCTTGAAAAAGGACGCATTGTTATCTTTGGTGCGGGAATTGGTTCACCATACTTCTCAACAGATACAACAGCCGCCCTTCGTGCAGCAGAGATTGAAGCGGACGCTATCTTGATGGCTAAGAATGGGGTTGATGGTGTCTACAATGCTGATCCTAAAAAAGATAAGACAGCCGTTAAATTTGAAGAATTGACTCACCGTGATGTCATTAACAAAGGGCTTCGTATCATGGACTCAACAGCTTCAACACTTTCAATGGATAATGATATTGACTTGGTAGTTTTCAACATGAACCAACCAGGAAATATTAAACGTGTTGTATTTGGTGAAAATATCGGAACTACAGTTTCAAATAATATCGAAGAAAAGGAATAAGAAATCATTATGGCAAACGCAATCGTAGAAAAAGCAAAAGAGAGAATGACCCAATCTCACCACTCACTTGCTCGTGAGTTTGGAAGTATTCGTGCTGGCCGTGCTAATGCTAGCTTGCTTGACCGCATCCACGTTGAGTACTATGGTGTTGAAACACCACTTAACCAAATTGCTTCTATCACAATCCCAGAAGCGCGTGTTTTGTTGGTAACACCATTTGACAAATCATCTTTGAAAGATATCGAACGTGCTTTGAACGCTTCAGACCTTGGTATAACACCGGCTAACGATGGTTCTGTTATTCGCTTAGTTATCCCAGCTCTTACAGAAGAAACTCGTCGTGACCTTGCTAAAGAAGTGAAGAAGGTCGGTGAAAATGCTAAAGTTGCTATCCGTAATATCCGTCGTGACGCTATGGATGAAGCTAAGAAACAAGAAAAAGCTAAAGAAATCACTGAAGATGAATTGAAGACTCTTGAAAAAGATATTCAAAAAGCAACAGATGATGCTGTTAAACACATCGACGACATGACTGCCAATAAAGAAAAAGAAATCTTGGAAGTCTAAGAAATAAACAGAAAAACTCAGTTGGCATTGCTGGCTGAGTTTTATTCGAAAGAAGGAAATATGAATACAAATCTTGCAAGTTTTATCGTTGGACTCATCATCGATGAAAATGACCGTTTTTACTTTGTTCAAAAGGATGGTCAAACATATGCTCTAGCTAAAGAAGAAGGTCCCCATACAGTTGGTGATACGGTCAAAGGTTTTGCTTATACAGACATGAAGCAAAAACTACGTTTGACAACTATAGAGGTCACTGCAACTCAGGACCAATTTGGTTGGGGAACCGTAACAGAGGTTCGTAAGGATCTTGGGGTTTTTGTTGATACGGGATTACCAGACAAGGAAATCGTTGTGTCACTAGATATTCTCCCTGAACTTAAAGAACTTTGGCCAAAGAAAGGCGATCGCCTATACATTCGTCTAGAAGTGGACAAGAAGGACCGTATCTGGGGCGTATTGGCTTATCAGGAAGATTTCCAACGATTGGCTCGTCCTGCCTACAATAACATGCAGAATCAAAATTGGCCAGCTATTGTTTACCGTCTTAAGCTATCAGGAACCTTTGTCTATTTACCGGAAAATAATATGCTGGGCTTCATCCATCCAAGTGAGCGTTATGCAGAACCTCGTTTGGGGCAAGTGTTAGATGTACGTGTTATTGGCTTCCGTGAGGTGGACCGCACACTTAATCTTTCACTTAAACCTCGCTCTTTTGAGATGTTGGAGAACGATGCGCAGATGATCTTGACTTACTTGGAAAGCAATGGTGGATTTATGACCTTAAATGATAAATCTTCGCCAGATGACATTAAAGCAACTTTTGGTATCTCGAAAGGTCAGTTTAAAAAAGCACTCGGTGGTTTGATGAAGGCTGGCAAAATCAAGCAAGATCAGTTCGGCACAGAGTTGATTTAGGAGGCTTATGAGAAAATCATTTTATACTTGGCTGATGACCGAGCGCAACCCTAAAAGCAATAGTCCCAAAGCAATTTTAGCGGATCTTGCCTTTGAGGAATCCGCCTTTCCGAAACATACAGATGATTTCGATCAAGTGAGTCGTTTTTTAGAGGAACATGCTAGCTTTTCCTTTAATATGGGAGACTTCGATCGTATCTGGCAGGAATATTTAGAACATTAAGTCTACTAGATGAGGTTTGGGATAGTAATTTCTCAGCCTCTTTGCTATAATATAGTCATTCAGTTTAACTTTTACTAGCTTCTAATCGACTTTTTAACTACTAAAAGCAAACGAAACATTTTATAAAATTAAAAGAGTTAGAGAGGTTCTTTGTTTGAAGGAACATTCAATAGACATTCAGCTTAGTCATCCAGATGATTTGTTTCATCTTTTTGGTTCTAATGAGCGCCATCTTCGTTTGATGGAGGATGAGTTAGATGTCATCATCCATGCTCGTACTGAGATTGTACAAGTCTTGGGGGAGGAGTCGGCTTGTGAGGAAGCCCGCCAAGTTATCCAAGCCTTGATGGTCTTGGTCAATCGTGGAATGACTGTTGGAACTCCGGATGTGGTGACAGCCATTACAATGGTTAAGAATAATGAAATCGATAAGTTTGTCGCCCTTTATGAAGAAGAGATTATCAAGGATAATACAGGTAAGCCCATCCGTGTTAAAACCCTGGGTCAAAAGCTTTATGTGGATAGTGTCAAGCAACACGATGTGACCTTTGGTATTGGACCGGCAGGAACAGGTAAGACCTTCTTAGCAGTGACTTTGGCCGTAACAGCCCTCAAGCGTGGACAAGTCAAGCGAATCATACTGACACGTCCAGCAGTAGAAGCAGGAGAGAGTCTAGGATTTCTACCTGGTGATTTGAAAGAAAAGGTAGATCCTTATCTTCGTCCAGTTTATGATGCCTTGTACCAGATTCTTGGTAAGGATCAAACAACCCGTCTCATGGAACGTGAAATCATCGAAATCGCGCCTCTTGCCTATATGCGTGGACGGACTTTGGATGATGCCTTTGTCATCTTGGACGAAGCGCAAAATACGACCATCATGCAGATGAAGATGTTTTTGACACGTTTAGGCTTCAACTCTAAAATGATTGTCAATGGGGATATTAGTCAGATTGACCTACCTCGGAATGTCAAGTCAGGTTTGATTGATGCTCAAGAAAAACTTAAGAACATTCACCAGATCGACTTTGTACACTTCTCAGCCAAGGATGTGGTTCGCCATCCAGTCGTTGCTCAGATTATCAGAGCCTATGAACCTCGACCTGTCAAAGCTGAAGAAAATCAAGAAGAAACAGAATAGTAGAAAAGAGCAGTGGAAGCGCTGCTCTTATTTTTGTAGTTTTATACTCATCGAAAATCTCTTCAAACCACGTCAGCTTCACCTTGCCGTACTCCAGTACAGCCTGCGGCTAGCTTCCTAGTTTGCTCTTTGATTTTCATTGAGTATTAATTTATAAATCATTTTAGACAAGTTCACTGATTGTAGTGAAGTCACGTTCCAAGCCTTCTGCAACAGGCTGGCTGGTGAGGTATCCTTGATAGGTTGTCACACCTTCAAGCAAGCCTGCGTCTTCTAGGATAGCTTTCTTAAATCCTTTTCCTGCCAAGGCTTCGATATATGGAAGAGTCACATTTGTAAGGGCAATCGTAGATGTACGAGCAACTGCTCCAGGAATGTTAGCAACGGCATAGTGAAGAACACCGTGTTTTTCATAGACAGGTTCATCGTGAGTTGTCACACGGTCAGCTGTCGCTATAACACCACCTTGGTCAACAGCAACGTCAACAATAACAGAACCAGGACGCATTTGTTGTACCATGTCATCTGTTACCAATTTTGGAGCTTTGGCACCAGGAATCAAGACAGCACCGATCACAACATCTGCTTCACGAACACTTGCTTCGATATTAAATGGGTTAGACATCAGAGTTTGGATTTGGTGACCAAAGACGTCTTCTAGGACTGCTAGGCGTTTGGCGCTGATATCAAGAATAGTTACTTGAGCCCCCAAACCAAGAGCGATACGAGCTGCGTGAGTACCAACCACACCACCACCGATGATGGTTACTTTTCCTTTAGGAACACCAGGAACACCACCGAGTAGAACTCCTGAACCACCAGCTTGTTTCGTCAAGAAGTGGGCTCCAATTTGGACAGCCATACGACCTGCAACCTCACTCATTGGAACGAGAAGTGGAAGTTGTCCTTGAGTATCACGGACAGTCTCATAAGCAACACCAGTTGTTTTAGCTGCAAGCATAGCATCAGCCAATTCTGGAGCAGCTGCCATGTGCAAGTAGGTGAAGAGAAGTAAATCCTCACGCAAGAACTGGTACTCACTAGCAAGCGGTTCCTTGACTTTAACAACTAATTCTGCAGCCCAGGCTTCAGCAGCAGTTGCGACAATTTCAGCTCCTTGCTTTTCATAGTCAGCATCAGTAAAACCAGATCCAAGTCCAGCATTCGTTTCGATGAGGACACGGTGGCCACGACCAACGAGACTCTGTACACCAGCAGGTGTCAAAGCAACACGATTTTCATTATTTTTAATTTCCTTTGGAATTCCAATTAACATAGGATAACTCACTTTCTATTAAGCTGTTTCAATTTATGTATCACATCATTCGTCAGAGTTTTTGTGATGACTTTATTGTATATGAAACCGCTTTAAATTGCAAGAAAAACTTGTAAACCTATTTCTTTTATGTTATTCTTTTAGCAACCTATTTTGGGAGGTGAAATCATGGAATCACTATTTATCAAACTAGCCAAGCATCAAATTATCGAAACTGAACGCTTAGTACTTAGACCTGTAACACTTGATGATGCAGAAACCATGTTTGAATATGCTTCAGACAAGGAAAATACGCGATTTACTTTTCCAACCAATCAAAGTCTAGAGGAAACTAAGAACAACATTGCTCAATTTTATCTAGCTAATCCATTGGGCCGATGGGGAATTGAACTAAAAAGTACTGGAGAGTTTATCGGAACTATTGACCTGCACAAGATGGATACTGTTCTTAAGAAGGCAACCATTGGTTATATTATCCATCAAAAATATTGGAATCAAGGTTTGACAACTGAAGCCAATCGTGCCGTGATTGAACTAGCTTTTGAAAAGATTGGAATGAATAAGTTAGATGCCTTTCATGATAAGGATAATCCTGCATCAGGAAAGGTCATGGAGAAATCAGGAATGCGCTTCTCACACGAAGAACCATATGCTAGAATGGATAAAAATGAACCTGGAAGATTCGTAACAGATGTCCATTATGTCTTAACCAAGGAAGATTATTTTGCAAATAAGTAAGCAGTTGAAAAGTTTTTTCAGCTGTTTTTTCTTTCTCTTACGAATAAGCTAAGAGAGGAGAAAATATGGAAGAACTTATAGAAAAAATCAAAGAATATAAAATCATTGCTATCTGTGCTGGTTTGGGCTTGGTCTTAGGCGGATTCTTCCTCCTAAAGCCATTTTCTCAAACACCTGCTAAGGAAACACAAGTGCAAACAGAAGTTACAACTATACCAAAGGATTCGACGGATGAAAAGGAAGATAAAAATCAGAAAGAAGAAGTGGTGGAGCAGGATCTGATTACTGTCGATGTCAAAGGTGCTGTCAAATCACCAGGAATCTATGATTTGCCAGTTGGAAGTCGGATCAATGATGCTGTTCAAAAAGCTGGTGGACTGACAGATAATGCAGATAGTAAGTCTATCAATCTTGCCCAGAGAATTAGTGACGAAGCGCTTGTCTATGTTCCAAATAAGGAAGAAGCTACCAGTCAAGAAATGCCATCAAGTGCTTCTAACAACAAGGAAAATAAGAAAGTCAATCTCAATAAAGCTAGTTTAGAGGAACTGAAACAAGTTAAAGGCTTAGGTGCTAAACGTGCTCAAGACATTATTGACCATCGTGATTCCAACGGTAAATTTAAGTCAGTAGATGAGCTCAAAAAGGTTTCTGGTATTGGTGCAAAAACGATAGAAAAGTTAAAAGAGTATGTCACAGTGGATTAGTCGCTTTCCAATTCCAAAAATCTATCTCAGTTTTCTTTTGCTATGGCTTTACTATGCAATCTTTTCAGCAAGTGTATTAGCACTTTTGGGCTTTGTCTTTTTACTGGTCTGCCTCTTTTTCCAATTTCCATGGAAAACTGTGACCAAGGTTCTCTTGGTTTGTGGACTTTTTGGGAGTTGGTTTGCATTTCAAAAATGGCAGCAAGAAGAAGCTAGTAAACATCTCGTTGACTCGGTTGATACGGTCCGAATCTTACCTGATACCATCAAGGTAAATGGGGATAGTCTTTCTTTTCGTGGAAAGGCTGACGGTAGACTCTTTCAGGTCTATTATAAACTTCAATCAGAAGCAGAAAAAGAAGACTTTCAACAACTAACGGATATTTATGAAATTACTTTAGAAGGGAAATTAGCTAGCCCTCAAGGGGCAAGAAATTTTGCTGGTTTTGATTATCGTAATTATCTAAAAAGTCAAGGGATTTATCAAACCTTGACCATTTCGAAAATTTCAGATATGCAAGCCACGAGCAGTTGGGATATAGGAGAAAATTTATCTAGTTTGCGAAGAAAAGCAGTTGTCTGGATAAAAAGGAACTTTCCCGACCCCATGCGCAACTACATGACAGGTCTGTTATTAGGGCACTTGGACACAGACTTTGAGGAAATGAATGAACTCTATTCTAGCCTCGGAATTATTCACCTATTTGCATTGTCAGGAATGCAGGTCGGATTTTTCATGAATGCTTTTAAAAAGTCACTCTTGCGATTGGGCTTGACACAAGAGAAGTTCAAATGGCTAGCTTATCCATTTTCTTTGTTTTATGCAGGTTTGACAGGATTTTCAGCCTCTGTGATTAGAAGTCTTTTACAAAAGATCTTGGCTCAGCATGGCTTCAAGTCATTGGATAATTTTGCTTTAACGATTCTTATTCTATTTCTTATCATGCCGAATTTCTTCCTAACTGCTGGTGGAGTGCTCTCCTGTGCCTATGCCTTTATCCTAACTATGACAAGTAAAGAAGGTCAAGGCATAAAAGCTATTGCCAGAGAGAGTTTCATTATTTCCTTGGGAATCTTGCCAATCTTATCATTCTATTTTTCAGAATTTCAACCGTGGTCTATCCTCTTGACTTTTGTTTTTTCATTCTTATTTGACATGGTCTTGTTACCACTCTTGTCGATTCTCTTTTGTCTGTCATGCATCTATCCTATTACCCAGTTTAACTTTCTCTTTGAATGGCTAGAAAACATCATACGCTATGTATCTCAGCTATCTAATAGGCCCTTTGTTTTTGGTCAACCGAGTCTTTGGGTTCTGGTATTTCTTTTAATTTCTTTGGCGCTGATTTATGATTATAGAAAGAATTTGAAAAAAATATCTATGCTTGGCATAGTTGCCATCTCGTTCTTTTTAGTTACCAAACATCCACTGGAAAATGAACTAACGGTCTTAGATATGGAGCAGGGGCGAAGCATTTTTCTAAGAGACATGACAGGAAAGACCATACTACTGGATGTTGGTGAAAAACTAGCAGTTGAAAAGAAAGAAGCCTGGCAGGAGAAAGTCACCACGAGCGTTGCCAAACGGAGTTTAATTCCCTATCTGAAAAGTAGAGGAGTGGCAAAGATTGATCAGCTGGTTCTAACGACTAGTGATACTAAGCAGTTAGATCATGTGTTAGAAATCAGTAAAGCCTTCGATCTTGGAGAGATTCTAGTAACTGAAGAAACTTTATCTAAGAGAGAATTTATGGATAAGCTGAAGGAAAGCAAAGTCAAGGTAGTTGTCATCAAAACTGGACAGCAGTTACCTATTTTTGGAAGTAGTTTGGAAGTAATCGCAACTCAAAATAAGGATAAAAATGATTCAATTACAATGTATGGAAAGTTACTAAACCAAACCTTTCTAGTTACTGGAAATATAGAGGAGAAGTTTTTAACGAGCTATTATCCAAGGCTGCAAGCAGATGTAGTGATAACTCATCAGCAAGTATCAAATAAAAAAACAGATATCGAAATCTTCAAAACTGTACACCCTAAAATCACTGTTATTTCAATAGACAAGAAAAAATCATTTAAAGTTAAAAATGGGGAGAATAACCAAGAAGATAAAGAACTTGAGAATTTGGTATTAAAAACTGACAAAAAGGGCGCCATTCGTTTCAAGGGATGGACTACTTGGAATGTTGAAACTGTTCAATAACGTTTTCAGAGAAATCTAAAAATTAAAATTGTCTAAACAATCATTCAAGGCTTGATTTTGAACCCCGTTTACTATAAAATAGTTAAGATTGGTGTCAAACTTTTATATTGCAAATAGGAGAAAAAATGACAAAAACTTTGAAACGTCCTGAGGTTCTATCACCTGCAGGAACACTAGAAAAACTTAAAGTAGCTGTTCAATACGGAGCAGATGCTGTCTTTATCGGTGGTCAGGCCTATGGTCTTCGTAGCCGTGCTGGTAACTTCACTTTCGAACAAATGGAAGAAGGCGTACAGTTCGCGGCTAAGTATGGAGCCAAGGTATATGTGGCTGCCAATATGGTTATGCACGAGGGAAATGAAGAAGGTGCCGGCGAATGGTTCCGTAAATTGCGTGATATCGGAATTGCAGCGGTTATCGTTTCTGATCCAGCCTTGATCATGATTGCTGCAACAGAAGCACCAGGACTTGAAATCCACCTTTCAACACAAGCTAGTGCAACCAACTATGAAACTCTTGAATTCTGGAAAGAACTTGGTTTGACTCGTGTCGTTTTGGCGCGTGAGGTTTCTATGGAAGAATTGGCAGAAATTCGCAAACGTACAGACGTAGAGATTGAAGCCTTCGTACATGGAGCTATGTGTATTTCCTACTCTGGTCGTTGTACGCTCTCTAACCATATGAGTATGCGTGATGCCAACCGTGGTGGATGTTCACAATCTTGTCGTTGGAAATACGATCTTTACGATATGCCATTTGGTAAAGAACGTAAGAGCCTTAAAGGAGAAATTCCTGAAGAGTTCTCTATGTCTGCGGTTGATATGTCTATGATTGATCATATTCCAGATATGATTGAAAATGGTGTAGACAGCCTTAAGATTGAAGGACGTATGAAATCAATCCACTATGTTTCAACAGTTACAAACTGCTACAAGGCTGCTGTTGATGCCTACCTTGAGAGCCCTGAAAAGTTTGAAGCTATCAAGCAAGACTTGATTGATGAAATGTGGAAGGTAGCCCAACGTGAATTGGCTACAGGTTTCTACTATGGTACACCATCTGAAAATGAACAACTGTTCGGTGCTCGTCGTAAGATTCCAGAATACAAGTTTGTTGCTGAAGTAGTAGCTTATGATGCTGCAACTCAAACAGCAACTATTCGCCAACGTAACGTTATCAACGAAGGTGACCAAGTTGAGTTTTATGGCCCAGGTTTCCGCCATTTTGAAACTTTTATAGAAGACCTTCATGATGCTAAAGGTAATAAAATTGACCGTGCACCAAATCCAATGGAACTTTTAACCATCAAGGTTCCTCAACCAGTACAAGCTGGTGATATGGTCCGTGCTTTGAAAGAAGGTTTGATTAATCTTTACAAAGAAGATGGAACCAGCGTCACAGTTCGTGCCTAGATAAGGAAAAATCATGGTTCAAGCTCAGGGCTTACTAGTAGATGGTGAAAGCAGATGTGTTCATTACCATAGTGACAAAGATATCGTAGCGCTCCAGTGTTATCAGTGTAAGAAATACCATGCCTGTTATCAGTGTCACAATGAACTAGAGTCGCACACATTTTCTCCTTACCCTTTGAATCTAAAACAGGACAGACCTATCTTATGTGGTTCCTGTAAGAAGACCCTAACTTATGAGGAGTATAGAGAAAAGGGGAGCTGTCCTTATTGTGCAGCACTCTTTAATCCTGCTTGCCAGAGTCATCATTCAATGTATTTCAAATAAAGAACGATAAATCCAGGTTTTGAAACTTGGATTTTTCTTTTCAGAAAAATAGGAAAGATAAGAAAAATAATATGAAAAGACATTAAAATTTTCTATATAATTGTCTTGAAAATCGTAAAAATAGAAATAAATGATTAGAAACGCTTTCAATGCTAGTAAAAAGTTGACAAAATCAAATTTTAGGACTAAACTAGTGAAGTAAATTTAATTTAAAAAAGGAGAATTCGTCATGAATTTAACATTTTTCGGTCTATGTCTTGCCTGTATGGGTGTATCTCTTGCAGAAGGATTTTTGATGAACGGTTTGTTCAAATCTGCAGCACGCCAACCAGATATCATCCCTCAATTGCGTAGTTTGATGATCATGGGGATTGCCTTTATCGAAGGAACATTCTTTGTAACTCTCGTATTTTCATTTATCATCAAATAAAGAGAAGTATAAAATGGAAAAGGGAGGATTCTAGATGGAAGAAAGTATCAATCCAACCATCAATATTGGTCCTGTTACCTTTGATTTAACCTTGACAGCATTGACTTTGTTGTCTGTGGCACTTATTTTTGGCTTTATCTATTGGGCAAGTCGTAATATGACTGTGAAACCCAAAGGAAAGCAAAATGTACTCGAGTATCTCTATGACTTTGTAGTCGGATTTACAGAACCTAACGTAGGTTCACGGTACATGAAAGATTACTCACTCTTTTACTTGTGTTTATTTCTTTTTATGGTTATCGCAAATAATCTTGGTTTGATGGCGAAACTTCAAACTACAGATGGGACAAACCTTTGGACATCGCCAACAGCAAATCTCCAGTTTGACTTGGCCTTGTCATTTGGAATTATCCTGATGACCCATATTGAAGGAATTCGTCGTCGCGGTGTTAAAAAATATCTAAAAGGTTTTGTAACCCCAGGTTTCATGACACCGATGAATCTCCTTGAAGAAGTCACGAATTTCCTATCACTTGCCTTGCGGGTGTTCGGGAATATCTTTGCCGGAGAAGTGATGGCAAGCTTGCTTATTACTCTCTCTCATCAGGCACTTTATTGGTATCCAGTCGCATTTGTTACCAATCTTGTCTGGACGGCATTTTCTGTGTTTATTTCCTGTGTTCAGGCCTATGTATTCACAGTCTTGTCTTCTATGTATCTAGGAAATAAAATTAATGATGAAGAGTAGAAAGGAGTAAATGATGCACGTAACAGTAGGTGAATTGATTGGTAACTTTATTTTAATTGCTGGCTCTTTTATCCTTTTGATCGTCTTAGTCAAAAAATACGCATGGTCAAACTTGACAAGTGTCTTCGAAGAACGCGCTGAAAAGATTGCTGCTGATATTGATGGTGCTGAACAAGCTCGTCAAAAAGCAGAAACTCTTGCGCAAAAGCGTGAAGATGAATTAGCAGGTAGCCGTAGTGAAGCTAAAACAATCATCGAGAATGCCAAGGAGACAGCTGAAAAGAGCAAATCAGATATTCTAGCTGAAGCTAAGCTAGAAGCTGGTCGCTTGAAGGAAAAAGCTAACCAAGAAATTGCGCAAAACAAAGCTGAGGCTTTACAAAGCGTTAAAGGTGAGGTAGCAGATTTGACAGTTAGTCTAGCTGGAAAAATCATCTCACAAAACCTTGACGGTCATGCCCATAAAGAACTCATTGATCAGTATATTGATCAGCTAGGAGAAGCTTAATGGACAAAAAGACAGTAAAGGTAATTGAAAAATACAGCATGCCTTTTGTCCAATTGGTGATTGAAAAAGGAGAAGAAGATTCTATCTTCTCAGACTTGACCCAGATTAAGCAAGTCGCTGAAGAAACAGACTTACCTTCTTTTTTGGCTCAGGTAGATGTTGATGAGTCTGACAAGGAAAAAACAGTAAGTTTCTTCCAAGATTCAGCATCGCCATTATTACAAAACTTCATTCAAGTTCTGTTGTACAATCATCGCTCATATCTTTTTTATGATGTGATTGTAGATTGTTTAAACCGTCTTGAGAGAGAAACGAATCGTTTTGAAGTAACGATTATGTCTGCTCATCCTCTAACGGATGAACAAAAAGAACGTTTGCTTCCAATTATCGAGAAAAAGATGTCTTTAAAAGTGCGCAGCATTAAAGAAGAAATCGACGATAGTTTAATCGGTGGTTTTGTTATTATCGCCAATCACAAGACAATTGATGTTAGTATTAAACAACAACTTAAAGTTGTTAAGGAAAATTTGAAATAGAAAGTGGTGTTCTTTTGGCAATTAACGCACAAGAAATCAGCGCTTTAATTAAGCAACAAATTGAAAATTTCAAACCCAATTTTGATGTGACTGAAACTGGTGTTGTAACATACATCGGGGACGGAATTGCGCGTGCTCATGGCCTTGAAAATGCCATGAGTGGAGAGTTGTTGATTTTTGAAAACGGCTCTTATGGTATGGCGCAAAACTTAGAATCAACAGATGTTGGTATCATCATCCTTGGAGACTTTACAGATATCCGCGAAGGCGACACCATTCGTCGTACAGGAAAAATCATGGAAGTTCCAGTTGGTGATAGCTTGATTGGTCGTGTTGTGGATCCACTTGGTCGTCCTGTAGACGGACTTGGTCCAATCGACACAAACAAAACTCGTCCAGTTGAAGCGCCAGCTCCTGGGGTTATGCAACGTAAATCAGTATCACAACCATTGCAAACTGGTTTGAAAGCTATTGATGCCCTTGTTCCAATCGGTCGTGGACAACGTGAGTTGATTATCGGTGACCGTCAAACAGGGAAAACTACCATCGCTATCGATGCAATCTTGAACCAAAAAGGTCAAGATATGATTTGTATCTATGTAGCGATTGGTCAAAAAGAATCAACAGTTCGTACACAAGTAGAAACACTTCGTCAGTACGGAGCCTTGGATTACACAATCGTCGTGACAGCGTCAGCTTCACAACCTTCACCATTGCTTTTCCTTGCACCTTATGCAGGGGTTGCTATGGCGGAAGAATTTATGTACCAAGGTAAGCACGTATTGATTGTTTATGATGACTTATCTAAACAAGCGGTAGCTTATCGTGAACTTTCTCTCTTGCTCCGTCGTCCACCAGGTCGTGAAGCCTTCCCAGGGGATGTCTTCTATCTTCACAGTCGTCTACTTGAGCGTTCTGCTAAAGTTTCTGACGAACTTGGTGGTGGATCTATTACAGCTCTTCCATTTATTGAAACACAAGCAGGAGATATCTCAGCCTACATCGCCACAAACGTAATCTCTATTACGGATGGACAAATCTTCCTTGGCGATGGACTCTTTAATGCGGGTATCCGTCCGGCTATTGATGCGGGTTCTTCTGTATCTCGTGTTGGTGGTTCTGCACAGATTAAGGCCATGAAGAAAGTTGCTGGTACACTCCGTATCGACCTTGCTTCATACCGTGAGTTGGAAGCCTTCACTAAATTTGGTTCTGACTTGGATGCGGCTACTCAGGCTAAATTGAACCGTGGTCGTCGTACTGTAGAAGTATTGAAACAACCTGTTCACAAACCATTACCTGTTGAGAAACAAGTTACTATTCTCTATGCTTTAACACATGGTTTCTTGGATACAATTCCTGTAGACGATATCGTTCGTTTCGAAGAAGAGTTCCATATGTTCTTTGATGCTCAACATCCTGAAATTTTGGAAACCATTCGTGAAACAAAAGACTTGCCAGATGAAGCAGTCTTGGATGCTGCGATTACTGAGTTTCTCAATCAATCAAGCTTCCAATAAGAATAGAGGTGTCAGATGGCAGTATCTCTAAATGATATTAAAACAAAAATCGCCTCAACAAAAAATACTAGTCAAATTACTAACGCGATGCAGATGGTTTCTGCAGCTAAGTTAGGTCGTTCTGAAGAAGCAGCTCGTAACTTCCAAGTTTATGCACAAAAAGTACGTAAACTGGTTACAGATATCCTTCATGGTGATGGTGCCGCCGGATCAACAAACCCTATGTTGATTAGTCGCCCTGTCAAGAAAACAGGCTATATCGTCATTACATCTGACCGTGGTCTTGTTGGAGGATATAATTCTTCTATCTTGAAAGCAGTCATGGAACTTCAGCAAGAATACCATCCTTCAGGTGATGATTTTGAAGTTATCTGTATTGGTGGTATGGGAGCCGATTTCTTCAAATCACGTGGTATTCAACCAATCTATGAATTGCGTGGACTTGCAAGCCAACCAAGCTTTGATGAAGTTCGTAAGATTATCACAAAAACAATTGAAATGTATCAAAACGAACTTTTTGATGAGCTCTATGTTTGCTACAACCACCACGTGAATACATTGACAAGTCAAATGCGTGTAGAACAGATGCTTCCAATCGTGGACTTGGATCCAAATGAAGCAGATGATAACTATAGCTTGACCTTTGACCTTGAAACAAGTCGTGAAGAAATCTTGGATCAATTGTTACCACAGTTTGCAGAAAGTATGATTTATGGTGCTATTATTGATGCCAAGACAGCTGAAAATGCTGCTGGTATGACAGCCATGCAAACAGCGACTGATAATGCTAAAAAAGTGATTAATGATTTGACAATCCAGTATAACCGTGCCAGACAGGCGGCGATTACACAAGAAATCACAGAAATCGTGGCAGGAGCTAGCGCTTTAGAATAAAGCCATCCTGCTCATATCAATGAACTTAGGACCTAGCAAAACTAGGAACCGACAGTATCTTATATAGAATAGGAGAAGGAGATGAGTTCAGGTAAAATTGCTCAGGTTATCGGACCCGTTGTAGACGTTTTGTTTGCAGCAGGGGAAAAACTTCCTGAGATTAACAATGCACTTGTCGTCTACAAAAATGACGAAAAGAAAACAAAAATCGTCCTTGAAGTAGCCTTAGAGTTGGGGGATGGTATGATTCGTACCATCGCCATGGAATCAACAGATGGTTTGACTCGTGGAATGGAAGTATTGGACACAGGTCGTCCAATCTCTGTACCAGTAGGTAAAGAAACCTTGGGACGTGTCTTCAACGTTTTGGGAGATACCATTGACTTGGAAGCTCCTTTCGGAGAAGACGCAGAGCGCCAGCCAATTCATAAAAAAGCACCTACTTTTGATGAGTTGTCTACCTCTTCAGAAATCCTCGAGACAGGGATTAAGGTTATCGACCTTCTTGCCCCTTATCTTAAAGGTGGTAAAGTCGGACTCTTCGGTGGTGCCGGAGTTGGTAAAACTGTCTTGATCCAAGAATTGATTCACAATATTGCCCAAGAACACGGTGGTATCTCAGTATTTACTGGTGTTGGGGAACGTACTCGTGAAGGGAACGACCTCTACTGGGAAATGAAAGAATCAGGAGTTATCGAAAAAACAGCCATGGTATTTGGTCAGATGAATGAACCACCAGGAGCACGTATGCGTGTTGCCCTTACTGGTTTGACAATCGCTGAATACTTCCGTGATGTAGAAGGCCAAGACGTTCTTCTCTTCATTGACAACATTTTCCGTTTCACACAAGCTGGTTCAGAAGTATCTGCCCTTTTGGGTCGTATGCCATCAGCCGTTGGTTACCAACCAACCCTCGCAACAGAAATGGGTCAATTGCAAGAACGTATCACTTCAACTAAGAAAGGTTCTGTAACCTCTATCCAGGCTATCTACGTGCCAGCGGATGACTATACTGATCCAGCGCCGGCAACAGCCTTCGCTCACTTGGATTCTACTACCAACTTGGAACGTAAATTGGTTCAATTGGGTATTTACCCAGCCGTTGACCCACTTGCTTCAAGTTCACGTGCCTTGGCACCTGAAATCGTTGGAGAAGAACACTACGCAGTTGCTGCTGAGGTTAAACGTGTTCTTCAACGTTACCATGAGTTGCAAGATATCATCGCCATCCTTGGTATGGATGAACTTTCTGATGAAGAAAAAACTTTGGTTGCTCGTGCCCGTCGTATTCAGTTCTTCCTTTCACAAAACTTCAACGTTGCGGAACAATTTACTGGTCAACCAGGTTCTTATGTTCCAGTAGCGGAAACAGTTCGTGGATTTAAGGAAATTCTTGACGGAAAACACGATCATCTCCCAGAAGACGCCTTCCGTGGAGTAGGTTCAATCGAAGATGTTATCGCTAAGGCTGAAAAAATGGGATTTTAAGAGGTGATCTATGGCTCAGTTAACTGTCCAGATCGTGACACCAGATGGTCTCGTCTATGATCACCATGCCAGCTTTGTATCGGTTCGAACTCTGGATGGTGAGATGGGGATCTTGCCACGACATCAAAATATGATTGCGGTATTAGCAGTTGATGAAGTTAAAGTCAAACGTATTGATGATGATTCTCATGTCAACTGGATAGCAGTGAACGGAGGAATCATCGAGATTGCTAATGATGTCATTACCATTATTGCAGACTCAGCTGAGCGTGCTCGTGATATCGATATTAGCCGTGCAGAACGTGCCAAACTTCGTGCAGAACGTGAAATCGAAGAAGCGCAAGACAAACACTTGATTGACCAAGAGCGTCGTGCTAAGATTGCATTACAACGTGCTATTAACCGAATCAATGTCGGAAATAAATTATAAAAAAATGAACTTGATTTGAGAATCAAGTTCATTTTTTATGTTTAAAATGTGACGCAAACCGCTTCGGGAACGTGGAAATCATTGGAAAGTTCTGCAAGACGACCAGTCTCTGGATTACGTTTAAAGACAGTTGCATTATCAGAATCCTGGTGAACGGCGATGAGGAATTCTTGGTCTGGTGAGAGGATAAAGTCTCGAGGAGTTTTCCCGTTTGTAGGAACGAATTCCAACAATTCTAAACTACCATCAGCTAGAATAGTGTAAACTACAATAGAATCATGACCACGGTTTGATGCGTACAGGTATTTTCCATCTTGTGAGAGACGAATAGCAGCAGTTCCATTAAAGTCATTAAATCCTTCAGGAAGAGTAGAAATAACTTGCATTTTTTCAAATGCACCAACACCATCATAAATCAATACTTCAATTGTACTATTGAGTTCACAGATGAGATAAGCAATCTTGTAGTGGTTGTGAAAAACAAGGTGACGTGCCCCAGCACCAGGACTACAATTGTAGGTAGTTAGTTTATTTAGTTTTCCTTCTGGATTGACATCATAAGTAGTAACCTCATCAGTACCTAAGTCGCAAGTGACTAAATACTGATCTGGTGTTAAATCTGTAAAGTGTACATGTGGAGAAGCTTGATTTTCATGAGGACCATGACCGCTATGCTGAACTGTATCAGCCAATTCTAGACTACCATCTTCTTTACGTTTGTATACCAGAATTTGGCCTTTGTGGTAATTTGCACCATAAACTAGGCTACGTTTCTCATCAACTGCAACATAACAGTGAGGAGCACCTTCTTCAACTACGTGATTAAGGAGGCTACCATCAGTCTTGTATGCTGCGATACCACCTTTGCCATCATGGCTTCCAACAGTGTATAAATGTTGGTCTTGATCAAATGCAAGATAGGTTGGACTTGGCTCAGCAGCAAATAGTTTAAGATTGGATAGTTGCCCAGTTTCTGTATCAAAATCAGCTTGATAAATCCCTTGGGATAAACGACGTGTGTAAGTTCCGAAATAAATTGTTTCAATCATAGCTATACCTCTAAATAAAGATGTTTCTATTATATCATAAATTAGGAGACCTGAAGAAAATAGTGAAAAAAGTATGAAACATCTAAGTATAAAATTAGTAAAATGCAAGTTCGCTTTGTTAAAGTTCTCAATCGTCACCTCAACACTTTAAAAACAGTTTATTCCCTATAAAAATGGTATAATGAAAGGACAAAGGAAAGGAAGTAGATATGGAACAAAAAGAGAAACATTTTAATTTATCTTGGTTTTTTAAATGGTTTTTAGATAATAAGGCTGTTACAGTTTTTTTGGTAGCCTTGTTACTAGGTCTCAATATTTTTATTTTAAGTAAGATTAGTTTTTTATTTATCCCTGTCGTTGATTTTTTATCAGTGGTCATGTTACCTGTTATTTTATCAGGATTGCTTTTTTATCTATTAAACCCACTGGTGGATTTGATGGAGAAGTACAAGATAAATCGTGTCTTAGCCATTAGTATTATTTTTGTCATTATTGCTATACTTCTGATTATTGGTCTGGCTGTCGCGATTCCAAATCTTCAACGTCAAGTAGTTATTTTTGCGCAAAATGTACCAAATTATCTCGAAGATGCGGACAGAGTTATTGATGATCTTGTAACCAAACGTTTACCAGATGACTTTAGACCTCAACTAGAACAGGTTCTGGCTCAGTTTTCAACACAAGCAACTGCTTGGGCAAGTAATATTTCATCAAAAGCTGTGAACTGGGTGAGTGCTCTTATTAGTGGAACGTCACAAGTCATTGTCGCTCTAATTATCATGCCCTTTATGCTCTTTTATCTCCTTAGAGATGGAAAAGGTTTGAGAGATCATATCACTCAATTCTTACCAAATAAATTGAGAGAACCAGTAGGTAAGGTTCTAACGGATGTGAACCAACAACTTTCTAACTATGTTAGAGGACAAATTACTGTTGCTATTATCGTGGCAATTATGTTTATCATCTTCTTTAAAATTATTGGTTTGAGATATGCGGTGACTCTTGGTATTACTGCTGGGGTCTTAAATCTTATCCCTTATCTTGGAAGTTTCCTTGCTATGATACCAGCTCTGGTCTTAGGGTTAATTGCTGGACCAGTTATGCTCTTGAAAGTTATTATCGTTTTTATCGTAGAGCAGACAATTGAAGGTCGTTTTGTGTCTCCATTGATTTTAGGTAGTCAGCTAAACATCCATCCAATCACTATTCTATTTGTTTTGTTGACGTCTGGTTCTATGTTTGGTGTTTGGGGAGTCCTATTAGGAATTCCTGTTTATGCTTCAGCCAAAGTTGTTATTTCAGCTATTTTTGAATGGTATAAAAAAGTTAGTGGTCTGTATGAGTTAGAAGAGGAGGTTGAAGGTGAGCAATAGTCAAGAAATGCTTGAAGCTTTGGATCAGCAAGATTTAACAAGAGCTGATCACTATTTTCAAAAAGCATTGGTAGAAGACTCTGATGATCTTCTTCTGGAACTGGCTTATTATCTAGAGGGTATCGGTTTTTATCCACAATCTCGTCAAATCTATGAAAAACTAGCTCCAATATTTCCAGAAGTAAATCTCAATCTAGCTAGTATAGCAAGTGAAGACGGACAAATCGAAGAAGCTTTTGCCTATCTAGAAGAAATTCAACCCAATAGCGATTCTTATGTATCTGCTCTTGTTTTAAAGGCTGATTTCTATCAAATGGAAGGATTGACGGATGTAGCTCGCGACAAGCTATTAGAAGCTCTTAATTACTCTGATGATCCTTTATTGATTTTTGGGCTAGCAGAGTTAGATAGTGAACTTGGAAATGATTTAGAAGCGATTAAGGGCTATGCTCAACTGGATAATCGTGAAATATATGAGCAAACAGGGATTTCGACCTATCAACGAATTGGAACTGCCTATGCTCGACTTGGAAAGTTTGAATCAGCCATAGAGTTTTTAGAAAAAGCTTTAGAGTTAGATTATGAAGATCAGACTGCATTTGAATTAGCAAGTCTTTACTTTGATCAAGAGGAATATCAAAAGGCAGTTTTATATTTTAAACAGCTGGATACTATTTCTCCAGATTTTGAAGGGTATGAGTATGGTTATAGTCAGGCTCTACATAAGGAACACCAGACTGAGCAAGCCTTACTGATAGCTCAACAAGGTTTGGAAAAAAATCCATTCGAAACACGTTTACTACTCCTTGCTTCACAATTATCTTACGAATTGCATCAACCTGAGCAGGCGGAAACTTATCTTCTTCAAGCTCAAGAAGATGCGGAAGACCAAGAAGAAATCCTCTTGCGACTAGCAACCATGTATCAGGAGCAAGAACGGTATGAGGATATTCTAGCCTTAGAAGTATATGAGCCAGAAAATCTCTTGACTAAGTGGATGATTGCACGGAGTTACCAAGAAACTGAAAATTTGGATGTTGCCTATGAATCTTATCAGGCATTGGTTTCAGAACTCAAGGAAAATCCTGAGTTTTTAGAGCAATATATTCATCTATTACGCGAACTTGGAAGGTTTGAAGAAGCAAAAGAACAGATCCAACACTATCTCAAGTTGGTTCCTGATGACATACAGATGCAAGATTTGTATGAACGTTTATGATGATACCAAAATAGTCGTCTTAGCAGGAGACTATTTTTATAAAATGAAAGATTTAAAAATCTATAAATTCCATTATAAAAATGAATAGATACAGTATGAATTTTTAGCTTTTTTTTGATATAATTGTTATAGTTAAATTGAAAAAACTCACTCAAAAAGTGAAATATAGAAAGATTTGAATTATGACACAAGTAAAAATCGTAACAGATTCTTCTGTTACCATTGAACCAGAAGTGGTCAAAGAATTAAATATTACCGTCGTTCCGCTCTCTGTAATGGTTGATAGTGTTCTTTATTCGGATGCTGATCTTGAAGAAGGGGAATTTCTTCGCTTGATGAAAGAGAGTAAAAATCTGCCTAAAACAAGTCAACCTCCTGTTGGACTCTTTGCTGAGATTTTTGATGAGTTGAGTAAAGACGGTAGTCAAATTTTAGCCATTCATATGTCTCATGCTTTATCAGGAACTGTCGAAGCAGCTCGTCAAGGTGCAAGTTTGTCAACGGCTAATGTGACCGTATTGGATAGTTCCTTTACTGATCAAGCCCTAAAATTTCAAGTGGTTGAAGCAGCTAAGTTAGCTCAAGAAGGACAAGACATTGAGACAATTGTGGCTCATGTTGAAGAAGTGAAGAAGAACACAGAGCTCTATATTGGTGTTTCTACCTTGGAAAACCTTGTTAAAGGTGGCCGTATTGGCCGAGTGACAGGTCTTTTAAGCTCTCTATTAAATATTCGCGTAGTCATGCAGATGAAAGATGATGAATTGCAACCAATCGTGAAAGGACGTGGAGCAAAAACCTTTAAGAAATGGTTGGATGAGCTAGTTTCAAAATTGTCAGAACGTTCTGTTGCCGAAATTGGTATCTCCTATTCTGGAACTAGAGACTGGGCAGAAGAGATGAAAGAAATCCTGCAACCATTCGTTGAAAAACCAATCTCTGTACTTGAAACAGGTTCGATTATTCAGACCCATACGGGTGAAAATGCTTGGGCTATTTTAGTCAGATATGAGTCCTAAAAAAATAAAGAAAATAGCAAGAAATAGCGTTTTTGACTTGACCTACAAGAGAATTTAGGATATGATTGTAATTGTTAATTAGAAAATATTTGGAGGAATTATTAACATGGCAAACAAACAAGATTTGATCGCTAAAGTAGCAGAAGCTACAGAATTGACAAAGAAAGACTCAGCAGCAGCAGTTGATGCTGTATTTGCAGCAGTAGCTGATTACCTTGCAGCTGGTGAAAAAGTTCAATTGATCGGTTTTGGTAATTTCGAAGTTCGTGAGCGTGCAGCACGTAAAGGTCGCAACCCACAAACTGGTAAAGAAATCACTATCGCAGCTTCAAAAGTTCCAGCATTCAAAGCTGGTAAAGCTCTTAAAGACGCTGTTAAATAATGAATTTAGAAAAAGCCTATTGTATCAAGCTTTCTAGCTTGGTCAATAGGCTTTTTTTGTAGTTTTGGGGCAAGGGAGAACAGTATCTTCTATACCAGTCATAAATTCCAAGCTATACCCATTGGTAATACTCAATTATTTTCAAAAAGCAACCTCGTCCATTGTCTGCTGACAGTGGATTAAAACGCTTTTTTACAGTCCTAGAATAACTTCTTGAAGCTTATCAATGATGGCTTCCAATGTTTGGAAAGCCTGACTATCATGAACATTTCCTGCCTCAACCGTATAAGCCAAGGCCCAACCATGCTTATCACAAGCAACTTGAGCAGAATAGGCAAATACTTCCTTGTGTTCGCCCTTATGGAACCAACCACACTCGGGATCTGTCGTTGAGATTTTCTTTTCCTTATTCTCACTTTCTTTTGCGGGCTTTAAGGACTATTTTTCGTGTTTTTTCCTATCTAGATAAATCTCAACTGCCAATTGTTCACTCATAAATTTAGCTTGTTGGTCTACCATTTCCTTACGGTACTTGTGACTATTAGCTGCCGCTTTGATATGGGTACCATCCACAAATAGTTCAGAAGGATCCATTAAGCCAGCATACAAAGCTTGGTTGAGAGCTTGGGAAAAAATCTCAGAAATGAGTTCTTTATCTTGAAAACGACGGCTGTAATTCTTTCCATAGGTATAAAATGAGGAACCTTATCATCTAAAGTTAGTCCAAGAAACCAGCGATAGGCCACGTTTACTTCAATCTCTTTCATGGTTTGGCGCATGGAACGAATGCCATAAAAACATTTGATCAAAGGAATTTTGACTAACATGACGGGATCAAGACTAGGACGACCATTATCTGGACTATAGGTATCTTCTACCAAATCATAAACAAAGCCAAAATCAACCTTTGAATCTACTTGTCGAAGAAAGTGATCTTCTGGGACCGATTCGTCTATTGTATAGAAACCATATTGGCGACGATTATAATCAGGTTTTTCTTTGTGAAACATAGGGAACACCTCACAACTCTTCTTACCTCTATTATACGACTTTGCACAAAGAAAAGCCCTTAGAAACTTGATTTCTAAGGACTTTGTCTTCAATCTGAAGAAGTCACAAGCCTTCTTTTTTATAGACTATTTTACAAGCCAGCAAATTCTTTGATTTCTTGAGCTGACATTGAAGAGTTGCAACGGACTTGGATTTGACCGTTTGATACATGGACGAATCCTGGTACAGTAGGGATTTCATAGCGTGAGCGGAAGTCTTGTAAAGCTTCAAGTTGGCTTGGTTCTTCGCTATTGATGAAGTAGATGTGCGCTTTGGTTTCAGCTACCACACCAGCCAATGTACCAGCAAATTTACGGCAGTAAGGACAAGTTTTGCGTCCGATGAAGAAAGTTGCTGTTTCTTGCTTGTCAAGTGCTTCTTGAGCACGTGCTACAGTTGTAACTTCAAGATCTTTGATGTTTTCTAAAAATTGTTCCATGAGATTACCTCGCTTTCATTGATACGTCTAGTATGCCATAAAGTCTATAAAATTGCAGAGATTTGATACGAAAAAGAGTCTGGGACAAAAGTCTAACCTTAAATATAAAAAGCGAACAAAACAAGTTATCTGACACTCAGAATACTGTCTTGTTCGCTTTTTTGTCTAATCTATCGATTTTAACAATTTATAATAAAGAATTCCTAAAATCAAAATCTTTTTGTCCCAGCCTCTTTTAGACTTTATTTTACAAAGGCATTGATTTCAGCTTCGATGTTAGCAATCTTAGCTTGTGAATCTTCGTTGCTTTCACCAACAACTGCAATGTAGAACTTGATTTTTGGTTCAGTACCTGAAGGGCGAACTGCAATCCATGATCCATCAGCAAGTGTGTATTTCAATACATCACTTGGAGGTGTAGTTAAGGCTGTTACAGTACCATCAGCGGCAGTAGATGTTTGTGCTTTAAAGTCTTCTACGACAGTGATAGCTGTTGCATTCCATTCTTTTGGTGCATTGTTGCGGAATTTAGTCATAATTGCTTTGATTTGTTCAGCACCGTCAACACCAGAAAGAGTAACAGAGATTGTCTTTTCAGCATAGTAGCCATACTCTTTGTAGATTTCCTCGATACCGTCAGCAAGTGTTAAACCACGAGAACGGTAGTAGGCAGCAAGTTCAGCAACGACAAGAACAGCTTGGATAGCATCTTTATCACGCACGAATGGTTTAATCAAGTAACCGAAGCTTTCTTCAAATCCCATCATGTAAGTGTGATTGTGTTTTTCTTCGAATTCTTGGATTTTTTCAGCGATAAATTTGAAACCAGTCAAGACGTTGAACATAGTTGCGCCGTAGCTTTCAGCAATCTTAGTTACCAAGTCAGTTGATACGATAGATTTGCAAAGGGCTGCATTTTCAGGAAGTGTTCCAGCATTTTTGTGAGCTTCCAAGATGTACTTAGCCATGATGGCACCGATTTGGTTACCTGAAAGGTTAAGGTAGCTTCCGTCTTTTTGAAGGACTTCAACACCAACACGGTCAGCGTCAGGGTCAGTTGCAACAAGAACATCAGCTCCTACTTGGCGACCAAGTTCTTCTGCAAGAGCAAAGGCTGCTTGGTTTTCTGGGTTTGGAGATTTAACAGTTGAGAAGTCTGGGTCTGGAGTTGCTTGAGCTTCAACGACTTGAACAGAGTCAAATCCTGCTTGAGCAAGAGCACGACGAGTCAACATTTCACCAGTACCGTGAAGAGGAGTGTAGACAATCTTCATGTCCTTACCAAACTCTTCAATCAAAGCTGGGTTGATGTTAACATCTTTAACTTCTTTGAGGTATTCGGTATCGACTGCTTCGCCAATAACTTCAATCAAGCCAGAAGCTTTTTCAGCTTCTACATCAGCAACTTCAACAGCAAATGGATTTTCGATAGCACGGATGTAAGTTGTCAAAGCATCAGCATCGTGTGGAGGCATTTGACCACCGTCTTCTCCGTAAACCTTGTAACCATTAAATGGAGCAGGGTTGTGGCTAGCAGTAATCATGATACCTGCGAAGCAGTTGAGGTGACGAACAGCAAATGAAAGCTCTGGTGTTGGACGGAGACTTTCAAAAACATAAGATTTAATACCGTGTTTAGCAAGAACTGCTGCAGATTCAAAGGCAAATTCTGGAGAGAAGTGACGGCTATCATAAGCGATGGCCACACCACGTTCTTTTTCGTTTCCACCTTTTGACTCAATCAAACGAGCCAAACCTTCAGTTGCTTGACGAACAACGTAGATATTAATGCGATTAGTTCCAGCACCAATCAATCCACGCATACCTGCAGTACCAAACTCAAGATTGGTATAGAATGCGTCTTCTTTAGTTTTCTCGTCCATTTTTTCCAAATCTTGACGAAGGTAGTCTGGAAGTTCTGCGAAATCAACCCATTTTTGGTAGTTTTCTTGGTAAGCCATAGGAAATCTCCTTTAGTATATAATTTAATCGCTTACATTATACCACGATTTGAAGTTTTAGTAAAACGTTAGCATGAGTTTCTGAAAAAGTTATGAAATATACCTACACCGCAAGTCTTGAATGGCTTACCGAAACATGCTATACTAACTGTATGATTATTTTACAAGCTAATAAAATTGAACGTTCTTTTGCAGGAGAGGTTCTTTTTGATAATATAAACCTACAAGTGGATGAAAGAGACCGCATTGCCCTCGTTGGGAAAAATGGTGCAGGAAAGTCTACATTACTCAAGATATTGGTTGGAGAAGAGGAGCCAACCACTGGTGAAATCAATAAGAAAAAAGATATTTCCCTCTCTTATCTTGCACAGGATAGTCGCTTTGAGTCTGAAAATACTATTTACGATGAAATGCTACATGTATTTGATGATTTGCGTCGGACTGAAAGACAACTTCGCCAGATGGAGTTGGAGATGGGGGAAAAAACTGGTGCAGAATTAGACAAACTTATGTCTGACTATGATCGCCTATCAGAAAATTTCCGTCAGGCTGGAGGATTTACCTATGAAGCCGATATTCGCTCTATCTTAAATGGATTCAAGTTTGACGAGTCTATGTGGCAGATGCGAATCTCTGAGCTTTCTGGTGGTCAAAATACTCGTCTAGCGCTAGCCAAAATGCTTCTTGAAAAACCTAATCTCTTGGTCTTGGATGAGCCGACTAACCACCTAGACATTGAAACAATTGCCTGGTTAGAAAACTATTTAGTTAATTATAGTGGTGCCTTGATTATCGTCAGTCATGACCGTTATTTCCTCGATAAGGTTGCAACCATAACACTTGACTTAACCAAGCATTCTTTGGACAGATATGTAGGGAACTACTCGAGCTTTGTGGAGCAGAAGGAGCAGAAGCTCGCAACTGAAGCCAAAAACTACGAAAAGCAACAGAAGGAAATTGCTGCCTTAGAAGACTTTGTCAATCGAAATCTTGTTCGAGCATCGACAACCAAACGTGCTCAATCTCGACGCAAGCAACTGGAGAAAATGGAGCGCTTGGATAAGCCTGAAGCTGGTAAGAAATCAGCTAATATGACCTTCCATTCTGATAGAGTATCTGGTAATGTCGTTTTGACAGTTGAGAATGCTGCCATTGGCTATGATGGTGAAATCTTATCAGAACCCATCAACCTTGATCTTCGTAAGATGAACGCTATTGCCATTGTTGGTCCTAACGGTATTGGTAAGTCAACCTTTATTAAATCCATTGTGGACCAAATTCCCTTTATCAAGGGTGAGAAGCGCTTTGGTGCTAATGTTGATGTTGGTTACTATGACCAGACTCAGAGCAAACTGACACCGAGCAATACAGTCTTAGACGAACTCTGGAATGATTTCAAGCTGACTCCTGAACTAGAAATTCGTAATCGCCTAGGTGCCTTCCTTTTTTCTGGTGACGATGTTAAGAAATCTGTTGGGATGCTGTCAGGTGGTGAACGAGCTCGTCTGCTTCTAGCTAAACTTTCAATGGAAAACAACAACTTCTTGATTCTCGATGAGCCGACCAATCACTTAGACATAGATAGCAAGGAAGTTCTGGAAAATGCACTGATTGATTTTGATGGGACTCTTCTATTTGTCAGCCATGACCGTTATTTTATCAACCGTGTAGCCACTCATGTGTTGGAATTATCTGAGAATGGATCAACACTTTATCTGGGTGATTATGACTATTATGTTGATAAAAAAGCAGAGCTAGCAGTTAGCCAAGCGGAAGAAGCTGCAGTTGTTAATCAAGAAAAAGAAGTTTCTCCAGTTAATGACTACCAAGCTCAAAAGGAAAGTCAGAAAGAACTTCGTAAGTTAATGAGACAAATTGAAAGTCTTGAGACAGAAATCGAAGAGCTAGAAACTCAAGCCCAAGCTATCTCTGAACAAATGCATACCACCAATGATGCAGATGAACTCATGCAATTACAAGCAGAACTGGATAAAATTAGCCATCGTCAAGAAGAAGCAATGCTAGAGTGGGAAGAATTATCGGAGCAGGTGTAAGATGGAAAATCTTGGAAAAGTCTTTCGTGAATTTCGAATCAGTAAAAATTACTCTCTAAAAGAAGCTGCAGGAGAGGCCTGTTCGACCTCCCAATTATCCCGCTTTGAATTGGGGGAGTCGGATCTGGCTGCATCTCGTTTCTTTGAAATATTAGATAATATTCATGTGACGATTGAGAATTTTATGGATAAGACTAGAAATTTTCAACATCATGAGCATGTCGGCTTGATGGCTCAGATTATTCCACTTTACTACTCAAATGATATTGCAGGTTTTCAAAAACTTCAAGAAGAACAACTTGAAAAGGCTAAGAGTTCAACAAATCCCCTCTATTTTGAGCTGAACTGGATTTTGTTACAAGGTCTGATTTGTCAAAGAGATGCTAGCTTCACTATGAAGCAAGGTGATCTGGATAAGGTGGCAGATTATCTTTTCCAAACAGATGAATGGACCATGTATGAGTTAATACTCTTTGGCAATCTCTATAGCTTTTATGATGTGGAATATGTTACTCGCCTTGGTGGAGAAGTGATGGAGAGGGAGGATTTCTACAAAGAAATTGGACGCCATCGAAAACTGGTCTTGATTTTAGCTCTTAATTGTTACCAGCATTGTTTAGAACATCTTGCTTTTGAAAATGCCAGCTACTTTGAAGTTTATATAGAGAAGATCATAGGTAAGAGCATCAAACTCTATGAGCGTAATGTTTTCCACTTTCTTAAGGGATTTGCTCTTTATCAGAAGGGGCAAAAAGAAGAAGGTTGTAAACAAATGCAGGAAGCAATGCATATTTTTGATGTGCTAGGTCTTCCGGAGCAAGTAGCTTACTATCATGAACATTACGATAAATTTGTAAAAGATTAATTTCCCAAATAAGGGAAAAATGAGAAACTCCTTCAAGTTTTGATACAATAGTTTCAAAATTTGAGAGGAGTTTTTATGAATCGATACGCAGTACAGTTGATTAGTCGTGGAGCTATTAACAAACTAGGAAATATGCTCTATGATTATGGAAATAGTGTTTGGCTGGCCTCAATGGGAAATATAGGAAAGACGGTATTAGGGATTTATCAAATTTCGGAGTTGGTGACAGCTATACTAGCTAATCCCTTTGGAGGCGTGATTTCAGACCGTTTTTCCCGTCGCAAGATTTTGATGACAACAGACTTGGTTTGTGGGATTCTCTGTCTGGCCATTTCTTTTATCAGAAATGATAACTGGATGATTGGAGCTTTGATCTTTGCTAATATTGTTCAAGCGATTGCATTTGCTTTTTCTCGGCCTGCCAATAAAGCTATTATCACAGAGGTGGTAGCAAAGGACGAGATAGTGACCTATAACTCTCGCTTAGAGTTAGTATTGCAGGTTGTTGGTGTTAGTTCTCCGGTGCTTTCTTTCCTTGTTTTACAATTTGCAAGTCTTCATCTGACGCTCTTACTAGATGCTCTGACTTTTTTCATTGCTTTTACTCTAGTTGCTTTACTTCCAAAAGAAGAACCAAAGGTTCAAGAGCAGAAGAGTTTTACCGGGAAAGATATTTTTTCGGATATCAAAGATGGCTTGCACTATATCAGGCATCAAAAAGAAATTTTCTTTCTCTTGTTAGTGGCTTCAAGTGTGAATTTCTTTTTTGCAGCTTTTGAGTTTTTGCTCCCTTTTTCAAATAAACTGTATGGTGTAGACGGAGCCTATGCAACTATCTTAACCATGGGTGCAATTGGCTCAATCATTGGAGCACTGATAGCAAATAAATTTAAATCCAGTATGAATACACTTTTGTTCTTAATAATCCTCACAGGAGTAGGAGTTTTCATGATGGGCTTGCCACTGCCCAATTTTCTAACTTTCTCTGGGAACCTAGTTTGTGAATTATTTATGACAATTTTTAATATTCACTTCTTTACACAAGTACAGACCAAGGTTGACGGAGACTATCTGGGGAGGGTATTGAGTACCATTTTTACACTGGCAATTCTCTTTATGCCTATTGCGAAAGGTGTAATGACATTTTTACCAAGTGTGAAATTAGTTTCCTTTTTAATCATAGGACTCGGAGTTATTCTTCTTTCGTTGGTATCAATGATCTATATTCAAAGACAAGATTAATACAGAAAAAAAGCAACGTCAACTGTTGCTTTTTTTCTTTTCATCAATCCACCCTGAGGGAATCGAACCCCCATCTCAAGAACCGGAATCTTACGTGATATCCATTACACTAAGGGTGGAAACTTTAATTATTATATCAAAAAAGAGAGCTGAACTCAAGTTTTTTCTAGGCTCAGCAAAAGGTGAATAAAAAAAGGATTCAGTATTGAAACGAATCCTCTAGATGATTATTTTTTCTCAAGAAGAGCTTTGATTTCTTGAAGAACTTCCAATTCAGTTGGACCAGCAGGTGTTTCTTCAGCAACTTCTTCTTTTTTACGAAGATTTTGAGCTTTTTCCATTGCTTTAATCACAAAGAATAGAACAGTACCGACTACAAGGAAGTTGATAACAGCGCTCAAGAAGTTACCGTAAGCAACCCCATTCCATGAAAGTTCAGCAATACGTTCGATTTTTGCAGCTTTCAAAGCTGGGTTCAATAGAAGTGGAGTGATGATATCATTAACAAATGAAGTAACGATAGCACCAAAAGCAGTAGCGATGATCACACCGACAGCAAGGTCTACAACATTACCGCGGAGCAAAAATTCTTTAAGATCTTTTAACATTTTCATAATTTCCTTTCAAAATTTAACAGCTTTAATTATAGTATAATAGTCATTAGAATGCAAGAAGTATGCTTATTGTTTTTTAAAAACAAAAACTTTACTGAAGATGTAATTGAGGACTATGATCGTAACTTGTGCAAAAATAGTCTCAATTGAATTGATAGTATTGAGATTATCACCTACGAATTGACCGATGATATGGGGGCAACTCGTCACAAAAATAAAGGTCAGAAGCAGGTCTAAGAGGAAGGTTATGAATCTTGCAGTCGTAAATTTTATCAGACGCTTGAACCAATGTTTTCGTTTTTGCTTAAAAACAATGGTATCATTGGTGAAAAAAGCAAACAAAATTCCAGCTATATTTCCCAGAGCAGTCGCCCATAATTCTTGTTGGAAAAAGAAAAAAATAGTGATACGAACAATAATAGATACAAGAGTAGTTGCAACTCCAAAAAATAAGTAGGAGAGGATTTCATTGTCGAAAAATTTTTTTATGGATGTTTTCATAAAAATAGTATAGCATAAAGGACATAAATGTGCTATACTTGTAAGGTTGACTTGCTCAACCCTTGGTGCTTAGCTTCTTTCACCAAGCATATTTTACGCGGGTTAATCGCTAAAGGAGAAAACATGAAAAAACTAACTATCCGTGATATGGCAGATATTGCCATTGTCGCAGCAATTTATGTGGTTTTGACAATCACACCACCCCTTAATGCTATCAGTTATGGTGCTTATCAGTTCCGTATTTCTGAAATGATGAACTTCCTAGCCTTTTACAATCCTAAGTATATCATCGGTGTTACTCTTGGATGTATGATTGCAAATTTCTTCAGTTTTGGAATCATCGATGTTGCGGTTGGTGGAGGATCAACTCTTGTCTTCCTTAGCTTAGGAGTATGGCTGTTTAGCAAATACAGCAAAGACTATCTTTTTAATGGATTGATTCGTAAAGATCATTTCTTCTTTTCAATTCTTTTTTCGATTTCAATGATCACCATTGCTGCTGAATTGAATATCGTAGCAGAAGCACCTTTCTTCTTAACTTGGTTTACAACTGCTATCGGAGAATTCGCTTCCTTGATTGTTGGTGCTATTCTTATAGGAAAAATCGGTAAGCGACTTGATTTGACCAGATAAAGATATCACATCAAATATTATTGAAAATGGCTGAACATTGTTCAGTCTTTTTCTTATTTTTCTATAGACCCAGACTCTCAACAAAAGTGGTATAATAAAGAAAAAAGGGATTATTTTAATATGTATGGTTATCGTATTTCAGTTTTTGAAGTCCTTTGGAAAAATCAGGTCATTAGATTTTTGTTAATTTTTTTAGCACTATTTTATTTCTATCTTTTTTTCCAAAGAGTTAAGACATCCTTAAAAAGTGGTGGGAGTATGTTGGATCCTTTTCATATTGCAAAGGGAAGATTATACATTCACACGATTATTCTTTTTAGAAAAAGGATTGTTCCTCTAGCTGAAATTAGACAGATTGATATTGATTACGTTCGAGGGAGAAGAATGAATGGGGACAGGTATCATCTGTACTTTACAAGGAAAGATGGAAAATCTTTTACTTTTCATTTTGGAAAAAGCAAAAGAAACGAGGAGTTATTGAAAAATCTTGCCAATGTGGCCAAGAAGTGCCATATTAAAATCTATTATTATTATTATTAAGAGTCGATTGCTAAAATTGAATTGTTGTCACTTGTGACAGTTGTGACAGTTGTCAAAGCTAGGAGAGTAGCTAATATGAATCAACTACAAGTAATAAGAGAAGATAAACAACTAAGAATTTTATTGATGCAAGAATGCGATATTCTATTTTATGACCAGTTGAAAGAGATTGAATTTTCTCAGAACAATGAAGTTTATTCTCTATCGCCCATAGCCTTTGCCCAAGACGGTAGTGGGGGAGAATATGTAATTCTTGAGGATGAGAGTATCGGCTTTATAGGGAGTGAAGGCCAAGTTGGTCGGGTAGCAGAAAGCCTTGATGACCTGCTTACTTTCTTACTTCATGCTGGCTCTATCTCAGATTTTTCCTGTCGTTTGCTCTATCAAAACATGCATTTGCTGGCACAATTCTGTAAAGGATTTATCGACAAAGCACGAGAAAATTATCAGTCAAAAGGTGAAGATTGGGATAAAGTGAGAACTGGACTTGCACAAGAGTTGGGACTCGAATTTCAGCCAGAGAAACTGCAAGAGTTAGCGTTCAATTTTTATCAATCAGCGATAAGAACCCCTCTATTCAC
This sequence comes from Streptococcus pseudopneumoniae, assembly GCF_001073085.1. Classification (GTDB taxonomy): domain Bacteria; phylum Bacillota; class Bacilli; order Lactobacillales; family Streptococcaceae; genus Streptococcus; species Streptococcus pseudopneumoniae_M. Next base: position 55,100 of record NZ_JVFV01000007.1, read on the forward strand.
TTGTAAATATGGTCATGGTGAGAATGAATATGTCTGCGATTCTGTTTTATCAGATATTGTCGGCTTGTGGGTTTCAGAGCTGGTTGGGATGACTCCAGTTGAGATTGAAGATTTTGCTGCTACTAAAAATATTCAAGTGTAAAAAGCAAAATTTAATTTTCACTTAAAATATCTCATGTTAAAATATTAATAATGATATTTTAAGGAGTTTATATGAGTTCTTCAGAATTTATTTCAAGAATTGATTATTATTATTATTGCCATAAGAAAGAAAGTTTATTTGACCAAAGTAAGTTTTAATATGCCATTCGCTCGATGTTTGCAGGTGCTTTCTTAACCTTTAGTACAGCTGCTGGGGCCATAGGTGCTGATCTACTCAATAGCATTGTTCCAAGTGCTGGTTATTTCCTATTTCCCTTTGTATTTGCTTGGGGACTTGCCTATATCGTTTTCTTGAACGCCGAGTTGGTTACCTCAAATATGATGTGCTTGACAGCTGGAACATTTTTGAAGAAGATTAATTGGAAAAAAGCCTTTATCATTTTGCTCTATTGTGCCTTTTTCAACTTAGTTGGTGCTCTGTTAGTAGGTTGGTGCTTTGCTAATTCATCGGCGTTTCACACCTGACACACGACAGTTATCTTCCAAAGATTGTAGCTAAGAAGTTGGCACGACCTAGTGAGTTGGTCTTGTTGGAAGGGATTTTGGCAAATATGTTTGTAAATATTGCTATTCTTTCTTCAGTTTTGATCAAGGATAGCAATGCCAAACTCTGGATTATCTTGTCAGCTATTTCTATGTTTGATTTCTTATCTAACGAGCATATTGCAGCCAATTTTTCGTCTTTTAGTATTATTAAATTCAGTATTGTTTCTGACCAAATTGCTAACTTTGATATTCCAAATATCCTCCGTCATTGGAGTGTTACCTTCATTGCTAACTTGATAGGTGGAGGATTCCTGATAGGTTTACCATACGCTTATCTTAATAAAAATGAAGAGACTTATGTTGATTAGGACAAGCTTTTGAAAATAAAATGAATATTAATAATAGAGGAGGTCGGGACTAAAAATCCAGACCTCGATTTTTTTTCCAAAGAAGCTTTTGATAAAAACGTTGTTTTCTTTGTCTATAAATTCAAACAAATTATTAGTGCATGGACTTTAGCTGAAAAATAAAGAAACTTTTTTGTAAATTCAATATAGAACAAAAATAAAATATATATTGAATATATGGAATAATGGATTTAAAAATAAAGAGTTGAAAACATTAAAGATGCTGATACAAAGCAAATGGAAACGATTGCTAAAAGTTATAAAAATATTGTAAATAGAATTAAGAAAGCCTTCCCATAATTTCGATTTTATGTTATAATATTCACAAATAAAAGTTTTAGGAGTTTATATGGTTTCTTCAGAATTTATCTCAAAAATTGAGTTTGCTTGTAAGAAAAAGGAAAGTCTTTACAGTCAAAGTAAATTCAAGTACGCTATCCGTTCAATGTTTGCGGGTGCTTTCTTTACGTTCAGTACAGCGGCTGGTGCAGTTGGAGCTGACTTGATTAATAAGATTGCACCAGGTAGTGGACGCTTCCTTTTCCCATTTGTTTTCGCTTGGGGGCTAGCTTATATCGTGTTCCTGAATGCTGAGTTGGTTACATCAAACATGATGTTTTTAACAGCTGGTAGTTTTTTGAAAAAAATTAGCTGGAGAAAAACAGCTGAAATTCTTCTATATTGTACTTTCTTTAACTTAATCGGAGCTCTTATTGGTGGCTGGGGATTTGCTCATTCAGCCGCTTTCGCTAATCTAACACACGATAGCTTTATTTCTGGAGTCGTGGAGATGAAGTTGGGCCGTTCAAATGAACTAGTTTTGCTTGAAGCAATTTTGGCTAATGTCTTTGTAAACATCGCGATTCTTTCATTTGTTTTAGTTAAAGATGGTGGTGCCAAACTTTGGTTGGTTCTATCAGCCATTTACATGTTTGTATTCTTAACAAATGAGCACATCGCCGCAAACTTTGCATCATTTGCTATTGTGAAATTCAGTGTTGCTGCTGATTCAATCGCAAACTTCGGTATTGGAAATATTCTTCGTCACTGGGGTGTAACCTTTATCGGTAACTTTATCGGAGGTGGTCTACTGATGGGATTGCCTTACGCCTTCTTAAACAAAAACGAAGATACATACGTAGATTAAAAGTTGGATTGATTCCAACTTTTTCTTTTTGTTTTTCCATGCTATAATGAAAGTAGTAATGTTAAATTTAGAGGAAAATCATGAACGAAATTAAATGTCCAAATTGTGGCGAAGTTTTTACAGTTAATGAAAGTCAATATGCAGAACTGATTTCTCAAGTTCGAACTGTAGAGTTTGATAAGGAATTGCATGAACGCATGAAGCAAGAGCTGGCCTTGGCTGAGCAAAAAGCCATGAATGAACAGCAGACAAAACTTGCGCAAAAAGACCAAGAAATTGCCCAGCTACAAAGTCAAATTCAGAACTTTGATACCGAAAAAGAATTAGCCAAAAAAGAAGTAGAGCAAAGTGCTAGTCAAAGTCTGCTAGAGAAGGAAAAAGAAGTTCAAGCACTGGAGAATCAGCTGGCTACCTTACGCTTGGAGCATGAGAATCAGCTGCAAAAGACACTGTCTAATCTAGAGAAAGAAAGAGACCAGGTCAAAAATCAGCTCCTTCTACAAGAAAAAGAAAACGAGCTTTCTCTGACTTCAGTTAAGCAAAACTATGAAGCTCAGCTTAAGGCAGCTAATGAGCAGGTTGAGTTTTACAAGAATTTCAAGGCCCAACAATCAACCAAGGCTATTGGAGAAAGTCTTGAGCAGTATGCGGAAAGTGAGTTTAACAAGGTTCGTAGCTTTGCCTTTCCAAACGCTTATTTCGAAAAGGACAACAAGGTTTCAGCACGTGGTTCTAAGGGCGATTTTATCTTCCGTGACTTTGATGAAAATGGGCTAGAATTCATTTCCATCATGTTTGAGATGAAAAATGAAGCGGACGGGACAGAGAAGAAACATAAAAATGCAGACTTCTATAAAGAGTTGGATAAGGATCGTCGTGAGAAAAACTGTGAGTATGCAGTTTTGGTAAGTATGCTTGAGGCTGATAACGACTACTTCAATACTGGGATTGTCGATGTTAGTCACGAATATGAGAAGATGTACGTCATTCGTCCCCAGTTCTTTATCCATTTGATTGGACTCTTGCGCAATGCTGCACTGAATTCTCTCAAATACAAGCAGGAATTGGCTTTGGTTCGCGAGCAAAATATTGACATTACGCATTTCGAGGAAGACTTGGATGCCTTCAAGGTTGCCTTTGCAAAGAATTACAATTCAGCTTCTGTCAACTTCGGCAAGGCCATCGATGAGATTGATAAAGCCATTAAGCGTATGGAAGAGGTCAAGAAATTCCTGACAACATCAGAAAACCAACTCCGACTGGCTAATAACAAGCTGGATGATGTTTCGGTTAAAAAATTGACTCGCAAAAATCCAACCATGAAGGCTAAGTTTGAAGCTTTGAAGGAAGACTAGGAGGCTTCTATGCAGATACGAAAAGCAACCATAAAAGATGCTGAAGCACTATTGTCTCTATATGAAGACTTGGGCTATCCAACGACCGCTTCTAAGCTGTCTCGACGTTTAGAAATGATTCTTTCTCAGCCGCATTATGGCTGTCTTTTAGCTGAAAGAAACGGAGAAATTTTAGGTTTCTTAGGTTACGCAAAGCTCTTCTTTTTTGAAACAGATGGATCTTATTATCGTATTTTAGCTTTGTCAGTTGCAAAAGAAACAAGACGACAAGGAATTGCTAGTAGGCTAATCGATGAATTGAAAAAACAAGCGGTAAAAGAAGGAGTTGAGGCACTGGCTTTAAATAGTGGATTAACCGCTGAACGAAATGCTGCACATCAGTTTTATCAGGCAGTTGGATTTGAAAAAGTGACTGCCGGCTTTGCCTTGCATTTAAAAACTCAACATAAATAAATCATAAAAAAATAGTAGAGGGAACGAAGTGATGTCTTCAACAAAAGGGAAAACCTTATATTTTAACGAAAAGAGCATGGACTATGTGACATTTGGAAAAGGAAAGGACCCTCTAGTAATTATACCAGGCTTGGGTGATGGACTACAGACAGTTAGGGGCATGGCTCAAATGATAGCTTTAACTTACCGAGAATTTGCCAAGGTTTATAAAGTTTATGTTTTTTCTCGAATCAATGAGTTGAGGCAGGGTTATACGACACGGGATATGGCAGCAGATGTTGCAGAAGCAATGGAGGTATTAAATATTACAAGTGCCTATGTTATGGGGATTTCGCAAGGTGGAATGATTGCCCAATGGCTAGCTGTAAACTTTCCAGAAAAGGTTGAAAAGCTAGTTTTGGCTGTTACAACTGCAAAACTAAGTAATCTAGGTAGGGAGAGAATTAGTCGCTGGCTAAACCTGAGTCAGTCAGGTACTTATAAAGATCTGATGATTGATATTGCTCGTCACTCTTACACGACTAAATCCTTTGGAAAATTTAAATACCTTTATCGAATAATGGGAATCTTTGGTCGCATTAAAGATAAACAACGTATTGATATTCAGGCTGTATCTTGTTTGAAGCATGATAGTCTAACTTGTTTGGAAAAAATTAACTGCCCTACGTTAATCGTTGGAGCAGAAAAAGATGATGTTTTAGGCGTAGAAGCTTCGGTTGAATTGCATCAGCATATCAAAGGTAGTCAACTGATTATTTTACCAGGGTGTGGACATGCACTCTATGAACAGAATAAGGATTTCCAAAAAAGAGTTTTAGTATTTTTAGAAAGTTAATAAATGAACGGTATTATCAACTTAAAAAAAGAGGCGGGGATGACCTCGCACGATGCAGTTTTCAAGCTGCGTAGGATTTTAGGAACTAAGAAGATTGGTCATGGAGGGACTTTAGACCCTGATGTTGTCGGTGTTTTACCCATTGCCGTCGGTAAGGCGACTCGCATGGTAGAGTTTATGCAGGACGAAGGTAAGGTCTATGAGGGTGAAATTACTCTGGGATATTCTACAACAACCGAGGATGCTAGTGGTGAAGTTGTTGCAGAGACACCAGTATTGTCTCCCTTAGATGAAACCATTGTTGATCAAGCAATCGCTAGTCTGACAGGTCCTATCACTCAGATTCCACCTATGTACTCTGCTGTCAAGGTCAATGGTCGCAAACTCTATGAGTATGCGCGTGCTGGTCAGGAAGTGGAGCGTCCAGAACGTCAGGTGACGATTTATAGTTTCGAAAGAACCAGTCCTATTTCCTATGTGGAGAATCTTGCTCGATTTAGCTTCCGTGTAAAATGTAGCAAAGGGACTTATATCCGTACCTTGTCAGTTGACTTGGGAGAAAAACTTGGCTATGCAGCTCATATGTCTCATTTAACACGAACAAGCGCTGCAGGCTTGCAGTTAGATGATGCTTTGACCTTGGAAGAAATTTCCGAAAAAGTAGAGGCTGGACAACTAGACTTTCTTCATCCCTTAGAGATTGGTACAGGTGACTTAGTTAAGGTGTATTTGACTCCAGAACAGGCAGAAGAAGTGCGTTTTGGTCGCTTTATTGAATTGGAGCAAACTGAGAAGGAATTGGCTGGTTTTGAAGGTGATAAGTTATTAGCCATTTTAGAGAAACGGGATTATCTTTATAAACCAAGAAAGGTTTTCTATTGATTAAAGCTGGTGGAAAAATTGCAAACTGATGTTTAGTTTAAAAAAGCTGATAGACAGTCTAGTTTAGAAGAAAAATTGTTTTGAAAAAGGGTTGAAAACACGGTGATATTTGACAGTTTTGCTTGCTTATGATAATATTTAAATAAAGAAAAGCTAGAAAACTTTCAGAGGATATTATGAGTATTGAGATGACTGTTAGTGAGATTGCTGAGGTCTTGGGCTTGTCCCGCCAAGCAATCAATAACCGTGTCAAGGAATTACCTGAAGAAGATACGACTAAAAATGATAAAGGAGTCACTGTGGTAACTCGCAGTGGTTTGATTAAGCTTGAAGAAATCTACAAAAAAACTATTTTTGAAGATGAACCTGTTAGTGATGATGTGAAGCAACGTGAGTTGATGGAGATTCTTGTTGATGAAAAGAACGCTGAAATCATCCGTCTTTATGAGCAGTTAAAGGCTAAAGACAAACAGTTAGCTGAAAAAGATGAACAGATGCGTGTCAAAGACCGTCAAATCGCAGAAAAAGATAAGCAATTGGATCAACAACAACAGTTAACCCTACAAGCCATGAAGGACCAAGAAAACCTTCAGTTGGAGTTGGATCAGGCTAAGCAAGAAGTACAAGCAACGAAGAAAGGCTTCTTTGCTCGCTTATTTGGAGGATAAGAAAAAACTGCTTGGTTTCTAGGTATAACCAAGTAGTTTCTTTTTACACATACAGTAAGGAATGGAAAAGATGGAAAAATTAAGAGATTACATTTCATTTGATTTGGAATTTAATAAACACCAAGACAAAACCCACTTGATTCAGGTATCTGCAGTCCGTTTTAAAGATGGTGAAGAAGTAGGAGCATTTGACTCATATGTTCATACCGATGTACCATTGAAAAGTTTTATAAACGGCTTAACGGGTATCACGTCTGAAATCTTGAAAGATGCACCGATGGTGGAGGAAGTTCTTAAGAATTTTCAAGACTTTGTTGGTGAATTACCCCTTGTTGGATACAATGCAGCCAAGAGTGATTTACCGATTCTATTGGAACATGGTTTGGATTATAGTCGTCAATATCTAGTCGATCTCTATGATGAAGCTTTTGAGCGACGGAGTTCGGATCTTCACGGCATTGCAAATCTCAAGTTACAGACCGTGGCTGAATTTCTTGGATTCAAGGGTCAATCTCATAATAGTTTAGAGGATGCGCGAATGACTGCGCGTGTTTATGAAGCTTTTCTAGAATCTGATGAAAGTAGAATCTTACTGGACTCCAAGAGTAGTCTAAACTCTAATCCTTTCGGTGGTTTAGATTTATCTCAGCTGTTTGATTAGGAGGTTTTATGAAACCTGAAAAACCTAAAAAATTGGGTTTTAAAAAGATTTACCTAAATCTGGATAAAATCCTCTTTCTATTTTTTTTAATCTTCATGCTAGTAGATTATATTTGGTTGCCACTGAACTCATTGATAGCAGGCTTTTTACTAAGTCAGACGGGCTATTTGTTTATATCTTACAATAACATTTTTGCGATTATCAAAAATGCGCCCCTAATCAGCTTTGGTTTTTTAATCTTAATAGCAATTAACCTTTTAGTAGCTTATTTTCAAATTAGTCTCCTCTTCATTGGGGCTCGACACCTTCTCTATCATGAGAAACGAACCTTGATCGAATATAGTCGGAAGGTATTTCGTGAAAGTATAGCCTTCATGAAACGTCTGACTCTTTCCAAGGCTTTGTTTATCTTCGTTTATATCGCTATGATTTTTCCGTTTATCAGGAAGATTTTTAAAATTTATTATTTTAATAAAATAGTGATACCTGATTTTATCCAGACCTACATGGAAGACAAGTATTGGATATGGTGGCTTGGTATTATCATCTTGTCAATCCTCTTCCTATACGTTTCTGTTAAGTTGGTTTTTGTTCTACCAAAAATCTTTTTTGAAAAGATGACGGTTAAGGATGCTGTGGTCTACAGTCTAGAAAAAACCAGAAATCATTTTTGGTTTTACGCTTGGCATCTTTTTCTAATTCTTGTTAAAACGAATCTATTCTTCTATTTGCTTTTAATCCCTCTATTGTTGATACAGTCTTTAGTGGATGGTCTTACACATCGAGAATCTTTAATTCTTGCTATTTCGAACTATATATTGATTAAAAATATCCACTATATGGCTTTGACTTACTTCTTGGTTAAGTTTACCTCCTTTTTAACTGGTGAGGAGTTGGATATTATGCCAAGACGAAAGAAAGATCATATTATGAGATGGGGTGTAATGGGGTGCGCCAGTGTCTTCTTTGCGATTGAGGGTTATGTTTATCTAGAAGCACCCGTAGTCAATCCTCCACTTGTCATCTCTCACAGAGGTGTCTCAAATGGAAATGGAGTCCAAAATACAGTTGAATCCTTAGAAAAAACAGCTCAGTTAAAACCAGATTTAGTTGAGATGGATGTACAAGAAACTAAGGATGGTCAGTTTGTCATGATGCATGATGCTAACCTAAAAAGTTTAGCAGGATTAAATGTAACACCGCAAGACTTAACTTTAGATGAGTTGAAGCAATTAGATATTTATGAAAATGGTTATCAGACCAAAATATCTAGCTTTGATGATTATATAAATCGTGCCAATGACCTTCATCAGAAATTGCTGATCGAAATAAAAACAAGTCGAAAAGATAGTGCTCAAATGATGGATCATTTTCTAGATCAATATGGGGCAAAGATCAAAGTCTATGGGCATCAGATGCAATCTTTGGATTATCATGTTATTGAAAAAGTAACTCAGTATGATAAGGAAATTCCGGTCTATTTCATACTGCCCTATAATTCCGTTTTTCCAAGAACAAATGCTACAGGTTATACCATGGAATATTCTACTTTAGATGAATATTTTGTAACCAAGCTTTGGAATACAAAACAAAAACTCTATGTATGGACAATCAATAGTTCGGAATCCTTTGATAAGTCCCTACGTTTGGGAGTTGATGGTATGATAACAGATGATTTAGAAAGAATTAAAGAAGAGCTTGAGACCGCTCAGGAAGATCCTGAATATACGGACTTGCTTCTCAAGAAAGCAGCAGAAATATTTACTTTCTAGGTAAGACAAAAGAGGTTGAATTGAACATCAGCCTCTTTTTATGCTATTAGAATGGTAATTTACCAGCAAAAGCACCTAGTTTCTTTTTAGTTGCTTCATCAATTTGTTCAAGAGCAGCATTGACTGCTTGAACAGTCATATCTGATAGAGTTTCAATATCTTCTGGGTCCACAACTGCTGGATTGAAATCAATTTTTGTAACTTTCTTGTCTCCTGTTAGTGTGGCAGTTACAAGGTTTTGAGCAGAAGTGCCAACAAATTCTGTAGCAGCAAGTTCAGCCTGACTTTGCTCCATTTGTTTTTGAAGTTTTTGAGCTTGACGCATCATGTTTTGCATATTCATCATAAGATTTTTAAGATTCCTTTCGTATCAAGGCTTTGAGCCTTGTTTAATAAATTTTTTTGCCATTTTTTGCCCTAGAAGTTGTCAAAAGCATTGGCGACTTCTTTTTGTTGAGTTGGGAATAAATGCGAGTAGATGTTGATAGTTGTATTGATGCTACTATGTCCAAGTCGTTTCATAAGTGTAAAAAATATATAATCTTTTCCCTCACCGTTTCTGAGTCCTTTTGAAACTAGAAACGCTGCATGTGAATGTCGGAAATCGTGATTACGAATCATTTTTAATGATGCAGGCATTCTTTTTTTCAATTTAATCTTTTGATTAGAAACCATTGGAGCAGTAAGTTGTAAAGGATTGTCTTGAAAGATTTGTAAGTCTTCTGTATTGTCCGTAAACTCTGCTAATAGGTGAGCTTGTTTTTCTTTCCATTCCGTTAGTTCTTGAACGAATGCCTTATGAATGTAAATTCGACGATTGGATTGGGTAGTTTTTACTGTTCCGATATGGACCTTGTTATTACGAAAGTAAGCTGAATACTTGATATCGATATAACCCTCTGATAAATTAATCTGTTTCCAAGTTAAGGCCAATGCTTCGCCGACTCGAACACCTGTAAACATTAGCACTCGATAAAATAGCTGAAACATGTATTCATCTTTTGTGAACAGAGAATCAAATAGCTTGAATTCTTCAGGAGTGAAATAAGACATCTCCTTGTGTTTATCAGGAAGTTTTCTTAGTCCATTGCATGGATTATCTTGTCTAAGACGATTAGCAACAGCAACATCAAACATTTTATGCAGAAAAATCATTTGCTGATTAACAGTCGTACTTGATAGTGTTCCACCTTTAACACTTGGTTGTTTTACCAACCAATCTCTAAATTTTTTTACTTCATGGATAGTAATGGCAGACATATCTGCATGCTCAAAAAACTTAGAGACATATTGGTTATAGTAGGATATCTGTGTATCAATGGTGCCACGTTTATTCCCACGGAGTTCATCTTCTTGTTGAACTAAAGAGTAAAGGTGAGAGACAGATATTTTATCTTTAATCTGAACTTGGTGAAGTTTGTTTAAGCGATAATCTGCCTCATATTGAACAGCTTCTTTACGAGTGGGAAATCCTGACTTTCTATGTCGTTTGATTTCACCAGTCAATGGGTCTATGCCATCGGTAATATCTACTTTCCATTTTCCCTTGTATCCTTTGAGAACTGACATATCATTTTCCTCTTTCTATGTCAGTAGCTAAGAGTACAGTATCTATTATATCATTTTTTGAGATGATTTTGAATCCAAGAATTTCTTCTGCAATAGTCTTTGGTATTCTTCCAATTCTTTTGTTTTTATAAAGTTTGAAACCTCTTTCGACAAGTAATTTTTTACCCTCTCGTATAATACGTCTAGCCGTGCCTTCTGGATATCCTTGATTTGCGATATCTATGTAGGTAACTGTTTGAATTTCTTGCATTTATTCATTCCTTTCCTTTTTCTTATTCAATTCTAAAAATAACTGGTACGACTTGTCTTGAATAGTTTCTTCTGTATCAGTTTGATTTTTAAATGGGTTTGGTAATTTATTGGCATGGTCTATATAAAACATCTGGTCTATTGGTTCGTATTTGTAAAATTGCAGATATTCTTTTTTGACTTCGACTACCAAGGATAATCTTCGCATTAGCTGGCCCCAAGAATCGATATGACTTGTTTTTCTTTTCTTAGTTAATTCTAAAAAGAAATCGTAGGGGGAGTAGGGGCTAGTGATGATATAAATATTGGCTAGTAACGGTTTATCAAAATAACGACTACTTGCCATCGCTTTAACATTGTAAGGGTCAAACATTTTGAGTAAGTCTGAGTAGTCAAATTGATGCGGGCGTAATTCGTCTAAGATAATCACGTGTTCTAAATTGTATTGTTGAAAAGGGTCACGGATTGAGCCCGTAATAAAATAGTTAAGGTCATACTGTTCTGCGTATTGACGTGCTAGACGAGTCTTCCCTGTTCCCGCTTTTCCAAAAAGCCAAATAATCGTAACAATTTCATTCTTGTCAATCATTTCTTGTCGCCATAGTTCAGCTTGTGTTTCTAGTCGTTTTAAATAGACGGTTTCTATTTTTTGCCTTGCTTTGGCATATTGTGAACCAGTAAGTCGTTGTTCAATTTCTGATTTTGTAATATCACCAGTATAAAGTAGATCCAGTAGATTATCTATAATCATAGTGTCATTTATTTCATATCGTTTGGTTACATTTTTTTCGATAGTGTCTAATAGGAGTAAATAGTCAAAATTCGCAATAACTTCTTTAGGAGGATATTGGTATTTATCTTGATTAGACTCCGTGTGATGAACGAGATATGAATAAGCATTGTTTACTGAACCCCTCCATTGCTCAAAACACTGTATTGGTTGTTTAGTCAACTTAGCAAGATTATTTAAACTTCTAGCACTTTCAAACTGTAGAACAAGGTGTATATGTGGTGCGACAAGGTTTCCATCTTGCCCAATATCCTTATCATGTAAAATTCCTGCAAAACGAATCGGTTTCAGAGTATTCGTCATATACTCGATGATATCTTGTAAATTTGAAGATTGGAAATACTCAATCTGTTGGACAAACATAATGTTTCGGGCTTTTACCATTTTGAACTCCTCTCTTTTTTGGAACAATGGAACAAAATTATACTGCTTCAATAACAAGCCCTGAAGCAGTATAATAAAGCTCCTAAATGAATTGAAACAAAACCACCAGCTTGGAGCTCTTGCCTTACGGCAAGCTCCGCTGGTATTTATTGTAGTCTTTGACTACCACGTTTAGATATATATTTTTTCGGATTTTTCTCTACGTTAGAAAATGTATATTGATCAGAAAATTCTGCCGTGATATCAGTTTCTGCACTAAAGAATCTTTTTTTAACAGCCTCTTTCATTTCATGAGTAGAGGGCAAAGGTATTAAAATTTCAATATTCCTACCGGTAGAAGTAACAATTAATCTATTAAAATAACTTTGGATGTCTTCTTCAAATGCTTTCTCTTCCTCTGAAACGTACTTCTTGTGAAAGTAATTTTTTAAAAAATGTGTTTTATATAGTGAGTCAAAGAGCCACCGTATTGTACTTCCTAATCTGCGCCACATACTAAAAATATAAAGAGATAAAATGATGAATGTGAATATTAAAATTATCATGACAATGACGCTGAAATTTGATAATGTTTGTGATAATTGGGAGATAGGCACAGTATCAAATGATATCCATTTAAAATCTATATACCTTGGTAAAGTTGTCAATATATTAGTAACTTTCCACATTAGCAAATTTACAATAAATATTATGAATAAGAGTATTTGAATATATGTGAGTTTAACTAGATTACGAAATTTTGTTAAATTAGTATTCATTTTTTGAAATCTCCTTATAGTTTGGTGTGAGAATAGGTTGGACATTACTGTTGTATTTACTATTAGTAAATTGGAATATGCCGGAACCTATTTCGTGAGGCAAAACGATGTCTTCGGTATTACTTATAGATTCAAACAAAAATTGTGTTGTTTTAAAAGAAATATGTCCAAGTTGAAAGGCTAGAGAAATTTGGTCCCTAGCACAGGTGCTAATAGCAGTTGCGTCGAATCTTTGTGAACATAGGCAAAGATGAACCTTAGCGCTTCGTCCTAGTAATGCAATTTGATTTATTAGGTTGTGGAAAGATTCTTTTACAGGTTTGCTCGCAATTGATGATATAGCAAGAACTTCATCTATGAAAATAGTTAGATGTCTCAATTCTGTATTAGGATTCTCGTAGAGAAGAGCTTGTCTATCTAATATAGTTTGTACGGTATTTCCTAAAATTTCATTTATTTGATTTACAAAATCATTATGAGTTCGATTTGATGTAGGATAAATCGCTGGAATTCCATGATTTCGTGCAAATATAGCAGGTTTATCCTGTTTGGGGTCAATTATTATGACATCTGACATTTTTTTAATAATATGTAACAAGTAGCACATGAAATATGATTTCCCAGAACCGCTATTTCCGCTTATTGCGATATGTGTTACATCGTTAAAATCTATAGTGACATTTGGCATAAGAGGGATGATTGTATCATTATTTTTTGATAAAAAACTTTCAATATCATCAATTTCAAGTCGTTGGACAGTCCCCTTTTGCCATGGGAAAAATAGTCCACGCTGTGTATGAATATCACTAGTTTCTAGAGGGATTAAGTTCATCCCTGATTGTTTTAAAAGTGTGTAGTTGGGGTATAAGAGTACGCTTAATATCTCATAGATTTTTTCAAATAAAGATTTATTGATTATGAATGTGGCTGGCAAGCGTGGAATTATGGTAATTCCACTATCACCAGAAACTACTGAAAATGCATTTGAATAACTGGATTCTTGTAAACCTAATGAAAGATCAAGGGCTTGAGTACAAAGTCGATTTATTTCTTCGAATTTCATTTGATATTCTCCTTTAGCATGTAAATTATTTTTCATTAATGACGGTAGCCTTTTTAGCTCTAAATTTGGTTTCATTTTTCCAATCACAGGCTTCTGCACCGATGATTTCAATGCGGTCGAACTGTTTAAGATTTTGGTCTGATGTAAAACGTAATTCAAAAGGCATGAAACCTTCAAAAACTACTAAGTAGATAAATGTGCCGATTTCGTCCGTCTTTTCATTATTTTTATAGACATTAACAGTTCTTGGTTCAGGAGAAATTACCATGCCTGTTGTCTCATCTCCAAACCATTGTTTGAAATACTCAGAATTATACTTTGAGTTAGAGTTTGATTTTTTATAGAAATTCATCATTTTTAGATTCCTCATCAGCTATCTAGAATTTTGCTGATTTTTTCTTTTAAATTCTCATAAACGTAAGGCCTTAACGTTTATATAATCATTTTATATTCTTGCAATCAAAATGTATTTATATATTTAGAAAGTATATTTTTATACTTTTGAAAATATAAAAAGACAGCCACAAAATTGGACTGTCTTAGATTATTTTTGAGAATTACTATCATCTTCTTTATCTACTTCAATAAGTTGTTTTTTCTAGAATCTTTCCGAAATTAAGAAAGTGTAATATATGCAGATTTAACTCAACAGGAGTATGAATGTTGTTATCTCGGTTATCTGCATAGAACATTTGAAGCTGTTTTATATCTTCCTCCAATTTTTCCTTATCATAATAACCAAGATTATGATTGTTATTATTAAAGGAGATTTTATTTCCCTCTTTTGTTGCTTTCTGCAGAAATAAGATGAACTGCTCATCATTTAATGTTTGATCTAGAAAGTCTAAAAATAACGAAGATGAAAATAAGTTGATAAAGTATTTATTATTAATTTTAGAGAGTATACTACCTTTACATTCCTCATTAATTTTTTTATCGATAGTCTTATTATAAAATTCAAGGAGAGCAGTTCTATTAGTATCGATAAAAGTATTGAAAGAATCTACAAAAATTTGGTAATTATACTTACTACTGGACAAATAATCGAATAAGAATTTTGTATCTAATTTATTTGAAAAGAAGAATCTAGCAAAGTCAATAGAAAATTCTAGAGAATCATTATAGTGATGTTTAAATGCCTCTAAGTAAAAATCTATTTTCTTTTCATCATTAATAGCTAGTATGATATTTAGAAGTAGCTTATTGGACGCACGCCTCAAAATTTCATCATTGTTTAATGAATCTTTAAAAAGTTTTCTGTTGAGTTCGTTACTAAAAAAATCGTCACCAGAGAAATTATCCATGTAAGGATTAATATCTGAGTCGTTGAACAAAATTAAAAGAAATGAAAATTTGATGAAATTGATAATTTCGCTATCTGAACCGAAAATTAATTCTTGAGATGTCAGATTGAACTCTTTTGAAAATAAATTAAATTGTTTTTGAGACATGAGGTAAGGGCTATTTACGGTCTTTCCTCTGATGATATTAGATAATGCGGAATTGGTTATAGGTAAATCTGAATACTCTCTTTTATTCTTCTTTTTGTCATCGTCATCTAATTTTTTCAAGAATTCTGTTTTAGTTTTGTATAATTCATCAATTTTTTTCTCAAGACGTGACCCTATCATGACGTATAGATATTTAGTAAAATCCATGATTTCCTCCATATTTAAGAGAATCGTAAACAAGTATTTTTGTAGTTGATTTTATAATTTGATATTATTCTACTATAACATTCTTCACTTTAGTTTTTGGGCTATCTAGTTTATAGATGATATTTTTATCCGTTCTAACTGCGATTGTATTTTGGTTGTCTTTGTTAACACCAATATTAAATGTAGAATCATAAATGTCCATAGAATAGAAGCGAATGATGCCAAATCCATTCTTATCTATTGTAGGGAAAAAACTTTGTAGGGGATTTGAAAATGAAATATTTTTAGGATTTTTGTTATACAATTTAGAAGAAAAGGTGAAGTATTCAATAGCAGTCTGATTACCACTATCATCAGTTTTCAAATTAATAGAATACACACTAGAAGTTGGTTGCGATACATCATCTAGATTAGTGGAGTTTTTCAAGGTTGTGATTATTTTTTTATAATTTTCTATTCTTTTTTCGTGTTCTTCGACAGTTCCGTTTGCTATCCCTGTTGCACTTTTTGAATATTTTGCTACATTTTCATTATATTTATCAATCTCGTTTTGATTAATATCTATTTGGGTTTGTATATTTTCTATAATTTCTTTATGATACCCTGATATGTTTTGTTTATGTAACTTTGTAGCCTTTTCTATAACTTCTTTATCACTTAGTTTGCTAGCTTCTCCCAAAGTTAAGCGTTCGCTATCGTTGGGTCCGTATAAATCGTATGTTGTGATTTTATCGTCTTTAGCTACTAGAAGGTAATTAATTTTAATATCTTTTGAGATTGATTTAGAGCTCTCTAATTGATAGATGATAGTTTCATTCTTCGATAGATAATCAGCAAATTCAGGATTTTGATTAGTGACGTTTGTTTTCATTGAACTATTACTACCTTTTGAAGAAGTAGTTGTAGAACTGCAAGAAGCAAGAACTATTCCTGAGAGTAAGAGTATTGCCAAAGTGAGTTTACGTTTCATAGAATTTGTTACCTCCTTACCCACGTTTACGTTTTACGATAAATCCTAGTCCAGTTATTGAAAGGACAGTACCGATAATGCCAAGAATAGATCTTGATTCACCTGTGTTTGGTAATGTCTTTTTGTCATTATTTTTATTGTCATCTGGTTTAGTAGTAGAAGTGCTAGTAGTTTGTTGTTTTTCTTGTGATAGTGTATTATCAGAATTTTGTTTGCCTGTCTTTGTATCACTAGTTTTATTAGTGCTTAATTCATTTTTATCTTGCTTGCCAATGTTATTATTAGTATTTTGTTTATTTTTGGCGTTGCTTGGCTGTTGATTGTTATTAACGTTGTTTGTTGTCTGGTCTGATTTAGGTTTAGTAGTACTATCTTTTGGTTTTTCAGGTTGAGTAGTAGTTGTTGCGTTACCCTCTCCTGTTAATGTAACCTCTGTGCTAAAGACAAAATGGCGTTTTCTTTTATCAGTATTTTGTCCGTAAGTTGGTCCTGTAGTCCCTTCAACTGTTAGAACGTAGTTCCCTGGGGTAAGAGATGGCTCAAAAATAGTCCCTTCAAGGAGGTTAGAATAATACAAAGCATTCGACCCTTTTAATTCTTCAGACAGACCTTCTAATACAACACCAGTTTTAGCAACTTCTTTCCCTGTTACCTTCTCAGTTAAAGTTGCTTGAATGTTTGGAAGAATTGGGCCAGCATGGGGAGCCGCTTCAGGTAATTTCGCTTTAAATGTTAATCCTGTAGAGGTTGTTTTTATCTCAGTAAATTTAAATTTACCAGTAATTTCCTTGATGTCATTAGAAATTTTCCCTGCATCTACTGGTTTAGCCGGAGTAACAGGTTTCACCTCTTCCGTAGGTTTTGCCGGAGTAACAGGTTTCACCTCTTCTACATGTTTAGCAGTCGTAAATGCTTTAGCAATCTTTTCAGCAACTGCGTCTGGCGAATGTTTAGACAATGATACACTATCTAAAATCGCATAAGCTTCATAATGTTTCAAATCTTCTGTCGGATTGACTCCGCCTCGATAATCTCCATACTCTGCAAGATATTTGTCTTTGACGTTATTAAGAGCTTTATCAGCTTCCTCGTAAGTTGCATAAGGATCAGAAATAATCTCGATCAGATCACGATCTTTATCTTTGATGATTTGAGCGTCTGCATGAACAACATTGACACCGATTGCAGCGGTTGCAAGGATTGCAGTAGCGAAAAGTTTAATTGTTGATTTTGTCCTCATTAAAAGAGACCTCCTATTATTTTTGAAGCAATCCCTTGTCCAATAATGTAGACTTTTATGGACAAAATTGATAGAATAAATATCGAAGATATAATCCATCAAAGTACTAAATTTTCCATTATTTTAGATTGAAAATAGTGAAATATTAGTTGTCCAAAATTTCCTACCTTTTTTGACAAAAACTATAGTTTTTTAGCCAATTATGAAAAGTACTTTTTGAAACTCCTAAGATTTCTGCTCCTTCACGAACAGTTATTGCTTTTTGACTATGTTTTTCAGCTAATTCATAAAATTTTTCTGGAATATTTATCTTAGGTCTTCCGAATTGTTTGCCCCTTTTTTGAGCTTCTCGAATTCCTTCCAGTTGTCTTTGCTTGATTTGTTCTCTTTCCATTTGCGACACATAGGATAGAACTTGTAAAACCAAATCAGAAATTAGTTTGCCAGTGATTGTATCGCTGGTATTTTTAGTATTTAAGAGTGGAAAATCTAAAACACTGATATGTACCTTTTTTATCTTGGTGAGTAATTGCCATTGTTCTAAAATATCATCGTAGTTTCGCCCTAGTCTATCAATTGATTTGATGACTATCTCATCATCTGTTTGTAGGACTTTTAGCAATTTTTGGTATTCCGCCCTGTCAAAATTTTTTCCAGAGGCCCTATCTATAAAAATTTGACTTTTGGGGATATTTTCTAATGACAAAGCAGACATTTGTCTATCGATATTTTGCTCCTTAGTTGATACTCGTACATAACCATAACGCATAAGGTTACCACCTATCTTTTTATCTCTATTTTAGACAAAAAGAAAACTACCGCCCATAATGAGTGGTAGTTTGGTGTACTCTTTGCTACTGTATTTTTTGCCAAGATTTTGTCTTGGATGCGTGAATAGTAGTGTTGGATAAAAAATCCTAAGGACTTAAAATCCTTTTAAATCAACCTTTTTGATGTATACAAAAATTAAAAACAGTATGTTCAATTTTTGCATATTCATCATGGTGGTATATAGCTTCCTTTTCTTTTATTTTCCCTATTATTTTAACAATTTTAACTAGAAAAGTCTATTCTAATTTTAAAAGGAGCAAACATTAAATTTTCTGACAATTCATTGAATAATTAGAAAAACTATGATATAATTTATTAAAAAATGGGATTCCCATGATTTAATAGGAGCGTTATATGAAAAAACTTGGTTTTATCCTTTTATCTTCGACTTTGTTGTTATCAGCTTGTGCAGTTCGTTTTGAACAATCGTCAACTACAAGTGATTCCTCTCAGATTACAAAATTGTCAGAAGATAACCAAAAACTATTGGATAAGGCAACTAGCGACTACAAAACATTTGTTGAAGAACAGATTGATAAACTATTGACGGATACAGAAGGTTTTGTTCAACTATTGAAGGATGGTAAGTTAGAGGAAGCTAAAAAGGCATACCCTTTAATCCGTATGTCTTATGAACGTTCAGAACCGATTGCAGAGAGCTTCGGAGAATCTGATGTGAAGATTGATTTTCGATTAGCAGACTATCTAGATGAAAATAAGACTGAAGAAGGTTGGTCAGGTTTTCACCGTATTGAGCGCATCCTTTGGGAAGAAAACACAACTAAAGGAACTGAGTCTTATGGTGACCAACTGGTAAATGATATCAAGGAATTGAAGGCTAAGATTGCAACTGTAGATGTTGATTACAAGATTATGCTAACTGGTGCTGTTGACCTTCTAAATGAAGTAGCGACAAGTAAGATTACTGGTGAAGAGGAGATTTATTCTCATACAGATTTGTATGATTTCCGAGCAAATATCCAAGGTGCTGAAAAGATTTTCCAACTCTTTAAACCCTTGCTTGAAAAATCAGATGCGGCCTTGGTCAAGGAGTTAGAGGAAGATTTCAAATCTGTCAATAGTTTGTTAGACAAACACATGACGGACAAGGAACACTATAAGCTCTATACAGACTTAACGAAAGAGGATACCAAGGAATTGTCTGAAGCAGTCACAAAACTTGGTGAACCATTATCACAAATGGGGAAATTTCTTGGTGGAGAATAAGTAATATGACAAACAAAGGCGAAAAATTTTTTGAACAAAAAATGGACCGTCGAGAATTTCTAAAAAAAGCAGGTATCGGAGGGGCTGGTCTCGCACTTGGACTCTCTGGTGCTTCTGCTTTTTTCGCACCTAAGCTTGATGGTCAGGAGAAAATCTCGTACGGGGATGAAAAGATAGCCTTCTATGGCAAACACCAAGCTGGCATTACAACTGTCATGCAGAAAAACATTTATTTTGTGGTTTTAGATTTGCATACAACTGACAAAGAGAAAATCATCCAGTTATTTAAAGATTGGACGGATTATAGTGCCAAACTTGTAGAAGGAGAATTGGTTAAAAAAGATGGTAACAATAGCCTCTTACCTCCAAGTGATACTGGAGAAACAGTTGGGCTTAATCCTCATCGTTTGACCTTGACCTTTGGAGTTTCGGCTAGTTTCCTAGAAAAGATGAAACTAGAGAACAAACGTCCAACACTCTTTAGAGATTTGCCTCCTTTTCCAAAGGAACAATTACGAGAAAAGTACACGGGTGGAGATATTGTCATTCAAGCTTGTGCAGATGACGAGCAAGTTGCCTTTCATGCTGTTCGTAACCTTATCCGAAAAGGAAGAAATGCAGTTACTCTTCGTTGGAGTCAATCAGGTTTTGCAGCTATCGGTAATCGTATGGAAACTCCTCGGAATCTCTTTGGCTTTAAAGACGGGACTGCTAATGTCACTACTGAGAAAGAATTTGATCAGGTTGTTTGGGCTGACAGTAAGGATTGGATGGAAAATGGTTCCTACATGGCAGTTCGTCGCATCCAGATGTTCCTTGATACTTGGGACCGAACAAATCTGGAGGAGCAAGAAAATACCTTTGGGCGCTATAAGGAAAGTGGAGCTCCTTTTGGTAAGAAAAACGAATTTGATGAGGTGGACTTGAGTCTTCTTCCTGACGATTCTCATGTTCGCTTAGCAAAAGAAGTAGATAAACCTCTCCTACGTCGCTCTTATTCTTATTCTGATGGCATAGATGAAAAGACTGGTCAGTTTGATACTGGTTTGCTCTTTATCTCCTTCCAAAAGGACCCAGATAGCTTTGTTAAAGTTCAGACCAATCTTGGTGCTACGGATAAAATGAATGAGTACGTTACCCATATAGGCAGTGGTCTTTTTGCCTGCTTTGGTGGAGTAGAGAAGGGAGGTTACATTGGGCAGAAATTATTGGAATCCTAAAAGTATTATCCTCCTATTTGCTTGTTTCTTCCTGTTGATTTTTCCGGTAGGAGCTAAGGAAAATTTGAGTCCCTACTTTGTGAAAATAACTGATGCAACTAAAGCTGTTAAAGAAGATAAACAAGATCAGGCAAGAAAACTAATCGATGAAATGACCAAAGACTTCGAGAAAGTCGAGAATTCTGACTCTGAAGCTGGACGTAAACTTCAAGAAAAGTTAGCCTTAACTGGTGATATTACCGAAGACCAGCTAACTCAGATTTCTTTAGCCCTTTTGACATTCGAGAAAGAGCAAAATCCAGTCGACCTTGATGCAGAAAAAGAGAAACTTGTTTCACGATTAGAACCTCGTTTTGAAGCCTTAGACAAGGCAATCGCTTCTCAAGATCTGGAAGCAGTAAGAGAAGCCTATAAAAAAATGAATTCAACCTGGACCATCAATGAAGCAGTGGTTCGCGACCATAGTACAGCTCATTATGGGCAAGTAGAAACAGCAATTTCCTTTTTGCGTAGTAGCATTGAGATTGAACCAACTAACTTTGATACTATTCAGGCATCGTTTGATGATTTGAAAAAAGCCATTTCTAACTTTGTTGAAGGTACAGAAATAGCGACTACATCTTCGAATCTGACCCTAAAGGATGGGATAGAACTTTTAAAGAAGGCTTTGACCCAATTTCAAGCTGGTCAAGATAGTGAAGCAGCTGCAACCATGAAGGAGTTTATTACTATTTGGCCCACCATCGAGGGTTCTGTAAGTACAACCAATCCTTCGCTTTATACCAAGGTTGAAAGTGAAAGTCCTGTCATCATGGTTAAGGGAAAGGAAAGTGAATATCAAGAAAAGCTTTCTAGCTTGATTGCAGAGCTATCTCAAATTGATACTAGCGCTTCCTATAATGCATTTGACGCCATGCTCATCTTGCTCCGAGAAGGTATAGAAGCCCTCTTGATTGTCATGGCGCTTGTGACAACTTTGAAAGCGGCCAAGATGAGAAAGGGCCTCAAGTGGGTCTATGGTGGTGCATTTGCGGGTATAGTGGCCAGTCTTTTAATTGCCTATATCCTACAGATTGCCTTTCCAGCAGTCACCTCAGGAACTAACCGTGAAATCATCGAAGGTGCAGTCGGGATTTTTGCGGTTATCATGATGATTTTAATCGGTATTTGGCTGCATAGCAAATCCTCTGTTAAAAAATGGAATGCTTTTATGGAATCGCAGATGCAAACTGTCACGAAAACAGGATCGTTCCTTTCTATGTTTGCTCTGAGTTTTCTAGCCGTATTTCGTGAAGGTGCTGAGACGATTTTATTCTATGTGGGGATTCTGCCAAGGATTTCTAGTTTTGATTTTGTCCTAGGAATTTCTCTAGCCCTCTTAGTCTTAATCGTGATTGCTTTTGTGATGAACAAGGCCAGTCAATTTTTCCTGCCTCATAAGGTTTTCTTTATCCTGACTTGGATGATTTATGCCTTAGCCTTTAAGATGACGGGAGTCAGTATCCATGCCTTACAGTTGACAAATATGATTCCAAACCATCTGATCTCAGGAATACCAAGTATTGATATATTGGGAATTTACCCTAGTTGGGAAGGGTTAGCAGGTCAGACTATCTTTATCCTCGTAGTTTTTCTAATTACCATTAGACAGGGTGAAAAATGATGGATCAAAAGGAATTGACAATTATTGAACATTTGGTAGAATTTAGAAAGAGATTGCTAGCAGTAGTTGTTTGCTTCTTTCTAGTTTTCTGCGTTTCACTATTATTTGCCGATCAGGTTTATCAATTTATCACACAAGGCTTTAGTCAGAAGTTGATCGTCTTAGGACCGAACGATATTTTATGGATTTATCTCCGTTTAGCAAGTTTGATGGCCTTTAGCCTTACCTTACCTTTTACGGTCTATCAAGTCTGGAGTTTCGTTCGACCAGCCCTTAAAACTGAAGAAGCAGGGGCGATTTTTGCTTATATACCTGCAACTTTCCTTTGTTTTATCTTAGGATTAGCCTTTGGCTTTTATTTTGTCACACCAGCTATACTTCAGGTCTTGCTAGGACTGGGTGAAAACTTATTTGAAACGCAACTGACAGCACAAAATTATCTAGCTTTTGTCTTTCAAACTACTGTACCACTAGCATTTATCTTTGAATTGCCAGTTATCATTGCTTTTTTTACCTCAATTGGTTTGATTGGACCTGTCTTACTCATTACTTATAGACGTCATGCCTACTTCATCTTATTGGTATTGGCTGTTATATTGACACCTGCTGATTTTATTAGCGATTTAGCGATGACTGTTCCTTTAATCTTATTGTATGAGGTTAGTATCGCTATTAGTAAATGGATGATTAAGAGAAAAAGGAAAGGAGAAAAAGAT
>NZ_JVFV01000008.1 GCF_001073085.1 Streptococcus pseudopneumoniae
CGCGGGGCTGGGACTACGAAATCGAGACTTTGTCTATCGATTTCTGTCCCACCGCCTTTTCTTGACAATTTCAGAAAATAGATAGGAAAAAGACTTTTCAATTTTGGTAAAAAGTAGTATAATGTTTCTATTATAGAAATTTTTAGAAAATTCCGAAAGAGGTTTGTTATGGGATACACAGTTGCTGTTGTCGGCGCTACGGGTGCAGTTGGTGCTCAAATGATCAAAATGTTGGAAGAATCAACTCTTCCGATCGATAAGATTCGTTACCTTGCGTCTGTACGTTCTGCAGGAAAGGTCTTACAATTCAAGGGTCAAGATGTGACCATCGAAGAAACAACAGAAGATGCTTTTGAAGGGGTTGATATAGCTCTCTTCTCAGCTGGTGGATCAACTTCTGCAAAATACGCACCTTATGCTGTAAAAGCAGGAGCAGTCGTCGTAGATAACACTTCTTACTTCCGTCAAAATCCAGATGTACCATTGGTTGTTCCTGAAGTGAATGCTCACGCCCTTGATGCTCACAACGGAATCATCTCTTGTCCTAACTGTTCAACAATTCAAATGATGGTAGCTCTTGAGCCAGTACGTCAAAAATGGGGCTTGGATCGTATCATCGTATCAACTTATCAAGCAGTTTCAGGTGCTGGTATGGGAGCAATTTTAGAAACCCAACGTGAGTTGCGTGAAGTCTTGAATGATGGCGTGAATCCACGTGATTTGCATGCGGAAATCTTGCCTTCAGGTGGAGATAAGAAACACTATCCAATCGCCTTTAATGCTCTTCCACAAATCGACGTCTTCACTGACAATGACTACACCTATGAAGAGATGAAGATGACAAACGAAACCAAGAAAATCATGGAAGATGATAACATTGCCGTATCAGCAACATGTGTACGGATTCCAGTCTTGTCAGCTCACTCTGAGTCAGTCTACATTGAAACTAAAGAAGTGGCACCAATTGACGAAGTGAAATCTGCAATTGCTGCCTTCCCAGGTGCGGTCCTTGAAGACGACGTTGCTCACCAAATCTATCCTCAAGCAGTAAATGCTGTTGGTTCACGTGATACATTCGTTGGACGTATCCGTAAAGACTTGGATGCAGAAAAAGGTATTCATATGTGGGTAGTTTCAGACAATCTTCTAAAAGGTGCTGCTTGGAACTCAGTTCAAATCGCAGAAACACTTCACGAACGTGGTCTAGTACGCCCAACAACTGAATTAAAATTTGAATTGAAATAATGTGTAGGAGTTCGTTTGAACTCCTTCTTTAAAATAGAGAGGTGTTTTGTATGTCTTATCAAGATTTAAAAGATTGTAAAATTATCACGGCCTTTATTACTCCTTTTCATGAAGATGGGTCAATCAATTTCGATGCCATTCCAAAGTTGATTGAACATTTATTAGCACATCATACAGACGGAATTCTCCTAGCAGGAACAACTGCTGAGAGTCCGACTCTGACTCACGATGAGGAGTTGCAGTTGTTTGCGGCTGTTCAAAAGGTTGTCAATGGCCGTGTTCCTTTAATCGCTGGTGTTGGTACCAATGATACACGTGACTCTATTGAGTTTGTCAAAGAGGTAGCAGAGTTTGGTGGTTTTGCGGCTGGTCTTGCGATTGTTCCTTACTACAATAAACCATCCCAAGAAGGTATGTACCAACACTTTAAAGCTATTGCAGATGCTTCTGATTTACCTATTATAATCTATAACATTCCAGGTCGTGTAGTTGTAGAAATGACTCCAGATACCTTACTTCGTTTGGCGGAACATCCAAATATCATTGGTGTTAAGGAATGTACCAGCCTTGCCAATATGGCTTACTTGATTGAGCATAAGCCAGAAGAATTCTTGGTATACACTGGTGAGGATGGAGATGCCTTCCATGCTATGAACCTTGGTGCAGACGGAGTTATATCTGTTGCTTCCCACACAAATGGGGATGAGATGCATGAAATGTTCACTGCAATCGAAGAAAGTGATATGAAGAAAGCGGCAGCTATTCAACGTAAATTTATTCCTAAAGTTAATGCTCTATTCTCTTACCCGAGTCCAGCACCTGTTAAGGCAGTACTCAACTATATGGGATTCGAAGCAGGGCCAACTCGTCTACCTTTGGTTCCTGCGCCTGAAGAGGATGCTAAACGCATTATCAAGGTTGTTATTGATGGGGATTACGAAGCAACCAAGGCAACTGTCACCGGAGTTCTTCGTCCTGATTACTAAAATTTTCATTATTAATAATAGAAACTTCCTAAACAAGTCAATTTGTTGGGAAGTTTTTTTCTTTTTTTTACGAATAAATAGATAGAGAGAAAAATAAGGAGTCTATCATGGAAATTAAGATTGATAATTTTGAGATTTATAAGTTAAAACAAGCAGGTCTAAGTAATCAACAAGTTCTAAAGGTTCTTCAATATGGAGAAATTTATGATCAGGAATTGACTTTAGAGACCATCGCAGAAGCATCTGAGTGTAGAAATCCAGTGGTTTTTATCGAACGTTACCATAAACTCACCTTTGAAAGTATGGAGAGATTAAGAAGTGACTTTGAAAAATTTCCCTCATTTTCCATCCTAGACGATGTCTATCCCTTTGCTCTCAGTGAAATCTATGATGCTCCAGTATTGTTATTTTATAAGGGCGATTTAAATCTCTTAAAGTTGCCTAAGATTGCAGTTGTAGGCAGTCGCTCTTGTAGTCAAACAGGGACAAAATCGGTCCGCAAGGTTATTGAAGAACTGGAGAATGAACTAGTCATTGTCAGTGGCCTTGCTAGAGGGATTGATACTGCAGCGCATATGTCTATTCTTCAAGGTGGTGGAAAAACTATTGCAGTTATAGGGACTGGCTTGGATGTCTATTATCCTCGATCTAATAAACGACTGCAGGACTACATCGGTGAATATCATTTGCTACTGAGTGAATATGGACCTGGTGAAGAACCCTTGAAATATCACTTTCCAGCACGAAATCGGATTATTGCTGGCCTATGTATGGGTGTTATCGTTGCTGAGGCAAAGATGAGATCCGGTAGTTTGATTACCTGTGAGCGAGCTATGGAAGAAGGAAGAGATGTTTTTGCTATTCCAGGTAGCATTTTAGATGGTCGTTCAGATGGTTGTCATCACTTGGTTCAAGAAGGTGCAAAACTTGTTTCGAGTGGTCAGGATGTGCTAGCAGAATTTGAATTTTAAGAACTAGTAAGGTTCTATCGGTTAAACTTTTCTTCTATATATAAGAGTTAAGTCTTGACAGGTTTTTAAAAATGGTTTACACTTTATAAAGTTTATTACTTTGAAAAGGTGTGATACTGTGGCTACGGCAACAAAGAAAAAAAAATCAACAGTTAAAAAAAATCTAGTAATCGTGGAGTCGCCTGCAAAGGCTAAAACGATTGAGAAATACCTGGGTAGAAATTATAAGGTTTTAGCCAGTGTTGGTCATATTCGTGATTTGAAAAAATCCAGTATGTCAGTCGATGTAGAAAATAATTATGAACCCCAATATATTAATATTCGTGGGAAAGGTCCTCTGATCAATGACTTGAAAAAAGAAGCTAAAAAAGCCAGTAAAGTCTTTCTCGCAAGTGACCCGGACCGCGAAGGAGAAGCAATTTCTTGGCATTTAGCTCATATTCTCGATCTAGATGAAAATGATGCTAACCGTGTTGTTTTCAACGAGATTACAAAAGATGCGGTTAAAAATGCTTTTAAAGAACCTCGTAAGATTGACATGGATTTGGTGGATGCCCAACAGGCTCGTCGTGTCTTGGACCGCTTGGTAGGTTATTCCATTTCACCAATTCTTTGGAAGAAGGTCAAAAAGGGATTGTCAGCTGGCCGTGTTCAGTCTGTTGCTCTCAAGTTAATCATTGACCGTGAAAATGAGATCAATGCTTTTCAACCAGAAGAATATTGGACTATTGATGGAGTCTTCAAAAAGGGGACTAAGCAATTTCAAGCATCCTTCTATGGAATGAATGGCAAGAAGATGAAATTGACTAGTAATGAAGAGGTCAAAGAAGTCTTGTCTCACCTATCTAGCAAAGACTTTACAGTGGATCAGGTAGATAAAAAAGAGCGCAGGCGTAACGCTCCACTCCCTTATACTACCTCAACTATGCAGATGGATGCAGCTAACAAGATCAATTTCCGTACTCGAAAGACCATGATGGTTGCCCAGCAACTCTATGAAGGGATTAATATTGGTACGGGCGTCCAAGGTTTGATCACCTATATGCGTACAGACTCAACTCGTATCAGTCCAGTTGCACAAAATGAAGCTGCAAGCTATATCAATGAACGTTTTGGTAGTAAATATTCTAAGCATGGAAGCAAGATTAAGAATGCTTCTGGTGCCCAAGATGCCCATGAGGCTATTCGCCCATCAAGTGTCTTTAACACGCCAGAAAAAATTGCTACATACTTAGACAAAGACCAACTCAAACTCTATACCCTTATCTGGAACCGTTTTGTAGCGAGTCAGATGACTGGTGCCATCTTTGATACCATGGCTGTTAAGCTCTCTCAAAATGGAGTTCAATTTGCAGCAAATGGCAGTCAGGTTAAATTTGATGGTTACTTGGCCATTCACAATGATTCAGATAAGAATAAGATGTTGCCGGACATGGTAGTTGGTGATGTTGTCAAACAGGTCAATAGTAAACCTGAGCAGCACTTCACTCAACCACCAGCCCGTTATTCGGAAGCGACACTGATTAAGACCTTGGAAGAAAATGGTGTTGGTCGCCCATCAACTTATGCACCCACTATTGAAACAATTCAAAAGCGCTATTATGTGCGTTTGGCAGCTAAGCGTTTTGAACCGACAGAGTTGGGAGAAATTGTCAATAAACTGATTGTTGAATACTTCCCAGATATCGTCAACGTGACCTTTACAGCTGAAATGGAAGGTAAACTAGATGATGTCGAAGTCGGTAAAGAACAATGGCAACGAGTCATTGATGAATTTTACAAACCCTTCTCTAAAGAGGTTGCCAAAGCCGAAGAGGAAATGGAAAAAATCCAAATCAAGGATGAGCCAGCAGGATTTGATTGTGAAGAGTGTGGTAGTCCGATGGTGATTAAGTTAGGTCGTTTTGGTAAGTTTTATGCTTGCAGCAATTTCCCAGATTGCCGTCATACACAAGCGATTGTTAAGGAGATTGGTGTCGAGTGTCCAAGCTGTCATCAAGGACAAATCATCGAACGCAAAACCAAGCGTAATCGTATCTTTTATGGTTGCAATCGTTACCCAGAATGTGAATTTACTTCCTGGGATAAGCCTGTTGGACGAGATTGTCCAAAATGTGGCAACTTCCTCATGGAGAAAAAAGTACGTGGTGGCGGTAAGCAAATCGTTTGTAGCAATGGTGATTACGAAGAAGAAAAAATCAAATAAAAAAATGAGTCCTGAAAATAAATTTCAGGCTCTTTTTAGAAAAGGCTTGACAAAATTCATTAAAATGTGGGAAACTAGTAAATGATTATTCTAAACTAGGAGAAGATATGCGTTTCATTTATCTCAGTATTGGTTTTATCTCGTTAGCTCTAGCTCTCGTAGGTGTAGTTTTACCACTTTTGCCAACAACACCCTTTCTCTTGTTGTCCATTGCTTGCTTTTCCAAATCTTCTAAGCGTTTTGAAGATTGGCTTTATCATACCAAACTTTATCAGACTTACGTAGCGGACTTTCGTGAGACCAAGTCTATTGCGCGTGAACGTAAGAAAAAAATTATTGTATCGATTTATATCCTGATGGGAATTTCTATTTATTTTGCGCCTCTTTTACCAGTCAAAATCGGTTTGGGATGTTTAACCATCTTTATTACCTACTATCTTTTTAAGGTGATTCCTGATAAAGAATAGCTTTAATAAGTAACGATTTTCCTTGATAAAAATAAAAACATATTCGAAATAGTATGATATAATAAATTTAAAGTAATCTTCAAGGAGAATCAAATGATTTACGAATTTTGTGCTGAAAATGTAACCTTGCTTGAAAAAGCGATGCAGGCAGGAGCTCGTCGCATTGAGCTTTGTGATAATCTAGCAGTTGGTGGAACAACACCGAGCTACGGAGTGACCAAGGCAGCTGTGGAGCTGGCGGCCGACTACGATACGACCATCATGACTATGATTCGTCCACGT
This sequence comes from Streptococcus pseudopneumoniae, assembly GCF_001073085.1. Taxonomy (GTDB): domain Bacteria; phylum Bacillota; class Bacilli; order Lactobacillales; family Streptococcaceae; genus Streptococcus; species Streptococcus pseudopneumoniae_M. Next base: position 6,158 of record NZ_JVFV01000008.1, read on the forward strand.
GGTGGTAATTTTGTCTACAATGATTTAGAAGTTGCCATCATGCTTGAGGATATTCGTCTAACTGCTCAAGCAGGAAGTCAGGGGGTTGTCTTTGGAGTTTTAACAGCTGATAAGAAGTTGGACAAGGCTAATCTTGAAAAATTGATTGCTGCATCTAAAGGTATGGAAATTGTTTTCCATATGGCTTTTGATGAATTGAGCGAACAGGATCAGTTAGAAGCCATTGATTGGCTCAGCCAAGCTGGAGTGACACGCATTCTGACTCGTGCTGGTGTATCTGGCGATTCTCTAGAGAAACGTTTTGCGAACTATCACAGAATTCTGGAACACGCTGCAGAAAAAATTGAAATTTTACCTGGTGGAGGGATTGACATGGACAACCGTCAAACCTTTATCGACCAACTGGGTGTAACACAATTACATGGAACTAAGGTTGTCTTTTAAAAAATAGAAAGGAACTGCTAGCTTTTGGTAGCAGTTTTCGCTTATGTTTGAAATTTTTAAAGCTTATCAGTTTAATAGTAAAAAGGCTAAAGAGTATGGCTTTGTAGAAAATCAAGGCGTATGGAACAATAGTTCGACTATCTTGCATGGAGATTTTCTCATGATGGTTACAGTTGAGGGTGGAGACTTAAGTTTTCAAGTTTATGACCAAGAAACTGGCGATCTTTATCCTCAAGTTCATATGGCAAGTATGAGAGGTACGTTTGTTGGAACTGTTCGAGAGGCTTGTTTAGAAGTACTTTATGACATTCGAAAGTCTTGTTTTGATGTGCAGGATTTTATCTATCCTCAGACCAAGAGAATCATGACTCGTGTTCAAGAAAAGTATGAAAATCAATTAGAATACTTATGGGAGAAATCTCCTGATACTGCGATTTTACGCCATGAAAATAATCAGAAGTGGTATGCGGTTCTTATGAAGATTTCTTGGGATAAGCTTGAAAAGGGCAGAGAAGGATTAGTGGAAGCAGTCAATCTCAAACATGATCAAGTATCTGATTTGTTGGTAAAAAAAGGGATTTATCCAGCCTTTCATATGAACAAGCGCTACTGGATTAGTGTGCCACTGGATGATAGTTTATCAGATGAAGAGATGCTAGAATTGATCGAAAAAAGCTGGAACTTGACCTTGAAAAAGTAATTATATTTACTTGATTTTTCAAATACTTTCAATTAGCAAAATATTCTTTACTGAAGAAATTTTCAGAAAATATTGGATTTTTTCTTGACATGTGTTTTTTCCTATGCTAAAATACTAAACAAGATATCAAACGAAGGAGAAAGTCAAACATGAAAACAGCTAAGTTTAATCAATTTGCTTTGTTGTTGAGGTACTCGGGCTAGTGCAGAAGCATTAGTCCTGTTTGGCTTACCAAGCGGGAGTAAATCAACATCTCGCTTGGAACTCCGAGCGAGATGTTTTTTTAAACCAAATTTAGAAAAGGGGAAATCTTATGAGAATAGTTGAATTTCTAGATACTAGCCTTCGAGATGGTGAGCAGACACCAGGTGTTAATTTTTCTATTAAGGAAAAGATTGCCATTGCAAGACAACTGGAAAAATGGGGAATTTCGGCAATTGAAGCTGGTTTTCCAGCAGCTAGTCCTGACTCATTTACTGCAGTTCAGGAAATTGCAAAAGTCTTGAAGAAAACAGCGGTGACTGGTTTAGCTCGCTCTGTTAAATCAGATATTGACGCTTGTTATGAAGCACTTAAGGATGCTAAGTATCCACAAATCCATGTTTTTATCGCTACTAGTCCTATCCATCGCGAATTTAAGTTGAATAAAAGCAAAGAGGAAATCTTGGAAGCTATTAAAGAGCATGTTTCCTATGCACGTTGTAAATTTGAAGTGGTAGAATTCTCTCCTGAAGATGCGACTAGAACTGAGCTAGATTTTCTCCTACAAGTCGTTCAAACAGCGGTAGACGCAGGGGCAACCTATATCAATATTCCTGACACGGTTGGCTTTACCACACCAGAGGAATATGGGAATATCTTCAAGTATCTGATTGACAATGTTAAAACCGACCGTCAGATTATCTATTCGCCTCACTGTCACGATGACCTTGGAATGGCAGTTGCAAATAGCCTTGCTGCTGTTAAAAATGGGGCAGGACGAGTTGAAGGAACCATTAACGGTATTGGAGAACGAGCTGGGAATGCTGCTCTAGAAGAAATAGCAGTGGCTCTCAATATTCGACAAGATTATTATCAATCAGAGACAAGTATCGTCCTAAACGAAACGATTAATATGTCCGAAATGGTCTCTCGCTTCTCAGGAATTCCAGTTCCAAAAAATAAGGCGGTTATTGGAGGCAATGCCTTCTCTCACGAATCAGGTATTCACCAAGACGGAGTTCTTAAAAACCCACTTACCTATGAAATCATCACACCAGAATTGGTGGGTGTAAAGAGTAATAGTCTTCCGCTTGGAAAATTATCTGGTCGCCATGCCTTTGTAGAGAAACTGAGAGAACTGGCCTTAGACTTCACAGAAGAGGATATCAAGCCACTCTTTGACAAATTCAAATCACTTGCAGATAAGAAACGAGAAGTCACAGACGCGGATATTCGTGCTCTAGTAGCTGGAACCATGGTTGAAAATCCAGAAGGTTTCCACTTTGATGATTTACAACTTCAAACTCATGCGGAAAATGAAATTGAAGCGACAGTTAGATTAGCCAATTTTGATGGTGAGGAAGTTGAATTTAATGCGACAGGTCAAGGTTCTGTTGAAGCTATTTTCAACGCTATTGATAAATTCTTTAATCAATCGGTTCGCTTAGTATCCTATACGATTGATGCGGTAACTGATGGGATTGATGCCCAGGCACGTGTATTGGTCACTGTTGAAAACAGAGATACAGAGACTATCTTTAACGCAGCTGGACTTGATTTCGATGTGCTGAAAGCTTCAGCTATTGCCTACATCAATGCCAATACCTTTGTTCAAAAAGAGAATGCTGGTGAAATGGGAACAACAGTTTCCTATCGCGACATGCCTAGCGTGTAAAGGAGAAAGCTATGACAAGAAAAATAGTTGCCCTAGCAGGTGATGGTATCGGCCCAGAAATCATGGAAGCTGGTTTAGAAGTTCTAGCATCTATATCCGAAAAAACAGGCTTTGACTATGAGATAGATAGACGACCTTTTGGAGGTGCAGGTATTGATGTTACAGGACACCCCTTGCCAGACGAAACACTCAAGGCTACTAGAGAAGCGGACGCTATTCTCCTTGCTGCAATAGGTAGTCCTCAGTATGATAATGCTACAGTTCGACCCGAACAAGGGCTTTTGGCACTCCGCAAGGAACTTAATCTTTATGCCAATATTCGTCCAGTTAAAATTTTTGATAGTCTTAAGCACTTATCGCCTCTCAAACCTGAACGAATAACTGGTGTAGACTTTGTCGTGGTGCGTGAGTTGACAGGCGGGATTTACTTTGGAGATCATATCCTTAAAGAGCGCAAAGCGCGTGATATCAACGACTATAGCTATGAGGAAGTGGAGCGGATTATTCGCAAAGCCTTTGAAATCGCAAGAAATCGCAGAAAAATCGTTACTAGTATCGATAAGCAAAATGTTTTGGCAACATCAAAACTCTGGAGGAAAGTGGCTGAAGAAGTCGCTAAAGATTTCCCCGATGTAACTCTGGAGCACCAGCTGGTCGACTCGGCTGCCATGCTCATGATTACAAATCCATCCAAATTTGATGTTATTGTGACAGAGAATCTTTTCGGAGATATCTTATCTGATGAATCAAGTGTTCTATCAGGTACACTCGGGGTTATGCCATCAGCTAGTCATTCTGAAAAAGGTCCAAGTCTTTATGAACCTATTCATGGTTCGGCACCTGATATTGCAGGTCAAGGAATTGCCAACCCTATCTCCATGATTTTGTCAGTTGCTATGATGTTGAGAGATAGCTTTGGACGTTATGAGGATGCGGAGCGTATCGAACATGCTGTTGAGAACAGTTTGGCAGCAGGAATTTTAACGAGAGATATTGGAGGACAGGCTTCGACCAAGGAAATGACAGAAGCCATAATCGCAAGACTATGAAAATAAATGAAGGAATAACTCTTGCCCTCTTGCTTTGGAATTTGCTGATTTTCTTGATTTATGGCATTGACAAATCCAAGGCAAGAAGAGGTGCTTGGCGCATCCCAGAGAAAATCTTACTCATTTTGGCTCTTACTTGTGGTGGTTTTGGTGCCTGGTTGGCAGGAATCACCTTTCACCACAAGACGAGAAAATGGTATTTTAAAACAGTTTGGTTTCTTGGGATGGTGACCACACTAGTAGCCTTATATTTTATTTGGAGGTAATGGATGGCAGGAAAATCAATTTTTGATAAATTATGGGACCGCCATGTCATCACAGGAGAAGAGGGGCAGCCCCAACTCATGTATGTGGACCAGCACTATATTCATGAAGTGACTAGTCCCCAAGCTTTTCAAGGATTACGAGATGCAGGTCGCAGACTGAGACGACCAGACTTGACATTTGGGACCTTTGACCACAATGTACCAACGGTCAATATCTACGATATTCGAGATGTGATTTCTAAGGCTCAAATTGATAAGCTTGCTGAAAATGTTGAGGAGTTTGGGATTGAACATGCGGCCCACGGTTCTGAAAAGCAGGGGATTGTTCACATGGTAGGTCCAGAAACAGGACGGACGCAACCAGGAAAATTCATCGTCTGTGGAGATAGCCACACAGCTACTCACGGAGCTTTCGGAGCCATCGCCTTTGGGATTGGGACCAGTGAAGTCGAGCATGTCTTCGCTACCCAGACTCTCTGGCAAGTCAAACCCAAGAAAATGTTGGTAGAATTCACTGGTGTTCCTCAAAAAGGAGTCTATTCCAAGGATTACATTCTCGCCTTGATTGCCAAGTACGGCGTTGCTTGTGGTGTAGGCTATGTGGTGGAATATCGTGGGCAAGCGATTGATGCTCTGACCATGGAAGAGCGAATGACCATCTGCAATATGTCCATCGAGTTTGGCTCTAAGATGGGCATCATGAATCCAGATCAAACTACCTATGATTATCTCAAAGGACGAGAATGTGTTCCAGAGGATTTCGAGGAGGCAGTTGCCGACTGGAAGACCCTTGTCAGTGATAGTGATGCTGTTTATGATAAGGTTATCCAGATGGATGTCTCTGACTTGGCACCTATGGTGACCTGGGGAACCAATCCTGCTATGGGCGTTGACTTTGACAGTAGTTTTCCAGAAATTAAGGATATGAATGATGAACGAGCTTATCATTACATGGACTTGGAACCTGGTCAAAAGCCAGCGGACATTGAACTAGGCTATATCTTTATTGGATCTTGTACCAATGCTCGTCTCAGTGACTTGCAACTGGCTGCGCGATTTGTCAAAGGGAAGAAGATTGCTCCCAATCTAACAGCAATCGTAGTGCCAGGCTCTCGTCCTGTTAAACGAGCGGCTGAGAAGTTGGGCTTGGACAAGGTCTTTCTGGATGCTGGCTTTGAGTGGAGAGACCCAGGGTGCTCCATGTGTCTAGGGATGAATCCAGACAAGGTACCTGATGGCGTGCACTGTGCTTCAACCAGTAACCGAAACTTTGAAGATAGACAGGGATTTGGTGCTAAGACCCATCTCTGCAGTCCAGCCATGGCAGCTGCGGCAGCTATAGCAGGGCGTTTCGTAGATGTTCGGCAGATGCCAGAAGCCCAGTAAGGAGAGGATATGGAGAAATTTACAGTTTATACGGGAACGACTGTTCCTCTCATGAATGATAACATTGACACCGACCAAATCCTTCCCAAGCAGTTTCTCAAGTTAATTGATAAAAAAGGCTTTGGTAAGTACCTCATGTATGCTTGGCGTTATCTGGACGATAACTACACTGAGGATCCAGACTTTGCCTTTAACAGACCTGAATACCGAAAAGCCAGTATCCTCATCTCAGGGGATAACTTTGGGGCAGGTTCTTCGAGAGAACACGCAGCTTGGGCTCTAGCAGACTATGGTTTTAAGGTCGTGATTGCAGGATCTTTCGGGGACATTCATTACAATAATGAACTCAATAATGGCATGTTGCCTATTGTTCAGCCTAGGGAGGTTAGAGAAAAGTTAGCCCAACTCAAACCGACCGATCAGGTAACTGTGGACTTGGAACAACAGAAAATCATCTCACCAGTCGGAGAATTCACTTTCGAAATCGATAGCGAGTGGAAACACAAGCTTTTAAATGGTTTGGATGATATCGGTATTACTTTGCAGTATGAAGACTTGATTGCTGCTTATGAAAAACAACGACCAGTCTACTGGCAGGATTAGAAAAAAATAGAAAAGGAACTATAGAATTATGACAAAACACATTCAATGGAACGGAACACTTTCACAAGAAGGCTATGACATTTTAAAAGGTGAGGGAGGGTGCATTGTATGCCCTACAAAAGTTGGTTACATTATCATGACTAGCGATAAGGCAGGTCTTGAACGCAAATTTGAAGCTAAAGAACGTAACCGTAACAAACCAGGTGTTGTACTTTGTGGTAGCATGGATGAGCTTCGCGCTTTAGCACAACTCAATCCAGAAATTGAAGCCTTCTACCAAAAACATTGGGACGAAGATATTCTTCTAGGTTGTATCCTTCCATGGAAACCAGAAGCCTTTGAGAAATTGAAAGGATACGGTGATGGCCGTGAAGAACTCATGACAGACGTTCGTGGTACTAGCTGTTTTGTCATCAAGTTTGGTAAAGCTGGTGAACAGTTGGCTGCTAAACTGTGGGAAGAAGGAAAAATGGTCTACGCTTCATCTGCAAATCCTTCTGGAAAAGGAAATCGTGGTAAGGTAGAAGGTATCGGGGAACGCATCGAAGGAGCAGTAGATCTTGTCATCGAGGCAGATGACTACGTTGCTTCAATCCAACCTGACAAAACGATTGAAACGCGCTACGAGCAAGGTGTGATGGTGTCTATGGTTGATAAAGACGGCAAACTAATCCCAGAACAAGGAGGAGCACGATCAACCTCACCAGCACCAGTCGTTATCCGTAAAGGGCTTGACATTGATAAAATCATGATGCATTTATCAGATACCTTTAACTCATGGGACTACCGTCAGGGTGAGTATTATTAAGATTGAAAAGAAGTCTAGTGTTAAGAGATATTGAAGCTCCTAACACTGGGCTTTTTCTTTAGAATTTCTTTTCTTTTTTTAATAGATATGATATTCTATATATGAAATATATAGTTTTTTATTCGAACATTATTATAAAAGGAGTAAGATTGATGCTGAAAAGAAAAGTCAGTTTGGAAGATTTTTATGCTTGGTACCAAGAAAATAAAATAAGATTAAGAGAAGATGCATCTAAATATAGTATTTACAATGAACAATTACGTGAAGAATTTCTTAAAGAGTGGTCTCTTGATAGAATTTTAAACATGTCTATCGATGAATATGTCATTGGGAAAGGAGCTCAAAGCAATTCTTTTTGCTACGGTCTTGAGAGGGGAAAATACAAATCCTTATTTATGGGAATTGGTGGAGGAGGTTCTTCAAAATTTGGTATTTATTGGAATGAGGATACTAAAAGCTATAAGAATCAAGCAAATAAAATCATTCCAGAATCAGAACTAGAAGACCGATTTAACAAATTAAAATCGGATTTGTATGAGATCATTCAAGCTGGTAGAAAATTAGATTTCAATAATCCTATCTTTGACATGAAAAATTCAAAGAATGAATTTATTGGGCGTTCTGCAGTTGTTACAAAACTTCTTTGTATCTATTCTGAGGGATATTCTTTCTTAGGTATAAATCTTAATAGTCAAAAGAGATTCTGGGACAAGCTACTTCCTCAAAAAAATCAAGGGGGCCCTTATCTTCAGAATCATGAGATTTGTCAACTCGTATTGCAAAAGTATCCTGAGCTGGAACCATCATTGTTGGGAAGTATCTTATTTGAATATTCAACACAATTTTTAGACGAAAATGAAAAGAAAGAAGAAAAAATGTCTCTAGAATATAAGGTTTATCATCCATTGAGTCAAACTCTACTACAATCCAAAAACCTCATCCTCCGTGGTGCTCCTGGTACAGGTAAAACCTATCTTGCTAAAGAAATTGCCAAAGAATTAACGGATGGCAACGAAGACCAAATCGGATTTGTACAGTTTCATCCTTCTTATGATTATACAGACTTTGTGGAGGGTTTAAGACCAGTATCAAATGGGGATGGAGCTATTGAGTTTAAGCTACAGGATGGTATTTTTAAAGATTTTTGTCAGAAAGCAAAAGAAGCCCAATTGATTGGAGGACAAGACAATTTTGACCATGCTTGGGATTCTTACTTAGAATATATAAATGTTGCTGAAGAAAAAGAATATATAACAAAAACATCTTACTTATCTGTTAATAGTAGACAAAATTTGTCAGTAAATTATGATAGTGGTGTTCCAGGATGGTCACTACCTCGCAAATATGTTTACGAGTTGTATAAAGATAAAAATTATAATAAGCAAGAATACTACAAAAGTGGTGGAAGAACTGTCCTAGAAACATTGAGAAAGAGATTTGGTCTGAAAGACTACCTTTCCCCAACAGAGGTTGATACAGACAAAAAATTCGTCTTCATCATCGATGAGATCAATCGTGGTGAGATTTCTAAGATTTTTGGTGAACTATTTTTCTCTATTGATCCTGGCTATCGTGGTGAAAAGGGAAGTGTTTCTACCCAGTACTCTAATTTACATGAGACTAATGACAAATTTTATATTCCTGAGAATGTTTACATCATTGGAACTATGAATGATATTGACCGTTCGGTGGATACTTTTGATTTTGCAATGCGCCGTCGTTTCCGTTTTGTTGAAGTTACTGCTGAAAGCCAACTAGGAATGCTCGATAATACTCTTGGCGATAAAGCGGAAGAAGCTAAAACCCGCCTAAGAAATTTGAATACTGCCATCGAAAAGGTTCAGGAATTAAACAGTCATTATCATATCGGACCAAGTTATTTCCTTAAATTGGAGGAAGTGAATTTTGACTATGAATTACTCTGGTCTGATTATCTGAAACCACTCTTGGAAGATTACTTGCGCGGTTCTTACGAGGAAGTTGAAACTCTAGCAAATTTGAAAAAGGCCTTTGACAAGACAAGCAATGAACAAAAAGATCAGGTAGTTACTGATAACAATGAAGGCGATGGAAATGAAAATGCGGATCACTGATAATCAGCATAAGATTATTAAAGAAGACTTTGTTGCAGAATATCCCAAAATAAGCCAACTTCTCTTAGATAGAACACTAGATAATCTTTCTCAAGAAGATAATATCTTTATTTTTCCAAATGACCTACAATATTCTCCAGATTTGGATAAGGATCAAAAGATTTTGGAAACAGTCAATCAGAAAATTAAGACGGGAAATGTGATTGGTTTTCTGGGTTATGGCCAGGAGAGATTAACCATTTCTTCTCGCTTTTCAAACGAAAGTGATGACTATTTTTTACATTATCTTTTGCAAAAGGTTCTTCATATCAATCTCACTAGTTTAGATATTGCTTTATCGCGTGAAGATAGACTCTATCAACTTTTGATGTATCTCTTTCCCAAGTATTTGCAAGCTGCTCTCCGAAAAGGTCTTTATAAGGAATACCAGAGATTTTCACATAACGACTGTCATGTTAAGGGAGGGATTGATGTAGGAAATCATCTCAAGAAAAATCTTTCTTTCACGGGAAATGTTGCCTACACAACGAGAGAGTTCACCTATGATAATCCCCTCATGCAGCTGATCCGTCACACAATCGAGTATATGAAGAATCAGAAAAGTATAGGGAGAGAAGTTCTTGAAAATCTCTCAACTAGTCGTGAGAATGTGGCAGAAATCGTGCGAGTAACACCCACTTATAAACTAGCTAATCGAGCTAAGATTATCAGACTAAATCAAACCAAACCTCTTCGTCATGCCTATTTTCGAGAGTACAGAAAGTTGCAAGAGCTTTGCCTGATGATCCTAAATAGAGAAAAGCATGGTTTAGGATACCAAGAGAAAAAAATCCATGGTATTCTTTTTGATGTTGCCTGGCTTTGGGAAGAGTATGTTTATACCTTGTTGCCAAAAGATTTCACCCATCCACGAAATAAGGATAAGACAGACGGTATTTCAGTATTTTCTGACCGTGAACGAAAAGTATTTCCAGATTTCTATCATCAAAACCATAAAATCGTACTAGATGCTAAATATAAAAAACTGGAATTGACTGAAAAGGGAATCAATCGTGAAGACTTGTTCCAGTTGATTTCTTATTCTTATATTTTAAAAGCTGAGCAGGCTGGACTTGTTTTTCCCAGCAAGGAAAAGGTAGTTGATAATGAGATAGGTAAGCTAGCAGGTTATGGAGCCCTGTTGAAGAAATGGTCTATCCAAGTCCCTGGACAAGCTGAAAGCTATCAAGATTTTGTCAGGAAGATGGAGTCCTTTGAAAAAATCTTTATCGAAAATCTAGTTAGAAATTTAAAAGGTAAGACAAATTCAGGGTAAATGTCTAGTTATCTCCTTGATTGAAAACAAAAAACACGAACATTATTTGTTTTCAGTCATAATAATTGACAAAAAACGGACATTACTGTAAACTTGTTAGAGTAATTGTCTGGAAAAGACGAGACTATTCCTAACTTTAGGAAAGTCTAAAGAAGAGAAATGAGAGAAATATGTTAAACGAATTTCCAATCTTTGACTATGAAGATATTCAGCTAATCCCAAATAAGTGTGTCCTTCAAAGTCGAGCAGAAGCTGACACACATGTGACCTTGGGGAAACATACCTTTAAGTTGCCAGTTGTTCCTTCTAATATGCAGACTATCTTGGATGAAGATGTTGCTGAACAGCTTGCCAAGGGTGGCTATTTTTACATCATGCACCGTTTTGATGAAGCGGGACGCATTCCTTTTGTCAAACGTATGCACGATCAGGGCTTGATTGCTTCAATCTCAGTAGGTGTTAAAGACTACGAGTATGACTTTGTTAGTCAATTAAAGGATGATGCACCAGAGTACATCACTATTGATATCGCTCATGGTCATGCTGATAGCGTTATTTCAATGATTCAGCACATCAAGAAAGAATTGCCAGATACCTTTGTCATTGCTGGAAACGTTGGAACTCCAGAAGCCGTGCGTGAACTTGAAAATGCTGGTGCAGATGCTACTAAGGTCGGAATCGGTCCAGGTAAGGTTTGTATTACTAAGGTAAAAACTGGTTTTGGTACTGGTGGTTGGCAGTTAGCGGCCCTTCGCTGGTGTGCGAAAGCTGCGCGTAAACCGATTATTGCCGATGGTGGTATCCGTACACATGGTGATATCGCCAAATCAATTCGCTTTGGTGCAAGTATGGTTATGATTGGTTCACTATTTGCAGGTCATATCGAAAGTCCTGGTAAAACAGTTGAAGTTGATGGTAAACAATTCAAAGAATACTATGGTTCGGCTTCAGAATACCAAAAAGGTGCCTATAAGAATGTCGAAGGTAAAAAAATCCTTCTTCCTGCCAAAGGGCATTTACAGGATACCTTAACTGAGATGGAACAGGATTTGCAAAGTTCGATTTCTTATGCTGGAGGTCGTAAGGTTGCTGATCTTCGTCACGTTGACTATGTCATTGTGAAGAACTCTATCTGGAATGGTGATGCTCACTAAAAATATGATTACTTATTTATGCCGCGAATTGGCGTGGCGTTTCTACAAGGTACCGTAAATACCTAACAATGAGTAAGCTGCAGAGATATAAGGATAAGTGTTAAATCTATTTCTTTATTTCCTAGAGGCTTACTTGGTAAGTCTCTTTTTATTTCGGAGGTTATTGTGAAATTATTAGAAGAACGAATTTTAAAGGACGGAAACGTTCTTGGTGAGAATATTCTTAAGGTGGATTCCTTCTTAACCCACCAAGTTGATTATTCCTTGATGCGCGAGGTTGGTCGTACTTTTGCAGAGCATTTTAAAAATGCTGGTATTACCAAAGTCGTAACCATTGAGGCATCTGGAATTGCCCCAGCCCTTTATGTGGCTGAACAGTTAGATGTACCCATGATTTTTGCTAAGAAGGCAAAAAATATTACTATGAATGAAGGAATTTTGATTGCTGAAGTTTATTCTTTTACTAAACAAGTAACTAGTACCGTATCTATTGCAGGTAAGTTCTTATCTCCTCAAGATAAAGTATTAATTATTGATGATTTCTTGGCTAATGGTCAAGCAGCTAATGGTTTGATTCAGATTATTGAACAGGCTGGTGCTACAGTTGAAGCTATCGGAATTGTGATTGAAAAATCTTTCCAAGATGGTCGTGGACTGCTAGAAAAATCAGGCCATCAAGTAGTATCACTCGCGCGATTAGAGCGTTTTGAAAATGGAAAAGTTATATTTAAGGAGGCAGACATCTAATGAAACAACAGGAAAACCACTCACAGGCAGCCGTTCTTGGTTTGCAACACTTGCTAGCCATGTACTCAGGTTCAATCCTGGTACCAATCATGATTGCAAGTGCTTTAGGGTATTCAGCTCAACAGTTGACCTACCTTATTTCAACAGATATCTTTATGTGTGGGGTTGCAACTCTCTTACAATTGCAACTCAATAAACATTTTGGTGTTGGTTTACCTATTGTTCTTGGGGTAGCCTTCCAGTCTGTTGCTCCTCTTATCATGATCGGTCAGAGTCATGGTAGCGGTGCTATGTTCGGAGCTTTGATTGCTTCAGGGATTTATGTTATCCTGATTTCAGGTATCTTCTCTAAGGTTGCCAATCTTTTCCCTGCAATCGTAACTGGATCTGTCATTACGACGATTGGTTTGACCTTGATTCCTGTTGCCATCGGAAATATGGGAAATAACGTTGAAAAACCAACTGGACAAAGTTTAGCCTTGGCCATGATTACAGTCCTCATTATTCTTTTGGTCAATATCTTTACAAAAGGATTTATCAAATCTATTTCAATTTTGATTGGTTTGATTGCAGGTACCATTATCGCTGCAACAATGGGCTTGGTTGATTTCTCACCAGTAGCAGAAGCTCCACTCGTTCATATCCCAACTCCATTTTACTTCGGTGCTCCGCAATTTGAGATTTCTTCTATTGTCATGATGTGTATTATCGCTACTGTATCTATGGTAGAATCAACTGGTGTTTATCTTGCCCTTTCTGATATTACTAAAGATCCAATCGATAGCACTCGTCTTCGCAATGGTTATCGTGCTGAAGGTCTCGCAGTTCTGCTTGGTGGACTTTTCAACACCTTCCCATATACAGGATTTTCACAAAACGTTGGTTTGGTGAAACTTTCAGGTATTCGTACTCGTTTGCCAATCTACTACGCAGCTGGTTTCCTTATCTTACTTGGTCTCTTGCCTAAGTTTGGTGCCTTGGCTCAGATTATTCCTAGCCCTGTTCTTGGTGGAGCAATGCTCGTCATGTTTGGTTTTGTATCTCTTCAAGGGATGCAAATCTTGGCGCGTGTAGACTTTGAGCACAATGAACACAACTTCCTCATTGCAGCAGTTTCTATTTCTGCTGGGGTAGGATTGAACGGAAGCAATCTCTTCAATACTTTACCGACTGAATTACAAATGTTCTTTTCAAATGGTATTGTCATTGCAAGTACAGTAGCCATCGTCTTGAATGCTATTTTGAATCGTAAAAAATAAAAATAAATGAGAAGTGATAGAAATATCCTTCTCATTTTCTTTTTTTAGAGCTTGAGTATTGTTTATAGAGTCCTTTTTATGGTAAAATGGTTCTATGAATGAAAGAATGAAAGAGCTCGTTGAACTGCTCAATCGCTATGCGACAGAGTATTATACAAGTGATAATCCATCTGTATCTGATAGTGAGTATGACTGTCTTTATCGTGAACTGGTAGAGTTAGAAAAAGCTCATCCTGACCAAGTCTTGCCAGAAAGTCCGACACATCGTGTTGGTGGAAAGATTCTTGATGGATTTGAGAAATATAGTCATCAGTATCCTCTTTATAGTTTGCAGGATGCTTTTTCACGTGAAGAACTCGACTCCTTTGATGTGCGTATTCGTAAAGAATTGGATGATGTCACTTATATTTGTGAGTTGAAGATTGATGGTTTATCGATTTCCTTGACTTATGAGCAGGGAATTTTTGTTGCTGGAGCAACTCGAGGTGATGGCTCCATTGGTGAAAACATCACTGAAAATCTTAAACGAGTGAAAGACATTCCTTTATCATTATCTGAAAAAATAGATATAACAGTTCGTGGTGAATGTTATATGCCGAGAGCTTCTTTTGACCAGGTCAATCAATCTCGTCAAGAAAACGGGGAGCCAGAATTTGCCAATCCAAGAAATGCTGCTGCAGGAACACTTCGCCAGTTAGATACAGCAGTAGTAGCCAAACGTAATCTTGCAACCTTCCTTTATCAGGAAGCTAGTCCTTCAACTCGGGATAGTCAAGAGAAGGTTTTGAAACATTTAGAACAATTAGGCTTTGTAGTTAATCAAAGACGTCTATTAGCTCATTGTATGGATGAGGTTTGGGCGTTTATTCAAGAAATTGGTCAAGAAAGAGATCAGTTGCCTTATGATATCGATGGAGTTGTGATTAAGGTCAATGATCTAGCTGGTCAGGAGCAACTAGGATTTACAGTCAAAGCACCTAAATGGGCAGTAGCATATAAATTCCCAGCAGAAGAAAAAGAAGCGAAACTTCTTTCTGTTGACTGGACAGTAGGGCGTACAGGAGTTGTGACTCCGACTGCTAATCTTACTCCAGTGCAACTTGCAGGTACAACTGTAAGTCGTGCAACTCTTCATAATGTCGACTATATCGCTGAAAAGGATATCCGTAAGGATGACACAGTCATTGTCTACAAAGCGGGTGATATCATACCAGCTGTTCTACGAGTGGTGGAGTCTAAACGTGTGTCGGAGGAAAAACTAGATATTCCACCAAACTGTCCAAGTTGTGAGAGTAAGCTATTACACTTTGAAGATGAGGTGGCTCTTCGTTGTATCAATCCACGATGCCCTGCTCAAATCAAGGAAGGTTTGACGCATTTCGCATCGCGTGATGCTATGAATATCTCTGGCCTTGGCCCATCAATCGTAGAAAAATTATTTGCTGCCAATTTGGTTAAGGATGTTGCAGATATTTATCGCTTGACTGTGGAAGATTTGCTTTTGCTAGATGGTATCAAGGAAAAATCTGCTCAAAAGCTCTACCAGGCTATTCAAGCATCCAAAGAAAATTCTGCTGAAAAACTCTTGTTTGGTTTGGGGATTCGTCATGTAGGAAGTAAGGCAAGTCAGTTGCTTTTACAAAACTTCCACTCAATCGAATCGCTAGCACAAGCCAATCCTGAAGAAATTGCAAATATTGAAAGTTTGGGGAGTGTCATTGCTCAAAGCCTACAGACCTATTTTGCTACAGAGGGTTCTGCAATCCTTTTAAGGGAATTGAAAGAATCAGGTGTTAATCTAGACTACAAAGGACAGACAGTTGCAGCAAATGCAGCCTTGTCTGGTTTAACTGTCGTATTGACAGGAAAGCTAGAGCGTTTGAATCGCTCAGAAGCTAAAAATAAATTAGAAAGTCTAGGAGCCAAGGTTACTGGTAGTGTGTCGAAAAAAACAGACCTTGTTGTAGCAGGAGCAGATGCAGGAAGCAAGCTCCAAAAAGCACAAGAACTGGGAATAGAGATTCGTGATGAAGCTTGGCTTGAGAGTTTGTAAGCTATGAAAGAAGTAAAAAAACGCGCACGTCTCATTTATAATCCGACCTCAGGCCAGGAAATTATCAAGCAAAATATCGCAGAAGTTTTAGAAGTGTTAGAAGGACTAGGCTATGAAACTAGTGCTTTTCAGACCAAACCTGTACACTTATCAGCCCAGAAAGAAGCAGAAAGAGCTGCAAAAGCTGGCTTTGATTTGGTTTTGGTAGCTGGTGGCGATGGTACTATCAATGAAGTGGTTAATGGAATTGCACCTCTGGAACATCGTCCAAAGACAGCCATCATTCCTACTGGAACTACTAATGACTATGCAAGAGCATTGAAAATCCCTATGGGGGATCCAGTTGCTGCAGCGAAGATTATTGCTAAAAATGAAACCAAGCAAATCGATATTGGTCGTGCCTTTGGTGATAAGTATTTCATCAATATTGCTGCGGCAGGAACTCTTACGGAGTTAACTTTTAGTGTTCCGAGTGAACTAAAGACGCGTTTGGGTTATCTGGCCTACGTTGCTAAAGGCTTCGAGATGTTTCCAAAATCCAAAGTCCGTCCTGTTCGTATTTA
Organism: Streptococcus pseudopneumoniae; assembly: GCF_001073085.1. Classification (GTDB taxonomy): domain Bacteria; phylum Bacillota; class Bacilli; order Lactobacillales; family Streptococcaceae; genus Streptococcus; species Streptococcus pseudopneumoniae_M. The sequence continues at coordinate 22,474 of NZ_JVFV01000008.1, forward strand.
CCATGATTGGGGAATTTTTACAGGAGAAGTTTCTCTTGTCTTTGTTGCCTTGACCAATTCTATTGGTGGATTTGAGCAATTCGCACCTGATACCAAACTGGATGATGGCAATTTCACGCTAATTCTCGTAAAGACGGATAAAATACTAGATATGTTGAGTCTGCTAGTTCAGGCCATGAACGGAGGCCAACACGTTTCAGATATCAATGTTGAATACCTTAAAACGAGTAAACTCCGAATTGAAACTTTGGATCATGAAGAGCCTTTTATGCTCAATCTTGATGGAGAACACGGTGGCGAAACACCAGTAGATTTGGAAGTGTGCCATAATCACATTGAATTTTTTGTGAATCGTGAGGCACTTAATCAATAAATTATTAGTCACATATAAAATCAAATTTAATTTAGAAATTAGGGAGAACCATGTACAATTATCCTGTACTTATTCATTATCATCGTAAAGATGAGGCTTACGAGGCTTGCAGTTTCAGCATAAAGCCTCTAGATTCAGCAGAACTTATCAAAGAGGAAGAATATTTTGGAGCAAAATTCTCACTGACTCAATCGAGTGAAGTAGCTCTTGAGACCATGACTTTTACTGTTGAAAAAGATGGTGTCAGCAAAGAATATCCTATTCGCTTCAATTACTATCCACTTTTGACAGAAGTTTGGATTTTGGATGGAGATGATACAGTTTATTATTCTGAAAATCCAGCTATTGCAAGTACTCATTATAAAGACCAAAATCCTTTTGCCTTCGACAAAGCAATCAATAGTGCTAGTTTTGACCACCACTGGGGTTATCAAGGAGAGTTGGGATGTCAAGTTTCTGAAACTGAAACAAGATTTAGCCTATGGGCACCAACCGCTACATCTGTCCAAGTAGTAGTCTATGAATCTGCAAGTAACGACGCACCTATCCTTAAAACCTTTGAAATGGAGCGAGGAAATAGTTACTCCTATAGTCACAAGTATAATACAATTGGTGTTTGGAGTTTATCAGTTCCAGAAAGCTTAGCAGGTCGTGCTTACCACTACCAAATTGACTTTCCTCATCACCAGTCATTAACTCGTGATCCATATACAATAGCGACAAGTCCTGATGGAAAACGTTCAGCCATTGTCTCAAACCAAGATCGTCAGGTCGAAGGTTTTGAGGTTAAGCATGGTACAGAAGCAACTTGGCGTTTGGAAAATCCTTGCCAGGCAGTTGTGTATGAAATGCATATCCGTGATTTAACTAAGTCTGAAACATCTGGTGTTGCGCCAGAATTAAGAGGAACCTTCTTAGGTGCAGCGCAAACTGGAACAGTTAACCAATATGGTCAATCGACTGCGTTTGATTACATCAAAGAACTTGGTGTCAACTATGTTCAGTTGCAACCAATTGCTGATCGTCATAAAGAATACGATGCTGATGGAAATGTAACTTATAACTGGGGATATGATCCACAAAACTACAATGCTCCAGAAATTAGCATGTCTACAAATCCAAATGATCCAGGTCAAGCTATCCGTGATTTGAAAGCCATGGTCCAAGCTTATCACAATGCTGGTATCGGTGTTATTATGGACGTTGTTTACAATCATACCTTCTCAACCGTTGATGCACCATTCCAAACAACGGTTCCTGATTATTACTATCGAATGAACCATGATGGAACCTACCAAAATGGAACAGGAGTCGGTAACGAAACTGCCAGTGAGCATGAAATGTTCCGTAAATATATGATTGATTCTCTTCTCTACTGGGTAAAAGAATTCAATATTGACGGTTTCCGCTTTGACTTGATGGGAATTCATGACATTAAAACCATGCAGATGATCCGTTGGGCTATGGACGAAGTCGATCCTAAAATCATCCTTTATGGAGAAGGATGGGATATGGGAACTGGTCTTGCTCCTTATGATAAGGCTAAGAAAGATAATGCCTATCAATTGCCAAACATTGGATTCTTTAATGATAATCAACGTGATGCGGTTAAAGGTTGTGAAGTCTATGGTTCTATCAAATCTGGTTTCGTCAGTGGTGCTGGAACTGAGCCGATCGTCGCAAAGGCTATCCTTGGAAGCCGAGAGCTGGGTTCTTACCTCAGCCCCAATCAGGTTCTTAACTATGTAGAAGCCCACGATAACTACAATTTGCATGATTTGCTTAAAACCCTTCATCCAACGGAGAGTGAAAAACGTATCATGAAGAAAGTAGAAACAGCGACAGCCATGAACCTTCTCATGCAAGGGATGGCCTTCATGGAGTTGGGGCAAGAGTTTGGCCGTACCAAGCTTGTAGCTACAGGAGAAAATGGCGAGTTGACTCACGCAGATCGTGAGAGAGCTATGAATAGTTACAATGCTCCTGATAGCGTCAACCAAGTCAACTGGGATTTGATCAATGAGCGTCAAGATAGTATCGAGTTTGTTCGTCAGATTATCCGACTTAAAACACAAAACAGTGCCTTTTCATACCCTACCTATGAAGAAGTCTACCGTCATGTCTTTGTTCACACAGCCATTGAAAATAGTGGTTGGATTGTCTACGAGATTCAGGGAATTGAAGAGCACTTCTTGGTTGTATTCAATGCCAAAGGGGCTTCCTATTACTATGAAAATGCAGGAAACCTAGAAATGTTAGTAACTAATAGCCGTTCTAACCAAGAAAATGCCATTGACGATGTCAGTGTCGCAGTTATGAATATCTTATCTTAAAAATCAACCAAAAACTCAGGATTTACTCTTGAGTTTTTTTATATTCCTAGACCTAAAAATAAAAATGGAACTATTACTAAAAATGATTGAAAATTTCAGAAAATTTGGTAAAATTATATTAAAAGAGTTATCTACGAATATTATATTATCAAAAAATAAAAACGTTCAGTTTTTAAGTGAGTTATTTTATATATAGATAATGAAAGTTATTCTTGTAACAGTAGCTGATAGAAAATTCCACTGCTTATCATCATTTATGAAAATTTTAGAAATGTTAAGATAAATATATGAAGATTTTCGAAAAAAATTTTAGTAGAATTCGGAAATTAGTTGAAAGTTTTCCTAAAAGATAGTATAATAGAGACATAGAAAACGCTTACAAATAAAGGGGGATTCAATGGATAAATTTGAGGCTTTAAGAACTTTTACTAGTGGTGAAAATTTCCATCTTCAACACTATTTAGGAGCGCATCGTGAAGAAAGAGACGGTGAGTATGGTTATACATTCCGTGTCTGGGCGCCAAATGCGCAGGCTGTCCATCTAGTTGGTGATTTTACTAACTGGGTTGAAAATCAAATCCCCATGGTTCGTAATGAATCTGGAGTTTGGGAAGTTTTTACAACTTTAGCTCAAGAGGGGCATATTTATAAATATCATATTACTCGTGCTAATGGTCATCAGCTTATGAAGATTGATCCCTTGGCAGTACGCTATGAAGCTCGTCCAGGAACAGGGGCAGTTTTAATAGAAATTCCTGAGAAAAAATGGAAGGATGGTCTCTGGTTAGCTCGGAGAAAACGTTGGGGATTTTTCGAAAGACCGGTCAATATCTATGAGGCGCATGCAGGATCTTGGAAGAGAAATCCTGATGGAACACCTTATAGCTTTGCTCAACTCAAAGAAGAGCTCATCCCCTATCTTGTTGAGATGAACTATACTCATATCGAGTTTATGCCTTTGATGGCTCACCCACTTGGTTTGAGTTGGGGTTATCAGCTCATGGGCTACTTCGCTTTAGAGCATGCCTATGGTCGTCCTGAAGAGTTTCAAGACTTCGTTGAGGAATGTCATATCAACAATATCGGTGTAATTGTGGATTGGGTGCCAGGTCACTTTACAATCAATGATGATGCTTTAGCTTATTATGACGGAACACCAACTTTTGAATATCAAGACCATAACAAAGCACACAACTACGGTTGGGGTGCATTGAACTTTGATTTAGGCAAAAATGAAGTCCAATCTTTCTTGATTTCTAGTATTAAGTTCTGGATTGATTTCTATCACCTAGATGGTATTCGTGTAGATGCCGTAAGTAATATTCTCTATCTAGATTATGACAATGCTCCATGGACACCAAATAAAGACGGCGGCAATCTCAACTATGAAGGCTATTATTTCCTACAACGTTTGAACGATGTTATTAAGCTAGCTCATCCTGATGTTATGATGATTGCAGAGGAGTCTTCTTCAGGTACCAAGATTACCGGTATGAAGGAAATGGGTGGACTTGGATTTGACTACAAGTGGAACATGGGGTGGATGAATGATATCCTACGTTTCTACGAAGAAGATCCAATTTACCGCAAGTATGACTTTAACCTTGTGACTTTCAGCTTTATGTATGTCTTTAATGAAAATTATCTCCTACCATTCTCACATGATGAGGTTGTCCACGGTAAGAAGAGTATGATGCATAAGATGTGGGGTGATCGTTACAATCAATTTGCTGGTTTGAGAAACCTCTACACTTATCAAATTTGTCACCCTGGTAAGAAATTACTCTTCATGGGTAGCGAATTTGGTCAATTCTTAGAGTGGAAATCAGAAGAGCAATTAGAATGGTCTAACCTAGAAGATCCGATGAATGCTAAGATGAAATACTTTACATCACAGTTGAATCAGCTTTATAAAGACCACCGTTGTCTTTGGGAAATTGATACAAGCTATGACGGTATTGAAATTATTGATGCGGATAACAGAGATCAGAGTGTTCTTTCCTTTATCCGAAAAGGCAAGAAAGGCGAGATGCTAGTCTGTGTCTTCAATATGGCACCAGTTGAACGCCCTGACTTCACAATTGGTCTTCCAGTTGCAGGCATTTATGAAGAAATCTGGAATACAGAGTTAGAACAATGGGGTGGTGTGTGGAAAGAGCATAACCAAACAGTTCAAACTCAAGAAGGATTGTGGAAGGATTATGAGCAGACTTTGACATTTACCTTGCCAGCTATGGGAGCAAGTATTTGGAAAATCAAACGTCGCATAAAACCTACTAAAAAAGTCGCTAATAAAACTCAAAAAGGAGTAGAAAATGAAGAATGAAATGCTAGCTTTAATCCTTGCTGGTGGGCAAGGAACTCGTCTTGGTAAACTCACTCAAAGCATTGCTAAACCTGCCGTGCAATTTGGTGGGCGCTACCGTATCATTGACTTCGCTCTTTCAAACTGTGCCAACTCTGGTATCCATAATGTTGGGGTTATTACACAGTATCAACCACTAGCTCTCAACAGCCACATTGGTAATGGTTCTAGTTGGGGTCTAGATGGTATTGACACCGGAGTTTCTATCCTTCAACCCTACTCTGCAAGTGAAGGAAACCGTTGGTTTGAAGGTACAAGTCATGCCATTTACCAAAACATCGACTATATCGACAGCATCAATCCTGAGTATGTTTTGATTCTTTCAGGTGACCATATCTACAAGATGGACTATGATGATATGCTCCAATCACACAAGGATAATAATGCCAGCTTGACAGTTGCTGTCTTGGATGTGCCACTTAAAGAAGCTAGCCGTTTTGGTATCATGAATACAGATGCTAATAATCGTATTGTTGAGTTTGAAGAAAAACCAGCTGAACCAAAATCAACTAAGGCATCAATGGGGATTTATATCTTTGACTGGAAACGACTTCGCAATATGCTAGTTGCAGCTGAGAAGGCCAACCTAGACATGTCAGACTTCGGTAAAAATGTTATTCCAAACTATCTTGAAACTGGTGAAAGTGTCTATGCTTATGAATTCAATGGATACTGGAAGGACGTGGGTACTATTGAATCACTCTGGGAAGCAAATATGGAATACATCTCTCCAGAAAATGCTCTAGATAGCCGTAACCGTCAATGGAAAATCTATTCTCGTAACCTTATCGCTCCACCAAACTTTATTGGAGAACATGCTCATGTAGAAGATTCTCTAGTAGTAGATGGATGTTACGTAAATGGTACTGTGAAACATTCTATTCTTTCTACAGCTGCTCAAGTTCGTAAGGGAGCAGAAGTCGTTGATTCTGTCATCATGAGTGGAGCAGTTATCGGTAGAGGTGCTAAAATTACACGTGCAATCATCGGTGAAGGAGCAGTCATTGCCGATGGTGTAGAAATTGATGGTACAGAAGAAGTAGAAGTAGTCGGATATAATGAAGTAGTGGGGGTAGCAACAGATGAAGATTGATAAATATTCAGCGATTTTAGGAAATACCGTTGGTTTCCATGATATGTCAACCTTGACAAGTAACCGTCCAGTGGCAACTTTACCATTTGGAGGAAAGTATCGTTTGATTGACTTCCCGCTTTCAAGTTTAGCAAATGCTGGTGTTCGTAGTGTTTTTGGAATCTTCCAACAAGATAATATCAGCTCAGTTTTCGACCACATTCGTTCAGGTCGTGAGTGGGGCTTGAATACACTACTTAGTCACTACTATTTAGGTATTTACAATACACGTGTAGAAAGTAGCACAGTCGGTAAAGAGTATTATCAACAACTCTTAACTTACTTAAAACGTTCAGGTTCAGACCAAACAGTTTCCTTGAACTGTGATGTTTTGGTAAATATTGATCTTGCTCAAGTTTTCCATTTGCATAATACTACAAAATCACCAATCACGGTAGTTTATAAGAAATTGCCTAAGAAGGACATTTCAGAAGTAAATGCAATCCTTGATATCGATGAAACTGACCACGTGCTCTCTCACAAACTCTTTGATAAAAAATCAAACCAAGAATACTACAACATGTCAACAGATATCTTTGTTGTAGATACTCAATGGTTGATTAAACGTTTGGAAGAAGAAGCCCAAAAAGAATATCCAGAAAAATTACGCTATGTTCTTCGTGATTTGGCAGCCAAAGAAGGTGCTTTTGCATATGAATATACAGGTTACCTAGCAAATATTCATTCAGTAGAAACATACTTCCAAGCGAATCTAGATATGCTTGATCAGCAAAAATTCTACTCTTTGTTCTCACCAAATCAAAAGATTCATACTAAAGTTAAAAACGAAGAACCTACCTACTATGCACCTGGTTCTAAAGTAAACACATCTCAATTTGCTTCTGGTAGTATCATTGAGGGTGAAGTGGATAAATCTGTTATTTCGCGTAATGTTCGTATCAATAAAGACAGCTTGGTTAAAGAGTCTATTATCTTCCCTCGAGTTGTCGTTGGAAAAGGTGCACAAGTTGAGTATGCAATTGTAGATAAGGGTGCTGAAATAGCTGAGGGAGTTGTTATTCGAGGTACAGCAGAAAACCCTGTTGTCATCAAAAAAGGCGAAAAAGTAACAGAGGATGTCCTTTCATGAAAATTTTATTTGTAGCAGCAGAGGGCGCTCCCTTTTCAAAAACAGGTGGATTGGGAGACGTTATCGGAGCACTTCCAAAATCATTAGTAAAAGCTGGGCATGAAGTTGCTGTTATCTTACCTTACTATGACATGGTAGAAGCCAAGTTTGGTGATCAGATTGAAGATGTCCTTCAATTCGAAGTCTATGTTGGTTGGCGCAGACAATTTTGTGGAATTAAGAAAACTGTTTTAAACGGTGTTACCTTCTACTTTATCGACAATCAATATTATTTCTTCCGTGGGCATGTTTATGGAGATTTCGATGATGGTGAACGTTTTGCCTTCTTCCAACTTGCTGCCCTTGAAGCTATGGAGCGTATTGGATTCATACCTGACGTCCTCCATGCTCATGATTACCATACAGCAATGATTCCTTTCTTGCTGAAGGAAAAATACAGATGGATTCAAGCTTACCAAGGAATCAAGACTGTTTTGACCATTCATAACTTGGAATTTCAGGGTCAATTTTCTGAGAGTATGCTTTGGGACTTGTTCAGGGTTGGATTTGAGCGCTACGCTGATGGAACAGTTCGTTGGAATGATTGTCTTAACTGGATGAAGGCTGGTATTCTCTATGCAGATCGTGTATCAACCGTGTCACCGAGTTATGCTTATGAGATAATGACTACAGAGTTTGGTTGCGGTATTGATCAGATTCTCCGTATGGAATCTGGCAAGCTTTCTGGTATTGTTAATGGTATAGATACAGATTTGTACAACCCAGAGACGGATGCTTTACTTGAGTATCATTTTAATAAAACTGATTTGTCAGGGAAAGCTCAAAATAAAGCGAAACTTCAAGAAAGAGTTGGTCTTCCAGTACGTCCTGATGTGCCAATGATTGGTATCGTGTCACGTTTGACTCGTCAGAAGGGCTTTGATGTGGTGGTTGAAAGCCTGCATCGTATGCTTCAAGAGGATATTCAAATCGTTCTCTTGGGAACTGGAGATCCAGGATTTGAACAAGCCTTCTCTTGGTTTAGTCAAGTATTCCCAGAAAAACTTTCTGCCAATATTACTTTCGACGTGAAATTGGCTCAAGAAATCTACGCTGCTTGTGATTTGTTCCTTATGCCAAGTAGATTTGAACCTTGTGGGCTTTCACAAATGATGGCTATGAGATATGGTACGCTTCCTTTGGTAAATGAGGTTGGTGGTCTTAGAGATACTGTTCAAGCCTTTAATCCAATTGATGGAACAGGTACAGGATTTAGCTTTAATAACCTAACTCCATATTGGCTCAACTGGGCCTTGCAAACAGCTCTGGATGTTTATCATAACCATCCTGATGTTTGGAAGAATATGCAAGTTCAAGCTATGGAATGTGATTTCTCTTGGGATACAGCCTGCAAGTCATATCTTGATTTGTACCACAGTTTAGCAAACTAAATAGTTAAAATCGTATGATACCTTCATACGATTTTTTGAGATTCTGAAAGTAAGACAATTATATGAAAAAAATTAAAGGACTCTGTGTACTGGATGTTGATGGGACACTAATAGAAGAGGAAGTTATTGATTTGTTGGGGAAAGAAGCAGAGTGTGAAAATGAAGTAGCTCTACTGACTGCCCAAGCTATGAGGGGAGAACTAGATTTTGAAGAAAGCCTGAGAAAACGTGTTTCTTTATTACAAGGACTATCTGTAGATATTTTTGATAAGATTTATCGTGAACTACACCTTAGTAAAAATACTGCACAGTTTATTAACATTCTTCAAGAAAATCGGATAGAAGTAGGTTTAGTTTCGGGTGGATTTACACCTATTGTAGAAAGATTGGCAAAGGATTTAGAGATTTCATTATTTGCTGCTAATCAACTGGAAATCAGAGGTGGTCATTTAACTGGAAATCTTATTGGTCCCCTTATAAACAGAAAAGTTAAAGAAGAGACTTTTATCAGATGGGCTGATGAATTGGAGGTACCAATCGAGAGGACAATTGCTATTGGAGATGGAGCTAATGATTTAGCAATGTTGAAGAGAGCTGGAATCGGCATTGGCTTCTGTGCAAAAGAAATCGTGAAAGAGGAAATTCCCCTTCAAATTGAAGAAAGAGACTTCTCAAGAGTATTGAAGCTGATAGATTTATTTTGATTAGAAAGAAGAGTGTATGAAAATTGTTATAGCACCTGACTCTTTTAAGGAGAGTCTCCCTGCAAGTGAAGTAGCTAAAGCTATTAAACGAGGCCTTCAAAAGGCTTTACCTGAATCGGAATGTTTGCTCTTACCTGTTGGCGATGGAGGAGAAGGAACAGTAGACGCTATAAAAAGTGCTTTAGGTCTTGAAGAACATACAACTCAGGTAACAGGTCCATTTGGTGATGAGGTACAAATGCCTTATGTTTATAAAGAAACTCTCGCTTTATTTGAAGTTGCGGATTTGATAGGTCTTGCTAAAATTCCCATTGAAAAACGAAATCCCCTGAAGATTCAAACAAAGGGGATTGGTCAACTGATTCTGCATTTAATAGAGCATGGAATGAAAGAAATCTATATCGGAGTCGGTGGGACATCCAGTAACGATGGTGGGATTGGTATTGCTTCAGGACTTGGTTACCAGTTCTATGACAAAAATGGAGATGAACTTTTAGATATTGGTCAGTCTTTGTTTGAAATTGCTGATATCTCAAAGGAGAAAGTTATATCTATTCCTTCTGATGTGCGAATTAAAATCTTAGCAGATGTGACCAATCCTCTCTGTGGCCTACAAGGAGCTACATATACATTTGGGAAGCAAAAAGGTTTAAATCCAGCTCAATTTCATGAAGTTGATTCTGCTATTGAAAACTTCTATCGAAAAGTTGCCCCTGAAATCTTAAAACTGGAAGGAGCTGGAGCAGGTGGTGGTATTGCAGCTGGCTTATGTGCTTTTGCTGGAGCAACAATTGTGTCTGGTATTCAAACTTGTTTAGACCTAATCGGTTTTGATCAGAAGGTTGCGAATGCAGATCTTGTCATCGTTGGTGAAGGTAGGTTAGATTCTCAAAGTTTATCTGGTAAGGCTCCAATTGGAGTAGCAAAAAGAACACCTAATGGTGTTCCTGTCATTTCTATTTGCGGTAGTCTGTCAGAGGATTTACCACCCTTACCATTTGAGAATATCGTTGCAGCCTTTTCTATACTAGAAAAAAGTGAACCACTGGAAGACAGTCTAAAAAATGCCGCTATCTATTTAGAATATACAGCTACAAACATTGGTCAAATCTTAGCTTTGAAGAAGAATTAACCAAACCACTTTTTCCAAATAGAAGTAGGAGCTTTGTTCTCTTTCTTTTGCCACAAGTCTGGAAAGGCCTTTTTAAGGTCTTTTTCATTTATTTGAACAGGGGAATCACTATGAATAATCAAGCCAAAAGGGGATGAATTGTGATCTTCTGAAACGATAGTCGCTTGGAAGTCAGCATCTTTGGCTTGTTTTAGATAATAGACCTGCTTTTCAAATACTACCTGAGGAGAAATTTTGACAAAAAGTGGTTCAGTTTCTTTTTTTAGACTCACTAAAATAGATACATAACCCTTTTGAAATTTATCATCATTAGCTGTTTCAAGGTCTGCATAGCCAAGGACCCTTTCCTCGAAAGTTCCGAGAAAACGTCTCTGTTCATCTGGATTTAGTTTAAGACCGCCATGAGCCTTTTCTAGGATTTGTTTTGATACATCAGTCATAAAAATAGTATATCATAAAATAAAGGAGAAAACAGATAAAAGAAAGCGATTACTTTATAAACTTAAGGAAAATTTGCACAAAGATAACGTTTTTCCTTGAAAAAGGTGTCTTTTTAAGGTATCATAGAGGTGTAAAAAATTTAACTCAATAAGGAGAGTAAAAAATGTCAATTATTACTGATGTTTACGCTCGCGAAGTCCTAGACTCACGCGGTAACCCAACACTTGAAGTAGAAGTTTACACTGAATCAGGTGCTTTCGGACGTGGTATGGTTCCATCAGGAGCTTCTACTGGTGAACACGAAGCAGTTGAACTTCGTGATGGTGACAAATCTCGTTACGGTGGTCTTGGTACACAAAAAGCTGTTGACAACGTAAACAACATCATCGCTGAAGCAATCATCGGCTACGATGTACGTGACCAACAAGCTATCGACCGTGCTATGATCGCACTTGACGGTACTCCTAACAAAGGTAAATTGGGAGCTAACGCAATCCTTGGTGTGTCTATCGCTGTAGCTCGTGCTGCTGCTGACTACCTTGAAATCCCACTTTACAGCTACCTTGGTGGATTCAACACTAAAGTTCTTCCAACTCCAATGATGAACATCATCAACGGTGGATCTCACTCAGATGCTCCAATCGCTTTCCAAGAATTCATGATCGTACCTGCTGGTGCACCAACATTCAAAGAAGCTCTTCGTTGGGGTGCTGAAATCTTCCACGCTCTTAAGAAAATCCTTAAATCTCGTGGTTTGGAAACAGCCGTAGGTGACGAAGGTGGATTCGCTCCTCGTTTCGAAGGAACTGAAGACGGTGTTGAAACTATCCTTGCCGCAATCGAAGCTGCTGGATATGTTCCTGGTAAAGACGTATTTATCGGATTTGACTGTGCTTCATCAGAATTCTATGATGAAGAACGTAAAGTTTACGACTACACTAAATTTGAAGGTGAAGGCGCTGCTGTACGTACTGCTGCAGAACAAATCGACTACCTTGAAGAATTGGTAAACAAATACCCAATCATCACTATCGAAGATGGTATGGATGAAAACGACTGGGACGGTTGGAAAGCTCTTACTGAACGTCTTGGTGGTAAAGTTCAATTGGTTGGTGACGACTTCTTCGTAACAAACACTTCTTACCTTGAAAGAGGTATCGCTGAAGGCGCTGCTAACTCAATCCTTATCAAAGTTAACCAAATCGGTACTCTTACTGAAACATTCGACGCTATCGAAATGGCAAAAGAAGCTGGTTATACTGCTGTTGTATCACACCGTTCAGGTGAAACTGAAGATTCAACAATCGCTGACATCGCAGTTGCAACTAACGCAGGACAAATCAAGACTGGTTCACTTTCACGTACAGACCGTATCGCTAAATACAACCAATTGCTTCGTATCGAAGACCAACTTGGTGAAGTAGCTGAATATCGTGGATTGAAATCATTCTACAACTTGAAAAAATAAAATAGTTCAGTGAACTATTTTATCCCGAACCTTGAAACTCAAAAGTTCGGCCGTTGATTTAACAACGTTTTAAGCCCCTTGGATTTTATCCGAAGGGCTTTTTTTCTGTTCAGGGGGCAAAAAAGGGGCAAAACTTTTGTAGAAACAAACTGTATTTTTGCCATTCTAAGTGGGAAATAAAGATTTTTAAGCATATTTTTGGTATAATAATACCCAGGAAAAACTAGAGAAAGAAGGAGGTAGAGATGGAAAAGTATTTATCAGTTACAACATTGACCAAGTATTTAAAAATGAAATTTGATAAAGACCCCTATTTGGAACGGGTCTATTTAACTGGTCAAGTCTCTAACTTCCGGAAGCGTCCAACGCATCAGTATTTTTCTCTTAAGGATGATCGAGCAGTTATTCAGGCAACCATTTGGTCAGGTATTTATCAGAAACTAGGTTTTGACTTGGAAGAAGGAATGAAGATCAATGTAGTTGGTCGTGTCCAAGTTTATGAACCGAGCGGGAGTTATTCGATTATTATTGAAAAAGCTGAACCAGATGGTGTTGGTGCCTTGGCAATCCAATTTGAACAACTTAAGAAGAAACTGGCAGAAGAAGGTTTGTTTCAAGAGCGATTTAAACAAGCTTTACCACAATTTTCAAAGAAAATCGGTGTAGTGACCAGCCGTAGTGGAGCTGTTATCCAAGATATCATCACTACAGTCAGTAGACGTTTCCCTGGTGTGGAAATTGTCCTATATCCTACTAAAGTTCAAGGTGAGGGTGCTGCAGAGGAGATTGCTCGTAACATTGCGAGAGCCAATGAACGAGATGACTTAGATGTTCTGATTATCGGCCGTGGTGGTGGATCCATTGAAGATCTTTGGGCCTTTAACGAAGAAATTGTAGTTCGAGCTATTTTTGAATCTCGTTTACCGATTATTTCGAGTGTAGGTCATGAAACGGATGTCACTCTGGCTGATTTTGTGGCTGATAAGAGAGCGGCAACGCCGACAGCTGCTGCTGAACTCGCTACACCAGTAACTAAGTTAGATTTTTTAACCTATCTTCAGAATCAAGAAAAACGCATGACTACAGCGGTTAAGCATAGTTTGTCAAAGAAACAAGAAGCTTTGAGAATCCTCAGTCAATCGGTCATCTTCAGACAACCAGAGCGTTTATATGACGGTTATCTACAACGCTTGGATCAGTTACAGCTACGACTGAAGCAAGGACTGAATGCTGAATTGGTTCGAAATCAACAAAAGGTTCAAGAACAAATCCACCGTTTGGAACAATTATCACCAATCATCAAAATCCAGCGTTATCAGGATCGTATCCAGCAATTAAAGAAACTGCTGCGAAGCCAGATGGCTGTGACCTATGATGCAAAAGTAGCAGAAGTAAAACGCCTATCAGAAGCTCTCCTTATGCTAGATACTAGTCGAATTGTAGCCAGAGGTTATGCAATTGTCAAAAAAGGAGAAGTTGTAGTGGCTTCTGCGAAAGATTTGAAAGAAAATGACCAAGTATCACTGTTGATGCGGGACGGTCAAGTAGAATTAGAGGTAAGAGATGTCAAAACAAAAGAAATTTGAGGAAAATCTAGCAGAGCTTGAGACTATTGTTCAAAGCTTAGAAAATGGTGAAATTGCTTTGGAAGATGCTATTTCTGCATTTCAAAAAGGAATGCTCTTATCCAAAGAATTGCAGGCAACACTTGATAAGGCTGAAAAGACCTTGGTCAAGGTTATGCAAGAAGATGGAACAGAAAGTGAACTGGTATGAACAAGCAGGAAAAACTAGCTTTGGTCGAGTCAGCTCTTGAAGACTTTTATGGCGACCAACAATTTGCGTCCAGTTTAAGAGAATCTATTCTCTATTCCGTCCATGCTGGTGGTAAACGGATTCGTCCATATTTACTTTTAGAAGTTTTGGACTCCTTACAAGTGCCTATCACTCAGGAACATGCTCAAGTTGCAGCGGCACTAGAAATGATTCATACAGGAAGTTTGATCCATGATGATCTTCCTGCTATGGATAATGATGATTTTCGTCGGGGGCGTTTGACCAACCATAAGGTGTATGGTGAAGCTCTAGCTATTTTAGCAGGGGATGCGCTTTTTTTGGATCCCTATGCTTTAATTGCTCAAGCTGATTTGCCGAGTCAAACAAAGGTTGATTTAATAGCTAATTTATCACTTGCTTCTGGAAGTATGGGAATGGTGGCTGGACAAGTTTTAGATATGGAAGGCGAAGGAAAACACTTGAATTTAGAGGAACTTCAGACTATCCATGCTAATAAGACTGGTAAACTTTTAGCTTTTCCTTTCCAAGCGGCTGGTATCATTGCTGGATTGGATGAAAATCATCAGAAGCAGCTTAAAACAGTTGGCGAGTTGATTGGCCTGGCTTTCCAAGTGAGAGATGATGTGCTTGATGTTACAGCAAGTTTTGAGGAAATCGGCAAGACACCTCAGAAAGATTTGCAAGCCGAAAAGTCAACCTATCCTGCTTTGTTGGGATTAGATCAGGCGATAGCGTTTTGCAATCAAACCTTGGATCAAGCTAATGCGAAACTAGAAGAGATTAGCCGAGTTGTGAGCTTTGATAAGGAACCAATTGTGAAAATAGTAGAAAGTTTGAGAATCAATGGATAAGGAAAGAGTAGATGTATTAGCTTACAAACAAGGTTTATTTGAAACGAGAGAACAAGCCAAACGAGGTGTTATGGCTGGTTTGGTAGTCGCTGTTATAAATGGCGAACGATTTGATAAACCAGGAGAAAAAATTCCTGACGATACAGAGTTGAAACTCAAGGGCGAGAAACTTAAGTATGTCAGTCGTGGTGGCTTGAAACTTGAGAAGGCGCTAGATATTTTTGATCTATCAGTTGAGGGACAAACGACCATTGATATCGGCGCTTCAACTGGAGGTTTTACGGATGTCATGTTGCAAAATGGTGCTAAACAAGTTTTTGCAGTTGATGTTGGTACTAATCAACTGGCATGGAAATTACGCCAAGATCCTCGTGTTGTCAGTATGGAGCAGTTTAATTTCCGTTATGCTGAAAAGAGCGACTTTAATCAGGAACCAAGTTTCGCAAGTATCGATGTCAGTTTTATTTCCTTAGGCCTTATTTTGCCAGCCTTACACCGTGTTTTAGCCGATCAAGGTCAGGTCGTAGCTCTAGTTAAGCCTCAATTTGAGGCTGGTCGAGAACAGATTGGTAAAAATGGAATTATCAGAGATGCCAAGGTTCACCAAAGTGTTTTAGAAGCAGTTACTAAAATGGCAGTTGATGAAGGATTTTCAGTCTTAGGATTGGACTATTCTCCTATTCAAGGTGGTCATGGGAATATCGAGTTTTTAGCCTATTTGCGAAAAGAAGATTACGCAATCAATCAGGTTAGTTCTGAAATAGAAAAAATAGTGGAGAAAGCACATAGAGAATTTAAAGATGAATAAAAAAGAGAGACTTGAGAAGATTAGAAGATTTGTTACAGATTATCAAATCGGAACGCAGGAAGAAATCGTTGAACACTTGAGAGAAGCGGGTATCTCTGCTACTCAAGCAACAGTCTCCCGAGATATTAAAGAATTAGGTATTGTAAAAATTCCATTGAAAGACAATACTTACATTTATGAATTGCCAAAATCAATCGTTAGAAGCTTGCAATTGGCAGAAAATAATATTGTTCATGCTGAACGAATGGGATATATGATCAATTTGCAAGTCATTCCAGGAAATACTATTTTCGTTAAGAGTCAGTTGATGACTGTTTTTTCTGACCAAATTTTTAGCTGTATTGCTGATGATGATTCCATCTTGATGGTATTGAGAAGTGAAGAAACAGCCAAGGATATTTTTGAGCAAGTTAAAAATTGGTAGGATTATATGTTACTTGAAATTTCGATTAAAAATTTTGCTATCATCGAATCAATTTCTCTGAATTTTGAAAAAGGGATGACAGTTTTAACTGGTGAAACAGGTGCAGGTAAGTCAATCATCATCGACGCTATGAATATGATGTTAGGAGCCAGAGCTACAACAGAAGTTATTCGTCATGGGGCTCCAAAAGCAGAAATTGAAGGTCTTTTTTCAATTGAAAGTAATCGCGCGCTAGAAGATATTTTTGATGAACAAGGATTAGAATTGAGTGATGAAATCATTATTCGTCGCGAAATTTTACAAAACGGCCGTAGCATCAGTCGTGTCAATGGACAGATGGTTAATCTTTCAGTATTAAGGACAATTGGTCAACAGCTAGTTGATATTCATGGTCAACATGACCAAGAAGAATTAATGCGTCCTCATCGACACATCCAGATGTTGGATGAGTTTGGAGATACTTCTTTCTTTGAATTAAAAGAAGCCTATCAGATGAGCTTTGACAACTATCGTCGTATGCGCAAGCAAGTGCTTGACATCAAAAAAAATCAGCAAGAGCACAAGGCGCGAATTGAGATGTTGGAATTTCAGATGGCTGAGATTGAAGCAGCTAATTTGAAAGCTGGTGAAGATGTTACTCTCAATCAAGAAAGAGACAGACTACTGAACCATAAACATATCGCTGATACTTTGACTAATGCTTACAGTATGTTGGATAATGAAGAGTTTTCTAGTCTGGCAAATGTTCGTTCGGCCATGAATGATATGGAAAGTCTTGAAGAGTTTGATCCAGAGTATCGTGAGATTTCAGGAACACTTTCTGAATCCTATTATGTTCTAGAAGATATCACCAAGCGCTTGGAATCCATTATTGATGATTTAGATTTTGATGGTAATCGTCTGATGCAGGTTGAAAGCCGACTAGATTTGATTCATACTATTACCCGTAAGTATGGTGGTAGTGTAGATGATGTCCTTGAATACTTTGCCAAGATTACAGACGAATACAATCTTCTAACAGGAAATAATCTATCTTCTGAAGATATGGAAATCGAACTCAAGAAACTTGAAAAAAATCTTGTGGACCTAGCAGGTCAAGTTGCTCAAGCTCGCCATAAAATAGCGCAGGACTTAGAAGCTGAAATCAAGCAAGAATTGCAAGACCTTTACATGGAGAAAGCACAATTTCAAGTTCGTTTTAGTAAGGGAAAATTCAGTCGTGAAGGTAATGAGAGTGTTGAATTTTACATTTCAACCAATCCTGGAGAAGATTTTAAACCTTTAGTAAAAGTAGCTTCTGGTGGAGAGTTGTCTCGTCTCATGTTAGCTATCAAGTCCGCTTTTTCTCGTAAGGAAGGCAAGACCAGTATCGTCTTTGATGAGGTGGATACGGGAGTTTCAGGTCGTGTAGCTCAAGCCATCGCGCAAAAAATTCACAAAATTGGACAAAATGGACAAGTGTTGGCCATATCTCACCTTCCTCAAGTTATTGCTATCGCAGATTATCAGTTCTTTATTGAAAAGATTAGCAATGAACATTCAACGGTATCAACTGTTCGCTTGTTAACAGTTGAAGAAAGGATTGAAGAAGTCGCTAAGATGTTGGCTGGAGAGAATGTGACAGAAGCAGCATTGACTCAAGCGAGAGAATTATTACAAAGTAAGGAGAAATAAATGACAGACTATTATGTAATTGGTGATGTCCACGGAAAAGCTGGAATGTTAGAAGACTTACTTAAAACATGGGATGGCAAGACTCAATTACTCTTTCTTGGAGATTTGATTGATAGAGGAGAAGATAGCCGCCGTGTTCTTGAAATGGTCAAGGATTTGGTTGATAACCAAGGAGCTATCTGCTTATCTGGGAACCACGAGTATATGTTTTTAACATGGTTAGACAATCCAGAAGAGAGTTACGATCACTACCGTAGAAATGGTGGGGATACAACCATTAATTCCATTTTAGGCCGTCCACTAGATGCACCAGTAGATGGAGTAGCAGATGCTAAACGAGTTGAGACAGAAGCAGCGGACTTAGTGGAGTTTATCCGTCAAATGCCTTTTGTCATTGAAACAGATAAGTATATCTTTGTACATGCTGGTATTGATTTGACTTTGGATGATTGGCATGAAACGACAGATTACAAGAAAGTTTGGCTCAGAAAACCATTTCACGAAGCAGCCAATCATACTGGAAAAACAATTGTCTTTGGTCATACACCAGTCTATGGTTTGTTGGATCAAAAACCTGGCACATCTGAACTCTGGATAACAGAAGACGGTAAGATTGGAATGGATGGAGGGGCTGTCTACGGCGGTGTTCTTCATGGGATTGTCTTTACCGACCAAGGTATGACAGAACATTACTTCATTGAAAATGATGGCTTTGTTGCTGAAGATTAGTACTCCTAACAGGGTATGGTCTTGTCAAAATGTTAAAAACAATTTATAATTAATAGATACCCTGAAAGGAAGAGAATGATGAACTTAGAAGAATTGAAAAAACGACAGGAGAAGATTCGTAACTTCTCTATCATTGCCCATATTGACCATGGAAAGTCAACACTAGCAGACCGTATTTTGGAAAAGACAGAGACAGTTTCCAGTCGTGAAATGCAAGCCCAACTTCTTGATAGTATGGATTTAGAGCGTGAGCGTGGAATTACGATCAAGCTTAATGCTATCGAGCTTAATTATACGGCTAAAGATGGTGAGACTTATATCTTCCACTTGATTGACACACCAGGACACGTGGACTTCACTTATGAGGTATCACGTTCTCTAGCTGCTTGTGAGGGTGCTATCTTAGTAGTCGATGCCGCCCAAGGGATTGAGGCTCAAACCCTGGCAAACGTCTATCTTGCTTTGGATAATGATTTGGAAATCCTCCCAGTTATCAATAAAATTGACCTACCAGCAGCGGATCCAGAGCGCGTGCGTACAGAAATCGAAGATGTCATTGGTCTAGACGCTAGCGAAGCAGTATTGGCTTCAGCCAAGGCGGGTATCGGTATCGAAGAAATTCTCGAGCAAATTGTCGAAAAAGTACCAGCCCCAACTGGTGACGTGTCAGCACCATTGAAAGCCTTGATTTTCGACTCAGTATACGACGCCTATCGTGGGGTTATCCTCCAAGTTCGTGTCATGGATGGGGTGGTCAAACCGGGTGACAAGATTCAGCTCATGAGCAATGGTAAGACCTTCGATGTTACTGAAGTCGGAATCTTCACACCTAAAGCTGTAGGACGTGATTTTCTTGCGACAGGTGATGTTGGTTATATCGCGGCATCTATCAAGACAGTTCAGGACACACGTGTCGGTGATACCGTTACCTTGGCGGCAAACCCAGCGACTGAACCTCTTTCAGGATACAAGCAGATGAATCCGATGGTTTTCGCAGGTCTCTATCCAATCGAGTCAAATAAATACAACGATCTTCGTGAAGCTCTTGAAAAATTGCAACTAAATGATGCTAGCTTGCAGTTCGAACCAGAAACATCCCAGGCTCTTGGATTTGGTTTCCGTTGTGGTTTCCTTGGACTTCTTCATATGGATGTTATTCAGGAACGTTTGGAACGTGAGTTCAACATCGACCTTATTATGACTGCACCGTCTGTTATCTACAAGGTTAATCAGACTGATGGGGAGTCTATGGATGTGTCTAACCCATCCGAGTTCCCAGATCCTACAAAGATTGCGACCATTGAAGAACCTTATGTCAAGGCGCAAATCATGGTACCGCAGGAATTCGTTGGAGCAGTTATGGAGCTAGCTCAGCGCAAACGTGGTGACTTTGTGACCATGGATTATATTGATGACAGTCGTGTCAATGTTATCTATCAAATCCCACTAGCTGAGATTGTCTTTGACTTCTTTGATAAGCTCAAATCTTCAACACGCGGTTATGCAAGCTTTGACTATGAATTGTCAGAGTATCGTCCATCTAAGTTGGTTAAAATGGATATCCTTCTTAATGGTGATAAGGTGGATGCTCTCAGCTTTATCGTTCACAAAGACTTTGCCTACGAACGTGGGAAACTCATTGTTGATAAGCTTAAGAAAATCATTCCTCGTCAACAATTTGAGGTTCCAATTCAGGCAGCTATTGGACACAAGATTGTCGCGCGTACAGATATTAAAGCCCTTCGTAAGAACGTTCTTGCCAAGTGTTATGGTGGTGACGTTTCACGTAAACGTAAACTTCTTGAAAAACAAAAAGCTGGTAAGAAACGTATGAAAGCTATCGGATCAGTAGAAGTTCCACAAGAAGCCTTCCTTAGCGTATTGAGCATGGATGAAGAATAGTTGAGATCTCAAGAAAAAATAAGATAAATATAAAATAATGATTTTTTAAGAGGCTGGGTAAAAAGTCAATTTTCTTCGAAAATGAAAAAATATAACGCATAGTATCAAGGTTTTCAACACCTGATATTATGGTTTTTTCTGATTTTAAAGATTTTTTGCCCAGCCTCTTTTCTTAATGTTTGACAAACGCGCCAACCTCAAGTATAGCAGATTGAACTTGGAATAGCACACTACAGATTCTAAAACATTTTTAGAAATTGATTTGACTTTCCTAATCTCTTTGTTCATATCTTATTTCAATCAACTATACAAGTTTGGGAATCGACATTTCTGGGCGGAAGGATATTATGTACTTAATGAAGCCACAATTAAGAAATATATTCAAGATTAAAGAAATTATCCAGTGGATGATTTCATCACGAGTATGAAAATTTGAGAACGAGTAAAGATGATATAGCACTAGATAAATTAAGTGTAAAAGAATATGAGGATCTCTTTAGAGAAAGTGGTAAGTAATACTCAAGCGTCTTTAAGAGGCAAGTGACGAGTCAAGAACGAAGCCAGCGTCTTTAGGCGCTGGCTGGTAATTTGGGCTTATAGCCCTAGTAAAAACCACCCGTTAGACAGGTGGTTAAGATTTTTTGATTTTTTTCAATTTTTATTCTACAATGAAATTATATAAAAGGAAAGCGGTGACACTATGTTTAAGGCGAAAATTTTTTATATATTTTTATGTTTGATCGTTATCGAAACTACAGGCTTGTTGTTGTTGAAAAGAGGTCTCGAAATGGGTTATTTAGACACAGAAGCTATTATCCTCGCAGTTTTTTCATTTGCTTTTTACAACCTATGTTCATTCGCTTGGGTCTGCTCTACAATAAAAAAAATAAAAAATAAATAGGCTTATTATTAGTCAGAACCTCTCAAAAAACGCATTTTCTTGCACCTGCTCCGTAAATGTGTTATACGAATTTTGCGAAAAAGTGATAGTTTTCTAAGCCAGGAGTAATGGAAAAGCCCAAGCAGTGCGAATGCTGAGGCTTTTTTTACGTGGTTGCGAATCACGTCCGGGCCAATGGCACTTAATCATCGCCTTTCTTATCTAGCCAGACGGAAGAAACTCAAATAGCTGGATCTGATGATTATGGATATATGAAAATTCCTCAATCATGGGTTCATTTCAAAGAAATTGAAGGTGGAGATGACATTCAGTACTGTGATGGAACGGATGTCAACATTGTAACTCTCAATACCTTTAAACCTGAGCAGTTTGGTATTAGTGAAAGCGAATACGCAGCGCTAGAAACTGTTCAAATTTCAACTAGCATTTATGAATCTAAACAGAAAAGTCAAGATTTCTCCAAGGTATGGGGGTCAAAATCAACTATCGGTGGCTATGAGGCTTACGTAGTAAACTGTATTGCTAAAAATGGTAAATATTTAATTATCTGGGTTTTTAAATCCGATGATGGTAAGTTTAGATATGTTTCTCTTGAAGGTGTTCCAGAGGTATTAAAAAATCTCCTTCCAATGGTGGAAGAAAGTTGGATCAATAAAAAGAGTTAAAATTGTGAAAACAGGATTCATTCCTGTTTTTTGTTTTACTTATCAAGAAATTTATAAAAAATATGTTTGAAATTAGCAAATGTTTAAAACGTAAACAAAAAAAATAAAAATCAAACAAAATACAACAAAAAAGATTGACAACGGTTTCATATAGTGTTATACTTGTACCATAAAAGTTGAATATGAAGGGAGAAGGTCATGGGATTAGATCATTTCTTTGACAAAGACTTAGTCTTTTGCTTAGAAGCAGATAATCAAGAGCAACTTTTCGATCAAGTTGCAACCCTACTGGAAGAAAAGAAAGTTGTTACAGAGACCTATCGATCGGCCTTGATTGAACGTGAAAAATCGTTCCCAACTGGTTTGGATATGGAGTTTTTAGGGAAGGATTTGCCTAATGTAGCTATCCCTCATACTGATATAATTCATAATCTAACTGAAAATGTTGTCGTGGTTCGTCTAGAAAAACCAGTAACATTCCACAATATGATCGCTCCTGATAAGGAAGTAGAAGTTTCATTGTTGTTCTTTATCATCAACAATTCAAGTTCAAGTCAAACAAATATTCTTGCGCAGTTGATGGACTTCTTTACAGGCAATGGTCATCTTGAAGCGCTGTCTAAGATTACGGAACCTGAAGCCTTGTTCCAATATATCTCAGAAGCGACTGCTTAATTTGTTAATAATTTTTATATAAAAACGGAGGAAATCCAAATGATTAAAATTCTTGCTGCTTGTGGTGCAGGTGTTAACTCAAGCCACCAAATTAAAAGTGCTCTTGAAGAAGAACTTTCTAACCGTGGGTACGATGTTCAATGTGATGCCGTTATGGTAAAAGATGTCAATGAAGACTTGATTAAAGGTTATGATATCTTCACACCAATCGCTGCTACAGATTTAGGTTTTGAACCAGGTATTCCAGTTGTTGAAGCAGGACCAATCTTGTTCCGTATTCCTGCTATGAGCGCTCCAGTCTATGACAATATTGAAGCAGCTATCAAAGAACATGGTCTAAGTTAATTATTAATTTGTAAATATTCCATAAAAAATAAAGGGAGGAACATTATGGATTTCATTATCAATCTGGCCAACGATTTCTTTAAACCTATCTTGGCTATGGGTGGCCCAATCATCATGCTGATCATTTTGACAGTATTGGCCTTGCTTTTCGGAGTGAAATTCTCCAAAGCACTTGAAGGTGGTATTAAACTTGCCATCGCTCTTACAGGTATCGGTGCGATCATCGGAATGCTTAATGGAGCTTTCTCAGCTTCTCTTGCAAAATTCGTTGAAAATACTGGTATTCAATTGAACATCACCGACGTTGGTTGGGCACCACTTGCTACAATCACTTGGGGTTCTGCCTGGACACTTTACTTCTTGCTTGTGATGTTGATTGTCAACATTGTAATGCTTGCAATGAAGAAAACTGATACACTTGACGTCGATATCTTTGATATCTGGCACTTGTCTATCACTGGTCTTTTGATTAAATGGTACGCTGACAACAATGGAGTTAGCCAAGGAGTTTCACTCTTCATCGCGACTGCAGCAGTTGTTCTTGTTGGGGTTCTTAAAATCATCAACTCTGACTTGATGAAACCAACATTTGATGACCTTCTTAACGCACCAAGTTCATCACCAATGACTTCAACTCACATGAACTACATGATGAACCCAGTTATCATGGTTTTGGATAAGATTTTTGATAAACTCTTCCCAGGTCTTGATAAATTTGACTTTGACGCTGCTAAATTGAACAAGAGAATCGGTTTCTGGGGATCTAAATTCTTCATCGGATTCATCCTTGGTATCGTTATCGGTTTGATGGGAACTCCACATCCAGTTGCTGGAGTAGAAGATGCATCTTCATGGGAACTTGTTATTAAAGGTTGGTTGTCACTTGGTTTGACTGCCGGTGTCTGCTTGGAGCTCTTCTCATTGATCGGTTCATGGTTCATCGCAGCCGTAGAACCACTTTCACAAGGTATTACAAACGTTGCTACTAAACGTCTTCAAGGACGTAAATTCAACATCGGTCTTGACTGGCCATTTATCGCTGGTCGTGCTGAAATCTGGGCTTGTGCCAACGTACTTGCACCAATCATGTTGGTTGAAGCTGTGCTTCTTTCAAATGTCGGAAATGGTATCTTGCCACTTGCTGGTATCATCGCAATGGGTGTAACTCCAGCTCTCTTGGTAGTTACTCGTGGTAAATTGCTCCGTATGATTATCTTCGGAACACTCTTGTTGCCACTCTTCCTTCTTTCAGGTACACTTATCGCACCATTTGCAACAGAACTTGCTAAAGGTGTAGGTGCCTTCCCAGAAGGTGTAAGCCAAACTCAATTGATTACTCACTCAACTCTTGAAGGACCAATCGAAAAACTATTTGGTTGGGCAATTGGTAACGCTACAACTGGTGATATCAAAGCTATCCTTGGCGCATTAGTATTCCTAGTATTCTACGTTGGTATCTTTGCATGGTACAGAAAACAAATGATCAAACGTAATGAAGAATACGCAGCAAATGCAAAATAATTCGCTCCTAAAAATGTAAATTGTAAAAACTAGGTTGTCAGTTTCCAAATCTGGAGTCGACAGTCTAGTTTTTTTAGGCCTTAAATAAATGGAGGTAATTCTAATGATTGAATTAAAAACAGAACAGTTAAGTGTACAGTTTCAAACTTTTGGTGGTGCACTTTCTTCAATAAAAGACAAAGATGGAATTGAGTATTTGTGGCAAGGAGATCCAACTTACTGGAGTGGACAAGCACCGGTTCTATTTCCAATTTGTGGATCTGTTAGAAATGATACTGTCTTGTATGAGCAAGAAGATGGTAGTCAAGTTGCAGGAAAAATTCCTCGTCATGGCTTGGTTCGAAAAAAAGAATTTGAATTAGTAGAACAAACAGAGAATTCTGTCACCTTTGCTATCGAAGATGACCAAGACATGTATGAGAATTATCCCTATCATTTTCGACTAGAAATAACTTATACAGTTACTGGAAAGACTATTCGAACACAGTATCAAGTTACCAATAAGGAAACAGATAAGAAAATGCCATATTTTATTGGTGGACATCCAGGCTTTAACTGTCCTTTATTTGATGATGAAGCTTATGAAGACTACTATCTTGAATTTGAAATGCCAGAAACTTGTACAGTTCCTAAACCATTCCCAGAAACAGGGATGTTAGATTTTCAAAATAGAAGTAGCTGGTTAAAAGACCAAAAAGAATTGGATCTAAACTATGATTTCTTTAGCTATGATGCTGTGACTTTAGATGAATTAACCTCTCGCTCTGTTTCCTTACGGTCACGTAAGCATGATAAGGGATTAAAACTGGACTTTGAAGAGTTTCCAAACCTCATCGTTTGGTCAACGCTTAATAAAGGTCCTTTCCTTGCTCTGGAACCTTGGTCAGGTTTGTCAACTTCACTCGAAGAGGGAGATCATCTAGAAGATAAGAAAAATGTTCGAATCTTAAATCCAGGTCAAAGTGATCAAATTGGTTTTGATATAGAAGTTTTCTAAAAAATAAACAAAAACAAACATAAACTGTTGACTTTTTTAAACAATAGTAGTATATTATGTTTAGAAAGAACAATTTGTGTTTGTTTTGACAAGTTATTCTTCCAATTTCTCCAAGGAGAAGTTACTAAGAGTGAATAGATGATTCATTCTTAATCTAAAATAGTCAACAAAACTACTAGTAACTATTTGGTGATGGTCATTTTCTTTCCAGAACCAAAAATATTTACTGGTCTATTATAAAAAAGGAGTATACAATATGTCTATTGTTATTGGTGCAGATGCTGCAGGTTTGAGATTGAAAGAAGTCGTTAAAGATTTCTTGGAAAAAGAAAACTTCCACGTTGTGGATGTTACAGCTGAAGGTCAAGACTTCGTTGATGTAACTCTTGCAGTTGCTGAAGAAGTTAAAAAAGAAGAACAAAACCTTGGTATTGTCATTGATGCTTATGGTGCAGGTCCATTTATGGTTGCAACTAAAATCAAAGGAATGGTTGCTGCAGAAGTATCTGACGAACGTTCAGCTTATATGACTCGTGGTCACAACAACTCACGTATGATTACTATGGGTGCTCAACTTGTTGGTGACGAATTGGCTAAGAACATCGCTAAAGGCTTTGTAAATGGTAAGTATGATGGCGGTCGTCACCAAATCAGGGTCGACATGTTGAACAAAATGTGCTAATACTCTTCAAAAATCAAGATAATCTGTCGTCAGCTCACTTTAGCTAACCTCAGTTATGCTCGCAGCTCGCTTCCTAAGCTAATCTTGATTTTTCTTGAGTAAGGATAAATGATATTAGATTTATATAATTAATCGGAGGGAATAACTAATGAGAATTGCAATTGGATGTGACCACATCGTAACAAATGAAAAAATGGCGGTTTCAGAATTTTTGAAATCAAAAGGACATGAAGTCATCGACTTTGGTACTTATGATCACGCTCGTACACACTACCCAATTTTTGGTAAAAAAGTTGGTGAAGCAGTAGTTAGTGGCCAAGCTGATCTTGGTGTATGTATCTGTGGTACTGGTGTAGGTATCAATAATGCTGTTAACAAGGTTCCAGGTGTTCGTTCTGCTTTGGTTCGTGATATGACAACAGCACTTTATGCAAAAGAACAATTGAATGCCAACGTTATCGGATTTGGTGGTAAAATCACTGGTGAGTTGCTCATGTGTGATATCATTGAAGCTTTCATCAATGCTGAATACAAACCATCTGAAGAAAACAAAAAATTGATCGCTAAAATCCAACACGTTGAAACTCATAACGACCATCAAACTGATGCCAATTTCTTTACAGAATTCCTTGAAAAATGGGATCGCGGTGAATACCACGACTAAGAGGTGACTTATGATTTTAACAGTCACAATGAACCCATCCATTGATATTTCCTATCCTTTGGATGAATTGAAAATTGACACTGTCAACCGTGTTGTCGATGTTACGAAAACAGCGGGTGGTAAAGGTCTCAATGTTACACGAGTTCTATCAGAATTTGGTGATTCTGTAGTCGCAACAGGACTTGTCGGTGGTAAACTAGGTGATTTTTTAGTAGAAAATATTGATGATAAAGTAAGCAAACGTTTCTTTTCTATCCAAGGGGAAACTCGTAATTGTATCGCAATTCTACATGGAGAAAATCAAACAGAAATCCTAGAAAAAGGTCCTGAAGTTCAAGAAAAAGAAGGACAAGATTTCTTGGCTCATTTCAAGGAACTTTTAGAAACTGTAGAGGTAGTAGCCATTTCAGGTAGTCTACCAGCAGGACTTCCTGTTGACTATTATGCTAGTCTAGTTGAACTTGCTAACCAAGCTGGTAAACCTGTTGTCTTGGACTGTTCAGGAGCTGCACTTCAGGCGGTTCTTGAATCTCCACATAAACCAACAGTCATCAAACCAAATAATGAAGAATTGTCTCAACTTTTAGGAAGAGAAATTTCTAAAGACTTGGATGAATTAAAAGAGGTTCTTGAAGAGCCCCTATTTGAAGGAATCGAGTGGATCATCGTTTCCCTAGGTGCCAATGGGGCCTTTGCAAAACACGGGGACACTTTCTATAAAGTAAATATTCCAAGAATCCAGGTTGTAAACCCAGTTGGATCTGGTGATTCAACAGTTGCAGGTATTGCTTCAGGATTGTCCCATAAAGAATCTGATCAAGACTTGCTTAAAAAAGCCAATGTTCTTGGTATGTTAAATGCTCAAGAAAAAATGACTGGTCATGTAAATATGTCCAATTATCAAACACTATTTAATCAATTAACAGTAAAAGAGGTATAAAATGGTTTTATCAACACAAAAACGTGCGTATTTAGAAAAACTTTCTGACAAAAACGGTATTATTTCAGCTCTTGCTTTTGACCAACGTGGAGCTTTGAAACGTTTGATGGCTCAATATCAAGATGAAGCACCAACAGTTGCACAAATGGAAGAATTGAAAGTTTTGGTAGCTGATGAATTGACGAAATATGCTTCATCTATGCTTCTTGACCCTGAATACGGACTACCTGCAACTAAAGCTTTGGATAAAGAAGCTGGTCTTCTCCTTGCTTATGAAAAAACAGGATATGATACTTCAAGCACAAAACGTTTGCCTGACTGCTTGGATGTTTGGTCTGCAAAACGTATCAAAGAACAAGGTGCTGATGCAGTTAAATTCTTGCTTTACTATGATGTAGATAGTTCAGATGAATTGAACCAACAAAAACAAGCTTACATCGAACGCGTAGGTTCTGAATGTGTTGCTGAAGATATCCCATTCTTCTTGGAAATCTTGGCTTACGATGAAAAAATTGCGGACGCAGGTTCTGTAGAATACGCTAAAGTAAAACCTCGTAAAGTTATTGAAGCTATGAAAGTATTCTCTGATCCACGTTTCAACATCGATGTATTGAAAGTTGAAGTTCCAGTAAATGTGAAATACGTTGAAGGATTTGGTGACGGCGAAGTTGTTTACAGTCGTGAAGAAGCAGCTGCTTTCTTCAAAGCGCAAGACGAAGCAACTAACCTTCCATACATCTACTTGAGTGCAGGTGTATCCGCTAAACTCTTCCAAGAAACACTTGTCTTTGCTCATGATTCAGGTGCTCGTTTCAATGGCGTACTTTGTGGACGTGCTACTTGGGCTGGTTCAGTAGAGCCTTACATCAAAGAAGGTGAAGCAGCAGCTCGCGAATGGCTTCGTACAACTGGTTTTGAAAATATCGATGAACTTAACAAGGTTCTTCAAACAACAGCTACTTCATGGACTGAACGTGTCTAAATTTTCCCCCTTTTATGTCCTAAAACCTAGCTAAAAAACTTTTAAAAAAGTTGTATGTAAAGGTTTACAAAATAAAAATCTTGTGCTATACTTAAGTCACAAGTTAATACAAAGTGAGTGTTACTAAGTAATATTAGGCATGATCACAGATGACTCAGAGCTATATTTTCTGAGTTCATTTGTGGTCATTTTTTATGCTCACAAAACTTAAATAATAGGGCAAGGAGGTTGCCATGTATCGGATATTAAATCCAATGAACAACAATGTTTCTCTCGTGCGGAATAGCAAGGGAGAGGAGTTGATCGTAATTGGTAAGGGTATTTCGTTCGGTAAGAAGAAGGGAGATTTGATTTCTGAGGATCAGGTTGAAAAAGTTTTTCGGATGAAAACAGAAGAGTCGCGAGAAAATTTTATGGCTCTTCTCAAGGATGTACCGCTTGATTTTATTACGGTCACTTATGAGATTATTGATAATCTTTCTAAAAAATATCAATATCCTGTCCAAGAGTATCTATACGTCACTCTGACAGACCATATCTATTGTTCTTATCAGGCTATTAGCCAAGGACGCTATAAGGATAGTAACTTGCCTGACATTTCAGCTAAATATCCTATCGCTTTTCAAATTGCACAAGAAGCTTTTGAAATTTATCGTCAAAAACTGACAGAAAATTTTCCTGAAGACGAAATCATTCGTATCGCTTATCATTTCATCAACGCTGAAGGTGAGAATGAAGTCGAAGTTGTTGAGTCGATTGATAAGAGAAAAGAAATTTTAAAGAGGGTCGAAAGCGTTTTGAAGAGTTATAAAATCCAGCGAACACCTGAAAATAATAATTTCTACGACCGCTTTATGATTCATCTAAATTATTTTTTGGATTATCTGGATCGTAGTCGCGATGATAATCAATCCTTGCTTGATATGGAAGAACATATAAAGAATACCTATCCAGAAGCATTCGAGATTGGTAGTAAAATTTATGAGGTCATTGCTCAGGAAACTAGTCTTGACCTCTACAAGAGTGAACGAGTTTATCTTGTTCTACACATCCAACGTTTATTGTCATAACGCTTTACTAAAAAATATATAAGGAGAATTCTATCATGAATAGAGAAGAAGTAACATTGTTAGGTTTTGAAATCGTTGCCTATGCAGGTGATGCTCGTTCAAAATTATTGGAAGCTTTGAAGGCTGCTGAAGCTGGTGATTTTGATAAAGCAGACGCTTTAGTTGAAGAAGCTAATGCTTGCATTGCAGATGCTCACCATGCTCAAACAAGCCTATTGACTAAAGAGGCTGCGGGTGAGGATATTGCCTATAGTATCACTATGATACATGGGCAAGATCACTTGATGACAACAATCTTGCTAAAAGATTTAATGCATCACTTAATCGAACTTTACAAACGGGGAGTTAAATAATGAATAAATTAATCGCTTTTATCGAGAAAGGGAAGCCTTTCTTTGAGAAACTGTCACGTAACATCTATTTGCGTGCTATTCGTGATGGTTTCATCGCTGGAATGCCAGTTATCCTTTTCTCAAGTATCTTTATCTTGATTGCTTTTGTACCAAACTCATGGGGTTTCAAATGGTCTGACGAAACTGTTGCCTTTCTTATGAAACCTTACAGCTATTCAATGGGGATTCTAGCTGTCTTGGTTGCTGGTACAACTGCAAAATCGTTAACAGACTCTGTTAACCGTAGCATGGAAAAAACAAATCAAATCAACTACATGTCAACACTATTGGCAGCTATTGTTGGTTTGTTGATGTTAGCAGCTGACCCTATTGAGAACGGTTTTGCTACTGGATTCTTAGGAACTAAAGGTTTGCTCTCAGCCTTTCTTGCTGCATTTGTAACAGTAAGCATCTATAAAGTCTGTGTGAAAAACAATGTGACAATTCGCATGCCTGACGAAGTTCCACCGAATATTTCACAAGTCTTTAAAGACGTTATTCCTTTCACACTTTCAGTTGTTTCTCTTTATGCTCTAGACTTACTTGCACGCCATTTTGTTGGTGCAAGTGTTGCAGAATCAATTGGTAAATTCTTTGCACCACTCTTCTCTGCTGCTGATGGTTACCTTGGAATCACAATCATCTTTGGTGCCTTCGCCTTCTTCTGGTTCGTAGGGATCCACGGTCCTTCAATCGTTGAACCAGCTATCGCAGCTATTACTTATGCAAATGCTGAAGTAAACTTGAACTTGATTCAACAAGGAATGCATGCTGATAAGATTCTTACTTCAGGTACCCAAATGTTTATCGTTACGATGGGTGGTACTGGTGCGACTCTTGTTGTTCCATTTATGTTCATGTGGTTAACAAAATCTAAACGTAACCGTGCAATCGGACGTGCATCTGTAGTTCCAACATTCTTCGGTGTTAACGAACCAATCTTGTTTGGTGCACCACTTGTTTTGAATCCAATCTTCTTCATTCCATTTATCTTCGCACCTATTGCAAACGTTTGGATTTTCAAATTCTTTATCGAAACACTTGGAATGAACTCATTTACTGCTAACCTACCATGGACTACGCCTGGGCCTCTAGGTATTGTTCTTGGTACAAACTTCCAGTTCTTGTCATTTGCTCTTGCAGCATTGTTAATTGTAGTGGATATTGCAATCTACTATCCATTCCTTAAAGTTTATGATGAACAAATTCTTGACGAAGAACGTTCTGGTAAATCAAACGATGAATTGAAAGAAAAAGTAGCAGCAAACTTTAACACAGCAAAAGCTGATGCCATCCTTGAAAAAGCTGGAGTAGAATCAGCAAAAAATACAATTACAGAAGAAACCAACGTACTTGTACTTTGTGCAGGTGGTGGAACTAGTGGACTTCTTGCAAATGCTTTGAATAAAGCTGCTGCAGAATACAATGTTCCTGTGAAGGCCGCTGCAGGTGGTTACGGTGCTCACCGTGAAATGTTGCCAGAATTTGACCTTGTTATCCTTGCTCCTCAAGTAGCATCAAACTATGAGGACATGAAGGCTGAAACAGATAAACTTGGAATCAAATTGGCAAAAACAGAAGGTGCTCAATACATTAAATTGACTCGTGATGGGAAAGGTGCCCTTGCTTTTGTTCAGGCACAATTCGATTGATGATAGGGACTGTAAAACAGTCTCCTATCATCACGGAAATCGCTATGGCGAATTTCCTAATCGCCTTGTTAATTCGTCGGTAAAAAAATATCGTTTTTACCTCCTCATGTCACAATTCGACTTACCTTGGGGACTGTAAAAGAGTCTCCGATTATATATTTATTTTCCCTCTTTATGTCACTATTTGGTGACTTTGTACAAGAAGTGAGACGGAGATGGATAGCTCACTAGCTCCTCTCCGCTCGCTTTTCATTTTATCCAATCAAGAAATAGGTGAAAAAATGACAAAAACACTTCCTAAAGATTTTATTTTCGGTGGCGCAACAGCTGCTTATCAAGCAGAAGGAGCTACACATACAGATGGTAAAGGACCAGTTGCGTGGGATAAATATTTAGCAGATAACTATTGGTATACTGCTGAACCAGCGAGTGATTTCTACCATAAATATCCAGTAGACTTAAAGTTGGCTGAAGAATATGGGGTAAACGGTATCCGTATTTCAATCGCCTGGTCACGGATTTTTCCGACAGGATACGGTGAGGTAAATCCTAAAGGTGTCGAGTTTTATCATAAGTTATTTGAAGAATGTCATAAACGTCATGTAGAACCGTTCGTAACTCTTCACCATTTTGATACACCTGAAGCTCTTCACTCAAATGGAGACTTCTTAAATCGTGAAAACATCGAACACTTTGTGGACTATGCCGCATTCTGTTTCGAAGAATTCCCAGAAGTCAACTACTGGACAACCTTTAATGAAATTGGTCCAATCGGTGACGGTCAATACTTGGTCGGTAAATTCCCACCAGGAATTCAATACGATTTAGCAAAAGTATTCCAATCGCACCACAATATGATGGTTTCTCATGCCCGCGCTGTGAAATTGTACAAGGACAAAGGCTATAAAGGTGAAATCGGTGTTGTTCACGCCCTTCCAACTAAGTATCCATTAGATCCTAAAAACCCTGCAGACGTTCGTGCTGCTGAGTTGGAAGATATCATCCACAACAAATTTATCTTGGATGCTACATACCTTGGACACTATTCAGATGTAACCATGGAAGGTGTAAACCACATCTTATCAGTAAATGGTGGTAGCTTGGATCTTCGTGACGAAGACTTTGCAGCACTTGAAGCAGCTAAAGATCTGAATGATTTCCTTGGAATCAATTACTATATGAGTGACTGGATGGAAGCCTTTGATGGTGAAACTGAGATCATCCACAATGGTAAAGGAGAGAAAGGAAGCTCTAAATACCAAATCAAAGGTGTTGGACGTCGTGTAGCTCCTGACTATGTACCTCGCACTGACTGGGACTGGATTATCTATCCTCAAGGATTATATGACCAAATCATGCGCGTGAAAAAGGATTATCCAAACTACAAGAAGATCTACATCACAGAAAATGGTCTTGGTTACAAAGATGAATTCGTTGATAACACAGTTTACGATGACGGTCGTATTGATTATGTGAAACAACACTTGGAAGTATTGTCTGATGCGATTGCAGATGGTGCAGTAGTCAAAGGCTACTTCATCTGGTCACTCATGGACGTCTTCTCTTGGTCAAATGGTTATGAAAAACGCTATGGCCTCTTCTATGTGGACTTTGAAACACAAGAACGCTATCCAAAGAAATCAGCTCACTGGTATAAAAAACTAGCTGAGACACAGATTATTGAATAAGCTAATCGAAGAATAAAAATAGCTTACTATTACTGATATAAACAATATGGGGGTTAGTTTTGCATATGGCAGAGCTAAACCCTTTTTATCTAGATTTTACCTGAAAGTTAAAAAAATTCTTGACAGATTTATGTGATAGGAGTAAAATCTTAACTAGTTAAATAACCGGTTAATTATATGGAGAACTAACTCACTCGCTCAAATCTTGTTTGATAAATAGAAAATAGAAGGAGGAGTTTTAAAAGTGATTTCGTTTTTCAGTTATATACTTAACCAGTTAAGAAAATTCTTTAGAAAAAGGTGTAGTCCTTTATTTAACGAATAAATGAAATAGGAAGTGTGTTTAGATGAAAATCAATAAAAAATATGTTCTTGGTTCGGTAGCTCTTTTAGCATTAAGCCTTTCAAGTTATGAACTGGGGCGTTTCCAAGCGGTACAGACTAGCAAAGAGCCTAATCGTGTGGCTTATATAGAAGGGAATCAGGCTAGTACTAAGACTGAAAATCTGACGCCTGATGAAGTTAGTCAGCGAGAAGGTATTAATGCTGAACAAATTGTTGTTAAAATTACCGATCAAGGTTACGTGACTTCACATGGGGACCATTATCATTACTTTAATGGCAAGGTTCCTTATGATGCTATTTTCAGCGAAGAACTTTTGATGAAGGATCCGAATTATCAACTTCGTAATGAGGATATTGTCAGCGAAGTTAAGGGTGGTTATGTGATTAAGGTAGACGGGAAATACTATGTTTACCTTAAGGATGCGGCTCATGCGGACAATATTCGTACAAAAGAAGAGATTAAACGTCAGAAGCAGGAACATAGTAGTAATCACGGGGGTGGTTCTAACGATCAAGCAGTAGTTGCAGCCAGAGCTCAAGGACGCTATACAACGGATGATGGGTATATCTTTAATGCCTCTGATATCATAGAAGATACAGGTGATGCTTATATCGTTCCACATGGCAATCACTTCCACTATATTCCTAAGAGTGATTTGTCTGCCAGTGAATTAGCTGCTGCCCAAGCCTTCTTATCTGGAAAAGGTGGCCAATTAAGTACCGTTGAATATCGTTCAAGCAGAGGAGAAACAAGATCTAGTGTGAGAACTAGTCCATCTGAAACTCCTCAAAATCCTGCAACAGCTCCGGAGAGCCAAAATGAGGATTTAGCTAGTCTCCTTCAAGAATTGTACGCTTTGCCACTTAGCCAACGTCATGTGGAGTCTGATGGATTAGTATTTGACCCAGCACAGATTACAAAACGTACTGCAAATGGTGTGGCAGTTCCTCACGGGGATCATTTC
Source organism: Streptococcus pseudopneumoniae (assembly GCF_001073085.1). Taxonomy (GTDB): domain Bacteria; phylum Bacillota; class Bacilli; order Lactobacillales; family Streptococcaceae; genus Streptococcus; species Streptococcus pseudopneumoniae_M. The sequence goes on from NZ_JVFV01000008.1 coordinate 57,611, forward strand.
CATTTCATTCCGTATTCGCAAATGTCTGCTTTGGAAGAAAAATTGGCTCGAAATCTGCCAATTGGAGGTCAGCCAATTCAAAGTCATGCTGATAATCCGAAACCAAGCAGTTCTGAGAAACCAAGTTCAGCCATTAAACCAAACTTTAATTTCAATACGCCGGCACCGAATCGAGGAACTGGAGGAGCCTATACAACGGATGATGGGTATGTCTTTAGTCCGACAGATGTGATTGAAGATACAGGAGACGCTTTTGTTGTACCGCACGGCAATCATTTCCACTATATCCCTAAGAGTGATTTGTCAGCAGGAGAATTGGCTGCTGCTCAAGCTTATTGGAATGGTAAACAAGGTGCACATTCCTCTACAAGTTCAAGTAAACCAAGTAGTGATAATTCTAAGCCAGCTCAACCAAGTTTGACAGAGACTCCTAATCTGACTGTCACACCAACTTATCATCAAAATCAAGGGGAAGACATTTCAACACTTTTAAGTGAATTGTATGCGAAACCTTTATCAGAACGCCATGTGGAATCGGATGGTCTAGTCTTTGATCCGGCACAAATTATCAAACGTACAGCTAACGGTGTCGCAGTGCCTCACGGAGACCATTATCACTTTATTCCTTATTCACAAATGTCTGATTTAGAGCAGAAGATTGCAAGAATGATTCCGTTAAAAGGGCAAAATGGATTAAACGAAATTGTTACAGATATTAAACCTTTAGCATCAAAAGAAGTAGTTCATAAGTTCTTAGGACAACCAATCAAAGCTTATGGAAAAGGTTTAGATGGTAAACCTTATGATACGAGTGATGGATACATATTTACCAAAGATTCCATCGATTCGGTTGATAAATCAGGTGTTATTGCCAAACACGGAGATCATTTCCATTATATGGGATATGGTGAATTAGAACAATTCGAATTGGATGAAGTTGCCAAATGGATTCAAGAAACTGGTAAAAATCCAGATTCCATCATTTCTTCAGTACACTCAGATGAGGAGGAAAGACCAAAGTTTGATTATAAAAAAGTAACTAATAAAATTTTTAGAAATAGTAAAGTTGGTTATATAATTAATGAAGGTGGTAAAGATTATTTTTATTCACGTGAAGAACTCGATCTTACTCAAATAGCTTTTTCTGAGCAGGAACTAATGCTTAAAGATAAAGATAATTATCGTTATGATATTGTAGAAACAGAAATTAAACCAAGATTAGCTGTTGATGTATCTAGCTTGCCTATGCATGCAGCCAATACTACGTATGATACTGGAACTTCTTTCATTATTCCTCATATCGATCACATTCACGTCGTACCTTATTCTTGGTTAAATAGTGAGCAAATTGCAACTATAAAATATGTAATGCAACATCCTGATGTGCGTCCTGAAGTTTGGTCAAAACCAGGTCATGATGATGCTGGATCTGTTATTGCTAATGTAACGCCTCTTGAAAAACACGCTGGAATGCAGAATTGGCAAATTATCCATTCTGCTGAAGAAGTTCAGAAAGCTCTTGCAGAAGGTCGATTTGCAACTCCAGATGGTTATATTTTTGATCCGAAAGATGTATTGGCAAAAGAAACTTTTGTATGGGAAGACAAATCATTTAGTATTCCAAGAGCGGGAGGTGGTTCATTGAGAAGTATCACTAAATCCGACTTGTCAGAAGTAGAATGGAAACAAGCTCAAGAGTTGATAGCTAAAAGAATGAAAGAAAAAGAATCCCAAAATGGGACGTTTACGAATAATAATGAAGAATCAAAACCTGATTCAAACAATCTTAAAAATATTGATAAAAATAAGACTGTTGTAGATAAAACTGAGGAGCAACCGAAGAATAATATAGGCGTAAATGAGACTGGTACAACCAACGAAATTCCTTCAGAAAACAAGGTTGAAGATAAAGAAAACTCCAAAGAAGAAAGTGACGATGATTTACCAGACTACGGATTGGATAAAGTAACTTTAAATGAACATATAGAAAAGTTAGCAAAAATTGCACAAATCGATCCTAAGTTTCTAATTTTTCAGCCAGAAGGTGTTCAGTTTTACAATAAAAATGGTGAATTAGTGATGTATGACATTAAGACACTAAAACAAATAAAACCTTAAAATATTTTTATTCATTATAATCTACTCGAAAGGATATTGTTCGATTTTTGATTGAATAATGTCCTTTTCTTTATTAAAAAGCTGAAATTTGCTGTCTTAAAAAATGAATCAAGGAGTTCTAAAACAATTAAAAGTCAAATGATAAAAATGACTAGTGAGAACTAATAATGAAATCTAGTTCTCACTTTTTTCATGAAAATGTAGAAAAAATATTGACATTTTAAATTTTTAGGAGTAAAATGTTTACTAGTTAATTAAACGGTTAAATACTAGTTAAGGAGTTGTTATGAAAAAAATAAGTATCCTATGGCTTGTGCTTGCCTTCTTTGCCCTTACCATAGGAGCATGTGGACAAAAGACCAGCCAAGACAAGAGTGATGAAACTAAGGGAATGAAGATTGTGACCAGTTTTTATCCTATCTATGCCATGGTCAAGGAAGTATCTGGTGACTTGAATGATGTTCGAATGATTCAGTCAAGTAGCGGAATTCACTCCTTTGAACCTTCTGCAAATGATATTGCAGCCATCTATGATGCCGATGTTTTTGTCTATCATTCTCATACACTAGAGTCATGGGCGGGAAGTTTGGATCCAAGCCTGCAAAAATCCAAGGTAAAGGTCTTAGAAGCATCAGAAGGTATGACCTTGGAGCGCGTGCCTGGCTTAGAAGATATGCAGGCAGGAGATGGGATTGATGAGAAAACCTTGTATGATCCTCATACTTGGTTAGATCCTGAAAAAGTTGCTGAAGAAGCACAGATTATTGCTGATAAGTTATCCGAACTGGACAGTGCCAACAAGGATACCTATCAGAAAAACGCACAAAGTTTTAGTGCTAAAGCTCATGATTTGACAAAGAAATACCAACCAATCTTTGAAAAGGCCAATCAAAAGACATTTGTGACCCAACACACAGCCTTTTCATATTTGGCAAAACGATTTGGACTAAATCAGCTTGGGATTGCAGGAATATCTCCTGATCAAGAACCAAGTCCAAGACAATTGACTGAAATTCAGGAATTTGTAAAGACTTATAAGGTCAAAACCATCTTTACAGAGAGCAATGCATCATCTAAGGTAGCGGACACTCTTGTCAAATCAACAGGTGTGAGTCTTAAAACCCTCAATCCTTTAGAGGCAGACCCACAAAATGACAAGTCCTACTTGGAAAATCTAGAAGAAAATATGGCTATCTTAGCTGAAGAATTGAAATGAGGAGATTATGAAGATTAATAAAAAATATCTAGCGGGATCTGCAGTGGTCCTTGCCTTAAGTGTCTGTGCTTATGCTTTAAATCAACATCAAGCACCTGAGAAAAAAGATGACAACCGTGTATCCTACGTTGATGGTAAAGAGTCTGAAGCTAAAAAGAATGAAACTTTGACACCAGACCAAGTTAGCAAGAAGGAAGGCATAGAAGCTGAACAGATTGTTACCAAAATCACTGATCAAGGTTATGTGACTTCCCACGGTGACCATTTCCATTATTATAATGGTAAGGTTCCTTATGATGCCATCTTTAGTGAAGAACTGGTTATGAAGGATCCGAACTATCAGTTGCGTGATCAAGATATTGTCAATGAGATTAAAGGTGGCTATATCATCAAAGTGGATGGCAAATACTATGTCTATCTAAAAGATGCAAGCCATGCTGATAATGTCCGGACGAAAGACCAAATCGAGCAACAAAAACAAGAACATACATCAGATAGTGGCAGTGCAAGTAAGGAGGTTCTTGTTGCCAGAGCACAAGGTAGATATACAACAGATGATGGTTATGTCTTTAATGCTGCAGATATCATAGAAGATACAGGTGATGCCTATATCGTTCCTCATGGTGGGCATTATCACTACGTTCCAAAGAGTGCTCTATCTTCAAGTGAATTAGCAGCAGCTCAAGCCTATCTAGCTGGAAGAGGAAGTCAACCAAGCCTGACTGATTATAAACCAAATCCAAGTGTTACACCAAGTTCTCAAGCTGATAGCCCAGCAACAAGCATCCCAGTAGATAAAGAGGATAGCCTCCAAAGTCTTCTCGCTCAGTTATATGCTTTACCAGTTAGTCAACGCTATCAAGAATCTGATGGTTTGGTATTTGACCCAGCTAAAATTACTAGTCGTACACCATCAGGAGTTGCGATTCCACACGGTAATCACTACCATTTCATTCCTTATAGTAGTATGTCTGCTTTGGAGCAAAAAATTGCTCGTTTGATACCACTTGGAGGTGTTCTAACACCAACAAAACCGTTAGAAAATCAAAATAAACCAACAGTTCAGCGTGACCATGAAAATGTAACTCATAACACCCATCATGAAGATGAACATGATCATGGCTTTGCAGCTGAGCGTGTGATTAGAGAAGATGAGCAAGGTTTTGTAGTTTCACATGGAGACCATGCCCACTATTTCTTTAAAAAAGATTTATCAGCAGAACAGATTAAGGCAGCGCAAGAGCATTTGCATGGTCATGTCCAAACAGAAGTTCCAAAAGATAATCATAATACTCATAAAGAGAATGAAGCGAAACAGGAGCATCATGAAGATGAACATGATCATGGCTTTGCAGCTGAGCGTGTGATTAGAGAAGATGAGCAAGGTTTTGTAGTTTCACATGGAGATCATGCCCACTATTTCTTTAAAAAAGATTTATCAGCAGAACAGATTAAGGCAGCACAAGAACATTTGCATGGGCACCATCAGGCAGAGCCTGTAAAACCTCTTGCCAAGACTGTAGAAAGTTTCTCTCGAGATGCCAGCGATGAAGAAAAGATAGCTTATATCTCTAAAACCTATGGTGTTCCGCTTGAAGCGATCCGAATTTCAAATGGATTCTTTGTATTTGGAAATCCAGACCAGGCTTATGACCCAACTCACATTCACCCTTATGCAGTTCGAAAGGAACACGTTCGTATTCCTCTCCAAACAGGTGATGCAGAGCTTGATTTCCTAAACGAACTCTATACAACTGCTTTACGTGATGGCGTTTCTCCTTATAGTTTGCAGGTTGAAAATGGTAGCTTCGTCATTCCTCACGGTGATCATAATCACTACATCAAAGTACAAACTAAAGGCTATGAAGTGGCTTTGAAACATAAGATTCCTGCCTTGCAATCTAACTACCAACCAGGAGCCTTTGATGAAGCTACTGTTCAAAATAAGGTTGATCAACTTCTAGCAGAAAGTCGTGAAGTCTATAAAGATAAACCAATTTTACAAAGACAAATTGAGCTTGCCTTGGGACAATTCTCTGAAAATATGAAGAATCTCTCAACCAACTCAACAGCTGGTTATCTGGCTGCTTTAGATCTCTTTGACAAGCAGTATATCCACGTTGACTCTAGTGTAAAACCAACAGAAATCAGTCCATTAGACAAGAAATATCAAGCTTTAGTAGATAAGATTAATACCTTGGATACGGATGCTTATGGACTTCCTAAAAAGGATCTTTTGGCTCAACTCCAAGAAAATAAATTGGCTCAAGATGAGGCTGGTTTAGATGCAGTTGAAGCTAAACTACAAGCTCTGCAAGATTTTAATGATCGTACTGGTGTTACGACAGTCGAATACATCAAGTATTTCTATCAACATTTGTCAGATGGTCGTTTAAATGACACTCTTAGAAATAAAGTTGCCAACTTAACTTGGACTCTTTATCAGTCACAATCTTTCCTTAAGGCAACTGACTTGAACAAACTCTTCCCTGAAATCTATCAAACAAAATTAGAGGTAGAAGAAGCAGTGAAGAATGAATCAGTTGCTCATAAACCTTCTGAAACGATCCTAGACACTGAAAAAGTGGATGGTCATAGTGCTAAAACGGCAGTCTATGAATTTTTGAAAGGTTTGTATGATGATATTAAGCCTGAGGAACAAAGCAATCATGTTCGGAAAGATCAAGTAGAAGAACTCTTAACAAAAGCTGAAGAATTAGTGGCTCAAGTCAAAGAAGAGGGAGTTAAAGCTTCACTTGCTGACGAAGTGAAAAATCTGAAAGCTGCTCTAGATAAAGATGACGCAGACCTTGATGAATTAAACACGCAAGTTCAAGATCTTCTGAAGCGTATTTCACAAACCATTCAGAATGAACGTGAGAATGTCAACCAAGACCCAGAGGTTTTAGTTCTCTACCAAAAACTTTATAATGGTGTCATTGCCCTTCATACTTATTTAGAAATGAATAATGGTTCTGATGCAGACTTTGAAAAAGTGGATGCCTTATTTGATAAGCTTAGTGCCGCAAGCAAAGACAAGCAAGCTCTTTTAGCTCTTGCTCAAGAAATCGTTTTATTAAACCAAGAATTTCAATCCAAAGTCAAGCTAGCTGAAGCTAGCACAGAAACAGCCAATAAAGAAACAAACGATAAACAAGCTGAGACGAACTTAACTCCTGCAACTAGCTCTCCAGAAACAAGAGAAAAAGTAGCAGAATAACAAAAAGTTCAGTCAGCTACCGTGTCAAAAGTAGGATGCTGATAAAAAAAGAGGTCGGGAATTTTTTCCCGATCTCTTTAGTCTTTATAAGCTACAATTCCAATAATGGTGTCGACTGCACGTTCCATTGTTTGTAGACTAACGTATTCAAAACGTCCGTGCATGTTTTCACCACCAGCGAAGATATTTGGCGTAGGAATTCCCATAAAGGAAATTTTAGAACCGTCCGTTCCTCCACGGATAGGCTCGATAATTGGTGTAATATCAAGACTTTCCATGACTGCTTTAGCGATGGTGATTGGAGTCATATCCTTTTCGATGACTTCTTTCATGTTGTAGTACTGGTCTGTCAATGTTAAAGTAACACGATCACTACCAAGTTCTTGGTTCATCTTATCAGCAATAGCTTGCATAGCAGCTTTTCGTGCTTCGAAGGTTTCTTTTTCAAAGTCGCGAATGATGTAGCTGGCACGCGCTTCCTCAACAGTTCCTGTTACATCCATGAGATGGTAGAAACCTTGGTAACCCTCAGTCAATTCTGGTCGGTCACCAACTGGAAGTTGATTGTGGAAGTCGATGGCTAATTGGAGAGCGTTAACCATTTGCCCTTTGGCCGTTCCTGGGTGAACATTACGACCTTGGAAGTGAAGTTCTGCACCTGCAGCGGAGAAGGTTTCATACTGAAGTTCACCAAGAGGTCCACCGTCAACTGTATAGGCAAAGTCAACATTGAAATCCTCTGCATCAAATTTATTGGCACCGACACCGATTTCTTCATCTGGTCCGAAGCCAACACGGATTTCACAGTGTTTAATTTCAGGATGAGCAGCCAAGTATTCGATAGCTGTCATGATTTCAGCGATACCAGATTTATCATCAGCCCCGAGAAGGGTAGTTCCATCAGTTGTAATCAAGGTTTGCCCTAGATATTTCTCTAAGCTCTTGAAATCCGCTGGATCTAGTTTGAAACCAGAGTTCCCAAGCTCGATAACGCCACCATCATAATTTTCAATAACTTGCGGATTAACACCTTCAGCATTAAAATCAGCTGTATCCATGTGTGAGATAAAACCAATCTTACGAGTCAAACTAGGATCGTTAGCTGGAAGAGTACCGATAGCAAAACCGTTTGGTAGATAGTAGACATTTTGCAAACCAACACGTTTCATCTCAGGGATGAGGACATTGGTTGCGAAGTCTACTTGACTTTGGGTACTTGGTGTAGTGGTTGAATGTTCGTCAGAACGAGTGTTGACCTTGACATAAGTCAAAAAACGCTCCAACAATGTTTGATATTTCATCGTAACTCCTTTTTTCCTTCTTTTAAAACCATTGTATCATAGAAAGAAGAGAAAAACAAAAGTCAGAAGGGAGATAAAATACTTATGTTAGCGTTTACTTATGGCCACTTTAGTGATACAATAAAAAAGATAAAAATATCACAAGGATGCAAATATGAAAAAAGCGATTTTAATGATGACATTTGGTTCACCAGAAGAGATTACCTTTGAAGGAGTAGCCGACTTTTTTACCAACATTCGTCGTGGAGTTCGACCTCAAGATCACGAGATTCAAACACTCTATGATAATTATGTTCGAATTGGAGGAACTCCACTTCAAAAAATTACCCGTGAAGAAGTTGCCTTGGTAGAAGCTAGGTTAGGAAATGAATATAGTGTCTATTTTGCCAATAAATTTTCAACCCCTTTTATTCCAGATATAATTCGGCAAATGGAAGCAGATGGAATTGAAAAGTGTATTTGCTTGATTTTGGAGCCACACTATTCCTTTTACTCTGTCATGGGGTACGAAAAGTTTCTGGAAAGCAAACAAATTCAGTTTTTAGTTATTAAGGACTGGTATCAAGAAGAAGCACTATTAAACTATTGGACAGCTGAAATTGCTAAGATTTTAAAAGAAAAGGTGAAACAGGATAGCTTTAAAGTCATCTTTTCTGCCCACAGTGTGCCCATTTTTGCCTTGGATTTTGGTGATCCCTATATCGACCAGATTTTCGAAAATAGCAAGTTAATTGCTGAGAAATTAGGCTTGAAACCAGAGCAATATACCAACACTTGGCAGAGCGAAAGTGATATTGGTATTCCTTGGATTAAACCAGATGTATTGGAATATCTTAGAGCACAGGAAGAACATCCAGAGCATTATATTTTTGTGCCTATTAGTTTTATCAGTGAGCATATTGAAGTATTGTTTGACAACGATGTGGAATGTCAAGACTTGTGTCAGGAATTGGAGGTGAACTACCATCGTCCACCAATGCCAAATACAGATTCTCGTTTGATTGATGCCTTGGTCAATATTATCCGAGCTAATGAACATAAAGAATTTAGAGAATTCCTCCCAGAAGAAGAAACCTTTGATGAATTAGTCCCTTCGGAAGAAACTAAGAATATTTTAGATGAATCACAAGACTTACAAATGCCAGAATTTGTTAAAAAATTAATTGAGAAAAAAGGTCGTGAAAATGTCAAGATGCCTTATTTAATCAAAAAAATGCTTGAAAAAGCTGGCAAATTACCTAAAGACTAAGTGAAAATAGAAAAGAACTGGTAATTTTTGTTTCAAATATCAGCTAAGGTAGGATATAACTTAGAACGTGAAAGAAAAGGCGGTGGGACAGAAATCGATAGACAAAGTCTTGATTTCGTAGTCCCAGCCCCGCGAGGATGATTAGGAGCTTTTTGGAGTCTAAAAGACGAACAAAAAGTTCAATCAGCTACCGCGTCAAATTATGATTGATAATAAAAAGTGAGGTCGGGATCTTTTTGTCCCAACCTCTTTTTAGGTGACTAGTATTTTTTTGACCTAGTTTTTATGTTATTTACCCAAACAAAACTGGCTAAATAACTGTGTAATGAGTTCATCTGGCGCAGCATCACCAGTGATTTCTCCGAGGATTTCCCAAGTACGTGTCAAATCAACTTGAAGCAAATCAACAGGCATTCCTAGTTCGAGGCCTTCGTTTACAGCTTGTAAGCTTTCAACTGCTTTCTCAATCAAAGAAATGTGGCGAGCATTAGACAAGTAAGTAGCATCTTGTTCGACCAAGCCAGCATTTTCAAAGAAGAGGTTGTTAATCCGTTCTTCAATCTTATAAATATTTTGATTTTTTAGGACCGAAATACGGATGACCTCTTCAGGAAGTTCCTGAGTTTCAATAGACTCAGGTAGGTCAGTTTTGTTAAGTAGGATGATACGGTTGGTATCTTGGCTGATTTCAAGAAGTTGTCGGTCTTGGGCAGTTAGAGGTTCGCTGGCGTTTAAGACAAGTAGTACCAAGTCAGCTTCCTTGAGAGCTTTTTTGGAGCGTTCAACTCCGATTTGTTCCACGACATCATCTGTTTCACGAATACCCGCAGTATCAATCAACTTAAGTGGTACACCATTGATGTTGACGTATTCTTCGATGACATCTCGAGTAGTCCCTGCAATATCCGTTACAATAGCCTTGTCTTCACGTAGGAGGTTGTTGAGGAGACTTGATTTCCCAACGTTTGGACGACCAATGATAGCCGTTGAAATCCCTTCACGAAGGATTTTCCCACGACGGGCTGTTTTAAGGAGATTGGTTAAGAGTTGCTCAAACTCCAAAGTTTTCTCACGGACAACAGCAGTAGTGGCTTCTTCAACATCGTCGTATTCAGGATAGTCGATATTAACCTCTACTTGTGCTAGTGTATTGAGGATTTCCTGACGAGTATTGTTAATCAAGTCAGATAGAGAACCGTCTAATTGTTTGACCGCTATATTCATAGCCTTGTCAGTCTTGGCGCGGATGATATCCATAACAGCTTCAGCCTGAGTCAAGTCCACACGACCGTTGAGGAAGGCACGCTTGGTAAACTCACCAGGCTCTGCCATACGAGCCCCTTCACGGATAGCCAGTTGGAGAATTTCATTGGTTACGGCGATTCCACCGTGGGTATTGATCTCTATAATGTCTTCACGAGTGAAGGTCTTTGGAGATTTCATAGCCCCAATCATAACCTCGTCCATGACCTTACCAGTTTGAGGGTCAACAATGTGACCGTAGTTAAGAGTGTGGCTAGCAACCTTGCTCAAGTCCTTGCCTTTAAAGATTTTCTGCGCAATGGCAAAACTATCCGTTCCGCTTAGGCGGACTATCCCAATAGCACCTTCACCAAGCGGTGTCGAGATGGCTGCAATGGTATCAAATTCCCGTGTAATCATTTCAATTCCTTTATAGTTTATTTGTTTGTATAGACTAATATCTCTTAAAATTGTAACAAATTTTAGTATTTTCTTCAATGAATGTTACTTATAAAGAAAAGCCTAAGCAGATTGCTTAAGCTTTACTTAGTGCGCATTTCACCTTGTGGGAAATAGGTTCCTTCAGGCATATCGTTGATAATGACATGAACAGCAGACTGAGGTGCACCAGTGTTGCGAACAACAGCTTCCGTAACTTCCTTGGCTAGGGCTTTCTTTTGCTCTAGCGTGCGTCCTTCAAATAAATCGATGCGTACAAATGGCATAATTGCGTCCTCCACTAGTTATTTGATTTCTTCTATTTTACCACAATTTGCCGTTTAAAGCTTTGAGAAAATATGGTATACTAGAATGTAGCAAAAATTTAGAAATGGACGTGAAATAGAAGCATGGCACAGTTGTATTATCGTTATGGGACCATGAACTCAGGAAAAACGATTGAGATTCTCAAAGTAGCCTATAACTATGAGGAGCAAGGAAAGGGAGTTGTGATTATGACTTCGGCTCTGGATACGCGTGACGGTGTTGGCTATGTTTCAAGTCGAATTGGGATGAAAAGACCAGCAGTTGCTATTGAGGAAACAACGGATATCTTTGGATTTATCCGAGATTTACCTGAAATGCCTTACTGTGTACTTGTCGATGAAGCCCAGTTTTTAAAGCGTCACCATGTTTACGACTTAGCTCGTGTTGTGGATGAGTTAGACATACCTGTTATGGCATTTGGTTTAAAAAATGACTTTCGTAATGAACTATTCGAAGGTTCAAAATATCTTCTGCTCTTAGCAGATAAGATTGACGAAATCAAGACCATTTGTCAGTATTGCAAGAAAAAAGCAACCATGGTGTTGCGTACGCAGAATGGTCTGCCAGTCTATGATGGTGAGCAGATCCAGATAGGTGGGAATGAAACCTATATCTCGGTTTGCCGTAAACATTATTTCGCACCACTGATAACATCTAAAAAGGAACAAGACTATGACAATTGAACTAAGAGATGTTACAATGGAAAATTATTTTGATGTTCTGCATTTGGATGTTAAGGAATATCAAAAACAATTTATTGCTACCAACGCAATTAGTTTAGCTGAAGCATATGTCTACACTAAAAATGGAGATTTTGTAGCTCCATTGGCAGTTTACGATAATGATGCAATCATAGGTTTTGTGATGTTAGCTTATGATAAAAAAATCGGAATTAGTAATGAAAATTATTTACTATTTCGTTTCATGATTGATAAGCATTTTCAAGATCGAGGATATTTTAAACCAATTATGGATAAGGTGCTAGACTATGTTCGGACAGCGCCAGCAGGTTTATCCAATAAACTTTGGTTGTCTTATGAAGCAGAAAATGAACATGCAAGATCTTGCTACCTCAGTTATGGATTTAAAGAAACTGGGGAAATATTTGAGAACGAAGTAGTAGCCATATACGATTTAACAATTGAAAAATAAGGAGAAAAAAATGAACATCTATGATCAACTACAAGCTGTAGAAGACCGTTATGAAGAGTTGGGAGAATTGCTGAGCGACCCTGATGTGGTCTCTGATACCAAGCGTTTCATGGAGCTTTCAAAAGAGGAAGCTTCTACTCGTGATACCGTAACTGCCTACCGCGAATACAAACAAGTCCTTCAAAATATCATTGATGCCGAAGAGATGATTAAAGAATCAGGCGGAGATGCGGACTTGGAAGAAATGGCTAAGCAAGAACTCAAAGATGCCAAAGCTGAAAAAGAAGAGTACGAAGAAAAATTGAAGATCTTGCTCCTTCCTAAAGATCCAAACGATGACAAGAACATCATCCTTGAAATCCGAGGAGCAGCTGGTGGAGACGAAGCAGCACTTTTCGCTGGTGATTTGCTAACCATGTACCAAAAATATGCTGAAGCCCAAGGTTGGCGCTTTGAAGTCATGGAGGCTTCTATGAACGGTGTCGGTGGTTTCAAGGAAGTGGTTGCTATGGTATCAGGTCAGTCTGTATACTCTAAGCTTAAGTATGAGTCTGGTGCCCATCGTGTGCAACGTGTCCCTGTGACAGAAAGCCAAGGGCGTGTGCATACCTCTACAGCGACAGTTCTCGTTATGCCTGAAGTGGAAGAGGTAGAATATGATATTGATCCAAAAGACCTTCGTGTGGATATCTACCACGCATCTGGTGCTGGTGGACAGAACGTCAACAAGGTTGCGACTGCCGTTCGTATCGTTCACTTGCCAACCAATATCAAGGTTGAAATGCAGGAAGAACGTACCCAGCAGAAAAACCGTGAAAAAGCTATGAAGATCATCCGTGCGCGTGTGGCAGATCACTTTGCTCAAATTGCCCAAGATGAGCAGGACGCAGAGCGCAAGTCTACTATCGGTACAGGAGACCGTTCAGAACGTATCCGTACCTATAACTTCCCACAAAACCGTGTGACAGACCACCGTATTGGCTTAACCCTTCAAAAACTTGATACTATTTTGTCTGGTAAACTAGATGAAGTTGTGGATGCCTTGGTTCTTTATGATCAAACGCAAAAATTGGAAGAATTAAACAAATAATGAAACTAGCTCAAATTTTTAAGGATTTTGAGGAAAAGTTGATAGCACAAGGAGAGGAAGCAGAAAGCCTCTCCTTTGTCTATCGTAGCCTGAAAAATCTCTCTTTTACTGACTTTGTCTTTGCACTCCAGCAAGAGGTGATAGATGAAGATTACAAATTTGTAGAGGAAATTTACAAGAAATTAGCAGCACATATGCCTGCCCAGTACATTATCGGTCATGCAGAATTTTTTGGGATGCAGTTAGAGGTCGATGAGCGGGTCTTGATTCCCCGTCCAGAGACAGAAGAGTTGGTGGAGCTCATCCTAGCTGAGAATCCGAAGGATAATCTCAAAGTTCTGGATATTGGAACTGGGAGTGGTGCTATCGCTCTTGCTTTAGCTAAAAATAGACCAGATTGGACAATCACAGCTGCCGATATTTCTCAGGATGCTTTGGATTTGGCGATGGAAAACGCTAATAATCAAGGTCTAACATTATCCTTTATTAAATCTGATTGTTTCTCCGAAATTTCTTCAAAATATGATATAATTGTATCCAATCCACCTTATATATCTCGAGTAGATGAGGCAGAAGTTGGTTTGAATGTTCTCCATTCAGAGCCACATTTAGCCCTCTTTGCAGATGAGAATGGTCTAGCGATCTATCGCAGAATTGCGGAAGAATCAAAGGACTATCTAAGTGATGGTGGTAAGATTTATCTTGAAATTGGCTACAAACAAGGTCAAAGTGTACCTGCTCTCTTTAAGGAAAATCTTCCTGAGAAAAGAGTTCGAACTCTCAAAGACCAATTTGGCCAAGATAGGATGGTTGTCATTGATGATGGAGAAAATTAAGCACGAGCTTGAAAATGGTGGAGCTGTTGTTTTGCCAACGGAGACAGTTTATGGACTTTTTGCAAAAGCATTGGATGAAAAGGCTGTTGACCATGTTTATCAGCTTAAATGTCGTCCAAGAGATAAGGCTCTCAATCTCAATGTTGCTAGTTTAGACGATATCTTGAACTTTTCTAAGAATCACCCAACTTATTTACAACAATTGGTTGAAAGTTTTTTGCCAGGCCCTTTGACCATTATCTTAGAAGCTAATGACAAGGTTCCTTACTGGGTCAATTCAAATTTGACGACAGTTGGATTTCGCATGCCGAGTCATCCTGTAACTCTGGAGTTGATTCGTGAGTTTGGCCCCTTAATCGGACCTTCTGCCAATATTTCAGGTCAATCAAGTGGAGTAGATTTTCACAAGATTCTTCAAAACTTTGACCAAGTGGTCTTGGGACTAGAAGATGATGCTTTTTTAACGGGTCAGGATTCGACTATTTTAGACTTATCTGGCGACAAGGTAAAGATTCTTCGCCAAGGAGCGATTACTCGAGAAGATATCCTTGCCAAGATACCAGCCATTCCTTTTGAGGAGGTATGATATGCTACGTGATTTGAAAACAACAGATGTTGCAGCGATTTGTGTCATTAACAAAGAAGCTTTAGGTTATACTTTTAGTCCAGAGGAAACGGCTAGTCAACTAGCTAGATTATCCAAAGACTCACATCATTTTCTACTAGGTTATGAGGATGATGCTAGTCATGAACTCCATGGCTACGTTCATGCAGAGGTTTATGAATCTCTCTATTCCAAGGCAGGATTTAATATCTTGGCCTTGGCAGTTTTACCTCAAAGACAAGAGAAGGGGATTGGTAAAGCTTTACTTGAAGGGTTGGAGCAAGAAACAAAAAGACGCGGATATGAGTTTATTCGCTTAAACTCTGCAGACCACCGTCTGGGTGCGCATGCATTTTATGAAAAAGTTGGCTATACTTGTGATAAGATGCAGAAACGGTTTATTAAATTGATTAAAGGAGAAGACCTATGATTTTTGACAAAGATGATTTTAAAGCATATGACGCAGATCTTTGGAATGCTATTGCTAAAGAAGAAGAACGCCAACAAAATAATATTGAATTGATCGCTTCAGAGAACGTAGTCTCTAAGGCTGTTATGGCTGCTCAAGGTTCTATCTTGACCAATAAATATGCCGAAGGTTATCCAGGACGTCGTTATTACGGTGGTACTGATGTAGTGGATGTTATCGAAAATCTAGCTATTGAGCGTGCAAAAGAAATTTTTGGTGCCAAGTTTGCAAATGTCCAACCCCACTCAGGAAGCCAAGCCAACTGTGCTGCTTACATGGCCTTGATTGAGCCTGGCGATACGGTTATGGGAATGGATTTGGCAGCAGGTGGGCACTTGACTCACGGAGCTCCAGTAAGTTTCTCAGGACAAACCTACAATTTTGTTTCTTATAGCGTTGATCCTGATACCGAACTATTGAACTTTGATGCTATCTTAAAACAAGCACAAGAAGTGAAACCAAAATTAATCGTAGCAGGAGCTTCAGCCTACTCTCAAATTATTGATTTTTCAAAATTCCGTGAAATTGCAGATGCTGTTGGTGCTAAACTCATGGTAGATATGGCTCATATTGCTGGCTTGGTTGCTGCTGGTCTTCATCCAAGTCCAGTGCCTTATGCACATATTACAACAACAACGACCCACAAAACCCTTCGTGGTCCACGTGGTGGTTTGATTTTGACCAACGACGAAGATCTTGCTAAGAAAATTAACTCAGCTATCTTCCCAGGTATCCAAGGTGGACCATTAGAGCACGTTGTTGCTGCTAAGGCTGTTGCATTTAAAGAGGTATTGGACCCAGCCTTCAAGGAATATGCAGCAAATGTTATTAAGAACAGCAAGGCTATGGCAGAAATCTTCTTGCAAGACCCTGATTTCCGTATCATTTCTGGCGGAACTGAAAACCACCTTTTCCTAGTTGATGTAACTAAGGTTGTAGAGAACGGAAAAGTTGCTCAAAACTTGCTGGATGAAGTCAATATTACCCTAAATAAAAACTCAATTCCTTACGAAACATTGTCACCATTTAAGACAAGTGGTATTCGTATCGGAGCTGCAGCAACTACTGCACGTGGGTTTGGTGAAGAAGAAAGCCGTAAAGTGGCAGAGTTTATCATTAAAGCCCTTAAGAATGCAGAAAATGAGGCTGTTTTAGAAGAAGTGAGAAGCGAAGTCAAAGCCTTGACAGATGCCTTCCCATTATACGAGGACTAAAATTTTTATGGACATTTATATTAAGAAAGCTATTATCCATCAGTTCAGTCCGGATGATACCGAGTTGTTTTTAGCGGATAAGTTTCTCAATATCACTCCAAAAATCGAAGAATACCTGCGCAAGAAAATTGAACGTGTGTATTCAGATGAAGCTAAGACTGGGATTTTCGAAGAAGAAAATCCCTTCTTCAATCACATTACAGACGATTTGTTGGAGACATCGGTGGCGCTAGCAAATCTCTGGAAAGAGGAGTTTAGCATTTCTGAAAATCTCAAGACCAATGACTTGATGTTTGTGCAATTTTCTAAAGAAGGAGTAGAGCATTTCGCTTTCTTGCGAATTGCCCTGCGAGAAACCTTGACTCACCTTGGAGGAGAGGTTGATAATCCAATCAAGCTGACTCAAAACAATCTACCAGGATTTGGTACAGGGGCTGACGAAGCTTTGGTGGTCAATCTTCAAAGCCGAAAATATCACCTGATTGAGAAACGAATCAAGTATAACGGAACTTTTTTGAACTATTTTTCTGAGAATCTGATTCAGGCTCAGCCAAAGATTTCACCTAAGAAGTCAATCAAGGAACTGGAAAAAACAGCTCAGAGAATTGCTGAAACATTTAATACAGATGATTTTCAATTTCAATCCAAGGTCAAGTCTGCTATTTTCAACAACCTTGAAGAAAGCAATGAATTGTCTCCTGAAAAATTGGCCAATGACCTTTTTGACAACAATCTGACGGCACGCCTTAGCTTTATTGATCAAGTTAAGGAAGCAGTACCAGAGCCAGTTCAGTTTGATGAAATCGATGCTAGTCGCCAATTAAAGAAATTTGAAAACCAAAAACTTTCCCTGTCAAATGGTATTGAGTTAATTGTTCCTAATAATATTTATCAAGATGCTGAGTCGGTCGAATTTATCCAAAATGACAATGGAACCTACTCTATCTTAATCAAAAACATCGAGGATATACAAAGCAAATAATGTTTAAATTTATAAGAAGGGTCTTGCTACTTGTTCTTATCTTATTTACTGGCTATAAACTTTTTCACATGTATCAGGATGTTAAGCAGGTCATGACTTATCAATCCTTGGTACGAGAAGTTTTAAGTGAGCAAGATACGCCAGCAAATGAAGAACTAGTCTTGGCCATGATTTATACCGAAACAAAAGGTAAAGAAAGTGACGTCATGCAGTCTAGTGAGTCTGCTAGCGGTACTACAAATACGATTTCTGACAATAGGAGTAGTATTCGTCAGGGAATTCAAACCTTGACTGAAAATCTTTATTTAGCGCAAAAAAAAGGAGTAGATGTTTGGACTGCTGTACAGGCTTATAACTTTGGTCCAGCTTATATCGATTTTATCGCCCAAAACGGGAAAGAAAATACACTTGCCCTAGCCAAGCAATATTCGAGAGATACAGTTGCGCCAACTTTAGGAAATACAAGTGGGAAAACCTATCGCTATATCAATCCAATTTCCATCTTTCAGGGTGGAGAACTTTATGTAGATGGTGGGAACTATTATTACTCTAGACAGGTTCAACTAAACCTCTACATTATTAAATTTTTTAATTTGTTTTAAGCATCTAGAAGTTCTAGGTGCTTTTATAAGTTTTTTTTAAGGATACTTTAATATGCTAGAGTGGAAAAGGAGGAACGTCTCATGCGAAAGAAATTCTTTCTGACTAGTGCTGCTGTTCTTTTAGCAATTGCAACTTTGCAAAGCGCTCAAGCAGCCACTGATGTTCAAAAAGTAATTGATGAAACTTATGTTCAACCTGAGTACGTCTTGGGTTCTTCATTAACGGAAGATCAAAAAAATCAAACACTTAAAAAACTGGGCTACGATGCCTCTAAAGATACTAAAGACTTGAAGACTATGACACCAGATGTCTACTCAAAGATTATGAATGTCGCAAATGACTCTAGTCTTCAACTTTATTCATCAGCAAAAATTCAAAAATTAGGAGAAAAATCTCCACTTGAAGTCAAGATTGAAACACCTGAAAATATCACAAAAGTCACTCAAGACATGTACCGTAATGCTGCTGTTACCTTGGGTGTAGAGCACGCGCGTATCACTGTTGCTGCACCAATTCCTGTAACAGGGGAAAGTGCTTTAGCAGGTATTTACTATTCCCTTGAGTCTAATGGTGTTCAGTTGCCTCAGGAAAATAAAGACTTAGCTCAGGAAGAGCTCAAGGCCTTGTCAGACATTAACGATGAAAACAAGGACAAATCAGGCTTTGATGCCAATAAACTGAACGTAGCCCTTGCTGATATTAAGGCTGCTATTGCTAAGGCTAAAGAGTCTAAGGGTGAACTTACAGAAGATGATGTTCGTAAAATTGTAGAAGATACATTGAAAAATTATAAGCTAGATCAGGTTATAACAGGAAATCAGATCAATATCATCATCAACTTTGCCTTTAATCTTTCAAAGAGTGATATTCTGAATAACGAAGACTTCACAAAGACTCTAAAAGATTTGAAACAAAGCATTGTTGCGCAAGCAGGTGATAGTTTCAGCAATATTGACCTTAACTTTGATGCTAATAAAGCATTGGAGGATGGTGGCAATATTCTCAGTGCTATTTGGCAAGCAATTGTAAACTTTTTCAAGAGTTTTGGTGCTTAGGTTAATTCATGGTATAATAGATGGTAACAGAACAGTTGCCATCTTTTTTTCGGCACATAGAAAGTGAAAAATATGTTAAAGAAAAATGATATTGTAGAAGTAGAGATTGTCGATTTAACCCATGAAGGAGCAGGTGTTGCCAAGGTAGATGGCTTGGTCTTTTTTGTAGAGAGTGCTCTACCGACTGAGAAAATCCTTATGCGAGTCCTTAAAGTCAACAAGAAGATTGGCTTTGGTAAAGTCGAGGAATACCTTACGCAATCTCCACATCGTAATCAAGACTTAGATTTGGCTTACCTACGTTCAGGCATAGCCGACTTGGGGCATCTAGCTTATCCAGAGCAACTCAAGTTTAAAACCAAGCAAGTAAAAGACAGTCTTTATAAGATTGCTGGAATCACGGATATAGAGGTTGCTGATACTCTTGGCATGGAAAATCCTGTCAAGTATCGTAACAAGGCTCAGGTTCCTGTTCGTCGCGTTAATGGTGTCCTAGAGACTGGTTTCTTCCGTAAGAATTCTCATAATCTTATGCCTCTTGAAGATTTTTATATCCAGGATCCAGTGATTGACCAGGTTATTGTGGCTTTACGTGATTTGCTCCGTCGTTATGACTTAAAACCCTATGATGAGAAGGAACAGTCTGGCTTGATTCGTAACCTTGTCGTTCGTCGTGGGCATCATTCTGGAGAAATTATGGTCATTTTGGTGACCACTCGTCCTAAAATTTTCCGAGTTGAACAGTTGATTGAACAAGTCATCAAGCAGTTCCCAGAGATTGTGTCTGTCATGCAAAATATCAATGACCAGAATACCAATGCTATTTTTGGGAAAGAATGGCGAGTTCTCTATGGTCAAGATTACATTACGGACCAAATGTTGGGAAATGATTTCCAAATCTCTGGACCAGCCTTTTATCAGGTCAATACAGAAATGGCAGAGAAACTTTATCAGACAGCCATTGATTTTGCGGAGTTAAGTGAAGATGATGTGGTGATCGATGCCTATTCAGGAATTGGGACCATTGGCTTGTCAGTTGCTAAGCATGTCAAGGAAGTTTATGGTGTCGAAGTCATCCCAGAAGCAGTAGAAAATAGCCAGAAGAATGCAGAGTTGAACGGTATCACCAATGCTCATTATGTTTGTGATACAGCTGAAAATGCCATGAAGAATTGGCTCAAGGAAGGCATCCAACCAACTGCCATCCTGGTTGACCCACCACGCAAGGGCTTGACAGAAAGCTTTATCAAAGCAAGCGCCCAAACAGGAGCTGAACGCATCGCCTATATCTCCTGTAACGTCGCAACCATGGCGCGTG
Organism: Streptococcus pseudopneumoniae; assembly: GCF_001073085.1. GTDB lineage: Bacteria > Bacillota > Bacilli > Lactobacillales > Streptococcaceae > Streptococcus > Streptococcus pseudopneumoniae_M. The sequence continues at coordinate 78,045 of NZ_JVFV01000008.1, forward strand.
ATATCAAACTCTACCAAGAGTTGGGCTATGAATTGAAGAAAGTACAGCCGGTTGATCTTTTCCCGCAAACGCACCATGTTGAGGCGGTAGCGCTTTTGTCCAAACTTGATGTCGATTAGCATATAGATGTTGAAATTAAGCTGGATGAGCTTGATTTGACATCTGCTGAAAGTAAAGCGACTTATGCAAAAATCAAGGAATATATATATATATATATTAGAAAAATTTGGATTAAAAGTTCCAACACTTTATATTGCACAGATTAAAAAGAAGTGTGGTATTGAATTAAGGGAGAATTATAATAAATCAAAAATAAAGAGAAACAGGTTATTTCACAATGCACAATGGAAAAAGAGGAAGCTATTATGGATGCTTTAAAGCATTTTAAAATGATTTAGTAGAAATGGAGGGTATTTATGAGATGGATATTAAAAATAATCTTGTTTCCAATTAGCTTGGTGTTAAGTATCCTCACTGCATTTCTGACATTTTTACTTGCCGTAGGAACAACAATATTGTATTTGCTGATGCTTATGTGTGTCGTTGTTGGAGTCGTATCATTGTTTCAAAAGGATTTTTCAATAGGTATAGAAGCATTGATAGTAGGATTCTTGTTAAGCCCATACGGAATACCGATGGTTGGAGCAGCAGTTATAGCTTTTTTACAAGGTATCAATGAGAGAATAAGGTTAGTTTAAATCAAAAAATGACTAATTAGAATTTGTTTGGAAAGGATAAAGTTATATGATGAATGAGAAAGATGTAATAAAAAGTATTGCAACAAATTTATCTGAAAAAAGAAGTGCGGCTGCATTGAATAATTACGAAGTGTTATATAATAATATAAACTATGCAAATAAATTACTTGATAATTTTATAAATAATATTATACATCTTGAAAAAGACATAGAAAATAAGATAAAGATTTCAGATAATGTAAATGATGAATTTAAAACTAATGCAAGTTCAAAATTTTATTTTCGAGATATAATACCTAGAATTCTACTAAATGATATTGAAGTATTAAAGAAATTCTCTTTAATATCTAAAGGAGACGATATAACTGGAATTGATGTTAAGAATGTTCATTTTTTGAAAAAGGAGTTTATTGATTATAGCGAATTTGTCACGATTACTAGACAAACACTTGATAGTTTGGTATCTGATGCTTACCAAATGATTCTATTAGATGAAAAAGAAATGAATTTTCATGTACTAACATCATTAAAAAGCTTTGAATTGTATGCAACTAAATCTATTCGTCAGTCGTTATTCAATGAAGAAATAACACATGCATTAGATGAGTTTGATAATCTGAACTATAATCAGAGAGTAAGGGGAGTTGAATCAAATATTACCAAATGCTCTAAAAAGACGTTCGGAGAAAAACTAGATTTTATTTTTGGAGAAATTGGATTAATATCAGACACGAATTTTATTGACGAATTAAAGAATCTATTTAAGTTTTCATCAGAATTTACGCATATTGGTTATATTTCGACATTTTTTTCAAGTGCAGAGCAAACAGATATAGTTTTTGGAAGTAATCTAGGACCATACTTATTAAGCACAGAAAATTTTAATGAATTAAAATATGAAATTATTGAAACGATGATTAAATTTCTTGTAACAGTATATATGGCATCTATTTCGAAAACGTTAGAAACAATATTTTGTACAAAATATAGTGAAAAAATCATTGAAGAAATAGAAGAATATATTAAAAATTTGATGGGGTATGTTAATACAAGGAATAATGAGTATTATTTTTTTATAAGGGAAGGATTAATACAATCTGATCAAACCATAGAATTGCCTTGCATGTGCGGTAGAATAAACAATTGGAAATCGCCACATGACTTATCTGATATATACTGTAAATCTTGTGGAAGCAAATTTAATCTTATAGAGGTAGAGGGAAATCCTGGATATATAATGACTAGCTCAGGGCCGGCGAAAGTTATAGGATCAGATGTTCCAGATTTAGCTGAAATGTCATTCGAAGAGAGAAAAGAACTTTTTGAAGAATGGGAAAAAATTTTGTCTGACACTAGTGCAGATAATAAATTAAAAGGAAATTAAAAGAAATTTCAGAACTACAAATCATTTATAAGCTATAAGTTTTCCTTACTCTTATGAGTCAGAGCCTGAATCTCACAAAAAACCTTATACGGACGATGAATGGAATTATTTTGAATATCTGAACTAGAACAATCAGAATTATGATTATGATATTGAATGGTTTTATGTTGGAAAAAATTTAGTAGGTCATATATACTACAATGAGTTGGATCATTATTTAACTTATTTGCTAGGTGCGATACGAAGAGGTATTTCTTACGTTAGTATAAAGAAAGGAAAAAATATAGAAGAAGATCTTGATAAGATTGATTAAAGTTTATCTGTAAGCCTATATATCTTTATTTATAAAAAAGTAAACACATAAGTTAAATTTTTAATCTTATGGAAAATCTGGTTTAAAATCTTGATTATTTCTTCCTTACAAAGGTAGTAAAATTTCAATCTTTTAAGATGTAATCCAAAATCGTTTTTGAGGAAGTAGGTGTTTTTTTGATAAAAAGTAGACCTGAGTTTGATAAAATCGTATCCTTTGATGAGTTTAGTAAATACTATTGGTATCGGGATGAACTTTCACAGATATGCAAGTCATTAGGGCTTGAATATAGAGGGACAAAACAGGAACTTAATGATATTATTGAGCAGTACTTTAAGGGGATTTTGATTAAAAAATCATCAGTAAAAAACAAAAAGAAAAGAGTAGAAGTCCTTACCTTAAATACGCCCTTGCTTGAATGTGGATTCTCCTTTAATGCACACTTTAGAGAATATTTCTCAAATTTAACAGATGTTTCGCCCTTTAAGTTTACTGCCGATATGGCGACTGCTTGGAGAAAAGTAAAAAGAGAAAATGATTTGAGTTTTACAATCCAAGATATGCTAAAAGTCTATTATGGAGATTCAGATTATGCCAAGTATAACCATTCGGTTTGTCAATGGAATCAATTTTTAAAGGATTTCTGTGCAGACGAAAATAGTGGCAACTACTCGAATAAACTAAAAGTAGCTTCCATTCTTTGGAAAGAAGTTAGAAATTCAAAAAATGAAAAAATTTACTCAAAGAATCTTTTAACCGAATATGCTGATAAAATAAAAGAGTATGGCAAGTAGAAATGTCAGTCTAAACCAATAGTTCGTAAGGAGGAATACCATGCTAGGAGCAAATATTGGTGACATTGTAGGTTCAGTTTACGAATGGAACAATATTAAAACGAAGGATTTTCCCATATTTCGTGAGGATTATTTTTTCACAGATGATACTGTTATGACCTGCGCCGTCGCAGAAGCAATCATGAATGGTGGTCAGAAAGATGACTTTATTGACGCCATGAAGAAATATGGAAAAATGTATCCCGATGCGGGCTACGGTGCTCGGTTTAGTAGTTGGATCAATAGTGACAATCGTGATCCTTACAATCGCTTTGGAAAAGGATTTGCTATGCGTGTTTCTCCCTGTGCTGCTGAAGAACTCGTTAATGTTCCCATAATTCCACTAAATGATCATTCATGTCTTGTATTAAATAAACTTGGAAACATTATTGAGAAAATTGACTAGTTTTCATTATCTAAATCTTGATTTAGGTAACTAAAGTGTAAACGAACATTTATATGAAAGGTTTAAAATAAACATGAGTCTCTTATTTGAAGAATTTAAAACCATTTGTTTCCATTTAAACCAAGTCGGAATTACACCGACACTGATGGGTTCTTTGGGATTAGAGTTTAGAACGAAAGAAAATTGGGGGCCGTCTGACATTGACATTCATGTGCCTGGTGACCCTAGAGGTTGGGAAGCACCTGATCATCTCAGAATTTATGACTGGGACAAGATAATGAAAGTAATGAAAGACTTAGGCTACGTCTTAATAGATATTCATGAGCATGAATTCAAAAAGGATCGAGTGAGTGTTGAATTTGGAAGTATCGATTCCTTATCTGATTTTGCAGGAGTTTCGGAATCGGATATAGAGCTTATTCAAATCGAAGGCATCACTTTTCGTCTTCCAAGTCTGGAGCAGTATTTAAGTATTTACAAAGCTTCTTCTCAAGACTCCTATCGAAATGATCACAATAACAATAAGGATTTTAAAAAGATCGAGTGGCTGGAAAGAAATTTGTAAATTATCATATGAAAAGTAGTAAGTTGTAAGACTGCCTGCTATGTTATTTTTATCATCATTTTTATTGGTCATTTAATTTATACCATATTGGCTAGTAATAGAATTAGTAATGAAAAGTCTTTTAAATTTTAGATCAGCTTATCCATTATTGAAAGTAACGATTTTATAATTAAATGATTAATGTTAGAGAATTATCAATTGTAATTTTAAGTGGAGTTATGGATGTCGTTTCTTTTGGAAGGGGTGATAATCTTTCCGTTCCACAGTATCATTTTAAAATGATTTTCATTGCCTTTTGTTTATTAGTATGAAAGCAGAATATTACCACATGTTGAGTGTGTGTGCTTGTTGGTAAAACCGAGTTAATCCTCAAAAGGTTCACCCAAACCTTTTGAGTCCCACAGATACAGCATGTGGAGTGTGTAGTGTTGCTACAACGAAGCAACGGGTAAAAATCCTTTATTTTAAGCACTTTTTCAAGCATTTTGTCTTTATTGAAAATAGTGATTTTGACATAAAAAAGGTTCAAAAAAAGTACATTGATGTGAACGTCTGTTTGGATGTCGACTGCGTAGACAAAAAATAGATACGTCATAAAATATAATAGTTCAGCGAGAACATTTTAATAAGTGTTCTCGCTTTTTTTATCTTTTGTAAGTCGATTTTTATTATCAAAAAACTTGCATTTTATCATTTAAAATGATAAAATACGTACAAAATGATAAAAAGGAAAAACAATGAATGTTCAAAAGATAATTTCTATTTTTCAATCGTTTTATATTAATGTAAGTGTTGAAAAAATAGCTTTAACTTTACCAATTAGTTTTGAAAAAAGATTTCAATATGCTCAAATGAAGTTTCATAAGGAGTCATTTTTATTGATTAAAGAAAAGAGAAGAGGAAGTTTAGACTCATTTGTTACTCAAGCTCGTAATATGGGTGAAAAGGCTAGCATGGACGTTATTTTGGTATTTTCAAAGCTATCTGACATTGAAAAAAAACAACTCCTTCAAGCTAGAGTTCCTTTTGTAGACTTCAAGGGAAATCTCTTTTTTCCTCCATTGGGATTAGTATTGAATGTTAATGATGATGTTGTAGCATCTAAAGAATTAACACCTAGTGAACAATTAACTTGGATTGCCTTTTTATTGACAAAAGGTCAAAAAGAAGTAGATGTTGATATGCTTTCACAGGTAACTGGGCTTCCAAACTCAACGATTTATAGATGTTTGAGGACTTTTAAAACTTTAGATTGGTTAAATAAGCCAAATAAACTTTACACTTATACAGCATCAAAGAAAGAATTATTCTTAAAATCAGAGTCCTATTTATTTAATCCCATCAAAAAACGGCTCTTATTGCCCAATGTAGATCTAGAGAATATAAAATCTGCTTCTAGGCTTCTATACGGTGGTACTTATGCTTTATCTTATTTGACTTTTTTAGCTGAATCGTATGAAAATAGTAGCTATGTCATATCACAGAGACAATTCAATAAATTATCCTTGCCATTATCTCAGCATGTTTTAGAAGGCAAGGTATTAGAAATATGGCGATATCGCCCTTTTGTATCTGAATTTTGGAACGATTTTAAAGAAAATCAAGATAGACAGTTTGTAGATCCTATTTCTCTTTATTTGACCTTAAAAGATGATGATGATCCACGTGTGGAGGAAGAGATTGAAGCACTAAAAAATAATATATTACAGTATCTAGGAGAAGATGATGTCAGCTAATACGAAAGCTATTTTTCAAGAAATGTTTGCGAATTTTCAAGACTATTATGTTTTGATTGGAGGGACTGCAACATCTATTATACTGGATTCGCAAGGATTTAAAAGTCGGACAACAAAAGATTATGATATGGTAATCATTGATGAATTAAAAAATAAGGAATTTTATGATACCTTGAATCACTTTTTAGAATTGGGAGAATATCAAGGAAGTCAGAAGGATGAAAAAGCACAGCTATTTCGATTTACAACAAATAAACCTGAGTTTCCTTCTATGATTGAACTATTTAGTATTTTACCAGAATACCCATTAAAGAAGGAGGGGAGAGAAACACCCTTACATTTTGATGAAGATGCTAGTTTGTCGGCCTTATTATTGGATAAGGATTATTATAATATATTAGTGCATGAAAAAGAATCCATTCAGGGATACTCGGTATTGAGTAATCGTGGTTTAATTATTTTCAAGGCTAAAGCTTGGTTGGATATGAGAGAACGCTCTGCCACAGGTACTCAAGGTTTAAGTAAAGCCATTAAAAAACATTTGAACGACATTACGCGCTTAACAGCTTTATTAGTAGGGAGTGAAAAGCTATCAAATATAACCTCTAGTGACACGGTGAAAGCAGATATGCACCGTTTTGTGATAGAACTTGAGTCTGTGATATCAACTATTCCTCAAAATGATGATATTTTGTTGAATCGAAATGAAGTTTTTGAAATTTTGAAAGATTTTTTAGATAGTTAAAATAATTGTAGTAACATAGGTATATTGGAATGTGACATACTTGTTTATGTCTGGGAGGACTGATGCGTCAGTTCTCCCGTTTTTTATATTCAAGTCTCTTGATTTTGTTCAGTGGCGATTGGAACACTGATGATCGCAGTTGTTGGTCTAGGTTGACAACTTGTTCATGCAGATGAGGTTGTGAGAACTGAAAATCCTGCCACCAATCTTATCCAAGCAAAGCCAGCTGATAGTGCTGAACACATAAACTAAGCCAAATTAAGTGGTCAGGCAAGTGGAGAATTAACCTTTGCCGTTTAGAACGAGGAATTAGATAAAGTAGCCCAAGTAGCTAAGCATGAAGCTGTTCAAGTTATCACAGATAAGGAAGTCAATCTAGCTACAATAAAAACAGCTGTGGAAACAAGCATCGCTCTTTCAAAAGTACAGACTGACTCTGATAAGCAGGTCTCGGAAGTTAAGAAAGTGACAGCTGGTTATGCATTGGGAAATTATGGCCTATCTCCTTTAAACTCAATCAAATTTAACAAGGCTAGATGGAAAGAAATGGTAAAACCTTATTTTGAAAAAACGATGTTTTTACTATGCCTGAAAATGAAAATATGAGTTTCTAAAGGGAACAGAAGTAAATCTGTGTGTAACTGCAACGAGTAAGTTGCAGTTTTTTGTTTTGAATAATGATATAATAGGTTAAGAAAATAATGAAAACGCTATATATTTGAAAGTTGATTAGGAAAGCAGGAATTATGGAAACAATCGATATGATTATTAAATCATCAACTGAATTTTATAACGATTTAAAAGCTGATGAACATGATAGATATCGTTCATGGGAACATTGCTATTCACATTTTATGACAGCTCGAAAAGAGAATGATGTGAATCTTGATTACTTGAGTTTACAACTTGCATTTTATTTAGCAAGTTGGGGGATGTATCGAGGTTCTTCATTTCTATTACAAAAGGATTATAGAGTACATATACCTGTAGTAAGAGAAATCTTAAGCAAAAAATATGATTCTCTAGCAGGAATAGAATGTAAAGATTTTAAAAATGAAACTAACCAAAAATTGCTAAAGGAAATTAATGAATTTATTGCTAGTTATTATGATGAAATCAGGCGTGAAGCGAGAGGTTCAGCACTAAAAAACAACTTATCAGAAACACTAATCACAAAGATACTGATGGGCACACTCGGTTGTGTTCCGGCATATGATAGATATTTTGTTTCTGGGATAAGATCACGAAAGATTGCAAGTGGAACCTATAACATTAAATCTATTTTACAACTAGTAGATTTTTATGAAAAAAACATAGAACAGTTAGATTCAGTTCAAAAGAATTTTATTGTTGCTGATATGCTATATCCTCAAATGAAAATACTTGATATGGGATTTTGGCAGATTGGTTTTGACTTAGATAATAAATAACTATTTACATCTAAATCTGGAGCTAATTAATGGATTTACTTTTAAATGGTGTGTTTCACCTTACAGAAAAAGTAAAGAACAATAGTAAAAGATAATTTACCGAAAAAGATTTTTGGAATTCATAGAAAACATCGTAACTATGAATCCGAGGAGATTAGTTTTGATTGATAGTAAATTTTAATTGAATAGATTATTAGCCTTCGGAGTACTATGTGCCACATATTATTTTTATAGTTAAGGAAAGGACTATACAGCATTCTATCAAGATATTTTTACATAGATGATATTGCATTTTGTATTATAACAAAGGAGTACTAACATGCCGAAATATACCGACGAAGATATTAGAAAATTAAATAAAATCACATTAAAAATTGCTAGTGATTATTTAGGTATAAGTTCACAGGCAGTTGCTATAGGTCTTAGAAACAATCTTCTTCCAATTGGTTTTGCTATTCATAACGAAGAAAGAGACAGACGTTTTACTGAGAGCTGGTCATATCATATTATCGCCGAAAGAATGATTTCATACAATCACGGTAAACTATCAGAGATCCGTGTTGAAAATATTGAAGCCAGTTTAGATAAAATTATAGAGGAATTTAACGGTTTAAAACAAGATTTACTTTTTATATTAAGCGAAAATGCAGAAGTGAAGAATTAGAAGTTTTTGAATTTGCGTTTTCGCTTGGTAAATATAAAAACAGTGATGTAAAGTATAAGGGCAAAGGTGTTTCAAATGAAGATGATAAAGACCTTTTCTAGAGAAGAACTCTATGAAGAAATCTGGGAGATAAGTGCGAAACAAGTTTCGTTGAAATATGATTTAAGTTATTCTGACTTACTCAAGAAATGTAAAGAATTTGAAATCCCAATTCCAAAGGATAGTTATTGGTATCGTAAGAATACTGGACAAGACTTAAGTGAACTTATCGTTCCATTACCACAAAATGATGTAAATGAGGTTCATATTGATAGAAAAAGTTTAAAAAACAGTAGAATTAAAGTTGCTAAACATAAAGAAGATAGTACGGAAGATAAAAAAGAAGATACTGTTAAACTTGATACAACTAGTATAAGAAGTTCATTATCATTTATAGAGGACGATAAAATAGAGCGTATTATTGAAACAGTTTCAAATCTAAACCAGTCTCCAAATAAGAGATTACATAAATCTGTAGCTAATCTAAGGGATAAAATTGCAGAGTGGAATAAGAGGGAAAAAGCTGCTTCCTATCCTTACTTTGATTCTAGGCACAGATATAAACTATTAATAAATCATTTTACACATTTATTATAAATAGGTCTTTAATAAAAGGCAGTATATTATATACTTTCGTTCTATAATTTAGAAGATTTCTGGCACTATGTTTAGTCACTATCACTGCTTGTTAAATTCTAAAATCTTTCTATAAATCAAAATAGTAAGATTTTATGAAAATAAAATTTTTATTGTTCAGGAGAAATTAGTATCAAAGTGGTTGTTCGAGTTGAACTTCTTAATGGTTAAGGTCTTTTTGTAGTTTTAGTGGTATAATAAACAATATGAATAAGCTGTTTTGGGAGGACGAAATGACTGATAGTATTAAAGTGAAGAAAGTTGAAATAGACTCTAAAAAAATTCCCTTAGACAGCTCAACAAACGTCTCTGAGAAGATAAAATTGGGACAAAATACTACATCTATTTCTGTTTTGGCTGATACCTTTAGTAACTTTCAAGCAACTGTAAATGCTAACATTATTTCAGAATTAATTGCAACTTCAAATGTATTAAGTTCAGCTAAATTAGTAAATTTTGCTAATTTGACGACTCCTTTAGTAAGTCTGCCTTCATTAATTCAAGTGGAAAAAAGCGCTATTAATGTCATGTCAGAAGTGGTTGCGTCGTACAATAAAACGTTATCAAGTACACACTTGCAAGCAATTCAAAACATTGCAGATTCTGCAAAAAATTTAATTGCTAGCTATCAAATTGATTATTCAAAGTTTTTTAGTGGCATCAATGAACTTTTAAAATCACTGCCTTCGGTTTATACAAAAGAAGAAATTGAGCAGATTATTTCTCGAGTTCAACTGCTGGCAGAAAATGGATGGGTTATTTATTTTCGTGATAGAAATGTTTATCAACGTTTACTTGCTGAGGAATGGAATACCTTGGAGGACGAATGGTTAGAGCTGCTTAGGGATAAACTAAAAAATGAGGATTTTATTATTGACTTACAAAGTTCGCCGTGTTATTCAGCTCCTCTTGTAAAATCAATGGTTGATTGCTACTTTAATCGAAACTTTTATGCAGCATATACTCTGGGAAGTTTGGCAATTGATGGTGCACTAAATAGAATTTCAGAAATGACTTCATTAGAGAAAAAAATACCAGTAGGTCACCGAGCGATTAAAGAAATTGATAATATATTTATTGATAAGTCGTTTAGCGATGTAGGACTGATGCATTGGCTGTATAGTTTCTTCAAAGATACTAATAGATTTACACTTGATGAACCAAATCGACATATGATTAGTCATGGTCGGTGGGAGAAAGAAATCGAAGAACAAGAGTTTTTGAAGTTATTTAATGCAATGTTGTATATTTGTGATGAGTATGATTATTGGAAAGAAGTTATTGGTTATGAACAAGACAACTAAGTATTTTTGGAGGTTAAACACCTATGCTTGAAATATATCCTTTTATTCAGGAACTAGTTAAGTGTGAAACGACCATACAGAAAATAGAAGTTTTCAATAGATGGAACCTTCATGAGTGTAGAGTTTTTCTATTTGATGAAGAAAAGTCAAATTTTAGTAATATAGGCAAATCATTTAGCTATGGAAAGTTTAATCTGATTGGTTTGGGAGATTACCAAAAAATTTGGGTTATTGATAAAAATACTGTGAATGATAAGGATAATTTCTTACCCGTTGCCAGAATTGTCAATTATGACTTAAACATTTTTACCTACATACATGATTTATATAGAGGAAGAAATGTCCCAGATAAGGAGAATTTAATTAAATTTTTACACGAGATTAAATCGTTGCGTCTAACAAATAATATTTCAAATGCTTTAATGGAAAGATATACCACCCCAATAAATCGTGAATTATTAGCCAAAATGATTGAAAGTTATGTTTATTTTGATAGCACTAATTTTGAAGTATTTCAATCTAATATGCCTCAGACTCTAAAACCAGATAAATATATTTGGATGAAAGAAATCTGGGAAGATGCAGAAAACTACCTAAGCAATGATGAGGTGATACAACAGTACGAGGCAGTGTGTTGCTATATATTGAAAGCATTCATTTTGAAAAATACAAAAAATCTTTCTACAAAAGCTAAAGTCGCTGAGTTTAAACGCTATTGTTTTGAGGATTTATGCGTATTTTTAGAATTGGAAATGACTTTATTAATACTTTTTTTGAAAAATGATAGTGCTGTTCAAGAAATATTCAAAAAGTTGCAGCTAGGGGCTAAGAAGTTAATTGATAAAATACATAATACAGCATGGGATATTTTTCATATAAGACTATTGGAACAAAGTACTTTATTCAATTGTATTGAAAACTCAGATGTGATTTATCTCCATTATTTCGCAACTGCGGATTCTGGGGTGGCTGAGGTATTACGAGTCAATCCGATTAAAATCCTGGTTTATTATAATGAAAAACTTATACCTATACGTCGATATGATGCACTAGATTTCTTCACTCAAGATGAATTAGATTTTTATACTACTGCAGAAAAAATTACATTACGTGCGACGAAAGTTCAGAGTATTGATTTCTGTTCTATAAAGCAAGGATTGGTCAGTGAGTTAGGGGATTTCCTTACTAAATAAATTTTAATAGTTCCGTTCTATAGTATTATTCCAAAATCACTTTTACATACTTTCGTTCTTTAATATAGAAGTTTGCTAGCACCACATATTGAGGCAGTAAGCTTGTTGGTAAAATGCAGATAATCCTCAAAAGGTTCCCCGAACCTTTTGAGTCCACAAATGCACCATGTTGAGGCGGTATCACTGCTTGTACGAGCTGAGGCATCAGAGAAGTAGAAGCAGACGATCTGCCCATGCGACAAGGTGAGACCGAAGGTCGAGAAGGTGCCCTGAGGTATAGCTGTCGTAGAGTAAGGAGTTTACGACGAAATGATACGGTAAGTTCGAATCGCTAAATGTGTAGCTTTGCTGATAAAATCTTAAAACCTTTGAACGAAAGGGAATATGAAAAGCCTTGAATGTAAGGCTTTTTTATGTTTTTGTGATAGAATATAGGTAGTTATATAGCGAAACTAACTAAGAAGCAGTAAAAAATGTTATTTGTAAAATAATCAAGATATGGAGATAAAATGACAGAAATTGATAAAAGGAATTTAAAAAATTATCTTTATATTACATTTGGAATTACTTATATATCTTGGGGGCTTCTTGCCATCTTTACTCAATCACATATTTTTGGATTAGAAACGATTATAGGTAGAACATTACATATAGTAGGTGCACTTGGACCAGCTATTGCAAGTGGCTTTTATTTGAAAAGGAATAATATAAAATTTAAACATTTTGTATTTAGTAAGGAAGAAAATAGTAGTATTTATTTTATTATTCATTTGTTAGCAATTTTGATACTATTTTCTATTTCTTCCTTAGAATTAAATCAAGTATCCATTTATCTGATGCCACTATTCTTTATTCAATTAATATTTTTTGGTGGTGGACATGAAGAATTAGGGTGGAGAGGTATACTACAACCCTTACTTGATAAAAAATATACATATTGGCAATCTAATTTGATTGTAGGATCAATTTGGGGGATTTGGCATCTGCCTTTATGGTTTATAGTAGGAGAAAGTCATCAAGGATTTCCTTTTATTTTATTTTTTATATATACGTTATTTTTAAGTTTTGTTTTAGGGCTTCTTTACCGTCAAACGAAATCTGTGGGGTATTGTATTTTATTTCATGCGTTCGCAAATTTGTTAAATCTCTATTTTGTGTTGAAGATTAATCTTACTTTTATTATCATTTTTATAGCTTATTTAATTTATACAATATTAGCAAGTAATAGAATTAGTAAGGAAAAAATATCTTGAATTTTAGTACTGGACATACATTATTGAAAGTAATGATTGGCTATTTAGAGGATTTTATAGAGAGCTTTCTATTTGAAGAGACATCACTGCTTGTTTAAACTGATTGGACAAGGATGTATCTATTGAAAGTCTCACAGTAAGGAGTTTAAATATGAAATTCCATGAATTTGGTGATAAGAATTTGCCTCCTATCTTACTGATACATGGCGGTGGCAGTTCTTGGTGGAATTATCTTCGTCAAGCACGGATATTATCAAAAGACTACCGTGTTATTCTACCCACTTTGAATGGCCACGGCGAAGAATATCAACTCGATTATGTTTCTACGGAAGATTCTGCTTTGGAGATCCTAGACTATGTCAAAGCAAATTGTGGTGGGAAATTGTTTGCGCTCGGTGGTGTTTCGCTCGGTGGTCAAATTGCCATGGAGCTTTTGTCATTAGACAGCGAGATAGCTGAGAAGGCCATCATAGACGGAAGCCTCTGTATTTCTCAACCAAGGTTAGCTAAAATCAGCATTTTTCTAGTAGCTCTATTTGGTAAACTGATGTTCAGTAAATTTTCTTGCAAACTTCAATTAAGCATGATGAACAAACTCTATCCTAAACTGGCTTATCCAGAGGAAATAAAAGCTTATTATTTGGAGGATATGCCAAGGATACCTATCAAAACATTGGTGACCATTTACAAAACCTATATGGGGCGTTACAAGCTGAAGAAGACGATTTCTGCTAGCAAGACTCAGGTTCTGTATATCTATGGTGAAAAAGAATTGAACTGTGTGAAAGCATCGGCGAAATTATTTCAGCAGCTACATCCTAATACGATCCTGTATGAAGCAAAGGGGTATAACCATGGCTATCTATCAGCTTACCTGCCTCAAGAATGGATTGATTTGGTGGTTCCATTTTTAAAGAGTGATTCATCGGAAATGTGTAATGAATCTGATATGCCATAAGGAGGAAACGGATGCCAGGAGCAATAGTTGGAGACAATGTAGGTTCTGTTTATGAATGGGACAATATTAATACGAAATACTTTCCATTATTTCGGGAGGATTGTTTTTTCACAGACGATACGGTTATGACCTGTGCTGTTGCTGGTAAAAACGTTAAAACTTTGTAGAAAAAAATTTATAAAAGCCTTGTTCTCAAGGCTTTTTGTTATATTAAAAATTGTAAATGAAAAATGATTATTTTAAACTATAAAATAGTTTCTATTCATTATTAAATCTTGAACTCGTACAACTGTTATGGTATAATATAAACAGATAAAACAGAGATAACAGTTGGATGATTAGGAGGATATGGAGTGTGAATATACAAATTAATAATTCAAATGATGATCCGATTTATTTGCAGATAAAAAATCAAATAAAAGCTCAGATTATTTCGGGAGAATTAAAGGTTGGCGAGCAATTGCCATCAATCAGATTTTTAGCAAAAGAACTACGAGTGAGTATGATAACTGCTAAAAGAGCTTTTGATGAACTGGAACTTGATGGTTTCATTAATTCAGTTCAAGGTAAAGGTAATTTTGTTGCGGCTCAGAACAAAGAGCTTATTCGTGAGGAATATTTGAAACAAATTGAATCAAAGTTGCAAGATATTGTTGAGCTTTCAGCAATTGCAGGTATATCCGATAATGAGTTGGTAGAGATGTTTAGTAGTTACATGGAGGGGAAATATGAGTGATTATGCTATTGAAATTAAAAACTTAGTTAAAAAGTTTGATGGCTTTACATTAGGACCGATAGATTTGTCTATTCCTAAAGGGACTATCGTCGGATACATTGGTCAAAACGGAGCAGGTAAAAGTACAACTATAAAATTATTGTTAGGATTACTTAAGAAAGATTCAGGAGAAATTAAAATTTTAGGTTATGATAATCCTAACAGTATTGAATTGAAAGATAAAATCGGAGTAGTGTTTGATGATTTACTAGTACCAGAAGAGATGACACTTGTTGATTTGGAAAAATTTTGTTCCAGGGTTTATTCAAAGTGGGATAGAGATTTTTTTTATCAACTAAAAAAGAAATTTAATTTATCTGAAAAACAGGCTATTAAAAGTTATTCTCGTGGAATGAGAATGAAATTATCGATGGCAATAGCTTTATCTCATAATGCAGAAATTCTTATATTGGATGAAGCTACGAGTGGTTTGGATCCGATAGTTAGGGAAGAAATTTTAGATTTTCTTCTTGACTTTATGCAAGATGAAAATCATACAATTTTAATATCGTCACATATCCTATCAGATTTAGAGAAGGTGGCAGATTATATTGCTTTTATCAATGATGGTAAAGTTCTTTTTGTTGAACCAAAGGATGAACTCAAAGAAAACTATGGCATCTGTACTTTATCTAATGAAGAAGTTGAAAACCTTGATGAGGAAGCTATAATTGGGAGAAGGATACACTCATTTGGACAAGAGTTACTTGTTAAAAGAAATCTTGTTCCAGATGGAATCAGATTACAAAAACCGTCTATCGAAGATATTATGATATATTTTGTGAAAGGAGATAAAAGGTAATGACTGCATTGATATTAAAAGATATAGCTACTTTAAAGAAAACACTACTATTATCGATCACTCTCTGTATTGTACTCGTTGTGTATGGGGTATATGAAAATGAAATTTTTATGATACCGCTTATTTGTACAATGATACCGTTAATTTTAACTGCTATCGCTTTTGGCTATGATACGAAATCGAAGTTTGAACAATTTGCCTTTTCAATGCCTATTAAAAAGAGTAGCTTTGTATTGAGTAAATTGTTTTTTGCATTTGTGTTTGGATTATTCGGTTCAGTATGTTTATTTCTTCAATTAGTGATTAAAAGTGAGATGTCGATAGATAATATCATATTTATCTCACTAATTACATTAGTTGCTAGTATTCTGATATCAGCTATTCAACTTCCGTTTATCCTTAAATATGGTGCTGAAAAAGGTAGGCTGATTATGGTTTTAACCTACTTTATAATATTTGCTCTATCTAGTCTTTTAAAAGCAAAATCAGATTTACTGACTAATGTTGTGGAGTTCTTCTTAAACAATTCGAGGGGAATGATTTTTCTTGGAATAGTCTTTGTCAGTATTGTTATCATAGGAATGGCTATAAAAATATCTATTTTAATTATGGAGAAAAAAGAATATTAGAGAAGATGAGAATTAAAAATTTAGAAGGAGGTATATATGCCAGGAGCAATAGTTGGAGATATTGTTGGTTCTGTTTACGAATGGGACAATATTAAAACGAAAGATTTTCCATTATTTCGTGATGATTGTTTTTTCACTGATGATACGGTTATGGCCTGTGCTGTTGCAGAAGCCATTATGAATGGCGGTCAGAAGGATAACTTTATTGACGCCATGAAGAAATATGGTAGGATGTATCCTGATGCAGGTTACGGTGCAAGATTTAGTAATTGGGTTGAGGGCAACGATCGAGAACCATATAATAGTTTTGGAAATGGTTCTGCCATGCGCGTTTCTCCCTGTGCTTGGATCATGGATTGTGGTTTCTGTGCAAGAACAGGCACTTGGCCATCTAGTAGAGCTCTTGCGAGAATTTCTGCAGAAGTGACTCATAACCATCCAGAAGGCATCAAGGGAGCTATGGCAACCGCTGATGCTATCTTTATGTGTCGTTATTACTTTGGAGGCTACAGTGGGGATTACGAGCAACCAATCAATGATAACCCTATAGAGTGCAAGAGACGCATCAAGGAACACATAGAGCAAGAGTATGGGTATAACCTTTCTCAATCACTAGATGAAATTCGTTCTACGTATCGTTTCAATGAAACGTGCCAGGATACAGTACCTCAGGCGATCATTGCCTTTCTAGAAAGTACAGATTTTGAAGATGCGATTCGAAATGCGATTTCCCTTGGTGGGGATAGTGATACTCTTGCTGCCATCACAGGAAGTATAGCAGAGGCTGCTTATGGAATTCCTGAGTGGATTAAGGAAAAGGCTTATTCCTATCTAGATGAGCCTTTAAAAGATGTTCTTAGACAATGGGATAAAGAAGTTTCAATATCATAATGAATACTAACTAGTCAATATCAAACTATGAAAGATAAGGTTAAGGAAGTTGAGCAAATCCTTGGGTAAAGAGTTATCGTTTTACTAGAAGAAAAGTTGGAAACAAACTTGACAAAGACATGAGCTTGACAACTGAAAAATAGCAAAGCGACGAGATAAGAAACAATCTCGTCGCTTTTTCTTTATTTAAAGTTAATGTTGCCATGGATTCATGTTGCACTATTCAGGTATTTACTCAGATTTTTGTTTATTCAAGAGGAGGATACAAGTCATTACTGCAATACAAGATACAAGAATTAGATACCACAGGTTTTCAAGACTAAAATCATTCTCTAGCATCAATCTGTATCCCCAATAAGCTGGGAAAACTCGCCCTAATATTTGGAGAAAATCGGGTAGTAAGCTAATAGGAAACATAATCCCCGAAAGCATAATTGAAGGTAAAAATACAAGTTGCGCTATCATGGTCAGCTTTGCTTGGTTTTTTAAAGTAAGCCCTAGTAAACTACCAATACATAATGACACAATCATGTAGATGGACAGCGCAAGAAAGAATAAGGGAAGTTGTGTCGGCAGACTTGCTTCAAATAAAATAGGGGCCAGTAGCAGGATTACAATGCAGGTCATCATCAGATGAACAAAGGCAGAGAGAAGTATGCTCACCAATCCTAAATAAATAGGGACACCATTAGCATTATAAATCTTTTTAATGTCGCTTCCATAAATTTCGACCAATGAAGATGGCAAGCCAAGAAAGGCACCCATTGAGACACTCATGACTATCATAGATTGTATGAGCGTGCTTCCCATTTCAGGCATAACAGAAGTAAAAATACCACCCATGATGAGAAAGAAAATAAGCGGTACAATATAGAAAGTAACCAAGAGAGATTTGCTTCGTATATCTAATTTCCACTGTAATACTAGACTATATAAATAACAGTTCATTCTGATTACCTCCTTGCCATTTTTATGAAATGCTGTTCCAAGCTGCCACGATCAACCTTAATATCCAATATCTGAATTTTTTTCTGCTTGCATTCATTCAATAATGAAATTAAGGTATCCTCAATATTGGTCGTTTCAAAAGACTTCTCTGCTTCTTGAGTCTTCAAATGGATATAATATCTTCTTCCAACCTTGTCTGTCAGTTCTGAAGGAGTGCCACAAAAGACAATCTTTCCACTGTTTAAGATAGCAATGCGGTCACATAAGGTTTCAACTTCAGCCATATCATGACTTGCCAAAATGATTGTTTTCCCTTGTGATTTGAGATTCCGTATTTGTTCGTGGAGGGATAGTCTTGCTTCAACATCAAGTCCCGCTGTCGGTTCATCGAGGAAAATAATATCGGGATTGCCGATAAGTGCAAGAGCGAGATGTAGTCTTCTTTTTTGTCCCGTAGATAATTGCAGATATTGTGACTTCTCAATTTCTTTTATTCCAAGAGCCTTCAGCATGGCATTATTAATGCTTGTCTGATTCCATTTTGCAAAGAGCTTTATCGCCTCCATAGGTTTGATATGAGCTGGCAAAGAAGATGACTGCAGTTGAATTCCCATTTTGCCGTTTACAACAATAGTGCCTCCATCATATTTTCTCAGACCTTCAATACATTCAAGCGTTGTTGTTTTCCCAGCACCATTCACACCAAGTAAAGCGAAAATTTCTCCCTTTACGATTTGAAAATTAAGACCTTTTAGGACAATCTTACTTCCGTATTTTTTCTCTAATCCACGAACCTCTATTGCGTATTTCATGGCTACACCTCCTCAAAGGGATTGGTTCCAAGTCTTGAAAAATAAACTTGCAAAGCGGGCTCTAAATATGAGTTAACGATCTTTTGCTTTTCCTCCCAAGCGTTAGTAGCGGTATCAATATTACCGACTTCCATCAACTTCGGAAGCATAGTCATATCTCCATTTGTAAACTCCATGATCAAGCTCCAGTATTCTTGTACAACTTGTTGGCATTGTTCACTTTCAGCTGGCACCTTTTCTTTTTGGAGCCGCACAATCTCATCACTTAGGCGATTAAATCTGTCCATAAAGTCTACTCCGCTTTTCTTGTCAAATCGACTGCGTATGCGGTCCAGCGTATCATCATCAAAACGTTTAATCAGAGAGTAAGATTCATTCTTCATTTGTAAATTGACAATAATATCTGCATACTTTTTAAAGTCAACCGTCTGTATTTGTAAAACTTCAACTTTTAACTGCTCTATTTCTGACAATGATGCCTGAAGTTGTTCTATTTTCTGTCGAATATCATCTGCTTGCTCTGTAAGAGCATTTGCAACTTCAGCTGGAGTTTTCAAAGAGTTCAAACGCCCCTTTATGTCCTTGAGAGAAAAACCAAGTGATTTCAAGGATATAATCTGATGAAGCATAACTAGATCTTTATCAGTATAAAGTCTACGTCCTCCCTCACTTTCTGCTGATGGGGAAAGTAGTCCCTCTTTATCGTAGTATTGTAGAGTTCGGACTGTAACTCCCATTTTCTTTGCGACTTCCCCAACTGTCATAAAACCTTCTGGAATTGCTCTGAATTTTGCCATCATTCTCACCTCCTAATATATATTATACATCATGACGTAAGGTCATGAGCAAGCGCTTTATAAAAATTATTGATTAAAGATTTATCTATCTACCTCATACAGTTAATATAATTAAAAATGCTTGTAGAAACACCTATTTTAAGGTGACAAAAAGGGGATGAAAGAGAAGTCCAAAAACAATTACTTGGACTTAGTATATCTTTTTGCTTTGTTCAATGATTGGTGCTATAATGTAGTTAAAAAGTAAAGAAAATATAGGAGATAGATGATGAACTCAACTTATATTATTGTATTTTTTCTTGTCCTTTGGCTCTTGCTTTTTGTTGGATTTATGATTGTATATAGCAATAGAAAGAAAAAAGCTGTTAGCTTTGTTAGTGATAATAGTGATAAAGCTATTGTTCATTTATACTGTTCAAAAACTAAAATTAATGGACAGAATCTTGCTGACTTTAATCCAATAACTGGAGAAAACCTAGAAAAGGTAGTTGCTTTAGTTCCAGGGAGATATACAATTGAGGGCGTTTATAAAACGACTGAGACTCGACTGAATCAAACAATCAATATCAAATCAGAAAATATCAGTATGGATCTTGACTTGGAGGCTGGGAACACCTATTCAATAGCTATGTACCTATACTCTCCTGAAGAAAGACAAGAGTATGAGAATGGCAAAACTGATGAAGTTGTTTTGAGTGTTCCGTTAACCATTGTCGTGGGTAGTGATTTCATCAAAGCATACATTATTTGCTACAAAGAAAAATGATTATCTAAGAGGCTGGGCTTAAGTTTGTTACTGGCCTCTTTTCTAAAATTAAGTCAAGCTATGAGCAGCATCATTTTGTCAAGTAGGCTTGCTAATTAATCAGAATTTATGTGGGAGATAAATATTATGAAAAAGAGTACCTATAATCTATTAACTAAGATTCCTATATACGGAGTTTTATTAAAACAATCGAGTAAAGGTGAGATGAGGCTATGCAGTCTATTCCTTCAAGATTTGGCGGAAGAAGGGATTAGACCAATTGAAATTTATGAACTTCTAGAAGAGAAATAGCCAGGTGAAGTGGTAACAAGAGATCGTTTTTATGAAGGTTATAATAAAATACTTGAATTAAAGTTTAAGAAGTAGATTGACAAAATTTAATGTCTTATTTTTATTTTTCAACAGAAGTACCACAGGCTGAGATAGTAATAACGTAAAAATGATGAGAATTAATAGAAACAGTTAAAATTAGAGGATGATAGATGCTTATATTGGAATTGTATCAAAATCATTATTCAAAAGATTTGGTTGCTTTTGATTCTTTAGATGAGGGTAAAGCTTTTGTAGCTCAAATTCCTGGTTATACTTTAGAAAATGAAGATGGGTTTGAAGTGGAGTATGTGAATCCAAAACACTTGCCGGATTATATGGAAATTGTCTTCAATGGAAATATTGTCCCTTTATCTAGATTTTCGTTTAATTCTGAGGAAAATGTGGATATTATTTGGAAAGAGATTTCGAATCTATCCGTTAAAAATGATAAAGTAATCGAAGGGTATTCAAAAATAGATGCCTATGTCGTTAACAACGATGAAGTCAAAGCTTATGTCGAAGCAAGAGAAGGAAACTTTCGAAAGGCAAAAGACTTTTTAGAAGGCAATGGATTTGAAGTTGATAGAAGTTTTTTCGGAAGTGAAGACGGGGAAGCGATTGTCTACAGAAAACACGGTTCCGAAGATTGGCACTTCTTGTGTCACCTGGATCCTTCATTTTTAGAGATAGAAAATGTAGAAGGATATGTGAAAGAAGCGATGGAAGATATGTAATAGTCAACCAAAGTTCCTTGTGAGTTTGTGCTACTGCTTGCGTAGACGGCTTGAACAGTAAAGAGAAACATTTAGCACTATCTGGTTTCTTAAGGAGAAAGGGTATCATGAAAATGGAAATCGGGAAAACCTACCTAGTGAAAAATGATATTTTCGGTTTAAAAAAAAATGAACTCTGGACCTTAGTTGACAAGGGGTATCAGGCTTATTTTGGGGAACATAATTTCGTATTTGTCAATGATGATAAAGTGAAGGTATTTGCAGTTTTGCAAGATGGTTCAGAAGAAAATATGCCTATTTACCATCATCTGGCTGACTATTTTGAAGAAGTCGCTCGTGAGAATTTCTGAAGAAGGTGAGCTGCAAATTGAAAATGCTCGCTTTTAAAAAGTTTACTGAAATATTTTTGTGGGAAATCATAATTTTTAATATATTTAGTGAGAAAGTTAATGGATAAAGAATTTTATATGACACCAAATTCTGAAGAAAGCAATCTTGTCCTGAAACAGGCTTTGAAAGAACTAATCGAAGATATGTACGAAAAGAATATAATATCAGGTTTGTTAGAGGATGATATAGATAGTTAATCCTTTGAGGATCTTGTTCTTTCTTTAAGGGATAAACTTAAAGAATGCTATCCTAAAACTAAGCTCAAACGAATGATGAAGAGCATCCATTATGCGAATGGTTTTGAAGATAAATCTTTAAAAGAAAGTGCTTTTCTCTTGGATGAGATTGAACAGTATCTTAGTAGCAATCGCTTTCTTGATCATGATCAAGCGGTCAAGTTTTCTAATGACAGAATTACTGCTGATGGCTTTGAAATCAATCCCCAATCTCTAGTTTTAATCATGATTGAAAGTTTGCATAGCTGAGAGAAGCTGTATAGGATATTGAGAAAATATGCGTAATGATAATAAAAGAGAAAGGTATAGCTATGTCTTATGATTTAGTAGTATTTGAGAAATCAATCGCACCAGCTAGTAAAGCTGAATTTTTAGAATGGTATGAGGAGCAAGTGGAGTGGAAGGAAGACCACGATTATGATTCAATTGAAGTTAGTTCAAGCAAACTAAAAAGTTGGTTTCTGGACATGATAAAACTATTTCCTCCTATGAATGGTGACTTTGATATGGATGATGCTTTAGAGAGTGACCAAGAGCTGGAAAGTCGTTTTACTGACTATAGTATTGGTAAGAATCTTATCTATGCAGGATTTGCATGGTCACAAGCAGAAACAGCCTATAAGACAATGCTCATGTTAGCCTCAAAACATGATGTGGGATTTTTTGATGTCAGTGGTACTGGGGCAATTATCCTATCTGAAACTATCAAGTTGGATTAAAAGATGAGCCAGGTTAGTTCTTAGGAGATTTTATGATTTCCATAGCTTCCTAGCATATGTATTTATTAACCCTTTTACAGGGAATTAATTTTGGGATAGACGTCCTTACAGTGGCTATTCCGATTATCAAAAAGATCTAGACTGAAACCAAGCTGAAAGCCATCTGGTTCAGTCTTTTTTTCTGTTAATGTAGTATAATAAAGGGTGTAGGAATTCTATTTTTTAATAGGATTATTCTAAGAACGAAAACCATCTAGAAAGAGAAAAAATATGAAGCAATCACTTGAATTTTTAAGAGAAAGAATCACCGATAAGATGCCCTTAGAGGAAATGGTAGCAATCTTTGAAGACTTGTGTCGTCAGCCTATTGAGGATGAGATGATTTTATTTGAAACAGGGACATTTACAGCTATATCTGATAAGCCAATGTTTCAACTATCCTTAGTAAGACAAGCTCCAAATGAAGATGAAGAGTTTTATCAAGTTCACCTTGATATTTTCTATGAAGCAAGTCAAGACAATCAAATATTTAGTGAATCAACCTGGGATGAAGATTTAGAGGAAAATATCTTTGATTACATTAGAGCTTCAGAGGTGTTTGCCTATGCTAAAGAGCAGGAATACCAAGCGGTCAAGATTTATCTGGAAGAAACTTAAGAAAAGGTAGTAATATGTTTCATTTTTTTAAGAAAGCGACACACAAAAAACTTGAAATCAATCTTCAAAACAATTCAATGATTATTAACGGAACCAGCTTAGCTTTTCCTTTGTCCTTGAAAGATATTGAAGCTGTATTGGGAAAGCCTGAACAGGTTGTCAAAAAAGATGGGAAGTTTATCAAATACATTTATGACAATATTGGTATTGTATTTGAACATTCTTTCTCAATTAATAATCATTTAAAAAAATGTAATACCTACATTGATGAGGAACATTTGATTTCTACTGTTTTCCTCTACTATGGCGATGTTGTAAAATCTATGACTGGAGAGAAAGAATTGCCAAAGCAACCATGTCAAGCTGTGGTATTATCAGATGGAAAATCTCCTTATTTCTTTTCTGATAGGCATAGAGTAGGGGATTTTAACCTGATTTTATGGACTCCTTATGGAACGAATTTTAATGGAATTGCAGAGACCATCACTGACACACTTTCTATTTCCTACTTTCCAGAGGTCAAACACGAACGGGAAAGTTACAAGTTAAAAGAAACTGACGAAGAAGTGTTACGCTTTGACAATATAAATTTTAAACTAGCCATTATCCAGGTTTTAATGTATGATTTAGAGATTTTGAAACCTGTTTTTAATATTTTTGATTTTGCAGAGGAAGCCAGTGAGTTGAACATCGACACAGAAAGTATGGAGATAATTCAGCCGGCCCTTGAATATATGATGAATCTTCCTATACCTAAGAAATATGCTGAACAAGTTCAAGAAATCTATATGGATGGAGGAAATGAAATTTATCTGAATTTGATACCTCAGTGGGACGGTGAAGATGATAGTTTCGATTTAAATGAAGTTAGTCTTAAAGAACTGCAACAGTTTCCAAATCTGAAGCAAGCGACTATCATAAGCAGTAATTTTGAACATGTCAAAAAAACCTTCGACAAGCAAGGGGTTCAAGTGAAGGTATTATAATTGTTGCATTTATCTGAATAAATCATAAATGAATGGTATAAGTTCTTTAAGGATAAGGGCTAAAAAGGAAAGAAATCTGGTGATAGATAATGAACATTCTTGATCTTAATTCTAATCAGAAAGATACGATATTGTTAATCCACCCGATGTTATCATCGGCTCAAGGGATGAAGTCCCTCATTGCAGATCAGATGGGGCAAGAGTTTAGATATATCATTCCGGATTTGTCTGCACATGGGCAATCAGCTTCGGATACTTACGAGTCAGCTCTTAAGGAAAGCCAGATGATCTATGACTATCTAAAGGAACACCATATAAAAGACTTGCGTTTAGCCTTTGGCGCGTCCTTGGGTGGTGTTGTGTTACTGCAATTGTTGAATTACAAGGACATCAAGTTTGAGAAACTTGTTTTTGAAGGGGTTAGTTTATGGACAAATGCGCCCTTGCTTGATGTCTTTACTAGGTATTTATTGTTAATAAATCATAGAAAAGCCTTGCGAAATAGAGATATAGCTGTTCATAAGATGGTTTCACTTTATGGAGAAAAAGGAGAGATGATGGCGGATTCTTTCATTGCTATGGATGAAGAAAGCATCAAACATATTTCCCATGATTGTGCATTTGTGGCTTTGCCTAACCTTACGCCAGAGGAACAAAAAAGTTGTGTTTTCTTTTATGGATCAAAAGAATTCGACTTGATAGCTGCTAAAAAAGTTCTCCCCAAAAAGTATCCTCATGCCACATGTCACATTTGGCAAGGATATGATCACTGTCGCAAGATCACTGAAAATCCGGTAGTTTACTGTAAATTATTAGAAGAAATGATTGTAAAGAAAATATCAGTTTTAATGAGGTAAGACATGACAAGTAAAAAATCTGATCTTGAACATTATAGAAATATGTTAAAACAACCTTGGGGAAAGATTCAATATGAAATAACCTTTGCCCAACTTGCTCATCTGGAAGGTAAGAATATTCTTGATTTTGGATCTGGATTTGGTTTGGTCAGTGAATTTCTCTCTCGCAAGAATCAAGTTACTTCTGTTGAACCTAATGAGGAAATGCTCTATGCCAACTCTTCCACATCCTATGAAAAATTGTGGGGAAGTATTGCCCAACTCGCTCGTTTTACGGATAAATCCTTTGATCTTGTCCTTTGCCATAATGTTTTAGAATATATAGATCCTAATGACCGAAAAGACTATCTTCTGGAGTTCAAAAGAATTTTAAAAGATGATGGATTGATTTCAATTATCAAGCATAATCACGTTGGAAAAGTTCTACAAAGTGTTGTTTTTGCTAATGACATCAATCAAGCATTTAGCTTACTCAATGGTGAAAATTTTGAGAGCCTATCTTTTGCAAGTGGTTCTACTTATACGATTGAGGAAATATTAGCTTTGTCTGGTCTTAAATTAGAAAACTATTTGGGGATTCGAACATTTTACAGTCTACAACCAAATGAATTTAAGAGCAAAGAAAACTGGTTAGAAGAAATGACAAAGATTGAACTTGCAGTATGTGATTTAAAACCCTATAAAGATATTAGTTTTTTACAACATTTGTGGCTAAAAAAATAATAGAAGTATAGATTTTTTTAAAGTAAATTAAAAACTGATGTATATGAAAAAAAGTAAATGAGATGATTTCTTCATTTTGTAACTTGATAGAATTTTTTCCACAAATCTATTTTTCCAATTTTGAGAGAATAATTCTTAGACAGTTCATGATTGTATCTATTTTAGTTTACTACTTTCAATTTTTGTTTTTAGAAATTTCATTATATAATAAAGTGTATTAAAAATTTATATTGACATCCTAAGAGAGTAAATAGATATTGAGGAGAAAATGAATGAATAAAATTATGGTAATCATCAACCCAACCTCTGGTGGAGAAAAGGCTTTAGATTATAAGGAAAAGTTGGAAAATAAGGCTAAAAATTACTTCGAGCAAGTCGATACCAGAATTACACAAAAAGCTCAAGACGCAACCAACTTCGCCACAGAAGCTTCTAAAGATCATTATGATGCTGTTCTTGTTTTTGGTGGAGATGGGACCGTCAATGAAGTGATCTCAGGTATCGCTGAAAGAGACTATATTCCTAAACTAGCAATTATACCTGGAGGAACTGGAAATCTTATTACAAAGTTATTAGAAATCAATCAAGATATTGACGGTGCTATCGACGAGCTTGATTTCAATTCTACAAATAAGATTGATATCGGAAAATCCAATGGGTACTATTTTGGCTATATTTTTAGTATTGGCTCACTACCAGAAGCCATTCATAACGTTGGAATTGAAGATAAAACAAAGTTTGGTATGCTAGCCTATGCGGTTAATACTGTAAAGTCTGTGGTTACAGATCAAGCATTTAACATTACAGTTGAGACTGAAAATGGTAATTACATGGGCCCAGCAAGTCATGTTTTAGTTCTTCTTACAAATTATTTCGCTGACAAGAAGATTTTTGAAGAAGATAAGAATGATTATGCCAATATTTTGATACTAAAAGATGCGTCAATCCTTACTAAATTGTCAGTTATCCCTGATTTATTAAAAGGTGATGTCGTTGAAAATGATCACATCGAGTACATAAAAGCTCGTCATATCAAAATCTCTTCAGACACTGAGTTAGAAACGGATGTTGATGGTGACAAATCCGATAATTTACCAGTAGAAATTAAGGTGCTAGGTCAGCATATCCAAGTCTATTCTCAACCGAAAGAATAATAAACTTTTGAAAAGAATAGTTGATAATAAAGGAGGCGATGATGATGAAGATTTTAGCAATCAATTCTATTTCGTTTAAAAAAAGAATGATTGAATTACTATTTGATTATCTTTTCATACTAGCTTATTTAGCACTTCTGTTTTTAGGTTCTATGCTTTTTTACATTATTTTTTTTAATGGTATCCCAGAGTTTACAGAAATTCAGTCGCAGTGTCTTGTATTTTTTACCTCTGTTTTGCCAATCACTCTACTTTTTACATTCTTAGATTATACAAAAAATGGGAGTTTTGGGAAGGCGAAAGCAGGACTTCAATTGGTTTACAAGAAAAAAACTGTGCAAGCTAGCTTGCTTAGAAACACTATTAAATTTTTACCTTGGCAAATAGGTCATATGGGCACGATACATAGTTTCTATAGTGAGTTTGATTTCTTATCTATTATCCTCTCGTTTTTAGCTACTCTCCTCGCAGTTGCCTTACTAGCAATGATGGTTTTCAGGAAAGATAAGCGACATCTAGGTGATCTTATAGCTCATACACAGGTACAACTAAAAGGTGACTAAAATTAAATGTTTCATAGATATTTCACTTATTAGGGAGCGTGCTGTGTGCCAGCTTCCTTTTTAATGATTTAAAATCTACTTTACTTAGAAAATGCTTGGACTTAAAATAAAATTGAACTATAATATAAGAGAAGCTAATCTACCTGAAAAATCTTAGTTAAAAAGGAAACATTTTATGAAAGTATCTAAAAAAATCAGATTAATGAGCTGTTGTGCTTTAGCTATCTTTACTTTAGCTGCCTGTGGTACAAACCAAAACCAATCTATGGAAAAACAGAATAGTTCAACTACTAAGTTGGTTAGCTCAGATAAAGAGAGCTACAAAGGAACCTATAGCAATCTCAATAGCAAGGAAAGTGAAGAAGAAGTTCGAAAAGCCTTAGCTTCGCATTTAGATAAGGACAGTGTGGATGCTTTTTTCAACCTTGTAAATGATTATAACAATACTGTCGGTTCAGTTGGATTAGTTGGAGATTTTTCTACATTTACCAAAACCGAGTATGACGTAGAAAAGATAAGCAATCTTTGGACTCCCAAAAAAGGTGATTTTGTAGGTACCAACTGTCGGATTAACAGTTATTGTTTATTGAAAAATTCTATCGAAATTCCGAAGTTAGAGAAAGATGATTCCCTCTTGTTTGTCGATAATGATGCTATTGATAAGGGAAAAGTCTTTGGTTCAGAAGACAAGGATGCCTTTGATATTCTATTCTCAAGAGTCAAGACCGAAGCAACCACCGATGTCAAGGTTCATGTTGCTAAGATGGAACAGTTCCTTTCTCAATTCAAGTTTAATGAAAATGCAAGAATGCTCTCCGTAGTCGTTCATGATGATCTGGATGGGCAATCTCTCTTTATCGGCCATGTTGGTATTCTTGTACCAAGCGAGGATGGCTATCTCTTTGTCGAAAAGTTAACCTTTGAGGAACCTTATCAAGCCATCAAATTTGCGACCAAGGAAGATTGTTACAAATATTTAGATACAAAATACGAAAACTATACAGGTGAAGGTCTAGCTAAGCCATTTATTATGGACAATGATAAATGGGTTCAACTCTAAAAGGATGATTTGCTTAAAGAGTGGGATAAGAAGTTACCAATCGAATGATAGCTAAATTGATATGATTAGAGGACAGCAAGCATGGATGAACATACATTAAGAGTTGTAAAAATTGATAAGGAAGCTATTTTTGAGTTGATCTACGAAACGTTTATAGCGCAAGAGCAAGAACTGCTAGACCTCTCTCCAGTAGATGTTATCAATGATTGTGCTATGGATTGGGAAAAGGGGGAGTTTATCTTTGCAGCACATCTTCAAGAAAATAGTCTGAGAGAATTGAATCCTCTTCCCAAAGATATTCATATCCAAGAGTTGCTGAAAAAACTACCTGTTACGACAGATTCCGTTCTTGGCAAAGAAGTGATTTATAGAGATTTTTCATTCGACCAATTAAAAAAATAGTATAATAGTAGTAAATAAAATAGTCATAAGGAGACACAATGGATATTAAAGATTTTACAGAAAAAGAACAAGAAATGATTAAAAAGGGACTAACTTTCTCTAAGCTGAACGACAAGGAAACTGCCGATAAGATTATCGCTTTAATTCCTCAAGATATGATTAAACGAATTCCATTTTTTGTTAGAAAACATGCCATTACACGTACTGTTAAGAGAATCTCGATCGAGTATCCAGAGTTGTATGCCGTTGCTGAACGAGAAGGCCAACTTCCTGAAAAGGAAGCTCAAGAATTGCGCCAAATTCTTACAGATATTTTCCAAGAAAAAATGAACAAGCATAAGATTAAATAAGTTTTGAGATTTATCAATAAGATGTCGATTGAGCATTAGGAGTTGAGAATGGCTATTGATGGCGTTAAAATCATTGACAGTGATCAAGGGTATGACATTTACAATGAGGTAGTTGGTCGCTATAGAGACGGTGATCATGTGTCCAATATTATCAAGGATATCCTCGATGCAGAGAAAGATTACTGTCAAACTGACTTTTTTACAGAAATTTATTGGACTGCTCTTGCCTACTCACTGTGGAAGATTGGTCACCTGACAGACGATATCAGAGATAAAACCTTGGTGCTTATCAAAAAAGGGGCTGATCCATTTTGGTTGGAAATAGATTCAAAGGCTTTGAAACAAAGGCAAAAGGTCTTGGATAAACTTGCTATCCAGTTGCAAACTGAAAATCCTAGGCCTCTAAAGGTCACTAAAGCCAAAACTAAACGTAAACCTTATTTTGAAGAAGGAGATATCCTTGCTGTTAAGTTCCAAGATGAGTATGGTCTTGTCTTTGTATCTATGGTTGAGCAGAGTCCTAGAAAGCTTGAGTATCATTTGGCTTGCACGCGCCTCTTACAAACAAAAAAGCCCACCATCGATGATTTTTTGACCAGTCATATCTCCTGTAAGATGGATAATACAAAGTTTGCTCTCGTTACAGATTGCTGGTTCAATCACAAAGATTTAGGGCAATTATTAGAAAATATTGAAAAAATTGGACAGGTGAAACTTAGACCTTTCAGTCTTTGGATGCTGGCACCTGCCCAAAATTTAGAAGATATTTATCAAGAAATCACTAGAGATAAAGGTTCCTCTGGCCTTCGGTTCATCGAAACCTATAAACTTGTTGACGATATTTTTCCAGTTTAATGCTTATGTGATAAAGGGAGAAATGGTCAATCATTCCCATTGACTGTGTTGGGCTCTGACACCATAGCTGTCTAGGGAACCATCTGAATTGAACTTGGCTTCAATCCTGTACCTTTTCCAGAGGTCGTAATCTGCTGTTTGGATGGTTAGGATAAAGTTGGTATCCTTATCAGAGACATTATAATCAGCAGGATTTAGTTGAAAGATATCGATTAACTTTCGTGTTTGAAAATCTTGGAGTTTGAGATTTGCTAGCTTGACATGATTGATGGAAATTTTTTCTAGTTGCTTGCTATCCTTAGGTGTTCTGTAATAGGTGATGACGCAGTTTTTGAGCTGATCGGTATCTCTTCCCGTAGGAGTAAGGCTCATAAAGCCATAGGACTGATCATCCCGCTTGACTTCGAGAAGCTGACCGTAGTAGAAGTGGTCGTTTTTGGGATTGGTAATCAAGCTCTCTGCGCCTTTATCTCCCAAGGTAAAGCCTTGGTCCAAAAGCTCGGAAGCCTTGGTTTCTCCGATAATGACAGTAGTATCTTGAATGGTTACTGGAACAGGTTGAGCTGGAAGACCACTCATCATCATGCAAAACATAAAAACATAACTCGTTAAAAAAGCTGTCCCAATAACAGCGTTGGTTGATGCATAGGCATGACTGTTATGAAAGTTTTTTCTTATAGCTAGTACAACAAATTTGCCAATACTTTTTAAAACCATACTAACAAGTACGATGAAAAATTGTTTTTTCAAACATTCATAAACTGCTTGCGGGAAGCTATTGCCATGATAGTAGAAGCCAGCCAATAGGAGTAGATTTACGATTAAATAGATCAGCAAGAACCAATGAATCTCTTTAAGGGCATTAGCATCAGTGATTTCTTCATAGTCAACATGAATTCTTCCTTGAACAGCATGGCCAAGTTTATAAATCCATTTGGGAATGTCTTTGCCTTTTTTAACCGCAACTACAAGTCTAATATAGAGATAGATAGTAAAGGACAAGGATAGAAAGAAAAGAGCATAAAAACCCAAAATAATACTAGTGAACATGACTGTTTCCTCTTATTTTCCAATGAATACAGAACATTTTTGTTAGCTCCATTATAGCACTTTCTTGGGAAATAGAGCTAGAAATATCCGAATGATACTAACTGATTCAAAGGAGTAAAATCATGGGAATGATTGCCAATTATCAATATTTACCGGACGATAAATTAAAACAAATAAAAGGTCTTTCCAATCAAGGAGATGACTTGTTAGATTTTGCTGAGGATTCCGCTGATAGTCATGATATCTTAATAGATATTGACAAAATGTGGGATGCCTTGGTCTTTGTCATGACAGGATTTAGTAGTTCAGAATTTTTGGACGATAATCCCTTGAGAGAAGCGGTCTTAGGAGTAACTCCTTTAGAAGAAGTGTCTGAGTACATAGCCTATACTGAAAAAAACAAGATAGCCGAGATCGTAAAAGCTCTAGAAAGTTTTGATATGCACAGAGCCTTGGCAGACTTTAGTATGGAAGCATGCAAGAAAGCTGACTTGTATCCTGATATTTGGGATTATCTTGAGGAAGAGGAAGAAATCAAGGATGATATTTTAACCTGCTTTGTCAAAATGAAAGACTTTTACAAGGAAATCTTAAACCATAAGGGGAATGTCTTAGTGACTATTTGTTAAGGTTTTTATATTCCATTAGAAAGGTATTCCCATGAATCCATTTCTAGAAAAGTATATTACTTTAAAAAAGCAATACCTAGACCAAGATGGAAATCCTTCAAGTGTTGCAGCCCTTTATGATTTGGCTGATGAATTAGCTAAATCTGATGATTTAGAAGCGAAGAAAGTCTTAGTTGACCTCTATGAACAATTGGGTCTCTACACTAGGGCCTATAGCTTATTTACTGAAATCTTAGACAAACCTGATCGAAAACAGATAAAGAAACTGAGCCGTTTACAAGAAATGAGTCAGAGTCATGGCGATCGTTTTGCCCTTCCTCGTCCTCTAAGAAAAGAAGAGAAGAAGCAGAGAAAAGAGCTATCACACTCTTTGCCACATTTTATTTACCATCCAGATCCTCTAGCAACGGGAGCTTTTGTAGAGGGAGAAGCCAAGATTTGTCCATCTTGTGGGAAAGAAAGCACTGTTTATTATGACTTGATTCCTTACTGTATTGACAACATAGAATACCTTTGCCCATTTTGTATTGCAAACGGTCAAGCGGCCAAAAAATTCGATGCGGAATTTATCCAAGATGCCGAGTGGCAGGGTGAATTGGATCCAGAAAAGAATCAGCTACTTTTTTGTCAGACCCCAGG
Source organism: Streptococcus pseudopneumoniae (assembly GCF_001073085.1). GTDB lineage: Bacteria > Bacillota > Bacilli > Lactobacillales > Streptococcaceae > Streptococcus > Streptococcus pseudopneumoniae_M. Next base: position 110,938 of record NZ_JVFV01000008.1, read on the forward strand.
CTACTCTAGTTGGCAGGGTGAATATTGGTTATCTTGTTGTCAAGATTACTGCGCTTACTTAGGTACAGTTGGAACACGAGAATTGAAGGACATGGGAATCGCTGAGCAAGTCTTGGCAGACTATGAAGCGCGTGAAGAATATCAAGAGGTAGAAGACTACTTGGTCAAAGACGGGCCTATCTGTGGTTACCTTTTCAGATGCCTACATTGTCAAAAATACCAGATCTGGGTTGATGCAGATTAAATCGGATTGTGATTTGCTATGAAAATTAAAGAGAAGACTATGGAAGAACTAGAATTATTCGAAGCCGCCTCCAAAGATTTATTAGATACTATGCAGGGATTTAAAGACAATCTATCTGCTCAATTTTCCCTATTTGATAGTGATAACTGGAAGTATGATAAGGGATCGATAAAGGTTTGTAAGGCTGATGAGTCAGGATTCAAAAAAAGATGTAGGGTCGGAATCAGCTACAACTTGAAAGTCTCCCTATTAAACGAAGATGCCGAGCAAATCTGGCTACTGTTTAAAGACTGGTTCAATGCTAGCAGGTTGAATCAAGTTGAAAGAAATTCTAATAATGAAGATTTGGGAAGATATGTCTTCTCAGCAAGTTCCCCTCTAGGTGATCAGGTAGATTGTTCGATTTATTTGCCTAATGAGTGGAATATCCCTCAGATTAGCTTTTCAGGCTATCTAACAGCTCGTTATAGGGCTTGTGATCTTGATAAATCGCAAGGATAAGATGGAGGTTTTTAGAGATGAGAAAGATTGATTGGGACAATATAAAGACTCGTTTAGATGCCTTGCTAGTCATTGACGAATATCTGACAGATCCGAGTGAGGATTGGCTCAGACTCGTGTTTAAAACTGAGGAAGACTATGGAGTTCGCTACCTTATTGACAATGGCTCTGGTGATTCTTTAGATGTGATTTTGACTGCTAAAATGATCCTCATAAAAGGTTTTGATCATGAAAGTAGTTTAAGCCAGTTTGCTGCTGACGAGTGGAATCAAGACGTCATTGATAGTTTTTATAAAGGACTGGATGAAAAGTATCTCTCACTTTATTCAGAAGACCAAAAAGATGAAACAACCTTCTTTATCTGGTATGACGGTCATGCGCATCAACACACTTACCAAGAGCAGGATGGCGGAGAATGGTTGCTCTCTTACCTTTTTGATAGCTTTGAGAGATTTCATGAGTTTGTGACTGACTATTATGAAATTACCGTAGATAAAGATTTACTTAGGAAACTTTACATGGAAGGCTTTCTTTCAGACCTAGAATTAAACCAATTAATCCAGAAAAATTAAGAGGTTTATCATGAGAGTAAACTATAAAAATACCCCTGAAAAAAATCAAACTCTGGCAGAAATAATCATCCCACCCTTGCTTAATTTACTCAAAAGTTTAACCTTGTTAGAAGAGGAAATTTTTGAGCGTAACAGAGCACTGGATAAGGAAAAAGAAGGCCTTGGTATCCCAGCAAATCAAGTTCATCCCAAGTGGAATGAACTTATGGATGACTATTTTCAGAGGCAAATGCAACTTCTAACTGGACGAGTGACTCAAAAATACTTGGAAGGAGGAGTTCGGAATTCTTATGGCTCCCCAAGTGAGTATAACTATGTTCAAACGAATGATTTTTCTGTCGATTTTATCATGACAAAAGCTGAAGAAGCAAGAGTCATCACCCATTATCAAGAAGCTTTAGAAATGAAGCATCAGTTTGTACTTAGATTGGTGGATGGAAATTGGCTACTTGATGAGAAATTTTACAGTTTTGAGGATGAGGAAACTTGGTATCTCGACTCACTTTGACCAAGATAGCTTTGCTTCCCAACTGATATGTAAAAAAGGAGAAGTCCTATGAAATTTTTGAAAAATCTATTTGCTAGTAAAAAAGAAAAGTCAGAGAAGAAAAAGACCCTTACCTAGTCCATGCCCCTCTTCAAAGGCAAGCAGGCCTATTCTTTAGACCAGGTCGTTCAGGATTTAAAATCTCACTGGGCGCTTGAAATTTCTGAAGTTTCTGGGGATGATTCTAGTGCAACCTTTGTGATTGATGGTGCTCTCGTTGCGCTGGCTTTAATGGATTTGCCTATCCCAAGTCAAGAATTTGAAGAATTGTATGCCTATTCTTACCTCTGGCAGGATGTTGAGAAGGAAACACAGGAGCACACACAACACGCCATTGTTTCTATTTTGTCTGACAATCTTTCGCCAGTAGAAACTTATTCCCTATTAACTAAAGTCAATGCCTCTATCCTAAAAACTAGTCAATCATCTATTGGTATTTATCAGGGTTCTACCACCTTGCTCTTACCCAAAGATCTTTATCTAGACCTGGCTGACCTTTTGAAAGAAGAAATGCTTCCCCTTCAACTCTTCAACCAGGGAGATAAAACTAGTATTTACACTTATGGTTTGAAAGAGTTTGGAAAAACTGAGATTGAAATTATCGAGTCTCCTATGAATAGCGATGACCTATATTATTTTCTCTTGTCTATTCTTCAGTATGTTTTAGGCAGTGATGTCACCTTAAAGGACGGTGAAACTATTGGCTTTTCAGAAGATCAAAAAATCAAAATCACTGAGTCAAAAGCAGTCTTTCTAGAAGGTAATTCCTTAAAATTAGATGTTTAAACCATGATTTATAATTGAGTGTCCTTCCTAGATTGGTGGTTTTATGAAGCGTGATATAAAGAAGTATTATCTCTACCGATTTCTGGAATTTAGATTTGAAAAACTCTCTTGTAAGAATCCAAGTCTAAAGAAAATAAAGCCAGAGAAGAGAGAAAAAATCGTTCTAGAGGCTACTCGAACTAGTCAAAAGATTATTCTAGTTCTTGGAATTCTCTACATCCTTTTAAATTCAGCCCTCTTCATTTACCTAAGGATAAGTGATTTTCACCCACCTTTATTTACTTGGTTTACTGACTACATAGACTATTTGGGTGGACTGATAAACGGAGAATGGGGCGTTAGTTGGCGTCAAAAGAAAGCTAGTTTTTTGATGATTGCTATTTTGGCTATGCCTATTGTGGTCATAGAAGGCGGCCCCTTCTTCTTGCTGGTTTTATTAGTTGGGAATTGGGAATTAAAGAGAAAGATAAGATTTGAGAGAGAACATAAAGGAGTAGAGAGCAATGGGTAGAACGGTGATTATAGGTACTTTAATAGTTTTCGCAATCTTTAATTTGCTACTCGGTCTGGGCTTTTATCTCTTTCTAAAAAAGAGGAAAGAGAATGGGCAGTCATTGTACGAAACTCCTGTAAATCAACAAACTCGAACAGAAAAACTGGAACTAGGTGAGATTTTGGTCTACCTGTCCCTGATTGCAATTGCGGGGATGTTTGCTTTTCAAACCTTAAATCGAGGTGGTGTTGGGAATTCTATTTTAGCTAAAATGATCCTCCTCCCAGCTATAATGGCTCTTTTCAATGCAAGAAAAAGGACTGGAAAGTCTTTACTTGCCCTCCTTATAACCTTTATGGTATTTCTAGTAGGAGTTATGTTTAATCTCACGATTGGTTTGCCACCTCAAACACCAATTTTGCAAATTAATGAAAGTAAAATCACGTTAGCAGAAACCAAAGCAAGTGATCTGATGAAAGCTGGATTTGATATCTATGTAAGACAAGGTGATGGTGCTAGCGACTACGAATACCTCCTGACAGATGGCAATTTCCAAAAGTATGCAGGCAATAAAACAGTCACCATTGAAAAAGGCTTCAAGCTTGATAGTAATGCTGTTCCCTACGCTCCCTATCTCTTTGCAAAAGATGGCATAGTTCTTGGGAGTATTTCCTTTTACGGGGCAGAAGATAAGGACGTGGTTCTAGAAGATTCTAAGGTTATTCAGGTCCGATTTAACAAGGAAAGCATTGAAGCAGCTATAGAACATTCTATAATTTTGAAATTGGATGAACTCGACTTGACTACTCGACTGGACCTTCCACTTGTTCAAGAAACTTTCAAAAAGCATCTATGGTCAATCCCCCCATCACATACAAGTGATGTCACTCAATTGTGGTATGGATTACAGTGGTCAAGTAACAGTGACTCTCTATTTTGGAATGAGTATTATAGTCTTATCCGTCTAGATGAAAATTATTTGATGACTGATTTTGAACTAGCTGCCAAAGTAGCGCGTGATGAGTAATACGATTTTGAATAGTTAGCCTTGCTTATGCCTATCTAAAGGAATTAAATTATTTAGTTTCTTTTTTTGTTTTTTGATTTAAATTTAAAACGATTTCCATTTTTAAGTTAAATAAATTTTACGAACGAAAAAATTAATTTATTAAAAAAAGTTTCTAAAAATACTTTACAAGTCTCTGAAAACATGATATAGTAATGAAGCTTAGAAAATGAGATGATGTTTTCTAGCAAATATAAACCCGAGTAAAAAATGCCTACGGACAGGCAGGGTTGAATGCCGAAGCGTGGTTGAAAAGCCACATTATTGATAGGGTTAAAAGCCTACTTTTATAAGTTGATGTTAGAACACTAGTTCTAATTCGTATACATTTGTTAGTGTGGTGAAAGCACACGTCATCTTGTGAAACGATCAATAAAGTACGTAATATTTGCTACTAGAGAGTTAGGAAACATCAGGAACAGACATACTCAAAAGAAACAAACATAAACACGTCAGTAGATTGTAGAGCAGGTGCCAACCTGCTCTTTTTTCATAAGTATCCTTTAGAGCCTTACACAAGGTGAAAAAACTATGATAAAGGAGTATGTCTTTATAATGTCAAATCAAAACCAAGCTCCCATCTATGAGGGGCTGGTCAAATTACGAAAGAAACGGATTGTTCCCTTTGATGTCCCTGGTCACAAACGTGGCCGTGGGAATCCAGAGTTGGTTGAACTTCTGGGTGAGAAATGTGTAGGAATTGATGTCAATTCTATGAAGCCTTTGGACAACTTGGGACATCCTATTTCGATTATTCGAGAAGCAGAGGAACTAGCGGCTGAGGCTTTTGGTGCTGCTCATGCCTTTTTAATGATTGGGGGGACCACATCATCTGTTCAAACCATGATTCTCTCCACTTGTAAAACTGGAGATAAGATTATTCTTCCGCGTAACGTACATAAATCAGCTATCAACGCCCTTGTTTTGTGTGGTGCTATCCCCATCTATATCGAGATGAGTGTGGATCCTAAAATCGGTATTGCTTTGGGGCTTGAAAATGAGCGTGTGGCGCAAGCTATTAAGGACCATCCGGATGCCAAGGCTATCCTAATTAACAATCCAACCTATTATGGGATTTGTTCAGATCTTAAGGGACTAACTGAGATGGCTCACGCTGCAGGAATGAAAGTCTTAGTAGATGAAGCCCACGGTGCTCATCTGCACTTTACAGATAAACTTCCTCTGTCTGCTATGGATGCAGGAGCAGATATGTCGGCTGTATCCATGCATAAATCCGGTGGCAGCTTGACTCAAAGTTCCCTTCTTTTAGTTGGCAATCAGATGAATCCTGAGTACGTACGTCAGATTATTAATCTGACACAGTCGACATCAGCATCCTACTTGCTAATGTCTAGTCTAGATGTTTCTCGTAGGAACCTAGCCCTTCGTGGCAAAGAGTCGTTTGAGAAAGTCATTGAGCTATCTGAGTACGCACGTCGTGAAATCAATGCCATCGGTGGCTACTATGCCTACTCAAAAGAGCTGGTAGATGGTGTATCGGTTTGTGATTTTGATGTAACAAAGCTGTCAGTTTACACTCAGGGGATTGGTCTAACAGGGATTGAAGTTTATGATCTCTTACGGGATGAATATGACATTCAGATTGAGTTTGGTGATATCGGGAATATCTTGGCCTACATTTCAATTGGTGACCGCATTCAAGACATTGAGCGCTTGGTAGGTGCTCTGGCTGACATCAAGAGACTCTACTCGCGAGATGGAAAAGACTTGATTGCTGGCGAATATATCCAACCAGAGTTGGTGCTATCTCCTCAGAAGGCCTTCTATGCAGATAGAAGAAGCTTAACATTAGACGAGTCCATTGGCCAGGTATGTGGGGAATTTGTCATGTGTTATCCTCCAGGAATTCCAATCCTAGCGCCAGGTGAACGGATTACACGAGAAATTGTCGATTATATCCAATTTGCAAAGGAACGTGGTTGTTCCCTCCAAGGAACGGAAGATCCAGAGGTCAATCACATCAATGTTATTGAAAGAAAGGAGAACTAGATGGATTTATGGTTTTCTGAAGTTCATACTCCAGATGTGAAATTGTCGCTTAGAACTGCTAAACAACTCTATGCTGGAAAAAGTGAGTGGCAGGATATTGAAGTATTAGATACTCCAGCTTTTGGAAAGATTTTGATTTTAAATGGGCATGTCTTGTTCTCAGATGCAGATGATTTTGTCTACAACGAAATGACTGTTCACGTTCCTATGGCTGTCCATCCAAATCCCAAGAAAGTCTTGGTTATTGGGGGTGGTGACGGTGGTGTTGCCCAAGTATTAACCCTCTATCCAGAATTGGAACAAATCGATATTGTAGAACCAGATGAGATGCTGGTTGAGGTTTGTCGAGAGTATTTTCCAGACTTTGCTGCAGGACTTGATGACCCTCGCGTCACCATTTACTACCAAAATGGACTGAGATTTTTGAGAAACTGTGAAGATGATTACGACATTATCATTAACGATGCGACAGATCCATTTGGCCATACAGAAGGACTCTTTACCAAGGAATTTTACGGTAATAGTTATAGGGCTCTCAAAGAGGACGGAATCATGATCTATCAGCATGGTAGTCCTTTCTTTGACGAAGATGAGTCAGCTTGCCGAAGCATGCACCGTAAGGTCAATCAAGCCTTTCCAATCAGCCGGGTTTATCAGGCACATATCCCAACTAGTCCTGCTGGCTATTGGTTGTTTGGATTTGCATCGAAAAAATATCACCCTGTCAAAGATTTTGACAAGGAAGGCTGGAAAAAACGTCAGTTATTTACGGAATATTACACTGCAAACTTACATGTGGGGGCCTTTATGTTGCCTAAGTATGTAGAAGACATTTTAGAAGAAGAGGAAGGAAAAAAATGAGTCGTTTATTAGTTATTGGATGTGGGGGAGTTGCCCAAGTTGCTATTTCAAAGATTTGCCAAGATAGCGAAACTTTTAAAGAGATTATGATTGCTAGCCGTACCAAGTCAAAATGCGATGACTTGAAGGCTAAATTAGAAGGCAAAACAAATACTAAGATTGAGACAGCTGCTCTTGATGCTGACAAGGTAGAAGAAGTGATTTCCTTGATTGAAAGCTACAAACCAGAAGCTGTTTTGAACGTAGCTTTGCCTTATCAAGACTTGACTATCATGGATGCTTGTTTGGCAACAGGTGTCCACTATATCGATACTGCCAACTATGAGGCTGAGGACACAGAAGACCCTGAATGGCGTGCTATTTATGAGAAACGTTGTAAGGAACTTGGTTTTACTGCCTACTTTGACTACTCATGGCAATGGGCTTATCAAGAAAAATTCAAGGAAGCAGGTCTGACAGCTCTTCTTGGTTCTGGTTTTGACCCAGGGGTAACAAGCGTCTTTTCAGCTTATGCACTCAAACATTACTTTGACGAAATCCACTATATCGATATTTTAGACTGTAATGGTGGTGACCACGGTTATCCATTTGCGACAAACTTTAACCCAGAAATCAACTTGCGTGAGGTTTCTGCACCAGGTTCTTACTGGGAAAATGGAAAATGGGTAGAAGTCGAAGCTATGTCTATCAAACGTGAGTATGATTTCCCACAAGTTGGTCAAAAAGACATGTATCTCCTCCACCATGAAGAAATTGAATCATTGGCGAAAAACATTCCAGGAGTTAAACGCATTCGCTTCTTTATGACTTTTGGCCAATCTTATCTAACGCACATGAAATGTTTGGAAAACGTTGGTCTCCTTCGTACAGATGCTATTAACTTTAACGGCCAAGAAATCGTACCAATCCAATTCTTGAAAGCCTTGCTTCCAGATCCTGCTAGCCTTGGCCCACGTACAGTTGGTAAAACCAATATCGGCTGTATCTTTACAGGTGTCAAAGATGGCGTTGAAAAGACAATCTACATCTACAATGTTTGCGATCATCAGGAATGTTACGCAGAGGTTGGTTCACAAGCCATTTCTTACACAACAGGTGTTCCTGCCATGATTGGGACAAAATTAGTGATGGATGGTACATGGAAACAACCTGGAGTTTATAACCTTGAAGAGTTGGATCCAGACCCATTCATGGAAGCTTTGAATAAACACGGTTTGCCATGGGTTGTGGTAGAAAACCCACAAATGGTGGACTAATGAAGTTAGAACAAGTACCAACGCCAGCTTATGTCATAGACTTGGCAAAGTTAGAAGCCAACTGCCGCATTCTACAATATGTACAAGAAGAAGCTGCTTGCAAGGTTTTGCTTGCCCAGAAGGCGTATTCCCTCTATAAAACCTATCCTTTGATTAGTCAATATCTGTCAGGCACGACAGCTAGTGGACTCTATGAAGCTAAGTTGGCTAGGGAAGAATTCCCTGGAGAAGTCCATGTCTTTGCGCCTGCTTTCAAGGAATCAGATATGGAAGAGTTACTGCAAATATCTGATCATATTGTTTTTAACTCAGAGAGACAACTACGAAAATATGGTCAAGTTTGTCGTGAAGCTGGTATCAGTGTCGGTCTACGCCTCAATCCTAAATGTTCAACGCAGGGTGACCACGCGCTTTATGACCCTTGTGCTCCTGGCTCTCGTTTTGGAGTAACTTTGGAAAAGATACCAAGTGATTTATTGGATTTGGTTGACGGGCTTCATTTTCATACCCTCTGTGAGCAAGGAGCAGATGATTTACAAACGACTTTGAAAGCAGTAGAAGAGCAGTTTGGAGCCTATTTGCATCAAGTCAAATGGCTCAATATGGGCGGTGGACACCACATCACAAGAGATGACTACGATGTGGATTTGCTGATTTCTGAAATCAAACGAATACGAGAAACCTATAACGTAGACGTCTACATTGAACCTGGAGAAGCTATTGCACTTAATGCGGGCTATCTAGCGACAGAAGTCTTGGATATTGTTGAAAACGGGATTGAGACCTTGGTGCTAGACGCCTCGGCAAGCTGCCATATGCCAGATGTTCTTGAGATGCCTTATCGCCCTCCATTGAGAGATGGTTTTGGAGCGCAAGAAAAACCTTATACTTATAGACTCTCTTCAAATACTTGCCTGACAGGGGATATCATTGGGGATTACAGCTTTGAAAAACCGATTGAAATCGGCGATCGTCTCTATTTTGAAGACATGGCTATTTACTCCT
>NZ_JVFV01000009.1 GCF_001073085.1 Streptococcus pseudopneumoniae
GTAAATGGATGATTAAGAGAAAAAGGAAAGGAGAAAAAGATGGGAATCTTACGTGATATTGGTGCACCAGGCTTGATAGTCATTGTCCTTGGCGCACTGTTGATTTTTGGACCAAAGCGCTTACCAGAGCTAGGCGAATCAGTAGGAAAGATGCTTGCCGAATTTAAAAAAGCTGTTAAGGGCATCGGCGAGCAAGAGGAAAAATAAACCGAATCTTTTTGAATAGAGTTGAGAAATGTTAGAAGGGAGTTATCTCTGGCAAATATTCTCAACTCTTTATATTTGGTTTAAGGTTTCTTTAAGTTTTCTATACTATTCTAAAGAACTCTATATTTGTTGAAAATATGGTTGAGAATTTTTTATCATTCAAGTTCCTTTTCCTAAAGGCATGCCTAGCGCTCTTTCTGACTAGAGAATTCTAGTATTTATTTCGAGAAAGGGCTAGGTTGTGATATAATAGTAAAGAATGAGTTTTTTTAAAAACAGACTAAAGGAGTATTAAAATGATCTACGCTGGAATTTTAGCAGGTGGAACCGGCACGCGCATGGGGATTAGTAATTTACCCAAACAATTTCTTGAGTTGGGAGATCGCCCAATCTTGATTCATACTATTGAAAAATTTGTTTTGGAACCAAGTATTGAAAAGATTGTAGTTGGAGTTCATGGGGACTGGGTGACACACGCAGAAGATTTAGTTGAAAAATTCCTTCCACTCCACAAGGACCGTATCATCATCACAAAAGGTGGTGTGGATCGTAATTCGAGTATTGAAAAAATTATTGAAGCTATTGATGCTTATCGTCCACTGACAGAAGATGATATCGTAGTCACTCATGACTCAGTTCGTCCTTTTATCACACTTCGAATGATTCAAGATAACATTACTCTTGCACAAAATCATGATGCTGTTGATACTGTAGTTGAAGCCGTGGATACCATTGTTGAAAGTACTAATGGGAAATTTATTACAGATATTCCAAACCGCGCTCATCTCTATCAAGGGCAAACTCCTCAAACCTTCCGTTGTAAAGACTTTATTGATTTGTATGGTTCTTTATCAGCAGAAGAAAAAGAAATTTTGACAGATGCATGTAAAATTTTTGTTATCAAGGGGAAAGATGTAGCCTTAGCTAAGGGTGAATACTCAAATCTAAAAATCACAACAGTTACAGACTTGAAGATTGCTAAAAGCATGATTGAGAAAGACTAAAAACATGATTAATCAAATTTATCAACTGACAAAACCAAAGTTTATCAATATCAAATACCAAGAAGAAGAGATTGATCAAGAGAATCATATCCTCATTCGACCAAATTATATGGCGGTTTGTCATGCGGATCAACGTTACTATCAAGGAAAACGCGATCCCAAAATATTATCTAAAAAGCTTCCAATGGCTATGATTCACGAGTCTTGTGGGACTGTTATTTCTGATCCCACAGGTACCTACAAAGTTGGCCAGAAGGTTGTCATGATTCCCAATCAACCACCTATGCAGAGTGATGAGGAATTTTATGAAAACTATATGACAGGAACTTATTTCTTGTCTAGTGGTCATGATGGCTTTATGCGAGAATTTGTTTCTCTACCTAAGGATCGTGTGGTAGCTTACGAGGACGTCGAAGACACAGTTGCTGCCATTACTGAGTTTGTCAGTGTGGGAATGCACGCTATGAATCGCTTCTTGACGGTTTCACATAGCAGACGTCAGCGTATTGCAGTTATTGGTGATGGTAGTCTAGCTTTTGTCATGGCTAATATTATTAACTATACCTTGCCTGAAGCAGAGATTATTGTTATTGGTCGTCACTGGGAGAAATTAGAACTCTTCTCCTTTGCTAAGGAGCTTTACATTACGGACAGTATTCCAGAAGATCTTAGTTTTGACCATGGTTTCGAATGCTGTGGTGGTGATGGATGCGGGCCTGCTATTAATGATCTCATTCGTTACATCAAACCACAGGGAACCATTTTGATGATGGGTGTTAGTGAGTACAAGGTAAATATCAATACTCGAGATTCATTGGAAAAAGGTTTGTTACTGGTAGGTTCTTCACGTTCAGGACGTGTTGACTTTGAAAAAGCTATCCAAATGATGGAGATTAAGAGATTTGCCAATCGTTTGAAAAATATCATTTATTTAGAAGAACCAGTCAGAGAAATCAAAGATATTCACCGAGTTTTTGCAACTGACTTAAATACCGCATTTAAGACAGTCTTTAAGTGGGAAGTCTAATGGAGGAAGATTGTGGAAAAAATCATTAAGGAAAAACTTACCTCTTTACTATCAACTGATGATGATATTCTGAGTGTTGAACAATTAGGTGGAATGACCAATCAAAATTATTTGGTTAAAACATCCTCAAACCAGTACATCGTTAAGTTTTTCGGTAAAGGTACGGATAAATTAATTGACCGCCAGAATGAAAAGTTCAATCTTGAATTGTTGAAAGATTTGAAATTAGATGTAGAGAATTATCTTTTCGATATTGAAGCAGGAATTAAGGTTAATCAATACATTGAAAATGCTGAGACACTTGATTCAGCTACCATTAAAACCAAATTTGAAAAGATTGCACCAATTCTACAAACCATTCACGCTTCTGGTAAAGAATTAAAAGGAGAGTTTGCTCCTTTTGAGGAAATCAAAAAATATGAAACCTTGATTCAAGGGGAGATTTCCTATCCAAACTATGAAGTTGTCAGACAGTCTGTATTTTCTTTGAAAAATCAACTTGAACAAATTGGAATTGATCAAAAATCATGTCATATTGATTTGGTTCCTGAAAATTTCATAGAAGGGCCAGATGGACATCTTTATCTCATTGATTGGGAATATTCCTCTATGAATGACCCTATGTGGGATCTGGCAGCCCTCTTCCTAGAATCAGAGTTTACAAGTGCAGAAGAAGAAGACTTTTTAAGTCATTATGAAAGCGAACAGACACCAGTTTCTCGGGAAAAAATTCGTATTTACAAAATCTTGCAAGACATTATTTGGAGCCTATGGACCATTTACAAAGAAGAAAATGGTGCAGATTTTGGAGATTATGGAATCTCTCGTTACAATAGAGCTGTAAAAGAATTGCAGTCTCAGGGAGGATTTGATGAAAACTAAAAATGGAGTTTCTTTTGGTCTACTTTCAGGTGTGTTCTGGGGGTTAGGACTTACCGTTAGTGCCTATATATTTTCAATATTTACTGAACTATCACCTTTTGTAGTAGCAGCAGCGCACGACTTTCTTAGTATTTTTATCTTGCTAGGATATCTTCTAGTTAAAGAAGGAAAGGTACGTTTTTCAATCTTCTTGAATATTCGAAATGTCAGTGTTATTATAGGAGCACTATTGGCTGGGCCAATAGGCATGCAGGCCAATCTCTATGCAGTCAAGTATATCGGTAGTTCTTTAGCATCATCTGTTTCAGCGATTTATCCTGCGGTTTCTGTCCTTCTTGCCTTCTTTATTCTTAAGCATAAGGTTTCGAAGAATACAGTATTTGGAATTTTATTAATCATTGCAGGAATTATTGCTCAGACCTACAAGGTTGAACAGGTCAATTCATTCTATATTGGTATCCTCTGTGCCTTGATCTGTGCCCTTGCTTGGGGAAGTGAAAGTGTTCTGAGCTCATTTGCTATGGAAAGTGAACTCAGTGAACTCGAAGCACTCTTGATACGACAAGTCACATCTTTCTTGTCCTACCTTGTCATTGTTCTCTTCTCGCATCATTCATTTGCAGAAGTGGCTAATGGGCAATTGTTTGGTTTATTGATAGTCTTTGCAGCATTTAATATGATTTCTTACCTTGCATACTACATTGCTATCAATCGATTGCAACCAGCAAAAGCAACTGGTCTAAATGTCAGTTATGTAGTATGGACTGTTTTGTTTGCAGCAATGTTCTTGGGAACACCTCTGACTGTCTTAACAATCATTACTTCATTTGTTGTAATGGCTGGTGTTTACATTATTATTAAAGAATAAAGGAGAAAGCGCGTGAAAGCGATCATCTTAGCAGCAGGTTTGGGAACTCGTTTGAGACCCATGACAGAAAATACTCCCAAAGCCTTGGTTAAAGTCAATCAAAAACCTTTGGTTGAATATCAAATTGAATTTTTAAAAGAACGTGGTATTGATGATATTATCATCGTTGTAGGTTATTTGAAAGAACAATTCGACTACCTTAAAGAGAAGTATGGCGTTCGTTTGGTCTTCAACGATAAGTATGCGGATTACAATAATTTTTACTCTCTTTACTTGGTAAAAGAAGAGTTGGCTAACAGCTACGTTATCGATGCGGATAACTATCTTTTCAAAAATATGTTCCGCAATGACATTGAACGTTCAACATACTTCAGCGTTTATCGTGAAGACTGTGATAATGAATGGTTCCTGGTTTACGGAGAAGATTACAAAGTTCAAGATATCATCGTTGATAGTAAGAACGGCCGCATCCTGAGTGGTGTGTCATTCTGGGATGCTCCAACAGCTGAGAAGATTGTTGGGTTTATCGACAAAGCCTATGCAAGCGGCGAATTTGTAGATCTCTACTGGGACAATATGGTCAAAGACAACATTAAAAAATTAGATGTTTACGTAGAGGAATTGGAAGAAAACTCTATCTATGAAATTGATAGTGTCAAAGATTATCAAAAATTGGAGCAGATTCTCTCTTCACAAAAATAAGTAAACTAAAATACGTCAGACACCTTAGCTATTTTTGCTTGACTTTTTAGGGTTGATACAGTATACTAGTAAAAATTTAACCTTTAAGGGAAGTCCAGAGAGGCTCACAAGGTGTCAGATAGAAAATAGATTACACAAACTTTGAATAAACACAGTTTATTTGAGTCTTTTCTGTAAGTATCTTACTGAAACCTTGCGATTGCAAGGTTTTTCTTTTTCTGAACCCCTTAAAATTTAAGGAGGAAACGGTATGAATCCAAATTGTAAAAAACGCATGGGTGCTATTCGCTTGGAAACCATGAAAGTAGTGTCCCAAAAGGAAATCGCACCAGCAATCTTTGAACTCGTACTTCAAGGAGAAATGGTTGAAGCTATGAATGCAGGCCAATTTCTTCATTTACGAGTTCCTGATGATGCTCATCTCTTGCGTCGTCCGATTTCAATCTCATCTATAGATAAGGCTAATAAACAATGCCATCTTATTTATCGTATCGAAGGTTCTGGTACGGCAATTTTTTCAACCTTAAAAACAGGTGATAGCTTAGATGTTATGGGACCTCAAGGAAATGGCTTTGACTTATCTGATTTAAACAATCAGAGTCATGTTCTCCTAGTCGGTGGAGGAATTGGTGTACCTCCTTTACTTGAAGTAGCGAAACAATTAGATGAACGTGGTGTAGATGTCACAACAGTTCTAGGATTTGCTACTAAAGATGCAGTTATTTTGGAAGATGAATTATCCCAATACAGCAAAGTCTTTGTAACGACTGATGATGGTTCTTATAGAACCCAAGGAAATGTGTCAGTAGTGATAAAGGAATTTGATAACGAATTCGATGCAATTTACTCGTGCGGATCACCTGGTATGATGAAATACATTAATCAAACATTTTACGACCATCCCAGAGCTTACCTATCCCTAGAATCTCGTATGGCTTGTGGCATGGGGGCTTGCTATGCTTGCGTCTTGAAAGTACCTGATAGTGAAACGATAAGTCAACGTGTCTGTGAAGATGGCCCTGTATTTAAAACAGGCACAGTAGTTTTATAAGGAGAGTGTCATGACTGCAAATCGATTACAAGTTTCTCTACCAGGCTTAGAATTAAAGAATCCTATCATTCCTGCTTCAGGCTGTTTTGGATTTGGTCAAGAATATGCCAAATACTATGATTTAGACCTTTTAGGCTCTATCATGATTAAGGCGACTACCCTAGAACCACGTTTTGGTAATCCAACTCCACGAGTGGCAGAAACACCAGCAGGTATGTTAAACGCCATTGGTTTACAAAATCCTGGTTTAGAAGTCGTTCTCTCTGAAAAATTACCTTGGCTTCAAAGAGAATATCCAAATCTCCCTATAATCGCAAATGTTGCTGGCTTTTCAAAACAAGAATACGCGGGCGTATCTCACGGAATTTCTAAGGCAACTAACGTGAAAGCTATAGAGCTCAATATCTCTTGTCCTAACGTTGATCATGGGAATCATGGACTTTTAATTGGACAAGATCCTGAGTTGGCCTATGATGTGGTGAAGGCTGCCGTAGAAGCATCAGAAGTGCCCGTTTACGTCAAATTGACTCCAAGTGTTACTGACATTGTAACCATTGCTAAGGCTGCAGAAGATGCTGGAGCTAGTGGACTCACCATGATCAATACCCTTGTAGGGATGCGTTTTGATCTCAAAACTAGAAAGCCGATTATTGCAAATGGGACAGGTGGCATGTCTGGACCTGCAGTCTTTCCTGTAGCTCTTAAACTAATCCGTCAAGTAGCTCAAACAACTAAGCTTCCAATCATTGGTATGGGAGGAGTGGATTCTGCTGAAGCTGCCTTAGAAATGTATCTGGCTGGTGCATCAGCTATCGGAGTCGGTACAGCAAACTTTACCAATCCATATGCTTGTCCAGATATTATCGAAAATCTACCAAAAGTCATGGACAAATATGGTATTGATAGTCTAGAGCAACTCCGTAAAGAAGTCAAAGAAGGTTTACTTTAAGTTTCCTACTTTAAGTTTTATATGCTGAATTCAGCCTAAATTGTTTTGAAAGCGCCATTTTTTTGGTATAATAAATACTATGATTATTACAGTACCTATTAAAACAGAAAAAGATATTGCAACACCAGGACCAAACGTCCTTGTACTTGGTTATTTTGATGGAGTTCATCTTGGACATCAAAAATTATTTGAAATAGCTTCTAACATTGCTGCTGAAAAGCGCCAGGGAGTAGCTCTAGTAACTTTTAATGAATCACCAAAACTAACTCTGAATCAATACTCACCTGAACACTTATTGCATATTTTGAATGCTAGTGAACGTGAACGTCGATTGAAGCGAGCTGGAGTTGAGAGCTTGTATTTGATGGATTTCACTAGTCGAGTAGCAAATATGACTGCCCAAGAATTCATTGATACCTATGTCAAGGAAGCAAAGGCAGATACGATTGTAGTTGGTTTTGACTATACTCTTGGATCAGATAGAAAAACAGCTGAAGATTTAAAAGAACTCTTCCATGGTGAAGTAGTTATTGTTCCACCAGTTGAGGACGAAAAGGGGAAAATTAGTTCAACGCGTATTCGCCAAGCCATTCTAGAAGGAGATGTAAAAGAAGCAGGTAAACTTCTGGGATTCCCTTTACCGACGAGAGGTGTAGTGGTTCACGGAAATGCTCGAGGTCGAACTATTGGCTTCCCGACAGCTAATCTAGTCAACTTGGATCGGACATATATGCCAGCTGATGGTGTTTATGCCGTTGACGTTGAAATTCAAAGAAAAGTCTATCGTGGTATGGCGAGTCTAGGTAAAAATGAAACCTTTGATGGCGAAGAAGAGCGTTTTGAAGTTCATATCTTTGATTTTTCTGACGATATCTATGGGGAAACTGTCATCGTTTCCTGGTTGGACCGTATCCGTGATATGGTAAAATTTGATAGCGTTGATCAATTAGTTAAGCAACTAGAAGAAGATGAAAAGATAGCTAGAAGATAAGCTAACATCTGGAGAGGACAATCGTTGTCTTCTCCATTTTTATATTCAGAGCGATGAAATTCGTTTCTTAAAGTTGTCAGAGAGGATGAACCTGATTTAGATTGTCCTCAATGAGTCCGATAAATTTATCCGACTTTTTATTCTGAAAGTGAAGAAGTGAGAGCTGATAGAGATGTTGAATGCGGTTAAAGGTTAGTTTTTAGAACTTATGTTGGAGTAATTTAGACGACTGGCAGACGTCTTCTGCAGGTATTTTAGAAATGCCAAGAAGCTTAGGAATCTCTTCTCCATAAGTAAAGGCAAAGAACTCATAGGCTGACTTTCCATTCAAAGCAGCACGTTTGACACTGTTGACATGAGAACAGACGAGATTGATGTCCTCTTGAGTTAAGTTGTCAAAGGAAGTTCTCTTAGGTAGAATGTCGCGAATCATCGTGTGATTTTTCTCAATTCTCCCTTTCTGGTCAGAGCGATTAGGGTCACAAAAGAAGAGCTTACTCTCTCCTCGCACATCCATTTCGATATCATCAACCCTGGCAAACTCTCCACCATTATCTGTCAGAATGACAGGAAAGAGTTGGAAGAAATCATTGTCCGCTTGGTGAAAAGTGTTCTTGATGTCATAGAGGTGTTTGGTAACCTCAAGAGCAGTTTTATTATCTAGCAGTCTAGCGAAGATAAAGTTACAGAAAGACAGGTTGAAGGTAAGTAGGACTTTACCTCCCAACCTGCCCATAACGGTGTCCATTTCCAGCCAAGAATTCAGTTACTTAAGAGCCAAATAATTTAGTAAATCCTCATAGGAACGGCCTTTTTTGGCATCTTTAAGGATGGAAGGTAGATTATTTTTTCTTCTTTCTTTAAATTTAACGGCTCTAGCAAGATCAATCGGAGCGATAGACAGGTAACCTTTTCGAATGTGTCGATAGACGGTTGAGGAGCTGACATCAAGGTTATGAGTTTTGAGGATATGATAGATGTGCTGTCCCTTTTTAACTCCATCAGAAATAACTTTATCCATATTCCAGAAAGTCTGAGAATTGAGAGGAGTTCCTTCACGAGCTTCGACAAGAGTTTGTTCGTATTGTTTTTGAGCTTGTTTAGCAAGGTAGAAGATTTTCTGATAGCCACAGTTTTGTCTTCTTTTAGGGCAGCCATTACAGACAAAGGGAGCCTTATCGAGTAGAGGGCAAGGAAGTTTATCACAGGTAGACTCTCTGACTAGTCTGTTTCGTTTGACTTCTTTAGAAACAGTAGTCGGGTCTTTTAGAATAAGTTGTCCAATAGCTTTGAAAGTTTCCCCGCACTCTAAACCTAGTTGGATATCATTACGGTCTGACAGGGTAAGGTGTTTATGTTTAGTCATAGTAGGCCTCATTTCTAACACAAACGTCTCATACTTAATTCCACCATAAAAATCCGTTTTAGACTAATTTCCACTTTGGTCAGAAAAGTGGAAGTTACTTTGAGAAGTTTCTCTTTATAATTTTTTTGTGAAATCAATGGAAAAATTTGTTAAAAAATGGTAAAATGAAGGGAAACTCGATTTTAATAATTGAAAGAAAAACGGGAAGGTATTTACATGTTTTTTAAAAGAAATGAAGGTCAATTTAGAGAGACAGACCGTGTTACAAGATTTAAGTTAATCAAGTCTGGTAAGCACTGGTTACGTGCCTCTACTTCCCTTTTTGGTCTGTTTAAAGTCATTCGTGGTGGTGTCGATACTGCTCAAGTGTCAACAGAAGTTGTTGAAGAGCGTTCTTCTGCACCATTGACAGGAATCGATGTTCTTAAGGGGATAGTAGCAGCTGGTTCGGTTATCGGTGGTGGAGCGATCGTTCAAACACAGGTTCATGCCAATGAACAAACTGTTGTTGAAAAAGTTATTGAGACAGATGTTACACTCGTTACTACGGATAAAGTAGTTCTAGGGTCAGTTGGGCAAGAAAATCAAGAAACTCCAGCTTCAGATGTGACTTCTCAGTCTATTAGTGAGAGTATTTCAGTCTCTGCAAGTCAATTGCTATCAGAATCCTTGTCTTCATCAGTCTCTGCAAGTACATCTGCGTCAGCGTCAGAGTCAGCTTCAACATCTGCCTCTACGTCAACTTCATCATCTACCTCAGCTTCAACTTCAAGCAGTACCTCTGAGTTACTTACAAGATCAGAAAGCCTCTCAGAAACGAGTTCTACTCGTTCTGTAGTCACAAACTCAACAAGTAAGAGTACTACTGATGAAACTTCTAAGGTAGAGGAAGTAGTAGCGAATAAAGATGGTGCTACAATTACCTATAAATCAACTCCAGCTAACTTGAATACTACTTCAGCAAGCGTAGGTGTTTCTGATAAAGTCAATGGCAACACTGCTGATATGTTAACAACAGTAGCGACAGGGGGAGTAACTGCGACTGAGACTGACAAAAAACGAGCAGAGCAGGAGAAAAAACTCAAAAGTCTTTCAGATGAGATCGGAACCTATCTCGGTCATCTGGGAAATCGTGAAGGGGCGGGAAATGCCCTTCTAAAAGGAAAGGCTACGATTGAAACGATTCAAAATGCTTTGACAGATCCAAACGCTGACCTCAACGCTCTTATCTCGGAAGCTACTAGAAGACGTAATACCGTGGTCAATACAGTGTTACGCGCAAGTTCTGGTGCTCGTGATTACCGGAATGGCGCACGGATTACGGCTGCCAATACCTTACGTGCATCCTACGATACGAATGCTTCACTGGGAAATGCAAGTTATGATTCTAAGGCGCATTTGATTGTAACCAATAAGAACCAATCCACCTATTTCAAAACAACTGGATCGGCTTCTCTAAGTAATGGGACCTTGACCTTGACGCCAAGTGTGCCAGGTCAGGCAGGTGCTTATACCCTAAACACGAAGATTGATATGAACGAAAGTTTCACTCTCACAGGGAAAATCAATCTTGGTGAGGCTTATGAAGGGCGCCCTAAAAACGGTCATGCGGGTGGTGATGGAATTGCTGCGGTATTCTCAACGGGTGCTATCGGAGAAATCGGAAATGCCAACGGTAATGGATCAGGTGCCAGTCTTGGGATGGGAGGAAATAACCTCAAAGGTTCTTTCGGTTTCAAACTAGATACTTGGCATAATACGGGTAACCCATCATCGAATAATAAAGCTTCAGCCGATCCTAAGTATTCGGGTTATCAAAAGGGAGCTTTTGGAGGCTTTACCTATAACTATAATGGATCTAGAAGTGATGCCAAAGGTTCTGTTTACCCTGTTATCCGCACCATTAAGAAGCTAAATGGGGAAGGCCCAACAGATAATTCATTGAAGGACTATAAGGTTGTCTATGATGGGGATACCAAGGTGATGACGGTCACCTATAATGGACAAACTTGGTCTATGAATCTAAACTATGATTCCATAGCTGTTAATGCTGATATGGAAGTTCTTGGACATCCAAATGCAAGTGTCATAAAAAACGAGAATAAGAGCAGAAGCCTGTTACAAAATGCGGGATACCCTGATGAAATGGCCTTTGCGCTCTTTGGATCGACGGGTTCCGGTTATAATTTACAGCAATTCCAATTGGAGAAGTTTGATTATTCAGCCCAGGGTGCCTACATTACAGTGAAATTCATTGATGCAGACACTGGGGCAGAGATTCCTGGAAAAGATGAAGTGTTGATTCAGAAAACTCCTGGAACAAATGTAGATTTGGGAGAATACCTTGCTATTAGTGGTTATACTCTAAAAGCGACAAACGTTTCTACGGCTAAGGGCTATGTTTTTGGTAATACTGTGAAAGTTGTTACGGGTCACCAAGGAATTACCTATGCTTTCCATAAAATCAGACAAAACGAGATTTACACAGCCTCTGCCAAAGCAACAACTGTGTACACGTTGCAGGGTGAAACAACTTCGGATCTTTCTGATGTAAGTAAATTTGTGACGGTCGCTTCAAATGAAAGTACAACACCTGCAGCCTCTGGTTATAGTCTGGTTTGGTCAACACCGATTTCAACGACTACTTCGGGGAATCAAACAGCTGTTGCTAAAGTAACCTATTCAGATGGTTCTGTGCAAACCGTTAATGTGAATTATAAGGTTTTACCTAAGATTGAGGCTAAAACACCTATTTATGATTTTAAAGGTCAAAATCTTCACAATGGTTCAAATGCAGATGCGTATCTCTCATCTGATGTGACAGACCAATCTTACACAACCAAATGGACCAATAACTCTACATCTTCAACAACGACAACTCTACCATTGTCAACGGCAACGGCAGGTGAATTTAACTATACGATTACGCGGACCTATGATGTTGGTCGTTATGGGACAACTTCAAATAATTCAGAGTTGTTAGTGAGCACAACAACACTGAAACATAAAGTTATCGAGGTGACGGGCATTTCTCATACATTTGAACAAGATGTTGATGATGATGATTATTATAATAGCTATACGCCAAGTGAGTGGTATAGTGCTGATTCTGTTTCAGCATCAGCCATCTTATCTGCAAATTTTGTCAGCTCAGACTTACCAGATATTAGTACTCCTGGACAATTCACTTATTCTGTTAGATTTACAACCTTACCTGACGGGACAGGCCTTAGTAGCACTTACGAATTGCCGGTAACCTATACAGTTATCCCTAATAGGGATAGTATATCAGCCTCAACAAGTGCATCAGAATCAGAGTCATCCTCAACGTCTGCATCAGAGTCAGCAAGCACATCGGCTTCTGAATCAGCCTCAACAAGTGCATCAGAATCAACAAGCACATCAGTAAGCACATCGGCCTCAACAAGTGCAAGTACATCCGCGTCACAAAGCGCATCAACAAGCGCCTCAGAATCAGCAAGCACATCAGCTTCTGAATCAGCATCAACGTCAGCTTCAGAATCAGCATCAACAAGTGCGTCAGAGTCAGCGTCAACAAGCGCATCTGAGTCAGCATCAACAAGTGCGTCAGAATCAGCAAGTACATCAGCTTCTGAGTCTGCATCAACAAGCGTCTCAGAGTCAGCAAGTACAAGCGCCTCAGAATCAGCGTCAACAAGTGCGTCAGAATCAGCAAGTACATCAGCTTCTGAGTCAGCATCAACAAGTGCATCAGAATCAGCAAGTACATCAGCTTCTGAGTCTGCATCAACAAGCGCCTCAGAATCAGCAAGCACATCAGCATCAGAGTCAGCATCAACAAGTGCATCAGCGTCTGCAAGCACATCGGCTTCTGAATCAGCATCAACAAGTGCATCAGAGTCAGCAAGCACATCGGCTTCTGAGTCTGCATCAACATCAGCTTCAGAGTCAGCGTCAACAAGTGCATCAGCGTCTGCAAGCACATCAGCTTCAGAGTCAGCGTCAACAAGCGCCTCAGAATCAGCGTCAACAAGCGCCTCAGAATCAGCATCAACAAGTGCGTCAGAGTCAGCAAGCACAAGCGCATCTGAGTCTGCATCAACGTCTTCCTCAGAGTCAGCAAGTACATCAGCTTCAGAGTCAGCATCAACAAGTGCATCTGAGTCAGCAAGCACATCAGCTTCAGAGTCAGCATCAACAAGTGCATCAGAGTCTGCATCAACATCAGCTTCTGAATCAGCATCAACGTCAGCATCAACGTCAGCTTCAGAGTCAGCATCAACAAGCGCATCAGAATCAGCAAGCACAAGCGCATCAGAATTAGCAAGTACAAGCGCATCTGAGTCAGCATCAACAAGTGCGTCAGAATCAGCAAGCACATCAGCATCTGAGTCAGCATCAACGTCTGCATCAGAATCAGCAAGTACATCAGCTTCTGAGTCAGTATCAACAAGCGCATCAGAATCAGCAAGCACAAGCGCATCAGAGTCTGCATCAACAAGTACGTCAGAGTCAGCAAGCACATCGGCTTCTGAATCAGCAAGCACATCAGCTTCAGAGTCAGCGTCAACATCAGCTTCAGAATCAGCAAGCACATCGGCTTCTGAATCAGCATCAACAAGCGCATCTGAGTCTGCATCAACAAGTGCATCTATGATTCATTCAACAAGTCTAGCTCCTCAAACTGATACCACTAAGGCTCGTAAGCAATTACCAAATACTGGTGAAACAGCTTCAGCTGCAAATGCTCTCCTTGGAGTTGTAGCAGGTCTAACTGGATTCGGATTAGTGGCTAAACGTCGTAAGCGTGATGATGAAGACTAAATCTTCTAACGATTCTATTAGTTGATTATTCCGATCAAAAAACCTGAAAGATATAACTTTCGGGTTTTTTTCGTTCTATAATATTTGTGCTTTGGAAATATCTATAAACATTGCGGGAACTTTTTATAATTTTTGCAAAATAAAAAACTAGCCACGGAATTAGTAGTAGCTACTAGATTCTAGGACTAGTTGTAGAGTTTAAGGTTTTGACTTGATAATTTTAGTTTGTTTAGACAGGGATTGGAGTGATTGGTCACTTAATTTTGAATCAGTGATAATGGTGTCGATATCTGAGATATTGTAAAATGTGAAGAAATCAAACTTATCAAATTTGCTATGGTCAGCTAGGAGATATTTTTTATTGGCGTTTTCCAGTGCTAATTTCTGTGCTTCACCTTCGTCTTCACTAAAAGTAGCGATAGCATGATCCTTGATACCATTACAACTAACGAAGGCTTTTGAAAATTGCAAACTAGCGATATCTTGAAGGGTTAGAGTACCTACAAAGGCTCCAGTAATTGAACGATAATTACCACCGATTAAAATTAGGTCAGTTAGCTTACGCTCATTTAGAATGAGAAATACAGGCAAACTATTGGTAACAACACGAATGTTATCGATAGGAAGCTCACGCGCAAAGAATTCTAATGTGGTACCTGGACCAATGAAAATAGTTTCTCTTTCTTCAACTAAGTGACCTGCAAAGCGAGCAATTTCTTGTTTTTCTGCTGTTTGTAGTCCTTGTTTTTCAACGTTAGAACGCTCATTATTTAATAAGGAACCTGTTCGAAGTTTTTCAGCACCACCATGAACTCGAACCAGCAAATCCTTATCCGCTAACTCTTGTAAATATCGTCTAGCTGTCATATCGGAAATATCAAGGCGATTCATAATCTCTTTAACAGTGATAGTTCCTTTTGTATTAACAATTTCTAAAATAGTATCTAATTTTTCTTGCTTCAGCATTGAACCACCCCCAAATTTAATACTATTTTATCATATTTTAAACAGCTAAGCAACTTAAAGAAAACAAAAATAAACAAAAAAAAACATCTAGTTTGTAATTAAACTTAGATGTTTTTTAGGTTAGGTATTAATTTAGTCCATAGTTATAGTCATCATCCTGCATAGCTTCAACTTCACCAAGTAGATAGCCATTACCAACTTGAGAGAAGAAGTCGTGGTTTGATGTACCAGTTGAAATCCCGTTCATAACGATCGGGTTGACATCGTCAGCTGAGTCAGGGAAGAGAGGATCTTGCCCCAAGTTCATAAGGGCTTTATTTGCATTGTAGCGAAGGAAGGTTTTAACCTCTTCAGTCCATCCGACTTCGTCATAGAGGCTCTCTGTGTAGCCTTCTTCATTCTCATAAAGAGTATAGAGAAGGTCGTACATCCATTCTTTGAGTTTTTCTTGCTCATCTTCTGGCAATTCATTGAAACCAAGTTGGAATTTGTAGCCGATGTAGGTTCCATGAACTGATTCATCACGAATAATCAATTTGATAATTTCTGCCACGTTGGCCAACTTGTTGTTTCCAAGATAGTAGAGTGGTGTGAAGAAACCAGAGTAGAAAAGGAAGGTTTCAAGGAAAACACTCGCTACTTTCTTTTCAAGTGGAGTTCCGTTTAGGTAGATTTCATTGATGATTTCAGCTTTTTTCTGAAGATATGGATTGGTGTTGGTCCATTCGAAAATCTCTTCGATTTCTGACTTGGTATTCAAGGTAGAAAAGATAGAAGAGTAAGACTTAGCATGAACAGATTCCATAAATTGGATATTGTTAAAAACAGCTTCCTCGTGAGGCGTACGAATATCAGCGCGAAGGGCTTGAACACCAGTTTCTGATTGCATGGTATCAAGAAGAGTCAAACCTCCAAAAACTTTACCAACAAGGTCTTTTTCCTTGTTAGAAAGCTTTCTCCAGTCATCTAGGTCATTTGACAAGGGAATACGCGTATCGAGCCAGAACTGCTCAGTCAGTTTTTCCCAGGTTGATTTGTCGATGACATCTTCGATGGCATTCCAGTTAATGGCTTTGTAGTAAGTTTTCATTTGAAATCTCTTTCTGTGTGTAGTAATGCGATAACATAATCACTGTTATTCTATCATAATTCTATGCTATAATCGAACAAAAAGTCGGAAGCCCGACTTTTATATTCTTACATGATTTTATCAGCAAAATACGTTTAATGGATTAAGTAAATGTAATTTTTTTGAGAGTTGAATTAAATCACACAGCTCTCGCATTGGTTAGCACCGACTTCTCCACCATCATCTGTAAAGGTACGGACGTAGTAGATAGACTTAATACCCTTGTTATAGGCATAGTTACGAAGGATAGACAAGTCACGTGTCGTTTGTTTGTTTTCTTTCTTCCATTCGTAAAGGCCTGTTGGAATATCACTACGCATGAAGAGTGTGAGTGAAAGTCCTTGGTCCACGTGCTCAGTCGCAGCAGCATAAACATCAATAACCTTACGCATATCCATGTCGTAAGCAGAAGTATAGTAAGGAATGGTTTCTGTTGACAAGCCTGCAGCTGGGTAGTAGATTTTACCGATTTTCTTTTCTTGACGTTCTTCGATACGTTGCGTAATTGGGTGAATAGAAGCAGAAACATCGTTGATGTAGCTGATTGAACCATTCGGCGCTACAGCAAGGCGGTTTTGGTGGTAAAGTCCATCTGTTTTAACTTTATCACGAAGTTCAGCCCAATCAGCAGCAGTCGGGATAAAGATACCTTCAAAGAGTTCTTTAACACGATCAGATTTTGGTACAAACTCCCCACTTGTGTACTTATCAAAGTAGCTTCCATTAGCATAGTCTGATTTTTCAAAGTTGTGGAAGGTAACACCACGTTCACGTGCGATGTTATTAGATTCTACCAAGGTCCAGTAGTTCATAAGCATAAAGTAGATGCTTGTAAATTCAACAGACTCAGGAGATCCGTATTCGATCAATTGTTGGGCAAGGTAACTGTGAAGTCCCATAGCTCCAAGTCCGAATGTGTGAGCTTGGCTATTTCCATGGTCGATAGTTGGAACAGCTACGATGTGTGAACTATCTGTAACGAAAGTAAGCGCACGAACCATGGCGCGGATAGAACGACCAAAGTCAGGTGAAGTCATCATGTTTACCACGTTTGTTGAACCGAGGTTACATGAAACATCAGTACCCATTTTTAGGAATTCTTGCGCATCGTTGATAAGACTTGGTTCTTGCACTTGGAGAATCTCTGAACACAAGTTACTCATGATAATCTTGCCATCAACTGGATTTGCACGGTTAGCAGTATCAATGTTGACGACATAAGGATAACCAGATTCTTGTTGCAATTTAGAAATTTCAGTTTCCAAATCACGCGCCTTGATTTTTGTCTTACGGATGTTTGGATTTGCGACTAGCTCATCGTATTTTTCTGTGATGTCGATGTAGTTAAATGGCACGCCGTATTCAAGCTCTACAGAGTAAGGACTGAAGAGGTACATTTCTTCATTTTTCCGAGCCAATTCGTAGAATTTATCTGGTACCACAACACCAAGTGAGAGAGTCTTGACACGAACTTTTTCATCGGCATTTTCCTTCTTAGTTGAAAGGAAGGCGATAATGTCTGGGTGAAAGACGTTGAGGTAAACAACCCCAGCACCTTGACGTTGACCCAATTGGTTTGAGTAAGAGAAGCTATCTTCAAAAAGCTTCATAACAGGTACGACACCAGAAGCTGCTCCTTCATATCCTTTAATAGGAGCACCAGCTTCACGAAGGTTGCTGAGGGAAATTCCCACGCCACCACCGATACGTGAAAGTTGAAGAGCTGAGTTGATAGAACGTCCGATAGAGTTCATATCGTCTGTTACCTGGATCAAGAAGCAAGATACCAACTCACCACGACGCGCACGACCTGCATTCAAGAAAGAAGGAGTAGCAGGTTGATAACGTTGGTGGATGATTTCGTTGGCAATATCGATAGCAATCGCTTCATCACCATCTGCGAAATAAAGGGCGTTAAAGAAGACGCGGTCTTCCATGCTTTCAAGATAGTATTCACCATCATTCGTTTTCAGAGCATACTGATTATAGAATTTATAGGCAGCCATGAAAGATTTAAATTGGAAGTTTTGATCCTTAATAAATTGATGCAGTTCTTCCAAAAATTCTGGACGGTATTTCTTGATAAATGCTGTTTCAATGTAGTTATGCTCAATGAGGAAGTTGATCTTATCCGTAATTGAGTTAAAAACCATTGTATTTGGTACAACATTTTCTTTAAAGAAGGCTTCTAAAGCTTCCTTGTCTTTGTGAAGCATGATTTGTCCATTCACAGGACGGTTAATTTCATTATTAAGACGGAAGTAAGTCACATCCTCAAGTTGTTTTAATCCCATAAAAAATCCTTTATCTAATTACAAAAGAAAGGCTTCTAAGGTAGACATAGAAGCTTTTGTCCTGATTCTTAAGCAAGTTGTTTGAGTTTACTTGGTTGGAAACCAGAGAAAACTTCTGTCGGTGTCTGAATAATAGGAGCAGCACTAAAGCCAAGCTCTTTTACTTGATCAATGTATTCAGGTTGTTCATCAAGATTGATTTCTTTATATTCAACATTATTACTGTCTAAAAAACGTTTCGTCATTTTACATTGGACACAGTTGTTTTTAGAATATACGGTTACCATTTCTGTAACTCCTTTTTAAAAAATTATTACTTTCTTAGTATATCAGAAAAAAAAACTTTGTCAACTTTCTAAAACTAAATCTTGTGTACTTGTTTTACTGATTTTACTAACAAACACAATATATAGTGTAGGATTGAAAATGACTACAGAAAAATCAATGATTTCATTATAGACGTCTTAATAAAAACTACATACTGTGTTTTGTTAAATTTAATAGAAGATTTTCAGCAAGTTATCTGAAAGGAAATTGAAGAAAGTCCATAAAATACTTGAAAAATATCAATGAAGGTGATATAATACTAAATTGTAAGGGTTATCAGATGTGTAACTCAACAAGAAAACTATTAAAGGAGAGTCAAACTATGGCTTCTAAAGATTTCCACGTAGTGGCAGAAACAGGTATTCACGCACGTCCAGCAACATTGTTGGTACAAACTGCTAGCAAATTTGCTTCAGATATCACTCTTGAGTACAAAGGTAAATCAGTTAACCTTAAATCTATCATGGGTGTAATGAGCCTTGGTGTTGGTCAAGGTGCTGACGTTACAATCACTGCTGAAGGTGCAGACGCTGATGACGCTATCGCTGCAATTTCAGAAACAATGGAAAAAGAAGGATTGGCATAAGGAAATGACAGAAATGCTTAAAGGAATCGCAGCATCTGACGGTGTTGCAGTTGCAAAAGCATATCTACTCGTTCAACCGGATTTATCATTCGAGACTGTTACAGTCGAAGATACAAATGCAGAAGAGGCTCGTTTGGATGTTGCTCTTGAAGCTTCTCAAAACGAGCTTTCTCTTATCCGCGAGAAGGCTGTAGGTACGCTTGGTGAAGAAGCGGCACAAGTATTTGACGCTCATTTGATGGTTCTTGCTGACCCTGAATTGATCGGTCAAATCAAAGAAACTATCCGTGCTAAGAAAGTGAATGCAGAAGCAGGTCTGAAAGAAGTTACAGACATGTTTATCACAATCTTTGAAGGCATGGAAGACAACCCATACATGCAAGAACGTGCAGCGGATATCCGCGACGTAACAAAACGTGTATTGGCTAACCTCCTTGGTAAAAAATTGCCAAACCCAGCTTCTATCAATGAAGAAGTGATCGTGATTGCTCACGACTTGACTCCATCTGATACAGCTCAATTGGACAAAAACTTTGTAAAAGCTTTTGTAACAAACATCGGTGGTCGTACAAGTCACTCAGCTATCATGGCTCGTACACTTGAAATCGCTGCAGTTTTGGGTACAAACAACATTACTGAAATCGTTAAAGATGGTGACCTACTTGCCGTTAATGGTATTACAGGTGAAGTGATTATCAATCCTACTGAAGAACAAGCAGCTGAATTTAAAGCAGCTGGTGAAGCTTACGCTCAACAAAAAGCTGAGTGGGCACTCTTGAAAGATGCTCAAACAGTTACTGCTGACGGTAAACACTTCGAATTGGCAGCAAACATTGGTACTCCAAAAGACGTTGAAGGTGTTAATGACAATGGTGCAGAAGCTGTAGGTCTTTACCGTACAGAGTTCTTGTACATGGATTCTCAAGACTTCCCAACTGAAGACGAGCAGTACGAAGCATACAAGGCTGTTCTTGAAGGAATGAACGGTAAACCGGTTGTTGTACGTACAATGGATATCGGTGGTGACAAGGAACTTCCTTACTTCGATATGCCTCATGAAATGAACCCATTCCTTGGATTCCGTGCTCTTCGTATCTCTATCTCTGAAACTGGAGATGCAATGTTCCGCACTCAAATCCGTGCTCTTCTTCGTGCTTCTGTACACGGTCAATTGCGTATCATGTTCCCAATGGTTGCGCTTTTGAAAGAATTCCGTGCAGCTAAAGCAGTCTTCGATGAAGAAAAAGCAAACCTTCTTGCTGAAGGTGTTGCAGTTGCGGATGACATCCAAGTTGGTATCATGATTGAAATTCCTGCGGCAGCTATGCTTGCAGACCAATTTGCAAAAGAAGTTGACTTCTTCTCAATTGGTACAAATGACTTGATCCAATACACAATGGCGGCAGACCGTATGAACGAACAAGTTTCATACCTTTACCAACCATACAACCCATCAATCCTTCGTTTGATTAACAATGTTATCAAAGCAGCTCATGCTGAAGGTAAATGGGCTGGTATGTGTGGTGAGATGGCTGGTGACCAAACAGCTGTTCCACTTCTTGTCGGAATGGGCTTAGATGAGTTTTCTATGTCAGCAACATCTGTACTTCGTACACGTAGCTTGATGAAGAAACTTGACACTGCTAAAATGCAAGAATACGCTAACCGCGCTCTTACTGAATGTGCAACAATGGAAGAAGTTCTTGAACTTTCAAAAGAATACGTTAACGTAGACTAATCAATTACAAATCCTTGTAGCTTCTAGCTATGAGGATTTTTTCTTCTATTTTGTAGAAAACTCCATCTGTGAAATTTATCAAAAATATGGTAAAATAGACAAGGGAAAATACAAGGAGGCTACAATGCAAAATAGACCAATCATTATCGGAGTAACAGGGGGATCTGGAGGAGGAAAGACAAGCGTATCTAAAGCAATCTTGTCACATTTTCCAAACGAGAAAATTGCTATGATTGAGCATGATTCCTACTATAAAGATCAATCACATCTAACCTTTGAAGAGCGTATCAAGACCAACTATGACCACCCTTTTGCTTTTGATACTGATTTGATGATTGAGCAAATCAAAGAGTTGTTGGCAGGACGTCCTGTAGATATTCCTACCTATGATTATGCTGCCCATACCAGAAGTTCTAAAACCTATCGTCAAGAACCTCAGGATGTCTTTATCGTAGAAGGAATCTTAGTTTTAGAGGACAAACGACTTCGTGATTTAATGGATATCAAGATTTTCGTAGATACAGATGATGACGTTCGTATCATTCGCCGTATTAAGCGTGATATGGAAGAACGTGGTCGTAGTCTAGATAGCGTTATTGACCAGTATCTTGGTGTAGTGAAACCCATGTATCATCAATTTATTGAGCCAACAAAGCGTTATGCAGATATCGTTATTCCAGAAGGTGTGACTAATACAGTAGCCATTGATTTGCTGACAACAAAAATTGAAAAGATTTTAGAAGAAGCACGTCTAGCCCAATGATAAGGAGATAAAAGGTTGTTGGAAAATAAATATTTTTCTACGATTGATTTTTTCCCATATTGGTGAGTCTTTACAATCAAGCTTTTAGATAGTTTCGTCAAAGGGACTTTTAGGAGTCTGTATTCTTAATTAAATACAGAGTCAGTGACTTAGGGCAAATAAAAATCGAGGTCGGGATTTTCCCGACCTCTTATTTTTTGATTTTTTCAAGTCTCGGAACAATAACTAGGGTGAGTATTGCTGAGATAATCAGTTCTGCGATAGAGTTTGTTGAGATAACAGTAGCTAATAGTTTCTGGATATTTCCATCAAAAACATTTCCAAAGAGGAAGAAGATTCCGCCTAGTACAAATACAGTATTTGTGAGGGAACCGAGTGCTCCAGCGAAGATAAGCCCCGCCTTGTTTTTGAGGAGTTTATAGACAAAGTATGGAGTTAAACCAATAAGGATGCGTGGTACAATCGCAATAACTAGAGAGTAGATGTTACCGTTTGGTACAAAAGGAGAGAAGAGGTAGCTAGTTGGGAGAATCGTGATTGTATTGACTGTCAAGCTAATCATCCCCATCAAGAAACCTAAGATGGCACCAATTCGTGGCCCGTAGATGATACTAGCAATGATGACTGGAATATGGACAATGGTCGGTTTAATTGGAAATGGCAAGACATTAAAGACAATAGAGCTCAGCAAATGAATGACAATCATGCTGGCAAAAAAGATAGCAATAGGAGCAATATTAGAGCGTTTGTTCATGAAGTTTTTCCTTTATCTGTTGTAAAATAGTATCAAGATCAGCAAGAGCACCACGTCCTACATCGCCACAGGCCAGTAGGGACTCTTTTGGAGCAATAATTGTATAACCATAAGTTTCTAAAGTTTTTAAGTTTGTTTGAGTTGCTGGATGGTCATACATTTTGGTATTCATAGCAGGTGCTACTAGTTTTGGAACATAGTTTGGCAAGGCAAGAGCAGTAGCAGTCACCATATTGTCGGCAAAACCGTGCGCGACTTTCGCAATCGTATTTGCGGTTGCAGGGGCAAGGATAAACAAATCTGTTTCTTTACCAAGCTCGATATGATTGACTTTATCAGGATAAGGTTCCTGCATAAGATCGAGATGTACGGTATTTTGAGATAAGACTTGAAGGGTTAAAGGTTGAATAAAGGCAGTCGCAGCCTGGGTCATAAGTACAGTAACAGAATGCCCTTGTTTCTTCAAGCCACTTACTAAATCAGCAGCCTTATATGCGGCAATAGATCCAGTAATAGCAATTGTAATACGAGCCATAATTTTCCTTTCTAAGAATCAAATCCTTGAATTTTTTTGACTAATAAGTCAGCGATTTCTTTCTTGCTAGCAGCAATCTGATAATCCTTTTCTTCTACTAGATAAGCTAGGTGCTGATTCGCATTAATCTGAGTGAGGTCATTAGCGACAATCAAATCAGCTTGATTCTTTTTAAGACTTTCTCTAGCGATTTGAATCAGATGGTCCTTAGTAACATCGACAAGGAGTTTAAAGCCAATGAGATGAATACTTGGGTTCCATTCTTTGACAAGAGAAATAATTTTAGGATTTTTCTTGAGAAATAGGACTTGCACCTCATCCTTAGAGGAGATCTTTGTTTCCATATTTTTCTTATGCAAAAACTCACTTAAATCTTGGCTTGCTTGGACTTGGTCAAGACCAGTCATGTAAACAGGACTATAGTCAGAGACTGCCATGGAATGAATCAAAACTTGATAATCAGGGACAATCCGTTTCATCTCTTGGAGTAAATCGGAAGTATTTTTGATTTCGATGACGGATAAATTCGAGTGTGGTTCTGGTTTTAGTGCTTGTTGCGTAGTAATCAGACAAACGTGATGCCCAGCCTTTAGTAAAGTCTCAGTTATTACTTTACCAAGTCTACCGGTAGAGTGATTGGTAATGGAGCGAACTTGATCTATTGCTTCGCTTGTACCACCAGATGTAACTAAAATTTTCATAGAACTATTGTACAAAAAAATGAGCAGTAAGTAAAATGAAAGCGATAAAATATAACTAAACTTTATAACTATATTATTATTGACAATTAATTTAAGATATAAGATAATTATTTTAGTTATATATGAAAAGGGGAAGCAGTTATGGACTTTTTTAAATTTGCAGATAATATGGTTAAAGAAGCTAGTAAAGTAATTGATGATGCTAGTAAGACAACCAGTAGCGTACTTAATGAAGCTGGAAAAGCTTTAGATAGCGCTGGGAAAGTTACAGGAGATTTATTATCAGATTCTGTAAAAGTAATAGGAGATGTATCAAATAAGATAGGAAATGTTGTTTCAGACGTTTCAGGTCAAGCTGCTACAGTAGCGAATGATACTGTTCAACAAGTAACAGAGGTTGCATCTGGCACGCTTAATCAAGCTGGTAAAGTTGCAACTGAAGCAAAATCACAAATTGATTCAATAGATCTTTTTAATGGTAAACTAAGGTCCGAAGCTGTTGAGAACTATCATGAATCTATTCAAACATATAATGAAAAAGCCACAGATCTAACGAATAAATCGACTGAGCTTTATAAAACTAGAGACAAGGCGATTAAAGTTGTAAAAATTGTTGAAGAGAGAATTAGTAAATTAGCAAATAAACCGAAAGAATTTGAAACAAAGTTAGAAGAAATAATTGTTGAAATACAGAATTTCGAAGATAAACAGTTAGCTATTACTCAGGCAATCAAAGAAGCAGAATTAGCCAGCGGTAGTACGGCAGCTACAGCTTCTTTAAGTGCTTTAGGTGTGACAGTCGCAACTTTAGGTCCTACTGCAGCTATGGGAGTTGCAACTACTTTTGGTGTCGCATCAACAGGAACAGCAATTTCTAGCTTGACAGGTGCAGCAGCAAATAGTGCGGCATTAGCTTGGTTAGGTGGAGGAAGTCTAGCAGCAGGCGGAGGAGGTATGGCTGCTGGCAATGCCTTTCTAGCCATGGCGGGCCCTGTTGGTTGGGGGATTGCTGGCTTAATGTTAACAGCGTCTGTCGGAGCAGGTGTTTTTGCTAATAAAAAAAATGAAGAAGTAGCTAAAGAAGCGCTTGATGAACAAAAGAAAATTGAGTTATTAATTAGACAAACTGATAAATCAATAATAGAAATTAGTGAATTAATTAATTTTATTGAAAAGCAAACTGAGGGGATTTATTTAGCTAATCTTTCTTTAATTGGAAAAGATTATAACTTATTTACAGATGATGAAAAGTATCAAGCAGGTAGTTTAGTAAATTCAACCCTCTCACTTACTTCGATGATTAATAAGGAAATTAAAATAAATGATGAATCAGGCTGTTAATAGAGCATTTTATCAAGGGATAGGTGCATATGTCAATTGTTTAAACAACTTGAGAATTCAAGACTTACAAATTGCTATGAAAATGATTGAGGATGAAGCTCAACATGTCATTTTAAACAAGGACAATGCCTCTAAAATCTTAAACTATGCTAGAGATAACATTGAAGACGTTATTCTAAAGAATCGTGGAGGTGAATACGGCGGTCACGGTTTTATTGCTGAATTTGCAGAAGCAGGAATTGTGAATGCGAGAAGAGCTTTTGAAGGATTAAATCCTATTGTAAAAGTATTGAATGATAATGGACCAGCCGATTTATTAATTGGTAGAAATACCATTCAAATGAAGTTTTATAATAATTTACGTGATGAACTAGCTCAATCATTTCATTACAGTGCAAAAATGAAAATGATGTTTCCAAAAGATCACGTGTTAGTATACGAAAAAATTATGGCTGGCGCCAAAGAAGTTGAATTTAATGGTAAAAAATTGTCTATTAAACAAATTACTGATATACGACAAATGATCAATGATATTACCGAAAGCAAGGGACTTACTTCATATAAATCTTGGATGAAATCATCTGTTCTAAATTATGATGATGCTCAAAGAAATTCAATAAAATCCATTTTAGATTCCGAGGAGAAGAATATTTGTAAAACTGTCAGACTAAAACAACAAGAGTTAAATAGAAAACGGTTAGTAGCACAAAAAAATTCACTGCCAAGAATAAAAGAAGCCAATAAGATTGCTAGAAACGCAGCTGTTTTACAGGGTGGTTTAGCTTTGATGCTCAATGTGTATGGAAAATACAAAGAAGGAAAAACTATTTTTGAATTTGATCAATCAGATTGGTTAGACTGTGGACTGGAAACAGTGGAAGGTGCGGTAAAAGGTTCTATATCAGGTTACGCGATTTATGGTCTCACTAATGTTTTTAAAATGAGTGCACCAAGTGCAAGTTCGTTTGTAACAGCAAGTTACGGCATAGTAGATATTATTACTAAACTTAGAACAAATGAGATTACTGAGGATGAATTTATAAATTTTATAACTATCAATACATTGGATACAACATTAGCGACAATTGGTTCATGTGTTGGTCAAACACTTATTCCTGTCCCTGTCTTAGGAGCAGTAGTAGGTTCAATTGCTACTTCAATAATTTGGGAAATAGGCAAAGGGATTTTAAGTGATAGGGAACAGGAATTAATTCAAAATTACAGGGAAAACTTAGATAACCATATCAAAAACTTAGATGATAAATACAAGATTATTTTTAATGATATTATAGATAAATATCATAAACTAGGACGATTACAGGATTACTCTTTTGATTTATCTATCAATATACGTCTTCGTTTTGAGTATTCAATTGAATTAGCTGAGCAAATAGGAGTTTCTAATAGTCAAATTCTACATGATTTATCAGAAATTGATAGCTACTTTTTGAATTAGTCGAAATCTTAATCTATAGTTAAAACCTATAAAGGCATATAAAAATTTAAATAGTAGCCAATAAATCCTTTGAGGGCGCTATATTTACGAACGTTATAAAGCTTTATGTCTGTTAAAAATCTTGTTTTGTGTTATAATGAATTAACACATTTGAGGTAGAGGAGTTTGTTATGAAAACAGATATTGAAATTGCACAGAGTATCG
The DNA here is from genome assembly GCF_001073085.1 of Streptococcus pseudopneumoniae. GTDB lineage: Bacteria > Bacillota > Bacilli > Lactobacillales > Streptococcaceae > Streptococcus > Streptococcus pseudopneumoniae_M. The sequence continues at coordinate 26,648 of NZ_JVFV01000009.1, forward strand.
AGCTAAAACCAATCGTTGATGTTGTAGAGAAACTTGGCATCTCTTACGATGATTTGGAATTATATGGAAAATACAAGGCTAAGCTTAGTTTTGATAAGATTCGTGAAGTGGAAAGTAATCCAGTCGGTAAATTGATCCTGGTGACAGCTATCAACCCAACACCTGCTGGTGAGGGAAAATCAACTATTACCATCGGACTTGCTGATGCTTTGAATAAGATTGGTAAGAAAACCATGATTGCTATCCGCGAACCTTCTCTTGGTCCTGTAATGGGGATTAAAGGTGGTGCAGCTGGTGGTGGTTATGCCCAAGTACTACCAATGGAAGATATCAACCTTCACTTTACTGGTGATATGCACGCTATCACAACTGCAAACAATGCTCTCTCTGCCTTGATTGACAATCACTTGCACCAAGGAAATGAGCTAGGAATTGACCAACGTCGTATTCTTTGGAAACGTGTTGTTGACTTAAACGACCGTGCTCTTCGTCATGTAACTGTTGGACTTGGAGGTCCTCTTAATGGTATTCCTCGCGAAGATGGATTTGATATCACTGTTGCTTCAGAAATCATGGCTATCCTTTGCTTGGCAACTGACATTGAAGATTTGAAACGTCGCTTGTCAAATATCGTCATCGGTTACCGTTATGACCGTACACCTGTTTCAGTGGGTGATCTACAGGTTGAAGGTGCCTTGGCATTGATTTTGAAGGATGCTATCAAACCTAACTTGGTTCAAACAATCTATGGAACACCTGCCTTTGTACATGGTGGACCATTTGCCAATATCGCCCATGGCTGCAACTCAGTTTTGGCAACGACAACGGCTCTACGTTTAGCAGATTACACAGTGACAGAAGCTGGCTTTGGTGCAGACCTTGGTGCAGAGAAGTTCCTGGATATCAAGACTCCAAACCTACCAACAGCTCCAAGCGCAGTAGTCATTGTCGCAACACTTCGTGCTCTTAAGATGAATGGTGGAGTTGCTAAGGATGCTCTGACAGAGGAAAATGTGGAAGCAGTACGTGCTGGATTTGCAAACTTGAAACGCCACGTTGAGAATATCCGTAAGTTTGGTATTCCAGCAGTTGTTGCTATCAATGAATTTGTCTCTGATACAGAAGCAGAAATCGCAGCCTTGAAAGAGCTTTGTGCTTCAATTGATGTTCCAGTTGAATTGGCTAGTGTATGGGCAGATGGAGCTGAAGGTGGAGTAGCACTTGCTGAAACGGTTGTCAAGACTATCGCTGAAAATCCAGCAAACTACACACGTCTTTATGATAACGATCTTTCTGTCCAAGAAAAGATTGAAAAGATTGTTACTGAAATCTATCGCGGAAGCAAAGTAAACTTTGAGAAGAAAGCTAAAACCCAAATTGCTCAAATCGTTCAAAACGGTTGGGATAAATTGCCAATTTGTATGGCTAAAACTCAATACAGTTTCTCAGATAATCCAAACGCACTTGGAGCACCTGAAAACTTTGAAATTACCATTCGAGAATTGGTACCTAAGCTGGGTGCAGGCTTTATCGTTGCCCTTACTGGTGACGTTATGACCATGCCTGGACTTCCAAAACGTCCTGCCGCTCTCAATATGGATGTTGAAAGTGATGGAACTGTTCTTGGATTATTCTAATTGAACAATAAAAAGACAAGCTCAAAATCGAGTTTGTCTTTTATATTAATACTAAAAAATCTCCTAGAATGTGACTAGGAGATTTGTATTTTATTTCATAGTTGGGAAAAGAAGAACATCACGGATAGTAGTTGTATCAGTGAGGAGCATGCAGAGACGGTCGATACCGATTCCCAAACCACCTGTTGGTGGCATACCGTATTCAAGGGCCTCAATGTAGTCATAATCGATGCCTGTAGCTTCATCGTCACCAAGTTCTTTAGCTTTAGCTTGAGATTCGAAACGGCTAAGCTGGTCGATTGGATCGTTCAACTCAGTAAAGGCATTTCCATATTCTTTAGTCATGATGAAGAGCTCGAAACGATCAGTGAAGCGCTCGTCTTCAGGGTTCTTCTTAGCAAGTGGAGATACTGCCACTGGATGTCCATAGACAAAGGTTGGTTGGATCAAAGTTTCTTCAACAAATTCTTCAAAGAAAGCATTGATGATATGACCAACTTCAGTGTAGTGTTTTTCAACTGGAACTTTCTTCTCAGCTGCGATTGCCTTAGCTTCTTCGAAAGTCATATCTTTCCAGAAATCAACACCTGTAATTTCTTTGATTGCATCAACCATGTGTACACGTTTAAATGGTTCGTTGATTTTGATTTCAGTTCCTTGGTAGTTGACTGGGCCGTCGCCTTTGACTGATTTAGCAGCGTGTTGGATAATGCCTTCAGTTAAGTCCATAATGTCTTGGAAGTCTGCATAAGCTTGGTAAACTTCGATAGAAGTGAACTCAGGGTTGTGGGTAGCGTCCATACCTTCGTTACGGAAGATACGACCAATCTCATAGACGCGTTCCATACCACCGACGATAAGACGTTTCAAGTGAAGTTCAGTGGCGATACGAAGTACCATGTCAATGTTTTGAGCATTGTGGTGAGTGATGAATGGACGAGCAGCAGCACCACCAGCTTCGTTATGAAGAACAGGTGTTTCCACTTCAAGGAAGCCTTGAGCATCGAGGTAGCGACGGATTTCAGAGATGATTTTTGAACGAGTAACAAAGCGTTCAAAGCTTTCACGGTTTGAAATCAAATCAAGGTAACGTTTACGGTAAATAGTTTCAACGTCTGTCAAACCGTGGAATTTTTCTGGAAGTGGACGAAGAGCCTTAGACAAGTGAGTGATGTGTGTAGCCTTGATAGAGAGTTCTCCCATATCCGTACGCATAACTTCACCTTCGACACCAAGGAAGTCTCCTAAGTCAGCTTTTTTAAAGATTTCGTAGTTTTCTTCACCGACAGCATCTTTACGAACGTAGATTTGGATTTGACCTTCGCGGTCTTGAAGGTGGGCAAATCCAACCTTACCTTTACCACGTTTGGTAACAAGACGACCTGCAATAGTAGCAGTTTCGTTCAATTCATGTAGTTGTTCCTTATCGAGGTCAGCAAATTTATCTTTTAGTTCTTGAGAGTTAGCAGTACGTTCAAAACGTTTACCGAATGGATCAATTCCTTGTTCACGGAGCGCAGCCATTTTTTCGCGGCGAACGATTTGCTGGTCATTTAGTTCTTCCATGTGTTCTGTTGACATGAGTTCCTCCTAATGAAATTCAAATTTTGAAATAATAAATCAATTTTTCACGGTACTCCCATTTTATCATAAAAGTCAAATAAATTCACGGATATTCTACAAAATCTAAAAAGAACTTAACAGTGATTGTTAAGTTCAGTTATTATCTTGATAAGAAGTGTCGTTCCAGACTATGAGGTTGAAGTTTGTAAAGTCTTGGGTTTCCAGAATAGTAACACTAGCATTTGCTAGACCCCCATCTTTTCTAAGTAGCGGAGTATCATATCCTAGAAGAGTTCGAATACTGGCTGTGAGATTGGCTCCGTGACCAACAATCATGACATGTTCAAAAGGTTTGGACTCTAATGATTTGATAAATTGAGTGGTACGCTGAGTTGTTTGATAGACAGACTCTGCACCAAACATAGTCGAATCAAACTTAGCTAGATTAGTACGAAAAGCTTTTAATTGCTCGGGATAGATGGCTTCTAAGGTTGCAAATTTTGCACCTTCAAGTTTTCCAAGTTGCCATTCTCTTAGTGAGGGTATCTCTTCTAATGGACAGCTGTTTTTCAGTTGACTTTGGATAATTTGAGCAGAAGTTTTAGCCCGAGGAAGATCACTAGAATAAATCACATCAAATGGAGTTTCTTGGAGATACTGCCCCAATTTTTTTAAGGTCTCAATGGATTCCTCAAGGAGTGGAGAGTCACCACTTGCTCCTTGAAAACGTCCCTCAAGATTCCAAAGTGTTTTACCGTGACGAATAAAATAGAATTTCATGTGTTACTTGCCTCCAAGATATCTGCAAATTCAGCTTTAACAAAGGTTGCTAGATCTTGAGGGTTGATAATGATACTATGGCCTACTTCCCCTGCGGAAACAATCATTTCCTTCAGTTGAAGAGCAGTTTGATCGATAAAGATAGGATAGTTATGTTTTTGACGAATCCCAACTGGATTATTGGCACCGTGGATATAGCCTGTTGTTTTTTCTAGGTCTTTTTGTGGAATCATGCTGACTTTCTTATTACCAGAAATCTTAGCCAGTTTCTTTTCAGAAAGATGTTCAGTGATAGGAAGGATGCCGATAATGGGTCCAGTCTTATCTCCCAGAAGTGCTAAAGTCTTAAAAATCTGACTCTTTTCATAACCTTGAGGCATCTCACCTTCCAGTGCATTAATTTGAATACCTGTATGGTTTATTCCTGCTTTGGTTAAAATTTGTTGAACCAAAGTTTTCTTGACTTTTACTTTTTTTGCCATTATTTATACTTATCCTCCAATTGACTCATCCAGATTCCCAACCAAATCCCTAGTGCAAAGAAGAAAGCAATCAGTACATATGAAACTAGAGACAAACCACTGTAACTGATACTTTCAGCATTGCCAGCGTTTGGAATAAGGATCAATAGAGTACTTGATAGTACAATTCCAATGATAAAATGATACACACGTGAGTGATAAAGGCGAAGAGCATAGTCCATGAATTTTGAGAAGATAATCAGAGTGATAAGAAGTCCGATCCCAATTGGTAAGAAGGTTCCTAACAAATCAAAAGTCTTGAACCCTGTTAACATAGGGCCATAAAGACCAAGAATCAAGAGAAGATTGGAAGGACTAAGTCCTGGAACCAAAATTCCAAGCGCCAACAAACAACCAGCCAGTGTAAAGTTAAGGAAGCTTGCAGATAGAGAACCAACTACAAAATTCAAGGCGTAGAGGGCAAGACCTGAGATGATGAAGGTTACCCAAAACCATATGTGGTCAACCTTATCTCTATCAGAATCACGAGTTGATTCTTTGACAAGACTTGGGATGGTACCAATGATAGCTCCAGCAAAACTCCACAATACATAAACTTGATAATTTTCTAAAAGATACTCAATTGGATAAGAGAAAAGTCCGATGCCCAGTAACATCCCAATACCGACAGGAAGGAAAAAGAGCACATCTTCTTTTAAATTCTTAAAAGGATGGGCAAGAAAACGAATCATTCTCTCATAAATTCCCAAGATAGCGGCAAGAACGCCACCAGAAATCCCTGGTAGAATGAAACCTAGGGCGATTACAATTCCTTTAATAATTTTTGATAGCCATGATAACATAGAGGGCCTCCGAGATTTATATTCTATATAGATAAAACAGTGATTTAATACTGAAAAATAAAGAAAAGCAAGCAGAAAGCAATGCCTGACTTGCTTATGGTGATAGTGATTAAGGATTCAAAAACAGTTTTCTAAAGGTTTCTTCCTTGTTCTTTGATGAAGAAATAAGGTTCAAATCGAGGTGATGTTCAAATCCACCAAGATTTCCATGTGAAGTGTATTGGTGAAGATCATAGTCAAGATCTGTTTTTGGAGCACTTTCATAGTAACCTGAGTTGGTTCCATAGGAAGGTATCCAGATAGCCGAGTAATTATCAACGCTGATACTATGTTCCTCCATAAAGTAAACACCAACATAGATACCAATATTTTTTGCTCCCAATGAAGCTAATTTGGCACGAAAGGCCTCAACTCCCTGATTCATGTCAGACATAGTCTTTGCTTCAACATCAAGCCAATAGTAGCTAGGATTGTAAGGAGAAGCGGCGTTATAGAAGGCTTCAGCAGCTTTTTCCATTTCTTCGACATTTTTTCCAGCTACATAGGCGTAAACAGCAACTGGAACATTTCGTTTTTGGAATTCAGTGATATGTTCTTTATAAGCCTTATCGACTCCATTTTTGAATGAAGCATCGTTTTCATCAATAGAAACTTGAGCTCCACTATGAACCCGAACAATCGCACCTGAAATATTTTGAGTTAAGGTGTCATAATTAATCTCAGATGGTCTTTGCCAGCCAGAAACATCAATAATCGGCTTGTTGATATTATGTAAAGCTTGAGTTTCTACTTGAACTGGATTTTGCTTTGTTTTGACTGGATGGTCTTCAAACTTGGGTCTGTTAATGATTAAAATACCCACGATAGTCGCTAATACAGTAAAAATAAAAACAGGATTTATTTTCTTTCTCATACTTTTATAGTGTATCGTAAATGGTGAAAAAAATCAAAAAAAAATACTCGAAATCATGTAGAGAATGCGATGTTTTAAAGCATTTGCCCTCTTTTGTGTTTGAATGAACAAATTTATGATATAATATAAGGGAATTTCTATAGAAAAGAGAAAAATATGTCAAATTATGCAGTTATTTTAGCAGCGGGTAAAGGTACTCGTATGAAATCAGATCTACCAAAAGTCATGCACAAGGTTGCAGGAATTTCTATGCTGGAGCATGTTTTTCGTAGTGTAGGGGCAATCAAGCCTGAAAAAACAGTAACGGTTGTTGGTCATAAGGCAGAGCTAGTTGAACAAGTTTTAGCTGGTCAAACTGATTTTGTGAGACAGTCTGAACAATTAGGTACAGGTCATGCAGTCATGATGGCTGAGCCAATTCTTGAAGGTCTTTCTGGTCAAACATTGGTCATCGCTGGTGATACACCATTAATCACTGGGGAAAGTCTTAAAAATTTGATTGATTTCCACATAAATCACAAGAATGTAGCTACAATCCTTACGGCAGAAGCTGAAGATCCGTTTGGTTATGGTCGTATTGTTCGTAACGAGAATGCTGAAGTACTTCGTATCGTGGAGCAGAAAGATGCGACTGATTTTGAAAAACAAATCAAGGAGATCAATACAGGAACCTATGTCTTTGATAATGCTCGTCTCTTTGAAGCACTTAAGAATATCAATACCAATAACGCTCAAGGCGAATACTACATCACTGATGTCATTGGCATTTTCCGTGAAGCAGGGGAAAAAGTTGGTGCTTATACTCTAAAAGACTTTGATGAAAGTCTCGGAGTTAATGACCGTGTTGCCCTTGCGACAGCTGAAGGCATTATGCGTCGTCGTATTAACCAAGCGCATATGGTCAATGGGGTTAGTTTTGTGAATCCTGAAGCTACTTACATTGACATTGATGTTGAGATCGCTCCAGAAGTTCAAATCGAAGCAAATGTAACCCTCAAAGGTTCTAGTAAGATTGGTACAGGAACTGTTTTGACCAACGGAACTTATATCGTTGATAGTAGTATCGGAGCAGGAGCAGTGATTACCAATTCAATGATTGAGGAAAGCTCAGTTGCTGATGGCGTTACAGTTGGTCCTTATGCTCATATCCGTCCAGGATCAAGCCTTGCAAAAGATGTGCACATTGGAAACTTTGTAGAAGTCAAAGGATCTAGCATTGGTGAGAATACAAAAGCTGGTCATTTAACTTATATTGGTAACTGTGAGGTTGGTAGTGATGTCAACTTCGGTGCAGGAACGATCACTGTAAATTACGATGGTCAACACAAATTTAAAACAACCATTGGAAACAATGTTTTCGTTGGATCTAATTCAACTATCATTGCTCCAGTAGAACTTGGAGATAACTCTCTTGTTGGAGCAGGTTCAACCATTACTAAGGATGTCCCAGCTGATGCCATTGCTATTGGACGAGGTCGTCAAGTCAATAAGGATGAATATGCAACTCGCCTCCCTCATCATCCTAACAATAAATAGGAGCTAACGATGGAATTCGAAGAAAAGACTATAAGTCGTAAAGAAATCTATAAAGGACCAATCTTCCAATTGGTTCAAGACCAGGTTGAACTACCTTCTGGCAAAGGTAGAGCGCAACGTGATTTGATTTTCCACAATGGAGCAGTTTGTGTCCTTGCAGTCACTCCAGAAAATAAGATTGTCCTTGTTAAACAATATCGCAAGGCAATTGAAAAAATCTCTTATGAAATTCCTGCAGGTAAACTTGAAATCGGGGAGAATGCAGATCCAGAAGCAGCAGCCCTTCGTGAGTTAGAGGAAGAGGCAGCCTATACTGGAAAATTAAGCCTTCTCTATGATTTTTACTCAGCGATTGGATTTTGTAACGAGCGCTTAAAACTTTACTTGGCAAGCGATTTGACAAAAGTTGAAAATCCTCGTCCTCAGGATGAAGATGAGACTTTGGAGTTGCTTGAAGTCAATCTTGACCAAGCTAAAGCACTGATCCAGTCAGGAGATATTTGTGATGCCAAGACCATCATGGCTATCCAGTACTGGGAATTACAAAAAAATAGTGGAGGAACCCATGGGTAAACCTTTATTAACAGATGAAATGATTGAACGTGCCAATCGAGGAGAGGACATCTCGGGTCCTCCCTTGCTAGATGATGAGGAAACTAAGATTTTACCGACTTCTTCTCAAAATTTTGGCTATTCACGAACCAGAGATCATAGTTTTAGCCAGGATACACTGACCATCGAAGTTGAACCTTCTATTCACAAAAGTCGTCGGATTGAAAATACTAAGAGAAATGTCTTTAATTCTAAATTGAATAAAATTCTATTTGCAGTTATTTTTCTCTTGATTTTGTTGATTCTAGCAATGAGATTTATTTAAGGGGTCTATCATGAAAATTGGAATTATAGCAGCTATGCCAGAAGAGCTAGTTTACTTGATTCAACACTTGGACGATGCCAGCGAAGAAAAGGTTCTGGGAAACAGCTATCATACTGGTAAGATTGGTTCTGTCGAGCTTGTACTTGTAGAGAGTGGAATCGGAAAAGTCATGTCTGCTATGAGTGTCGCTATCTTAGCGGATCACTTTCAGGTGGATGCAGTGATTAATACTGGATCTGCTGGTGCAGTGGCAAATGGGATTGCAGTAGGCGATGTAGTGATTGCAGACAAGCTTGCCTATCACGATGTTGATGTGACTGCCTTTGGCTATGATTACGGTCAAATGGCTCAACAGCCTCTCTATTTTGAATCAGACAAAAAGTTTATCAGTTTGATTCAAGAGAGTTTGTCTAAACTGGAACAAACTTGGCATTTAGGTTTAATTGCGACAGGAGACAGTTTTGTTGCTGGAGAAGATAAAATCAAAGCGATAAAAGAGCACTTCCCTCAAGTTCTTGCTGTAGAGATGGAAGGGGCAGCTATTGCTCAAGCAGCTCACGCTTTGAACCTACCTTTCTTAGTCGTTCGTGCCATGAGTGACAATGCCAACCATGAAGCATCCGTTTCCTTTGATGAATTTATCGTAGAAGCAGGACGTCGTTCTGCCCAAGCCCTAATGACGCTTTTGCAGTCTATAAAGGATTAATAGAATAATTACTAAGAACACTCATCCAGTGTTCTTTTCTTGTATAATCTTCTAAAGTAGTCAGAAGGCTTCTGAGAAAAGTTATTTTCAAACTTTTTTGATATAATAGAAACATTGACTTGAAGAATAAGGAAGAGAAAATGAACGAATTATTAAAGGGAATGAATGAACGTCAAGCTGAGGCTGTTCAAACGACTGAAGGTCCGTTGCTGATCATGGCGGGTGCTGGATCTGGTAAGACTCGTGTTTTAACCCACCGTATTGCCTACTTAATTGATGAAAAGATGGTAAACCCATGGAATATCTTGGCCATTACCTTTACCAATAAGGCTGCGCGTGAAATGAAGGAGCGTGCTTATGGACTTAATCCAGCTACTCAGGATTGTTTGATCGCTACCTTCCACTCTATGTGCGTGCGTATCCTACGGCGCGATGCGGACCACATTGGCTACAATCGCAATTTCACGATTGTGGATCCAGGGGAGCAGCGGACGCTCATGAAACGTATTCTCAAGCAGTTGAACTTGGATCCTAAAAAATGGAATGAACGCACCATTTTGGGAACTATCTCCAATGCTAAGAATGATCTGATTGACGATGTGGCTTATGCTGCCCAGGCAGGAGATATGTACACACAAATTGTAGCTAAGTGTTATTCGGCTTATCAGAAAGAACTTCGTCAGTCAGAGTCGGTGGACTTTGATGATTTAATCATGTTGACCTTGCGTCTCTTTGACCAAAATCCTGATGTTTTGACTTATTATCAGCAGAAGTTCCAGTACATCCACGTTGATGAGTATCAAGATACCAACCATGCCCAGTATCAATTAGTTAAACTCCTGGCTTCACGCTTTCAAAATATCTGTGTAGTTGGGGATGCAGACCAGTCTATCTATGGTTGGCGTGGTGCTGATATGCAGAATATCTTGGACTTTGAGAAGGATTATCCTCAAGTCAAGGTTGTTTTGTTGGAGGAAAATTACCGCTCAACCAAGACCATCCTCCAAGCAGCTAATGATGTCATCAAAAACAATAAAAATCGCCGTCCTAAGAATCTCTGGACTCAAAATGCGGATGGGGAACAGATTGTCTACTATCGTGCTAATGATGAACAAGACGAGGCAGTCTTTGTAGCCAAAACCATTGATGAACTTGGTCGAAGCCAAAACTTCCTCCACAAGGACTTTGCAGTTCTTTACCGTACTAATGCCCAATCTCGTACGATTGAAGAAGCTTTGCTTAAGTCCAATATTCCTTATACCATGGTTGGTGGAACAAAATTCTACAGCCGTAAGGAAATTCGTGATATTATCGCTTATCTGAATCTCATTGCCAATTTGAGTGACAATATCAGTTTTGAACGCATTATCAATGAACCAAAGCGTGGAATTGGCCCAGGTACTGTTGAGAAGATTCGTGATTTTGCTAATTTGCAAGAAATGTCTATGCTAGATGCTTCAGCTAACATCATGTTATCAGGAATTAAAGGTAAGGCAGCCCAGTCTATCTGGGATTTTGCCAATATGATTCTTGATTTACGGGAGCAACTGGATCAATTAAGCATTACTGAGTTAGTAGAAACAGTATTGGAAAAGACAGGATACGTGGATATTCTCAATGCCCAGGCGACTTTGGAAAGCAAGGCTCGGGTTGAAAATATCGAGGAGTTCCTTTCTGTTACCAAGAATTTCGATGATAACCCAGATAATCAAGAAGAGGAAACTGGACTGGATAAACTCAGTCGCTTCCTCAATGACTTGGCCTTGATTGCAGATACAGACTCTGGCAGTCAGGAAACATCAGAAGTAACCTTGATGACGCTCCATGCTGCCAAGGGACTGGAGTTTCCAGTTGTATTCTTGATTGGGATGGAAGAAAATGTCTTTCCACTTAGTCGTGCAGCAGAAGATGTGGACGAACTAGAAGAGGAACGCCGTTTGGCCTATGTAGGAATCACGCGCGCCGAGAAAATTCTCTATTTGACTAATGCTAACTCACGCTTGCTGTTTGGTCGAACGAACTATAATCGCCCAACACGCTTTATCAATGAGATTAGTTCAGATTTGTTAACTTATCAAGGTTTGGCTCGTCCAGCTAATAGTAGCTTCAAAGCATCTTATAGCAGTGGTGGTGTCGCCTTTGGTCAAGGCATGAGCCTAGCTCAAGCTCTACAAGATCGCAAACGCAATGCAGCACCAAGATCCATTGACTCAAAAGGACTACCTTTTGGACAATTTGCTACTGGATCAAAATCAACTTCAAGTGAAACCAGCTGGTCTATTGGTGATATTGCCCTTCATAAAAAATGGGGTGAAGGGACTGTCCTTGAAGTATCAGGTAGTGGATCAACACAGGAACTAAAAATCAACTTCCCAGAAGTCGGTTTGAAAAAACTTTTGGCCAGTGTTGCACCGATTGAGAAAAAGTAAGTTATCTAAATGAATAAGATTGAGGTTGAGACAAAAGATTCCGACCTCACTTTTTATTAGCAATGAAACTTTGACGCGGTAGTTGATTGAACTTTTTGTTCGTCTTTTAGACTCCAAAAAAGCTCCTAATCATCCTCGCGGGGCTGGGACTACGAAATCGAGACTTTGTCTATTGATTTCTGTCCCACCGCCATTTTTACGAATACTCTTATCACACTCTTGTGATAATTTACATTTTCATAACAAAAAGTTTTTTTGCTCACACGATTTTAAAAATAGTGTATAATTGAGACTGTTTTTGAAAGGAGAAGAAAATGTCTGAAAAACAAATGAAAATTTTGGGTTGGATTGCAACCTTTATGTCTGTAATGATGTATGTCTCTTATATTCCACAAATTATGAATAACCTTGCGGGTCAAAAAGGAAACTTTATCCAACCAGCAGTAGCTGCACTTAACTGCAGTCTTTGGGTTTACTACGGTCTCTTTAAAAAAGAACGTGATATTCCTTTGGCAGCAGCTAATGCACCAGGTATCATTTTTGGACTTATTACCGCATTGACAGCTTTAATTTAATATAGCTAATGAACTCTTCTTCGTATTTAAGCATGAAGGAGAGTTTTTCTTTATCCGAAATTCCTAAAAAAACATGATATAATACTATTAGAAAGGTTGGTGTTTATGGCTAGAATACTTATCGTTGAAGATAATAATGAGATTCAAGAAATTTTGAAAACTCTTCTTTCTGAGGAACATGAGGTGATTCAAGCTTTTTCTGGTACCGAAGGGATGATTCGATTTGAGCAAGGTGGCATTGATCTAATCTTGTTAGATATTATGCTTCCAGGCAAAAATGGCGATCAAGTTTTAAAAGCCGTTAGAAAAGATAGCTCAGTTCCTGTCATCATGCTAACTGCCCTAAGTGATAAGAAGCTCATCAGCCAATATCTCTTAGATGGTGCCAATGATTATATCGTAAAGCCTTTTGATTTGGATGAAGTTTTTGCTAGGGTTACGGTTCAATTACGTCAAAATAGTGATAAGCAATCAGCTGAAATCGAACATCCTAACAAGTTGATTCAACAGTTAAAAAATATTCAATTTGATGCAGATAGTTTTGAAATCAAAAATAGCCAGGAAACTATTCGCCTAGCTAAGAAAGAATGTTTGATTCTCCAAACCTTACTGGGATATCCTAAGAAAATTTTCACGAAAGAAGAACTCTATGAGCTGGTCTGGGAGGATACTTATTTACCAGGCGATAATACTCTCAACACTCATTTAAGTAATCTCCGTAAAAAATTAGGCCAACTGGATCCAGAGCAAGAGTATATTGAGACTATCTGGGGAGTTGGTGTTCGGTTAAAAGGAGATGAGCAATGATCTACATTTTACTATCTTTACTAGTGCTGGTCATTATCCTATTGACGATATGGTTGATTCGCTATCATCTAGCACTCGTTAACTTGAGCCAACAGATTGAAGATAAGATTCTGACTGGAAGTATGAAGAGAATCGGAGTGTCAACTTTCTCCAAGGATTTTTTACATCTTTACCAGCAAATCAATCATCTCTTTCAAGAAGTTGAGCAGTCACGCTTGATTATGAAGCGTGAAAAACAGACTTTAGACATGGCTATTAGCAATATTGCCCACGATATTCGAACTCCTTTAACGATTGCGTCGGGTTACACTCAGCAATTGCTTAAAACAGAAAATCCTGAGTCTGAGAGTTTGAAAAAAATTTCCCATCATCTCAATCAAGTTTCAAAACGTCTAGAGGCTCTTTTGGACTATCGTCGGTTAATGGAAGGAGCAGTTAAACCTGACTTATCTGAGTTAGAAGTCTCGACATTTATGACGCAAAAATTGCTGACCTATTATGATTCTTTTCAGACGGCAAAGATTGACCTTGATTTGCAAGTAGAACCAGGTTTGTATTTACTGACAGATTCGGATTTATTAGACCGTATGTTGCAAAATCTCATTGGCAATGTTTTAAAACATGGTAAGGATGAAGCGAGATTTTCTTTGAAGGAAGTGGACAATCACATTTGTTTGGAAATTTCAAATCTGGTCAAACAACCCATTCGCAAAATTGAAAATCTCAGTCAGCGATTTTACTCTGAAAATCTCTCAGATACAGAAGAATCCTCTGGTTTAGGTCTTTATATTACTGAAGAACTATCTCATCTCCTTGGAGCAGAACTACAACTAAGTACAGATGGTGCTTGGTTTACAGTTAAGATCCTTTTTTAAAACAAGAAACCTCCTCTTTTTGAACAGAGGAGGTCATTTTTATAAGCTTTTCTTCTTGAAAACAGCAAGTCCACTAACGGTAAAGAATAGAATAACAGTCACTGTAACGATAATGGTGTATAGAACAGCCTGACTATAGGCAGTCATGGCATAGGCAACATTTAAGGATAAATAGCGTAAAATTTCGATATCTGGAAAGATAAGCATCGGCGTTGAAAGCAAGATAGAACTGATTAAATAGCCAATGAAAACAGCCAAATAGGAATGAGTCACATAGAGAATGAAAGAAATAATGGAAAGCCAAGCAAGAAGGCAGAGGAATTGAAGGCCGATCGTTAGAAGGAGATTGCCAATAAATCCTTCTGGCATCGTTCCTACCCCGTTTAGGATAGTTGCTGGTACGAAAGCAATAACTAGGCTAATAAGAATTTGCATTAGAGCGATACTGGCTAATACAACAGACTTAGCTAGGAAGAATTCTGTACGAGAAACTCCCACTGTCAAACTGTTTTTATAGAGTTTTCCGATAAGATCAACTCCCAGAACGAGGCAAGCAAGGATAATACAGAGAAAAACGAGGTTTGAACCTTGACTAGATGCGTTAATCAGGGCTTGCACACCATTCCAACCTTGGGTTGGAATTTCTGATTCTGGGGGCGTTGTATCAACTGACATTAGATGTCCTGTAGCCCCAATAGTAGCTCCCATTAACATGAGTGCAAAGAGAACAATCTCTGTAATCCAAAAACCTTTGGAACGGAAAAGACGGTAAAAGTCTGCTTGAATTGTATGAATCATGTTCTTCCTCCTATTTTACTAATTGTGTGAAGTATTCTTCAAGATTTTGACGAGCATAGTAAATCTCATCAACAGCGACATCTGCTAGAGTAAGTTCTTTGAGAATTCGTTTGACATCTTGTTCATGGCTAAAAATATGAATCTCATTATCTGAATTAACAACTTTAAATTCAAGACGCACTTTGTCTTTTAAGATTTGACTAGCTTTTTCTTTTTCACTTGTTTTCAGAACAATATAGTCTTCATTGAGTGTCTCAAATTCGGCCTTACTGATTTCTCGAATGATCTTCCCTTGGTCCAGAATTCCAAAGCGATTGGCAACCAGATAGAGTTCTGACAAGATATGACTAGAGATGAGGATTGTTATTCCTAGTTCTTGATTCAGACGTTGAATCATTTGACGAAACTCTTTGATACCGATTGGGTCAAGTCCATTGATAGGTTCATCAAGGATGAGAAAGTCTGGTTTTGATAGGAGGGCAATCGCAATGCCTAGGCGTTGTTTCATTCCAAGAGAGAAATCTCGAAAAACTTTTCTTCCTGTATCTGTTAACCCCACATACTTTAATGTTTCCTGAATGACTTGATCGGCATTTGGGATATGTCGAATAGTACAATAGTATCTTAGATTTTGATAGGCTGTTAAATGATTGTGAGCTACTGGGGATTCAATGACTGAACCTACTCGAGATAGGGCTTTCGTGCACTCCTTATACCCTTGACTGGAAAATAGGGAAATAGTTCCATGGTCAGCAGATAATAATTGGGTAATGATTTTAATCAAAGTTGTTTTACCAGCCCCATTCTTTCCGATAAGTCCATAGATATCTCCTTCTTTTACTGAGAGATTAAGATCTTGTAGAATGGGTTGTTTGCCAAATTGTTTGGACAAGCCATGGATTTCGAGGACTGTTTTCATAGTTTTCTCCTTTAACATTTAAGATGTTTTATTTTTATAACTCTAGTATAAAGCATAGATATCAAAGAATCGTCAAGCATTTCTAAAGAGTTTCTAAAGTTTTTAAGTTTCTAAAAAAAATAAAAGCCCAGTTGGCTAGAAATACTAGTTGACTGGGCTTATTTTCTACAAAATATATTTCTCAATAGCGCGTGCAACACCGTCTTCTTCATTGCTGGCAGTTACGGCATCAGCAAGAGATTTGACATAGTCGCTAGCATTTCCCATGGCAATCCCAAGCCCAGCAAACTCTAGCATCTCAATGTCGTTATTGGCATCACCCATAGCCATGATTTCAGAAGGTTGGATATCTAAAATCTCAGCCAAACGAGAAAGAGCAGATGCCTTGGTTGTACCGAGTGGCATGGCTTCGTAGATCACTGGTTGAGAACGAACACCGCTAAATCTCTGACAAAGTTCATCGGCAAATCGTTGTTCAAAGTCATCTGTTTGTTCTTTTGTTCCTAAAAACATTCCTTGGAACATACGATATTTACCACTAGTAGCTTCTTCCAGTGAGATTTCAGTCAGGTCAGCAAAGACAAGTGTCGCATCATATTGAACGATAGGATTTGGTTTCCCTCCGAGAACGAAGTAGTGTTCCTCATCAAAAAGAGTCAATTGAACCTCACTCTTTTCAGCAAGATCATTGAGGTATTCGATGTCAGATTTGCTAAGTTCCCGCCAGTCAACAAGGCTCCAATCACTGGTTTGGTGGGTAGAACAACCATTATTGACAATAACGAATTCATTTTGCAAATCAAGACCGAGTTTCTTGTAGTAAGGAAGAACTCCAAAGAGAGGTCGACCAGTACAGAGAACCAGTTTGACACCTTTTTCGATAGCTTTATGAATAGCATCAATATGAGCCTGAGGAATTTCCTTGGCTTCGTTGAGTAGAGTACCGTCCATATCAAGAGCAAGTAGTTTAATCATAGTATTTCCTCTTCACGTGTTTTGCCTATATTATAGCATATTTTGAGGCAAATAAGTCTAAAGCTGAGTGAAATGCCATTTCTATTTAGGTTTTTAGTAGATAGAGAACAAAAATATGATATACTAAATTAGTAATATATTTAATATTATACTGATAATGGATAAAAAATCAAAGGATTTAACATGAAAAAAAGAGTTGTGCAGATTTTACTAGCCTTGTTAGTAATTATTTATAGGAAGACTTGGTTTTGGTGGATTTTTAATAACTTTACAGCTAGATTTGTAGTTGCTAGTCGAGAGTATTTCTTGATTCTTGCTTTTTTAGAGCTCATCGTTACTTTTATAGCTATTCTTTATTTACTAGTATTCGAAGGTAGGAAAATTCTTGAGTTGAAGTGGAAATGGAGATATCCAGTTTATTTGCTTTTTGCTTATGGAGTCAGTCATCTTTCAGGAATTGTGTTTTCCTTTTTAACCCCAGCAACGTCCAATCAAATGGCTTTAAATGAATTGATTGAGATGACAGGGAGACAAGAGTTACCTTATCTTTTACTTATTGTTTGCATGCTAGGACCAATTACAGAAGAATTGGTATATCGAGGAGTTCTGATGAATACATTTCTGAAAGATTCACCATGGTATGGAGATGTTTTGCTATCAGCCTGTGTCTTTGGTTATGTGCATGTCAGTTCAGGTTTAACACCACTCGCCTTTTTCACCTATGCAAGTGGAGGAGCAATTTGTGCATTCCTCTACCGAAAAACTCATTCTCTCTATTATCCCATTTTGCTCCATCTCATGATTAACGTTACAGCATCTTGGGATTTATGGGTACTCTTGTTTTCATGAAGTTAGTGCTTATCAATCAATGCCGGAGATTTCCGGTATTTTACTTTTTATCAGTAGTTTAAGAACTCTCTATTTATAGGATTAGCAGTAAAAAAATGGTATAATGAAAGGTAATGAAAAAATCAAATGAGGCAGAGATGAAACTACTTTATACCGACATTCGGACTTCTTTGACAGAAATCCTGACCAAGGAGGCTCAAGGACTGGTTGCCCAAGGCAAACGAGTCTTTTACATAGCTCCTAACTCTCTTTCTTTTGAAAAGGAACGTGCCGTGCTGGAGTGCTTGAGTCAGCAGGCTTCTTTTGCGATCACAGTCACGCGCTTTGCTCAAATGGCTCGTTATCTGGTTTTAAACGATATACCCGCGAAGTCAAGTCTCGATGATATTGGTCTGGGTATGGCTTTCTCTAAATGTTTGTCTGAGATAGACGCTAAGGATTTGCGTGTTTACGGGGCTATTAAGCAAGATCCGCAATTCATCCAGCAATTGATTGAAATTTATCACGAAATGACAACCGCTAAGATGAGTTTCTTGGACTTGGAAAGTCTAGCTGACGCTGATAAACGTTCTGATTTACTCTTAATTTTTGAAAAGGTAACAGCTTATCTGAATCAAGGTCAAGTTTCACAAGGAAGCCCATTATCATATCTGATCAATGCTATCGAAGAAAATAAAGTAAGTAGTGATTTTAGTAAGATTGCCCTAGTCATTGATGGTTTTACCCGATTTTCTGCAGAAGAAGAACACCTAGTGGATCTACTTTATCGTAAGGGTGTTGAGATTATCATTGGGGTTTATGCGACTAAAAAAGCTTATACAAGTCCTTTTACTGAAGGGAACCTCTATCAAGCCAGTGTTGAGTTTTTGCATCATTTAGCCTTTAAATATCAGACTAAGGCAGAAGATGCATGTCAAGAACATGAGAAACTTGATGCCTTTGCTAAAGCCTCAAGATTACTCGAAAGTGCTTATGATTATTCCGAAATTAATTTAGATGTGAATGACGAAGATAGAAATGACTTGCAAATCTGGTCTTGTCTGACACAAAAAGAAGAGCTGGAGTTAGTTGCTCGAAGCATTCGCCAGAAATTGCATCAAGATTCAGAACTTAGTTATAAGAATTTTCGAATCCTGCTAGGAGATGTAGAGTCTTATAAACTGTCTTTGCAGACAATATTTAATCAGTATCAGATTCCATTTTATTTGGGCAAGAGTGAGTCCATGGCTCATCATCCTTTAACGCAATTTGTAGAATCTATCGGACGTTTGAAACGATACAATTTCCGTCAGGAAGATTTGATTAATCTCCTACGCACCGGTTTGCATACTGACCTTAGTCAAGAGGAAATTGATAGCTTTGAACAATATCTTCGTTATCTAGGGATTGATGGTCTTTCTAGTTTTAAACAAGAATTCACAAAAAATCATCATGGGAAATTTGATTTAGAAAAATTAAATAAGCTTCGTGTTCGTGTTCTAAATCCATTAGAAACTTTATTATCTAGTCGTAAGCAAAAAGCTGAGAATCTTCTTTCAAAATGGAACAACTTTTTGAAAGATGCTCATTTGACCAAGCAATTACAAACCTTATCTGCAACGATGGAAGTAGCGGAGCAAGAAAGACAAGAGGAGGTCTGGAAGGCCTTTTGCCACGTAATGGAGCAATTTGCAACTGTATTTGAAGGTTCTCAGGTCACTTTGGATGATTTCTTAGCTCTTCTACATTCAGGCATGAGCTTGTCTAATTATCGTACGATCCCAGCAACAGTCGATACTGTTCTGGTGCAAAGTTATGATTTGATTGTGCCTTTGACTTCTGATTACATCTATGCACTTGGCTTAACCCAGGACCATCTACCTAAAATCACCCAAAATACTAGTCTTTTAAGTGATGAAGAAAGAGAAGTTTTAAACCAAGGTACTGAAGAAGGCTCTCAATTATTGATTGCTAGTCATGAAAATCTTAAGAAGAATCGCTATACTATGCTTTCGTTGGTCAACTCTGCTAGGAAGCAATTAGTCTTATCAGCACCAAGTTTACTCAATGAAAATGAGAGTAAAGAGTCAGTTTATCTGAAAGAATTGCAGGATTTTGGTTTTAGCAAGATTGAAAAAAGAATCGATCGAAAAAACCTATCAAAGGATGATATCGGTTCTTATCACAGCCTTTTGTCTAGTCTTGTTGCCTATCATCAGCAAGGCGAGATGGAGACAAGCGACCAAGACTTAACCTTTGTCAAGGTTTTAGCTCGTGTGATGGGTAAAAAGTTGGAAGACAAAGGTTTGGAAAATCCCGTCCTACCAACAAGTCCGAAAAGCAAGGCTTTAGCTAATGATACACTGGAAGCCTTGTATCCTCAAGATCAGGATTTCTATCTATCTACTTCTGGACTAACGGAGTTTTACCGTAATGAATACAGTTATTACCTTCGTTATGTATTAGGCTTGCAAGAAGAATTGCGTCTGCGTCCTGATGCAAGAAGTCACGGTAATTTCTTGCATCGTATCTTTGAGCGGGCATTGAAAATGCCGAGCGATGAATCCTTTGATCGACGTTTAGAGCATGCAATCTCTGAAACCAGTCAAGAACGTGAGTTTCAAGCCATTTATCAAGAAAGTTTGGAAGCGCAATTAACCCAGGAAGTTCTTTTGGATGTAGCACGCGCTACTGGACACATTCTGCGTCATAATTCAGAAATTGAAACCATTCAGGAAGAGGCCGTCTTTGGTGGCAAGGACCAAGCCTTTGTTCAATTAGATAACGGACGAAATGTCTATGTTCGTGGTAAGGTTGACCGAATTGACCGTCTAAAATCAGATGGAGCTATCGGTGTTGTAGATTATAAGTCTTCTTTGACTCAGTTCAAGTTCCCTATGTTTTATAATGGTCTTAATTCGCAATTACCAACCTATCTAGCTGCCCTCAAGCAAGAAGGGAATACGGATTTCTTTGGAGCTATGTACCTAGAAATGGCTGAACCAATTCAGTCATTGCAAACTGCAAAAACTCTTTCTAAAGCAGTAGCAGAAACCAATAAGACTATGAAATACCAAGGCCTCTTTCTTGAAAAAGAGATAAAAAACCTTGGAGAGTTTTACAATAAAAATAAGACTTATCAGTTGTCTGATGAGGAATTCCAGTTATTGTTGGACTATAATGCCCTTCTCTACAAAAAAGCGGCAGAGAAGATTTTATCTGGTGAATTTGCGATCAACCCTTATACAGAAAACGGTAGAAGCATTGCACCCTATGTTCAACAATATCAAGCTATTACAGGTTTTGAAGCTAATTACCATCTAGGCCAGGCTAGATTATTAGATAAGGTTGCCAAGAGCAATGCCAAGGAAGCTTGGTTTAATAAAATCAGAGAGGAGTTGGAGCGATGAAATTTTTAACCCAAGAAGAGATTGCAGCCTTGCAAGTAGCAGAAGCTCAGTCTAACAAGAAACCTAAGAAAACAGCTGAACAAATTCAAGCTATTTATAGCTCTGGTCAAAATATTCTGGTCTCAGCTTCAGCTGGTTCAGGGAAAACCTTTGTCATGGCTGAACGGATTCTTGACCAACTAGCGCGTGGTGTAGAAATTCGCCAACTCTTTATCTCTACCTTTACCGTTAAGGCAGCGACCGAGTTAAAAGAACGCTTGGAAAAGAAAATCAGCCAACAAATCCAAGAAACCCAAGATCTGGAACTAAAAAAACACCTCGGCAGACAATTAGCTGATTTACCAAACGCTGCAATTGGAACCATGGACTCATTTACCCAAAAATTCCTGGCCAAGCATGGATATCTACTAGATCTTGCTCCAAATTTTCGCATTCTTCAGAATGAAAGTGAACAACTTCTCTTAAAAAATGAGGTTTTTCGACAAGTTTTTGAACATCACTACCAAGGCAAGGATAAAGATAATTTTAGTCGATTGGTCAAGAACTTTGCAGGTAGAAGCAAAGACGCGCGTGGACTACGTAAACAGGTCTATATGATTTATGACTTTTTGCAATCCACCAGCAATCCTCAGGCCTGGCTACAGGAATCTTTCTTAAAAGGATTCGAAGAGGCTGATTTTACGGTTGCTAAAGAAAAACTTGCAGAGGATATAAAAGAAAGACTTTGGGATTTAGAAAGCTTTTTCCGTTACCATTTGGATAATGATGCCAAGGAATTTGGCAAAGCAGCTTATTTAGAATCTGTCCAACAAGTTCTTGATGAAATCGGTGCTTTAAGCCATAAATCAACCTTTGACAATATCCAAAAAGTGCTAGAGCGAGTTGTTAGTATCTCTAAGGATAAGGGAGGTCGTGCTCTTACAAATGCCAGTCGCAAGGCTGAACTTCAAGAACTGAAAGAAGCATACAACCAAGAGAGAAAAGACAAGTTTGAAAAGCTAATTGCACTAAATGACCAAATCACATTATTGAAATTCCAGGAGGAATATCATCAAGAGTCTTGGGACTTGGCAAAGACATTCCAAGTCTTCATGAGGGATTTTGTTGATGCCTATCGACAACGGAAGCGCGAAGAAAATGCCTTCGAATTTGCAGATATTAGCCACTATACCATTGAGATTTTGGAAAACTTCTCTCAGGTTCGACAAGAGTATCAGGAACGCTTCCATGAAGTCATGGTCGATGAGTACCAAGATACCAACCACATCCAGGAAAGAATGCTGGAACTCCTCTCAAACGGTCATAATCGTTTTATGGTAGGAGATATTAAGCAGTCCATTTATCGATTTAGACAGGCAGATCCCCAAATTTTCAACGAAAAATTTCATAGATTTGCTCAAGATAGCAAAGAAGGTCAGTTAATACTCCTTAAGGAGAACTTCCGTAGTAGTTCAGAAGTTCTAGATGCTACTAATGACGTCTTTAAGCATCTTATGGACGAGGAAGTTGGAGAGATTTCTTATGACGGTATGCATCAACTTGTATTTGGGAATACAGATATAAAACCAGATCCAGAAAATAGAGCAGAAGTTCTCTTATATGATAAGGATGATTGCGATTCTGATGATGAGGAGGAACTTGCAACCAACAAATTAACTGGTGAAATGCGCATGGTGCTTAAGGAGATAATTCATCTTCATAATGATAAGGGTGTACCTTTCAAGGACATGGCTCTCTTAACTGCCAGCAGAAGTCGCAATGACCAGGTTCTACTTGCCTTGTCTGAGTATGGTATTCCTGTCAAGACGGATGGTGCTCAAAACAATTATTTGCAATCTTTAGAAGTGCAGGTGCTGTTGGATACTCTTCGTGTCATCCACAACCCTCTTCAAGATTTCGCTTTAGTGGCTTTAATGAAGTCTCCAATGTTTAACTTTGACGAGGATGAATTAGCTCGTCTTGCTCTCCAAAAATCCGAGGATAAGGTCCAAGAAAACTTTTACGAGAAACTAGTCAATGCTCAAGCACAAACTAGCCTCCAAAAGGATTTAATTAAGACTGAATTACACAAAAAGTTAGACTTTTTCATGGAAACCGTCCAGGCTTGGCGTTTGTATTCTAAAACGCACTCACTTTATGATCTCATTTGGAAAATCTATAGCGACCGCTTTTACTATGACTATGTCGGTGCTTTGCCAAATGGTCAGTCTAGACAGGCTAACCTCTATGCCTTAGCTTTACGAGCTGATCAGTTTGAAAAGAGTAATTTTAAGGGATTATCTCGCTTTATTCGAATGATAGATCAGGTCTTGGAAGCCCAGCATGATCTTGCCAATGTGGCTGTAGCACCACCTAAGGATGCTGTAGAACTTATGAGTATTCATAAAAGTAAGGGCCTTGAGTTTCCTTATGTCTTTATCCTTAATATTGATCAGCAATTTAACAAGCAAGATTCCATGTCTGAGGTCATCCTAAGTCGAAGAAATGGCCTTGGTCTCAAGTATGTTGCTAGAGTTGCTACAGATGCCAAAGAGGAATACGTTCCATCTACGATTAAGTTATCTATTCCAAGCTTGACTTATACTCAAAATGAAGATGAGCTCCAATTAGCAAGCTATTCTGAGTTAATGCGTTTACTGTATGTAGCCATGACTCGTGCTGAGAAAAAACTCTATCTAGTCGGAAAGGGATCGAGGGAAAAGTTGGAGTCTAAAGAATACCCGACAAATGGGCAAGGTCTCCTAACTCGTCAAACCAGGTTAGATGCTCAAAATTTCCAGGACTGGATTTGGGCCATCTATCAAGCTTTTTCTAAAGAGGACTTACACTTTATTGTTCGTTTCGAGGGTGAAGAGCAACTGACAGAAGAAGCTATCGGTAAATTGGAAACTAAAAGCCAGCTTCAAGATCAATCCCAAGCAGACAATCGCCAATCTGATACTATCAAGGAGGCTCTACAAATGCTGAAAGAAGTGGAAGTCTATAATCAAGTCCACCGAGCAGCAATTAATCTTCCAAGTGTTCAAACGCCAAGTCAGATTAAAAAGTTCTATGAACCAGTCATGGATATGGAAGGTGTAGTAGTAGCTGGTCAAAGTCAACTAAAAGAAAGCACTGTTCAATTCAACCTTCCTGATTTCTCTAAAACTAAGAAAGTTACTGGTGCTGAGATTGGTAGTGCTACCCATGAACTCATGCAGAGAATTAATCTAGCAAAGAACCCCACTTTAGAGACTTTAGAAGAGGCTTTAGAGCAAGTTCAAGTAAGTTCGGATGTCAAATCCAAAATCAATCTAGGAAAAATTTTGTCCTTCTTTGATACAGCTCTAGGTCAAGAGATTCTTGCAAATCAAGATAAACTCTATCGAGAACAACCTTTCTCAATGTTAAAAAGAGACGAGAAAAGCCAAGAAAACTTTGTTGTCCGTGGAATCTTAGATGGGTATCTCCTCTACAATGATAAGATTGCTCTCTTTGACTACAAGACAGACCGTTATGAGCATGCTAGTCAGCTTGTTGAACGCTATCGAGGACAATTAGATCTCTATGCAGAGGCTCTATCTCGCTCTTATCAGATAGAAACAGTTGAGAAATATTTGATTCTACTTGGTAAAGACCAAGTAGAAGTCGTTAAACTCTAAAAAGAAAGGAGACATCATGTCCATTCCTGTTAGAAAAAACTTATATGATGCAGTTTTAGAGACATCTAAAGCCGATACTTGGGAACAAGCTACCAAAGAATGGAGTGAAGTTTCCTTGATTTTTAATGGAATCGGTCGGAGCAATTGTGTCTGCGGTAATGCTATTAAGTATGCTTATGAACTTTTTAACGGAGTTACTGGCAAACGTCTCTTTCCCATTGGGAGTGACTGTGTTCGCCATTTCCAAAGAATTAGCCTAGATCAACAGCTAGAAGAGGAGGGAAAACTTCTCAGAAAGCTTGAAAATCTAACCAGAAAGGCCCAGAAAAAAGAAGCCATTCGAGTTAATAAAACAGATTTTGATGAGCGACTGATCAACTGGCTATGGAAAAAGGGAGCTTTTAATTCAAATCGAGGTAATCAATTCTCACCAGAAAAGGATTATCAACTCTTTTTGGAGGTATTTCAAGGTGGAAGTTGGACTAAGGCAGAGCCTTTGAAGAAAGCTCGGATGGAAGAAGTCCTTGAGAAATTTATCAAACCCTTTCTACTTGGAAAATCTGACGATCAACTCTATCTAGTTAAACTAGGAAAAGAAAAAATTGACTATGAGCAAGAACTTCGCATCAAAGCTGAAAAGGAACGAAAGAAGCGAGACAAGATTGCTAAACAATATGCGGATAATCTAGTTCTAGCAATGGGACCAGCTGAACGTGCCTATCAAGATTACTTTGGACTGAGCGAAACACTGACTCTAGAAGAACGCCAGTGGGAAAAGATTCTCTTCGGTAAAAATCGTGCAGAACGTTCTATAAAATCAAAACAGTACCAAAGAGAACTTGAAAAGGATCAACGCATTGCTAGTCAAGACCCTCTTGAAAGAAAACAAAAGCAAGTATGGTTGCTTAACTCGTATTTTAAGGATATACCCGAAGAAAAAGCTCGCTTTTCTCGACTTTTAACCATGTATCGAAAAACTGGAGAAATCCCATTTTCAAGAGAATATCTGTCTAATAATCTATTTGATTTTTTCTACAAAATGAAGGCTTTTGAGTTTGAAATAGCACCCGACCAGGTACGTGATTTTTTAAAGGAGTCTTTAAATGCAGAAAACCTATCGTCCGCTCAAAAATCTTGGATAGAAGGCATTTTAACCAACTGCATCAAACCTTTTTTAGAAAGAATGATAGTATAGCAGTAGTTTTCGTCCTGCATGGAGAGACTCATTATTGTTAAAATTATGTCTTAAAGCAATTTTACATAATTTATTTTATGTATTAACTCAAATATTTGTATCAACATTAAAAAAATAGAAAGAAACTATGTCAAAAGAAATCGATATCGAATATTATCACCAACTAGCCTTGCAAAAACAAAAAGAGCATCGGAAGTTTTTAGGAAATCTGAAAAAGAAAGCACCTAAAAATTTGGATAAAATTGCCCTTGAAATTCATCAAGAAGTTTTTACTGAAATTGATTGTACAGCCTGCGCTAACTGTTGCAAGAGTCTTGGTCCAGACTTCAAAGAAGCAGATATCACACGTATCGCAAAATACTTTAAAATGAAATTGCCAGCCTTTGAAGCTGAGTTTTTGCAAGTAGATGAAGATGGAGATAAGGTCTTCAAATCGATGCCCTGTCCATTTCTAGGAGGCGATAATCTGTGTTCCATCTACGACGTCCGTCCCAAAGCCTGTCGGGAATTTCCACATACCGACCGAAAAAAGATTTATCAAATCAATAATCTGACTATCAAAAATACTTTAACCTGTCCCGCAGCCTATCTCTTCGTTGAAAAATTAAGAGATAAAACCGAATGAAGGAGTCTTTATTAGGTAATTGTTTGCTAACTAAGGCGTTTATATAGTATAATTTATGTGAAAGTAATATCAATGAATAGGATTTTGTTTATGCATGATCCCTTTCATATAAGGAGAAAAAGTGTATGAAAAAACTCACTAAATTTGGCATCATTACAATGTCTGTCTTTGCTCTAAATTTGGTTTCTCAGTCAGTAGTTCAAGCTGAAGAAACTAATAGCGAACCAGCAAATGTTTCAGTGACACTAGGTATTACTAATTCAACTGATGCTGAGAACACTTCTTCAGTAGACAATATGGTTGCACCAGCCCCTACTAGTGACACCTCACTAAAATCAGACGAAGAGGATGCCAATGCTTCCTCACATAAAACTGAAGAAATCTCAACTAATAGCGAAGGTACAACTGTCGGGAAAGAAGGTTCAACTTGCCCTCCTGGGACTTCAACAGGCTCTGTCCCAGGCGCTAGTTGCGAACCAGATGGTAGCAATATCATTGATGAAGGTGGTTATGTCAATATTGAAGGACTTCCAGCACATTTTAGTGAAGATGGTAAAAGTGTAGTCTATAATTACACTGTAGCCTTCAAAGGAATGCACTCAAGTGATGAAGGTCAAACTGTTCGCGATATTCGTATCCGTATTCCTGAGATTTCAGGTGCAAAAGCTGATTTCACTTTGATTGGAACTCGTGATGCTAATGGAAATCCTGTAGATGTTAATGTTCCAATGAAAGAGCGTTCGTATAATGAATATCGTGAGTCTACTGATGAAGGGGAGATTGTTCCAACTTCAGAAGAACTAGCAGCTGGTAAGAAACCTTCCGTTGTTAATATGAAGGAATATGAAGATTCTGCCTTTGATCCAGACTATTATGGCTATTATGAAGCTTATAATGATAGAGTTAGTACATATGCTGTTAGTTCAAAAACATTGAGATCAACAGCTCTTCGAGTATCTGTGACCGTACCCTTGGAGGAAGCTAAGAAGATCAAGTACTTACCAATCGACGTGAGATTTGCTTGGAAATGTTCTCAAGAAGGTGGGATTGGTTCATATGAAGAAGGTTGCCAAAGTCTTGAAGAATATCATCAAATTCAACCATATTATCAAGACAGCAATGGGAAATTGACTTATGGTGCTCTAGCTAATCCAAGTTTAGTAGATGATAATTATGTTCAGAATGACCATCTAATTAGGTCAGTTTCAAACCAAAATACTCATATCACACCAAATAACGGTGATTGGAGAACTATTCCTCATGATGTTAATATTAATCCTGAGACCTTCTTTAATTATGTGAAAATTTTTACTTTGAAAGCCAATCCTGCTGTTAAATACTATGCTTCAGAATTTGAAGATATGGCTGACCAGGATGTTTCTACGCTTCACTATGGAGATGTAGTGGTGGATTATGTGATCAAAGGAACAAATCAATCTATCAAGGAAACTTATAAAGACACACCATTAACTTCTATTTATGGATCTGATGGAAAACTTGTGACCTATAATACTGGTGAGAACACGGATGAACGTCCATCTTCTATCACTGTAGATGGTCAAAAATACAATCTTGTTGGTGTTTCTTCAACATCTGCACCAGAAACAGGTGAGCTAAAAGAAGGAACAACTCATGTTATTTATGAGTATGAGAAGGAGCCAGATCCAAAACCAACTCCAGATCCAAAACCAACTCCAGATCCAAAACCAACCCCAGATCCAGAACCAACTCCAGATCCGAAACCAACTCCGGATTCAGAACCAACTCCAGATCCGAAACTAACTCCAGATCCAGAACCAACTCCGGATCCAAAACCAACTCCGGATCCAAAACCAACTCCGGATCCAAAACCAACTCCGGATCCAAAACTAACTCCAAATCCAGAGCCAGCTCCAAATCCTGTTCAACCAGAAAATGTTCAATCTACTGAGCAAAAATCAGCTCCAGAAAAACCTCAGTTACCAAATACAGGAACTTCTGATTCGCCATTAGCTATGAATCTTCTTGCTATTTTAGCTGGAATCTTTGGTATTTCACTTTTCAAAAAAAGTAAAAAATCAGAGAACTAAGTAAATAGTTTTAAAAAAAGTCATCCAAATTGGATGGCTTTTTATGTAGTCCCTAATATTTCTATAGTTAGAGTCTGTACCAAACAGATTTTATTTTTTTGAAATTTGTATATTTATTTTTTTCTGAAAATTCAAACCATATTTCTTATTAATTGATAAGTCTTTTCTTTAAGCTTAAAGTTTTTTAAACCTTATCTTAAAGAAAACTGATATAAGGTATTTTTAAGCGATGTTCTGTATAGTTATACCATCACCAAAGAAAGAGGTATCGATATGAACTACATAGTCATTCCAGCTTATCAACCAGATAATAAACTTATCAAACTCATCGAAAAAATTCATGAAAAGAGTGATTTTCATATTTTAGTCATAGACGACGGCAGTTCATCAAAGTGCCAAAAAATCTTTGATAAAGCAAAACAATTTGCTACTGTCATTCGTCACCAAGTGAACCAAGGTAAAGGGCAGGCTCTAAAAACAGCCTTTACTTATATCCAAGAACAAAACATTTATGGTACGGTTGTCACAGCAGATGCGGATGGACAGCACAAGGTATGGGATATTTTCCGCACGGCTAATAAAGCTTCCGAAAATCCAAACAAGCTAATCTTGGGTGTACGTGCCTTTTTTGGAAAAGTTCCTCTTCGTAGCCGTTTTGGTAACAGCTTAACCAAAGCTCTCTTTAAGCTTCAAACAGGAGTAGGAGTGACAGATACGCAGACAGGTCTTCGTGCTTTTACTACAAACTTGATACCGTTTATGCTTAAGATTGAAGGCCAACGTTATGAATATGAAATGAATATGTTGCTCGAAGCAACGAAAGAATACGAGATTTTAGAAGTTCCTATTGAAACTGTCTATATTAATGACAATGAGGCTTCACACTTCCGCCCAATCCAAGACGGGCTCATGATCTATAAAAATATCTTTAAATTTGCCTTATCATCTCTCAGTAGCTTTGTTGTAGACTATGTCGTTTACGCCCTAGCAATTTTGATTTTGCCGACAGTTCCGACGAGTCTACGAATCTTTCTAGCGAACGGAGTAGCTCGTGTAACTAGCTCTATTTTTAACTATTCTACAAATAAAAAACTAGTATTTAAAAATGATGATAGCCTTGTAAAAACAGGGATGGGATACTTTGGTCTAGCAGTCGGACTCTTTGTCTTAGACACGCTACTGATTCGTCTCTTCTTTACAGTCTTTGGAATCAACCTTCTGATTGCCAAAGTTATCGTCGGCATCCTTCTCTTCGCTGTCTCTTGGACAGTGCAGAAGAAATTCATCTTTAAGGAAAGGACATCAACTGTATTATGAAATTTTTAAAGAAACGCTATGCTTACGCCTCAGTTCTTGGCCTACTCTTGACAGGATCCTTTAGTTACTCAATGCTAAAGACCTTTGTCCTCGCTGAAACTATCTCGACAGTTGCCACAACTAGCACAAGTTCCAATGCTGCAGCAGCAAGTCAAGCTGCTAAGACAGCTACTGTCACTGACTCTAGTTATAAAGATGACAATATTTCAGTCAATTTGTCTGAAACGACGGTCAATAATACACAAGTCTACGTTGCTGATATTACTCTGAGCTCATCAGATTATCTGAAAACTGCCTTTGCTCAAAATGCTTATGGAACTAACGTAACTGCAAAAACCTCTGTAACTGCAGCTGATAACAATGCCATTTTAGCAGTAAACGGGGACTACTATGGTGCTAACTCTACAGGTTATGTTATCCGTAATGGCGTTGTGTATCGTGATACTGTTCGTGAAGATTCTAGTAATGGCGACTTAGCTATTTATAAAGACGGCTCTTTTAAGATTATTTACGAAGATCAGATATCAGCTGAGCAACTAGTAAATGACGGTGTCGTCAATCTCTTGGCTTTTGGACCAGCCTTGGTCGAAAATGGTGAAATTGCAGTTGATACCAATACAGAAGTAGGACAAGCAATGGCTTCAAATCCTCGTACAGCTATTGGTATTATCGATGAAAACCACTATATCATCGTTGTTTCAGATGGACGTACATCAGAAAGTGAAGGACTCTCTCTTTATCAGCTAGCTGAGGTCATGAAATCTTACGGTGCAAAGACTGCCTACAATCTTGATGGCGGTGGATCATCTACACTTTATTTCAACGGTCAGGTTATCAATAAACCAACGACTGGTGGAAACAAAATTTCAGAAAGGGCGGTGAGTGACATTGTCTACATCGGTTACTAATCTTGGCAAAAAACGGTTTAAAAAAACAGTCATTTCTTATACACTAATCACTATTTTCTTCTTTGCATTTTCTAGAATTTATGAAGCTTTTAGTTTTGGAGAAACTTCTGTTCATATGCACTATTTATTTGCAGCACCTCTTGCAGGGGGGATTCTACTGGCAATCTTTCTCAAGGTTCTCCCTCATTTCTCTCGTATTAGTCTAAATCTATGGAATTCGGCAGTAGCGATTATTACAGCGGGTACACTTTTCCGAGGAATTGTCAATCTCTCAGGGCGTTCTACAACTCTGGATGCACCCTACTGGTATGTTGGGATTGGTTTTGCAATACTAGCGATCGTCACTATTTTCATCAATCCAAACCTTTGGAAGAATTCTACTAAAGCAACCAAAACAAATCGCAAAGAAGTCTATGGTCAGGCATAATGTTATAAAAAAGTAGTCGTTCAGCTGATGTTCGACTACTTTTTATTGACTTTTATTTCTAAAATATTTTAAAAATATTACAAGTTCTTTTCTTCTGAAAGATACTACTTTTATATTTAACAGAATATTGTATAATATAGTGGATAATTACTGTTTTTTACACAATATATAGAAACATCAAATCCACTATTTAGGTATTTGTAAGGAGAAAAGAATGAAAAAAATATTGCTGGCAAGTACAGTTGCCCTCTCTATGGCAGGTTTTGCAAAAACGACCGTCTATGCCGAGGATTCTCAAGCTACCAATAATGTTCAATCATCAGAAAAGATTGCTACGAATACAGTAAGCAATGAAAAGAAAAATCAAAGCGAAGCTGAAAAAGCAACTTCTCAAACTCCAGAGACCAAAGAACAACCTTCAAAAGAAACAGTAGTAGAAGTAGTTAACAAAGAAGGTTGGCAAAAAGAAAATAACCAATGGCGTTATTATGAGAATAATCAACCAGTTTTGAATTGGAAAAAAATAGCTGGTGTTTGGTACTATTTTAATCAAGATGGTATCATGCTTAGTAATACTATCTTTAATGATTACCTATTGAATAATAGCGGTGCTTTGACAGAATCTTCTTGGGTAAAAATTGACAACCAGTGGTATTATTCCGCTGAGGACGGGAAAGTTACTCGTAATAATTGGAAAAAGATAGCTGGTGTTTGGTATCGATTCGATGAAAATGGTATCATGATCAGTAATGCTGTTTACGATGACTATCTATTCAAATCAAGTGGAGCTTTAGCTGAAAATAGCTGGGTAAAAATTGCTGATAAATGGTATTATGGGAATCAAGAAGGTAAAATCAATCGTGACACGTGGGCAAAGATTGATGGCCTATGGTATCGATTTGATGAATCTGGTGTCATGCTAAGTGCTACTATTTATAAAGACTATCTTCTCAAGACTAGTGGAGCTATGGCAGAAAATGCCTGGGCAAAACTCGAAGATAAGTGGTATTATGCTACAGCATCAGGAAAAATTATTCGCGATAAGTGGGAGAAAATCAGCGGTTCATGGTACTATTTTAATAAAGACGGTGTCATGTTAAGTAGCCAATGGAAAGAGAAATACTATCTAAAAGATAGTGGGGCCATGGCTAAAAGCGAATGGAATTTTGATGAAAAATACAAGAGTTGGTTCTACCTCAAGTCGGACGGTACCTATGCTGAAAATCAATGGGTAGGTTCTTACTATCTCAAATCTTTTGGTTATATGGCCAAAAATGAATGGATTTTCGATAAGGACTACAACGCTTGGTATTATCTAAAAGAAGATGGAGTCTATGTAACTGGTAACTTCACCATTAATGGAAAAGACTATACGTTCCAAAGCAACGGAAAATGGATTACTGATTCAGCCTCATATTATAAAGTAAAACCTATTACAGCAAATGTATATAGCGCTTCTGGTGAGAAACTTAGCTATATTTCGCAAGGAAGTATTGTAGCGATTGATGGAGCTGAAGCCAAAGACGGTCGACTTCCGGTCAAAATTTCAGGCCTTTCAGGCTATATGAACAAGAGTGATCTAGTAGCAGTCAGCTCAGATAGTGACTTCATTCCTCACTATGCCACTGACGGTAATTATCTTTACCATGAGTTATCACCTTACGCAAGTATTCGTGTAGCACCTCATAGCTCATCAATGGCAATTGGTAAAAAATACTATTCAGCTGATGGCAAGAACTTTGAGAACTTTACAGTTGAAAATCCTTTCTTATTTAGAGATTTAAGAAAACCAACCAATTACACAGCTGAAGAATTAGATAAAGTCTATTCTCTTATGAATATCAAAGGAAGTCGTCTGGCAGGTAAGGGAGCAATCTTTAAAGAAGCTGAAGAACGTTATCAGATCAACGCTCTCTATCTAATCGCCCATAGTGCCATAGAAAGTTCATGGGGACGTAGCCAAATTGCTAAAGATAAAAACAATTTCTTTGGTATTGCCGCTTATGATACAACACCATATGATTCAGCAAAAAGCTTTGACGATGTTGATAAGGGTATCTTAGGTGCAGCCAAGTGGATCCGCGAAAATTACATCGATAATGGCAGAACATACCTTGGAAATAAAGCGTCAGGGATGAATGTTCTTTATGCATCGGATCCATACTGGGGAGAAAAAATTGCAAGTATCATGATGAGAATCAACAGTCAGCTAGGTGAAAAAGATTAAAAATCATTAAAATCGATAACGACTGCAAAGTGGTTATCGATTTTGCTTATCAAGAGAAACTTGAGAAATGAACTTTATGAAGCAGAATTTTGAGAATACAAATAAAAGAGGAATTGATTTACGTGACTTAGGGATTGATGCATACGCTTATGATTATTCAGTATTCCTAGACTTACTTGATAATCTCAAAGCCAATAATCAAATTATACTAGGTGGGGATGTTTTTTGCTACAAGAATGGCCAATTGAAACATACTTATGATCATTGGTATTACGAGAAACAAGATCCAACCATTGATAGCAGTAAATCCATTATTCAAACAGAAAAATATATCAGCAACTATGTTAAAGATCATGGTGAACACTATTATTTTTCAATTGTTTTAGACAATGAGGAATTTAATTTGTGACTGATTGACTTAGAAAACATTTTACAATCGGCATTGAATCAAGCGTCAAATATGAGAAATCATGTTATAATAAAAGATAGTGATTTATTTTTAGAAAAAAGGATATCTATTTAATTTTTAAATATGAAAGAATAGATACAAATCCAATAAAAGAAAGGAATTTTACAGAATGGCAACTATTCAATGGTTTCCTGGACATATGTCCAAGGCGCGTCGTCAGGTCCAGGAAAATTTAAAATTTGTTGATTTTGTGACAGTTTTAGTAGATGCACGTTTGCCCTTGTCTAGCCAAAATCCAATGCTGACTAAAATCATTGGGGACAAACCAAGGCTATTGATTCTAAACAAGGCAGACCTAGCGGACCCAGTATTAACAAAAGAATGGCGTCAGCACTTTGAATCACAAGGCATTCAGACACTTGCTATCAACTCTAAAGAGCAAATTACAGTTAAAGTCGTAACAGACGCTGCTAAGAAACTCATGGCAGATAAGATTGCTCGTCAAAGAGAACGTGGTATTCAAATTGAAACATTACGCACCATGATTATTGGGATTCCAAACGCAGGAAAATCAACTCTGATGAACCGTTTGGCTGGTAAGAAAATTGCTGTAGTTGGTAACAAGCCTGGTGTGACAAAAGGTCAACAATGGCTCAAAACCAATAAAGATTTGGAAATCTTGGATACTCCAGGGATTCTTTGGCCAAAATTCGAAGACGAGACCGTCGCTCTTAAACTTGCCCTTACTGGAGCAATCAAGGATCAGTTACTTCCAATGGATGAGGTAACGATTTTCGGTCTCAATTACTTTAAAACCCATTATCCCGATAAGCTTCAAGAACGTTTCAAACAAATGAATCTGGACGATGAGGCTCCAGAAATTATCATGGATATGACGCGTATCCTTGGTTTCCGTGATGATTATGATCGTTTTTACAATCTCTTTGTTAAAGAAGTTCGTGATGGAAAACTTGGTAATTACACATTAGATACATTGGATGATCTAAATGGCAACGATTAAAGAAATCAAAGAAGAATTAGCAAAGATAACTGAACTTGAAAGTCCCTTGTTCAAGGAATTTGAAAAAGATTCTCGTTCAGGTGTCCAAAAAGAAATTCAAAAGCGGAAAAAAGCCCTTCAAGCTGACATTGATGAAAATCTCCGCTTAGAAGCTATGCTTAGCTATGAAAAAGAGCTTTACGAGAATGGAATAAGCTTCATTGCTGGAGTTGATGAAGTTGGTCGCGGTCCCTTAGCTGGCCCTGTTGTTGCTGCAGCAGTCATTCTTCCCAAAAATTGTAAAATAAAAGGCTTGAATGACAGTAAAAAGATTCCCAAGAAAAAACATGAAGAAATTTTTCAGGCTGTCAAAGATAATGCCCTAGCAATCGGTATCGGGATTATGGACAATCATGTCATAGACCAAGTCAATATCTACGAAGCGACGAAACTAGCCATGAAGGAAGCTATTTCTCAGCTTGAACCTCAACCAGAACACCTTTTGATTGATGCTATGAAATTGGATTTGTCAATTTCTCAGACATCTATCATCAAAGGGGATGCCAACTCCTTATCTATTGCAGCAGCATCTATCGTTGCGAAGGTTACAAGAGATAAGATCATGGCTAACTATGACGAAGAATTTTCAGGTTATGATTTTGCTCAAAATGCTGGCTATGGAACTGCTAAGCATCTAGAAGGAATTGAAAAGCATGGTGTCACACCTATTCATCGCACCAGTTTTGAACCGATTAAAACAATCGTTTCAGAAATTAGTAAAAGATAATTAAAGGAGAGAATTATGGAGGAACAATCGGAAATACTTAGTTCCAAGAAAGAATTTGCCTTCGCGTCCAGTACGATCTTAGCTCAAGTAGGGCGAGGTATTATTGTCGGATTAGTCGTAGGACTTATTGTAGGATCATTTCGATTTTTGATCGAAAAAGGCTTTCATATCGTTCAAGGATTTTATCAAGACCAAGAGAATCTGATACGGAATCTATTGATCATTTTATTGTTTTATATCCTCATTTGCTTACTTAGTGCCAAATTAACACGCTCAGAAAAAGATATCAGAGGTTCTGGTATTCCTCAAGTTGAAGCGGAGTTAAAAGGTCTCATGTCTCTCAACTGGTGGAGTGTCCTCTGGAAAAAATATATTCTAGGTATCTTGGCCATTGCGAGTGGGCTCATGCTCGGTCGTGAAGGTCCCAGTATTCAGCTAGGTGCCGCTGGAGGAAAAGGAATTGCTAAATGGCTCAAGTCTAGCCCTGTTGAGGAGCGTTCTTTGATTGCTAGCGGAGCTGCGGCTGGTCTTGCTGCTGCCTTTAATGCACCGATTGCGGGATTATTATTTGTAGTAGAAGAAGTCTATCACCATTTTTCACGTTTCTTTTGGGTTTCTACCTTGGCTGCTAGTCTAGTAGCAAACTTTGTTTCCCTTCTCATCTTTGGCTTAACACCTGTACTTGATATGCCGGACAATATCCCTCTTATGAGTTTGAGTCAGTATTGGATTTATCTGCTTATGGGTATTTTTCTTGGTCTCTCAGGTTTTCTTTATGAGAAAGCGGTTCTGAATGTCGGCAAAGTTTATGATTGGATTGGGAAAAAGGTTCACATTGACAAAGCTTATCATCCAATTTTTGCTTTTATCCTGATTATTCCTGTGGGAATATTCCTACCTCAAATACTTGGTGGGGGCAATCAGGTTGTCTTATCCTTAACAGAACAAGATTATAGTTTCCAAATTCTCTTAGTTTACTTCATCATTCGTTTTATCTGGAGTATGATCAGTTATGGTAGTGGACTGCCAGGTGGTATTTTCTTGCCAATTTTAGCTTTAGGATCCTTACTTGGTGCCCTGGTTGGTGTTATTTGTGTCAATCTTGGCCTTGTTACCCAGCAGCAATTCCCTATCTTTGTGATTCTTGGAATGAGCGGGTATTTTGGGGCTATCTCAAAAGCACCTTTGACAGCTATGATTCTTGTGACAGAAATGGTTGGTGACATCCGCAATCTCATGCCTTTAGGGATGGTAACACTAGTTGCCTATATTGTTATGGACCTGCTCAAAGGGGCGCCCGTCTATGAAGCCATGCTTGAAAAAATGTTACCAGAAACCGCAAGTGATGATGGAGAAGTTACCCTAATTGAAATCCCAGTTTCTGATAAGATAGCTGGTAAGCAGGTACATGAACTCAATTTACCACACAATGTGCTTATCACAACCCAGGTACATAACGGTAAAAGTAAGACAGTTAATGGATCTACAAGAATGTATCTAGGTGATATGATCCATCTCGTAATTCCAAAAAGTGAAATTGGAAAAGTGAAAGATTTACTACTATAAAAACATAATTTAAGTTATGTAAATTTAGAAACAAAAAGATCGGGAAATATATTTATTGCATAATTTTGTTTATGTACAAAATGTAACTCTTAAACTGTTTTTTTATAACCAAAGGGAGATGGATGCTATGAGTAGAAATAAAGCTCTTGCAGTTTATTTACTTGGGACTTTTAGTCAATTATTATTAGTTTGTTTAGTTGTATTTTTCTGCAATCATTATGGCGTTCATTCTGTTCTTGTAAATGTTTTCGGAGTAATGATTGGTGGAATCTCTACAGCCTTATGGGGTAGCATTGTTTCCATTTGCTATTATGAGATTGACTTAAAGAAAATAATAAAAGATTTTTTTAACATTCAGACCAGTTACAAACATTATTTATTAGCATTTTTTCTTATTATTCTTGATTTCTCTTTTCTATTTTTGGGAGGGAAAATCGTACAATTTATCTGGTATCTTCCTTTTCTGATGTTTTTCAAGTTTATTGTATTTGGCGGTTTGGAGGAAATTGGTTGGAGATATGTATTTCAGCCACTTTTACAAGAAAAGTTCCACTATTTTCAAGCGACAATTTTAACATTTATCATATGGTCAATTTGGCATTTATTTTTCTTTTATATAGATGGTTCTCTAGCCGTCCTTCAAATAGTACCTTTTTTATTTGGGTTGCTGACAAATTCGTTTATTCTTTCAGCTCTTTATTTAAAAACAAAAAATCTCTGGATTTGTGTGATGACTCATTCAATGATTAATGTATTTTCTCAATTGACTATGAGTGACGATCATTACGGAATGTATCTAATCAGAATTATTGTTATTGTTGCATCGTGTTATCTAGTAATGTCTAGCAAAGTTAAGTATAAAACATATTAAATAGTATTTAGAATAATTTTAAACATTTAATAGAGAGTTAAAAATCCAAATCACTTTGTTGATTTGGATTTTATTGATTTTAGAGAAAATTATAAGTTTATGTAAAAGTTATTTAAACATTGATAGAAAAACTAAAAGTTAATGTCATTTGAACAATTTTTAGTTTTCACTTAAATAAAGTACATAATTAAGAATGATTAGCTCTAAAAAAATTTTGGTTATCGTCTTTAAGTTATCCATTCCTACAAAAACTAAAAGTTTATGTACAATTGACTTAACATGAGTTAAACCATTGATACAACTGAATTAGAAGCATAAAGTACATTCTTTAAAAAGTGTACTTTATTTTTGTTTTGTACATTATTCTAGAGTGGTATTTTGTATGTTTTATAGTGCATCATATAATCAAATCTAAGAAATTGATTTGTACATTTTTTACTCAAGTAACAGTAGAAGGAGTGACGGTTCAATTGTGCATTTTATTTAAAATATTTATGGCTATAATAATAGTATTTGAAGCATAGATAAAGTAGATACAGTGGTATAATAGTGTCAAAAGACTTTCAGGAGAAATGAGATGAGATCGCATACAGTTATTCTAGGCGCTGGTGCTACTATTGCAGCAATTCCAGATGGTGATAAAAATGGGAAAAGCTCTTCAGTTATGAATGGATTGCTAAAAAAACTTAATTTAGAAGAAATTCTTGCCGGTGTTGAATTACAGACAAAGAGCGAAAATTTGGAAGATATCTATTCAGAATTATTTGAGAGAGAAGAGTGCTCTGAAATAGTTAGGAAGCTAGAAGAAAGACTCTATGATTATTTTGCTTCGTTGGAGTTACCTGATGAACCAACAATTTATGATCTTTTAATATTAAGTTTAACTAATAAAGATTGCATAGCTACGTTTAATTGGGACCCTTTACTTATACAAGCTTATGTTCGCTGTTCAAAAATTACTCTGAACCTGCCACAAATTCTTTGTTTACATGGGAATGTAGCTGTCGGTTTTTGTGAAGAACATACTGAGTATGGAACAGTAGATTACTATTGCCCAACATGTTATAAAAATTTAAATCCAACAAAATTATTGTATCCCGTAAAAAACAAAGACTATTCTTCCGATGGATACATAAATTGGTGTTGGAAAGCATTAGATTACTTTGTCGATCATTCATATATGTTAACTATTTTTGGATACAGTGCTCCTAAGAGCGATGTAGATGCTGTTAATTTAATGAAAAAAGCATGGGGAAATATTGAAGACCGACCACTTGAAGAAGTTTCCGTAATAGATATTATAGACGAAGAGACTATGCTAAATACATGGAAAGACTTTATTCATAGCCATCATTATAGGTATTCAAATTCATTTTTTGATTCTTACTTAGCAAAATTTCCAAGAAGAACTTGTGAAACCGTATTTGCAACATTTTCATTAAATGTTCCTTCTGATGGTAGTATAGGATTTAAAGAGAATTTTAATTGGGACATGATAAAAGAGTTTTTATCTGATATGTTAGTTGAAGAACAGGAAAATAAAGGAAAATCAAATTTAAAATCGAAATATTTAGTTTGGGGTGAAGATGTTAACAAATAATCCAATTAATCATAGTGTACTTAAATTGTCAATGGATTTCGATAATGCTTTTAAACATAAAAATATAAAGGAAATCCATAGACTAATAGAATTTGGAAAAAATATGGAAAACACTATTGATGATATTTCCAAAATTCAATTATTTTATTCTATTGGGACAGCATACGCTGATATATTTGAACTAAGTGATAACTTAGTTTTCAACATAGATACCGATTTTACAGTTCAACAAATTTATTACTTTAGAAAAGCTATAGAAATTTCAAATAAAGTTGATATAAATTCTGAGAACAGTAGGTTTGTTTTCCCATTATTATGTTCACTTTACACTAATTACGCAAATTTATTAGATGCTTGTGGTAGAAAGCAGTTAGCTATTAAGATGTATTGTAAATGTATACAAATCAATCCAAGATTCACAATGGCTAGTGGTAACTTAGCTATTTGTCTAGATCATTATCGTAATTTTTTGAATGATAACGAACACCTCCACTTTATTAAAAAAATTAAAAATTTAATAGAAACAAGCATAACTGTTTCAGATCCAAACAGAGTTGATTATGCAGAAAAGCGATTTATTGAACTTTACGAACAATATCTTGATTATAAAGATATAGATGAATGTTCTTGTAAAACAATCGATTATAATCCTAATTCACAAAAGTATCGTGAATGGTGTTGGAACAACGGGCTGTATCTTAATCCACTTAATGACTTACAAGCTGACGATATAAATAGATATGATGATAATCTTTTACTACCAAGTTTATTATTTCAATCGGATAAAGATTTAAACAAATATATTTCTATGTTTAATCAAATTAAGCAAGAATATGTTTATGCCCGTTATCTCTGTTTTAATAGCATTGAGAGTGATTCGGTTCATTATGCTGACGAGAATGTTGATCTTATTGATTGTCTAGACTACGTACAATACTCTATCCGAGTTGAAGGATTAAAAGCATCTTTTAAAACACTATATTCATTATTAGATAAAGTAGCTATGTTTATAAATGAATATTATTCTTTAAAAATTGAAACTCGAAAAGTAAATTTCCATTCAATTTGGAGATCAAATAGTGATTTAAATAAAATGTTGGATAAGAATATTGGTCTGTCATCTATATTTTGGATAGAGAAAGATTTTGATAATGGTGATAATTCTTTAACAGCTAATCCAAACTCAAAGCGATTGAAAATTATTAGAAATTATTTAGAGCATAGATTTACTAATATAACATTGAATATTTTTAATGGAAGTGAAGATAATGAAGATAATAATGAAACCAGACTGTATCTAACTGAATCTGAACTTCAAGAGTTTGCATTAGATTTATTAAATCTTGTAAGAGAAGTTATTTTTTCACTCAAAAATGCCATTCAAATAAGTGAAAATGAAAAACAATCTACTCTAAGCAGTGAAGTTGCTTTAATTCCGATAAATTATGAAGAAGTAGATTTGGAAGATAAATTATAGCATTGAGCATACAATTTATAGTCGTTATAAAAAGCAATAGTCTAAATTCATTTAACTAATCGACTTAACTAGAGTTAAACCATTGATAAAACTGAATTAGAAGGATAAAGTACACTCATTAAGCAGTGTACTTTATTTTTGTTTTGTACATTATTTGTTGATTGCTTAATCAATACTACATCTCTATCAGTCAATTCAGACTCCATTTAGTCCTCTAAAACCCATGTTGAGGCAGCATCACTGCTTGTACGAGCTTAGAAAAAATGTTAACGAAAAAGCCTTAGTGTCAAGGTTTTTTTGGTATCCTCAAAAAGGTAATTTTATAATTGACAATTTGTCAGTAGAGTAGTATAATTTATAAGCAGGAGGAATAAAATGCGAGATGTAAAAGATCCGGAAATTCGACGGGCTGAGATTATGGACGCTGCTATGCTCCTCTTTATGGAGAAAGGATATGCGAACACAACAACTCAGGATATAGTCGATAAGGTAAATATATCACGAGGTTTGCTATACTATCACTTTAAGAATAAAGAAGATATTCTGTATTGTCTCGTGGAACGTTATTCAGAG
This sequence comes from Streptococcus pseudopneumoniae, assembly GCF_001073085.1. Lineage (GTDB taxonomy): Bacteria > Bacillota > Bacilli > Lactobacillales > Streptococcaceae > Streptococcus > Streptococcus pseudopneumoniae_M. Next base: position 68,292 of record NZ_JVFV01000009.1, read on the forward strand.
AAATTATTGAGTGTTATTCACGTGATTGTCTATGATGATGACAAAACTGCTATTGAAAAAATAAGAGCCTTTATAGATGCCACAATAATCTCTACAGATAACGTTTCAGCGGAAGGAACTGAGTTACAAAAGACGGTTGATCTTGAAGAAAATCGTTATATGTTAGATAAGTTATCTCATAAGCTCATTGAAAAACTGACTATATATTTTGAGAGGATAATAAATCAAGGCATCTCAGAAAAAGTATTTTCTGTAAAATATCCATCAGAAACAGCAGAATTTCTGATGACAGCCTATGTTTTTGTTTCAAATAACATAGGTATAAAAACTTCAAAGAAAGAAACTGTCAAAGATTACTTGAATGCATTTAAGATAATGCTGGAACAAAATCTAAATACAAAAGGACTCTTTAGCAATTAAAAAAGATAGAATGTTTGTAAAGAGAACTATGTACCGATAGCTAAATCAAAACAAGCTATCGGTATTATTTCAAAATATGACTGACAAATTGTCAATAGAGGTGAAAATATGTTAGAGATAAAGAATTTTAGTAAAAGTTATGGGGACAAGAAGGTTGTGGATAACCTATCTATTTCAGTACAGCCTGGAGATATTTATGGTTTTATTGGAGCAAATGGTGCAGGCAAAACGACAACGATAAAGGCAGTTGTCGGTATCCATGATTTTGAAGACGGAAGTATAATTATCAACGGTCATTCTATTAAAGAAGAACCTGTTATTTGTAAAAAAATGATGGCGTATATCCCAGATAATCCAGATTTGTATGAACATATGACAGGACTTCAATATATTAATTTTATTGCTGACTTGTTTGAAATTCCTACAAAAATACGCAAGGAGAGAATACAAAAATACGGTGATTTATTTGATATGACTGATCATCTTTCGGGGATAATTTCTTCATATTCACATGGAATGAAGCAACGAACAGCCATTATTTCTGCACTTGTACATTCTCCCAAACTGTTGATTTTAGATGAACCTTTTGTTGGGCTAGATCCCAAAGCAACTTTCCTACTAAAGAAAATTATGCATGAGTGTGTTTCAGATGGAGGTGCTATTTTCTTTTCAACCCATGTATTGGATGTTGCGGAAAAATTATGTAATAAGATTGCCATTATCAAAAATGGAAAGTTAATTGCAAGTGGCAATACAGGAGACGTCAAAGGTGATGAATCATTGGAGGCATTTTTCATGGAGGTGCAGAACAATGAGTAACATTTGGATACTGCTTAAAGCGCAATTGATTAATTTCTTTCCTATTAACGTGATTAGAGATTCACGAAATAAAAAACAAAGTTCAATGGCTATTGCGAGTTTTGGCATAATAACTCTTTCCTTATTTTGCTTTGTTTATAATATAATAACAGCGAAAACATTGGTACACGTCGGACAGCAGAACTTGATTCCAGCATATATGGTCTCTGTCTCAAGTTTTTCAATATTATTTTTGACAGTATTTTATTCGAATGGCATTTTATTTGGCAGTCGAGATATGGAAATTCTCCAATCCTTACCTGTTAAAAGTTCGTATATTATCACCAGCAAGTTCATGTTTATGTACTTATTGAATTTTTTAATAGGCTTGATGTTTATGCTTCCGGGTGGAATTATATGGGGCTTGAACGGAAGTTTAAACCTCCTACAGATTATATTGTATTTTACTTCTATAATTTTTGCCCCTTTGATCCCCATGTGTATAGCGGCATGCATGGGACTCGTTATTGTTGTCGCTTCATCTTTTTTTAAAAGAAAAAATGTTATCTCTCTTATTTTTTCATTTGCGATGCTAGGTATAATTGGATATTTTGCATTATCAGCTTTGCAATCAGGTGATGAAAGTAGTATTGGGGTTACTCTGGCTAAGCAAATTACTGGACTGTATCCAATTTCTAGACTATTTATGTCATACTACAATTTTCCAATGTACTATGGGATGGGATTTTATATAGTTCTTTCAATAGTCGTCTTTTATCTATTTGTCAAAATCGCTTCGTTGAAGTATGGACTACTTAATACACTTGCCAATACAAAATCAAGTTATGCTAATGACAAAGTATCTTATGAAAGAAAATCGGTATTTTTTTCCTTGTATCAAAAAGAGCTTGGACGATTTTTAAGTTCTTATATGGCAGTCTTGAATGCTGGGCTTGGAGTGATTCTTTTATGTGTCTTTAGTATATGTTTCCTGTTTAATTCTGTAGGTCAAATAGGAAATTCTGCAGGAATTGAAAATATAAATGAGTATCTTTCAAACTTAGCTCCCGTCTTTATTGCATCTATGCTTTCACTCAGTTGTCCAGCAGCTTCATCTATATCTTTAGAAGGTAAAAATATTTGGATTTTGAAAAGTTCTCCAGTTGAAGTGAAAACGATTTTAAATGCTAAGATAGCTGTCAACCTTACACTTCATTTGATTGGATATATGATTTCTGTATCTGTATTTATGCTGAAACTTGATATGAATCCTATTCAAGTTATGAATCTAGTTATTGTTCCTATATGTTACTCCCTTTTTATAATGGTAATCGGAATTTCATTAAATAAAAAATATCCTAACTATGATTGGGACAGTGAGATGATAGTTGTCAAACAAAGTCTTCCTGTTATTGTAACTGGAATTATTAGTATGATTACGCTTATTACGCCTATTTTGCTTAATTGGTTTTTTAATCTTCCGATTATATTTGTTTTGCAAGCAGTATCAGTAATTTTACTGGCTATTTCGTTTAGAGTTTATATAAAAATGACCAAGTTAAATTTTATCTAGTTAAAGGAGGAAAATAAGATGAAAAATAGACTGTTAAAAGATATTTTGGTTTTGTTGGGAATGATGGTCATCATAGTCATTATTTGTGGGTTTCTCCCTGAGACAGTTCCTATTCATTTCAATGCAAAAGGAGTAGCAGATATGTTTGCAAATAAATACTATCTTCTACTAGCTACAGTAATCCCCTATTCCGCATATTGGAAGTTTGTTAGGGAAAGTGATAATAAAAAGATTAAATGAAACACCATCTATATTTACAAATTGCATCAAAATTAAGAACGAAGATTTTAAGAGGTGATTATGCACCTGAACAACAAATTCCTTCAATAAGGAAATTAGCAGAAAACGAGAAGTGTAATCCGGCAACTGTCCAAAAAGCAATGAAAGTTCTTGAAGAACAGAATTTGGTTACTAGCTGTGGAACATTAGGATATTTTGTCATAGCAAGCGAGCAAGAAATAAAAGAGATAAGATATCAAGAATCTAACAAGCTAGTTAAAATTTTGTTTGAAAAACTTGGTGAGCTAGGCTTTTCAGAAGATGAGATTGTCAATTTAATTTTTAGAAAAGATGCTTAGAAGAAATTGAATGGAAATTTATTAGGATTATTTGTGAAAGTATAGAAAAGCCTTGATTTTAAGGCTTTTTTCATTTTCCAATAAATAACTTGACATTATTAGTTACTTTTACTTCTTCAAGTAATTCTGAGGAATAGACGACAACTTTAAAATCAAATAAGCTAAAAACGCTCTAAAATCATTAAATTGACATAAAAGTGTTTTTTATTGTCAAAATATACAATTGAAAAAATTTCCAGTTTTTTTAAAATCACTTTCTCAGATGACAATTTAATCAAAATATGATATAATACAGAAAAAGTAAAAATAACAAAAGTAACTTACAGAAGTAAAATAACAAAAGTAAATAGATAGCCACGGCGGATATTCCTTTCATTGTTTAGAAGGATTTGCTGTGGTTATCGTTGTTGCTGAGCTAATTAATTGCTCTTATTACTTAGATGAAGTTACTTTTATTATTGAATTAATTTAAATAATAATAACGATCAATGAAAGTAATCATCGATATTCCCTTTATGCAGTTAGAGCACAAAGGAAAATGGTACTGACTTGATCGTTTTTTTGTGTATTGACATTATAAAACACAGTCAGAACCTTCAGTCATAATAAACAAGGAGGTAGCATGAGATTTGTTGTATATAAACATTCGCTGATTCTAGGTGATAATAATATCGTTACAAAGCAATTGATTGCACTCAAACATGATGATGGTACATTACAATTCACTGATTTTCATAGATATGTAAAATCTACCGCAAAAATTAAGTCTATCTCAGACGATGGAAACAAACGTTTTTCATACGTTGTTAAGTTTCTAAATTTTATATTTGGTACTTCTGGACTTAAAAGTATAGATCAACTTACACTTGAAATGGTTAGAGAATTTTTTACGCTTTATGGATTATCTCAGTTACCAGGAGATAGAGGAAAAAGAAAGAAAAGCACCGTTGAAAAATGCGTAAATGCAGTTCTTGACTTCTTAACTCTTTATTTAAGTGAGCGAGAGGGAAAGGCTAAGTTAAAAGCAGAAGAATTGTATGCTACGACAACTTTTACGAATAGTAGAGGACGGGTTATAAAGCGTAAAGAACCAAATTTTGAAATATACGTAGATGATAGCAACACTGAGAAAGCTATTTTTCGTGATATGCCAAATAGTGCTTTTGAGATGTTATTTTCTCACATAGCACACTATCATAAAGATCTACTCATGGTTGTGGCCTTGGGAGCCTTTGTTGGCTTAAGACCATCAGAAGCATGCAATGTAAGACGTGAAGATAGTCCTCTAGGGCCAGGTATTTTGTTTCACCAAAGTGATGGGCAAGTATTTAAGATTGAGATCGATCTACGAAAAGAAATACCTCTCCGAAGCGATTTAAAGCCAACTGGACGGATTAAAAAGGAAAGACTTCAAGCAGTACCTTATATCTTTCTGGAGGTCTTTTTAGACACTTATAATGACTATATGACTTATCTGGAAGGTAAGAAGTATGAGAAGGATTATGGACCTTTAAATCTTAACAGACGAGGAAAAGCATTATCATACGATGTATACTATCAACGATTTCGTAAGATTATTCGCGACGAAATGATCCCAATCTTCTTAAAATCTGATGATGCAGAGGTTGTCTTTTTTGGGCAGCTTTTGCAGGAGAATAATATTTCCCCACATATTTTCAGACACTGGTACACGACACAGTTAGTATTATCTGGGGTTTCTGAAATCAGTGAGCTTATGTCAGCAAGAGGTGATAAATCACCTGAGAGTGCTTGGGTTTATCTACAAAACAAAGGAGAAATCGCAAAACAATATGGTCAAGTTAATAATGGTGTTTTTGACTATATGAATTGGCGAGCAAATGAACTTTTTGGTGATAAGTTAGAAAGGTAATGTATGACTTATTCAATTAAATCTTTAATCGAAAATCTGTTAAGTGAACTCGGAAAAAACGATACACAGTATAAAGGAAAAATTAGTCAGTTTTTAGTTGATAACAATTGGTTTAATATAGAGATTGATTTGGATAACTATTCCATCTCAGATAAAGATGCTCAATTATTAATAGAAAAAATAACCAATTATCTTCTTGGACCAACTGGTTTAGCAGGAATTCAGCCTATATTTAAACAAAAATTCCCATTAACTTACAAATATTTTCAGCAATACTCAGAAGATAGCAACTTATCTAAGGAAAACATGTTTTATGTTCAAGATTTTCTTGCTTTTTATCTTAAAAGAGATTTATTTCTCTGTAATGATAATGAGATTGAATTGTTGGTTGAAGAAGCAGTATATGCACTTGAAAAGCAAAAAGGCGAAGTTTTTATTGATTTTTTAAAGTGGTTAATGAATAAAACGAGATGTAACTATCACAAAAGATATGAATTTACACCTCGATACACATTAGAACAGGAGACTAACGCTTATGAGTTAGACGAATATTTAGAATTACTGTATTTTCTTTTTAATGACAATTACATTAGAAAAGAAGATATGCTTTATAAAGCAGCAATCTCAAAAGACTACGCAGATACCTGGCTATTTCTAGCACTTCATTTTATATGTGCGCTACGTGGAACAGATTTAGAACAACTTGGACATCCACAACTTCCTAGAACACCGAAAGAAGTTCTAAAATCAGTTAGAAGTGGTAATTGGAGTAGCAGTGAGGCAAGAAGAACTCTTTTAAGTATTACAACTCGTTTAACTTATTTAAATATTACTCCAAACAAAACAAAGCGAACTAAAAATATTAGTCAGATTAAATTTCAGGTCCCTGAGAGTTGTCAGGTATTGATTGGAACGTTGTTGGCTATCTGTGAAGCTCATTATCAGTTGAATAAAGATAATAATGATGAACCTTTAATTCGACAAATAAAAGAATATAAACGAATTAGTCGATATATGGGGAAAGAAATTGGAGACTTATTTCTTGAAAGGAATTTTAGTTCTAGATCTGCAAATAAATCCTATCTTCAAACTGTTGCCATGTTAGCAGATGATGTTTTGCAAGAAAAATCTGAGTTAAATATTAAAGGCTATTTTTTAGCCGCATTAGCCCGTAGCCATAAAGGTTCATTCGATGAATTTGCACAAACTACAACAACGTACCTAAAAGATGCCCAACTAAGCCAGCTTAAACCAGAAATGGTTGCGAGAGAACTATTTGAACGAGGTGTTTTATCTATGATTCCATCAATGATCCTGACGATTGTAACTAGAGGAAAGTATAAAGAATTAAGTCCTAGTCAACAGACTCAGATGATTAAACAGTTAGATTTGACACCAAATGAGATTGAAAAAACATTGGCTTTAAGCATTCAGGCAGAAGTGAAATCGCAAAAGGCATTAAAGATTTTGGTAGAAGAAGAAGCAGAGCCTAATCAACTTCTTACTATTTGTCATCGTATAGGAAACGGTGAAGCCTTCTCAAAACAAGGTGAAAGCATGTGTCTTTTATCTGCGCTTGGAAAGATTTGTCCATATGACGATAGGCAACATTGCATCGGTTGTCATTATGAATTACAAACGAAATCTACTTTATTGTTATTAGTAGGAGAATTCAATCGTTTGAACAAACAATACTCTAGAGTTCGAACTGATTTAGAAAAAGGTAAAATTCGGAGTATTTTAGAAGAACAAATAAAACCTTGTTTAACTGAAATGTTGCAAGCTTTATGCGAGCAATATGGAGATGACGTGTTACATGATTACGAAGAAATAATAAAGGAGTTAATAAATTGAACAATCAAGCTAAACTTTTTAAAATTGAAAATTATTTTGAAACTTTTGACCGTGATTGTGTTCTGCGAGCAAAAGAAGTTTTCGATGACTATTTTGATAAAGGAATTATTCTAAGTTACGATTTTGATCATAAGAAATGGGAAACTACAAATGAATATGCCAATATTAGCCTATTTTTTAACATTTCTGAATTTCAATATAGGAGATTTTATCAATCAATTTTTCAGTTGCCTTATAAGGAATTTATCGATTACTTAAAAAGTTTTATTGTTTTCTCAATGAAACAACATGTTTTAAAAACTTTACAGCTATTTCTAATGGATATTAAACAAATTATTAAAAATACAACCAAAGATACGTTTTTAGATTTAGAAAATATTTCTGTAAAATTTCCTGGTTTATGTATTGACTTTTTCTCAAATCTTCCCTGTTCAGATGATAGTCAACTAAATCAACTATTGGAGCAATTAGATAATAAATTAACTATCAACCTTCAAAAAAAGCAGAGGTCAAAACAGCAAAGACAATTAGCGCAATTTCAATCCTATTTTACTTTTAATGACATTTTAAATGATTATTGGTCTCAAACATTATCTAAGAAAGAACGTCTATTTTATTATCCATTGTATCTCTGGTGGCAGATTACAGCAATTTTACCTTTAAGGCCAAGAGAATTTCTTTTAATACAAAGAAACTGTTTAACCGAGAAAGATGGAAAATATTTTCTTACATTAAGGAGAAATATAATCAAAGGAAGGGATCGACTTGTTGCACATAAAATTTCTGAAGATTATACTTTGAATACTTATGAAATTACTAATTCATTAGCTTCTGAAATAAAGACTTACCTCAAACTTACGGAAAATGATAATTCTACTAAATTAGATACATTATTTGTGACTGATCCTCATTATAACCGTTGGGGTCGTCGAACAGGTGTTAATAACCGATTTTTAACTTACACTAATCTCAATACTATTTTGAGGTATTTTTTTAATGAGATTATTTCTCAAAAATACGGTTATCAAGTTAATTATTTTAGTTTTCCAGCTAGATTAGATGAAAACGAGATTAATTTGATTCATATTGGGGATACGAGACACATTGCAATGATCAATTTAATTGCAGAAGGGGCTAGTCCTGTTACAGCTATGCTTTTAGCTGGTCATGAAGATGTGACAACTTCATCTCACTATTTTTCAAATTTAAGCCAATTTATTGAATGTCGTAGTTATCAAATGTATCGTAAACTAACGAGTAAGAATACGAATTACACCATAAGTAAGAGACAGCCATTTTATACAGCACAAGGACAATACATCACTTTAGAAAATAAAGGACGGTGTTACTCACCCCGCTTTGCGAAAGGTGATTATTCAGATTGTCTGAAAGTTATTAGTGAGCATGCAGAACTAGGTGCTTGTACGAGCTGCCCTTTTTACCGTAAAGCAGGTAAAGATTATTTTTCAATGGATAAAACATTTAAAAAGTCAGTTGATGAAAAAGCTATGGTTGTAGATGAAGCGATTAGAAAAGTTAGGCAAGGGAAAGGTCATATTGAAGATATTGGAGAAGCTTTGTTGAAATTAAAAACAGTTAGCAATACCTATCAAGATTACTTAAATGCTAAACAACTATCTTTAGAGGAGAATAAGTCTAATGGCTAGAAAGAAATCAATTTCTGATGATGAATTGATTCATTTGTTTGAACAGTATTTAATTTCCCAGTGTTCCTGTGATTTAAGCTTGGTAAAAATCCCTCGGTTTGGTGACTATGTTAGGAATAATGGCTATCAAAATGTTGCGGATACAACCATTAGACGTAATAAAAGATTCAGGGATTTTTTAAAAGAAAGTGAAATTAAATACCAAGATGAAAATTATGAAGCTGTAATTACTTATAAGACCATAGATCCTGACAATTTTATGGCAAAAAATCGTGCTCCAGGTGCTATGAAAAGAGCATTGGTAGAAATTAGCCAATACTACAAGAAAATAGCAAACATTGCGGCCAGCTATAAACAAGAAGCAGATAAGTTACGTAGTTTAAATTCTGAACTACAGTCAACTAATGAAGATTTAAAACAGAAGCTACAAAGAGAAAATGAGTTAAGTGATGAGAATCAAAAACTATTACAAATAATCAAAACAAGTGTCTATCCAGAAATTGCGAATGAGCTTTTAAAAGAAGAAGGATTGTTAAAATATTCTCAAAAGGTTATCAGTGAGGATTTCCTAGCAGACAATATCATCACCGCTGATTCAGAAATAGATTTTCATTCTGGTGGTCTTATTGAACAAGAAAATCCTCAAAAATCAACTAAAGTGGTTTCTATTAAAAACTTACTAGACAGCAAAACTAATTATAAATGAGGAAAGAAATGAACAAGAAAGTTAAAGATAATCCAGCTATTTACATGTACTGGGATCAAAAACGAAATGTTCTTGACCCCAAAAAATTATCGTCAAATAGTTTAAAATATGCCTATTGGTCTTGCCCTTATTGTCAACACCATTGGGAAGCGAAAATCATTGATGTGCAGCTTGACAGTTATGAATATCTTAGGTGTTGCCCCCATTGTGGATTAGGTGAACGTTCCATTGATGAAAATGAGAGCGTCCTTCAGGTTTATCCCGATTTCAGAAATTATATAAACTACAGCATTGAGCAAGATGAAGAATTAGATGAGAAACTTCTTACCTTGCCGTTCAATAGTAAAAGAAAATTCAATTTTAAATGTCCGGCGTGTCAATTAAGTTGGAAAGATTCTGCGACAAATAAGAGGTTATTTCAACTAACAAGTGGGGATTTATTTCATTTTGGCTGCAATGAAACTTCCTATCATTGCGATTACAAATCAATTTATCCAAATTTAGCTAAAATCTATAGCGAACATTTAAACAAATTTAAATTTAACGAACTGAAGCTGAGTTACAATATAACAGTACCTATCCATTGGGAATGTGATAAGTGTCATTGCAAATTTGAATTATCTATTGATAGATTATTGAACCGAATTAAAAGAAGTGGTCATTACTGTTTGGAGTGTCATTCTTCATTTGAAGAGTTATTGGATAAAGATTTTGATGTTTCTCCTCTATCTTTTTTAAATTCTTCCATGCTCAAGGAGTGGTCTAAAAGGAACAATATTACACCTAATCAAGTTGATGTATTATCTAATGTTCATGTGTTATGGGAATGTACGAATTGTCACGGAGAGTATTCATGCTCACTATTTGAAAAAACAGATAGGTCTTGTCCATTTTGTTCAAATAGAGAAAAACTTCAGGATTTTAATACACTAAATGAAACACATCCCTATTTGAGGGAATTTTGGGACCTCAGTAATGAAAGGGATTTTTCCGAATATTGGTTTAAGTCAAATAATGTAGTTAGTTGGGTTTGTCCTTGTTGTAAAATCAACTTTCAATGTAGCCCAGCCGAAATGATCAGTCGAACCGATTTAGAAAATCAAAACTTTCAAACATGTCCCAATCAATGTGACTGGAGGACTGAGGTATTTAAAAATAATATTTTCCTTAAAGAACCAAAACTCATCAAAGAATGGAGCGATAAAAATAAAATTCCTATTCATTTATCTCAGACAACAATAGAAACGAAAAAATATTGGTGGGATTGTTCAAAGTGTCATGGGACATATTTATGTTCTATCCCAATTCGAAGAGAAGTTTCTCAGTGTTGTCCTTTCTGTAACAACGATAAGCCTCTGAATGGGTATAATACATTTGATTATTTGTACCCTGAACTAGCAAAATTGTGGGCACCAAATAATAAAGTCTCAATAGATAGTTTTGTTCCATTATTAACTGAAAAAAGGTTTTATTTATGGCGCTGCAAAGAATGTAACTTCGAATTTCATGAGCGCTTCAGCATTATATTAAATAAGTATTTAAATTCCGAGACAAAAGATCTTAAAGAAATGTGTCCATTTTGTGCAGAATTAAAAGAAAGACAAGATAATATCTCATTTGAAGATTTGATGAACGAGTGGGACTATCTTAACAATCTTATTCTAGGGGATCCAGAAAGAATCCCAAATAATACGCAATTAAGATTTTGGTGGATTTGTAAGAATAATCCAGAGCATCGTTATAGAATGGCTATTGTAGATAAGATTGCAAATGTAAAACGATCTATCGAGCCATGCATATTTTGTAAAGGGCGTAGACGAAAAAGAGAACATTTTGTTCCTTATAGGAAAATTTAAAAAACAGGTTCAAATTTGAACTTGTTTTTTATCATAGATTTTTATAAAGTACATTATTTTAAAAGATTGTATTTTTAGTTTTCAAGTAGATAGTGTACAGAATTTTAGTATGCGAAAGATTTAGTTTTCACGGGAATAAAGTACATTTTTTGCTCAAAAATTTTTTTCGGTTAACTGAAATAGCCCCTATATCATCTTTCCGAAAAACTATAATTTTCTTGAAAAATATATCTAGCTATGCTATACTACTAGTATAGAAAGATTTGGAGAAAAACATGAAACGCGAGATCTTATTAGAACGGATTGATAAACTTAAACAAGTTATGCCCTGGTATGTTCTTGAATACTATCAATCGAAACTGGCTGTACCATACAGTTTTACAACCTTGTACGAATACTTAAAGGAATACGATCGATTTTTCACCTGGGTCTTGGAATCTGGTATATCGGATGCTGACACCATGGCCAATATTCCCTTAGACGTTCTGGAGCACATGACCAAGAAAGACATGGAATCCTTCATTCTTTACTTACGTGAACGTCCTCTGCTTAATGCCAATACGACGAAAAATGGGGTTTCTCAAACAACCATTAACCGTACCCTTTCGGCACTTTCTAGCCTTTATAAGTATTTGACTGAGGAAGTTGAAAACGAGCAAGGGGAACCTTATTTCTACCGCAATGTCATGAAGAAGGTTGCAACCAAGAAAAAGAAAGAAACTTTAGCTGCACGGGCTGAGAATATCAAGCAAAAACTCTTTTTGGGCGATGAAACAGAAGGTTTTCTGAACTATATCGATGAGGAATACCCTAAAACTCTCTCAAATCGAGCCTTATCGTCCTTTAACAAGAATAAAGAGCGAGATTTAGCGATTATCGCACTCCTTCTTGCCTCTGGTGTCCGTCTCTCTGAGGCAGTTAACCTGGATCTTCGAGATCTCAATCTTAAGATGATGGTGATTGACGTCACTCGAAAAGGTGGAAAAAGAGACTCAGTCAATGTGGCTGCCTTTGCTAAGCCTTATTTAGAACAATATCTCGCCATTCGTGACAAACGTTATAAGACAGAAAAGACCGATACAGCCCTCTTTCTAACCTTGTATCGAGGGGTTCCAAACCGTATCGATGCTTCTAGTGTTGAAAAGATGGTGGCAAAGTATTCTGAAGATTTCAAAGTCCGAGTGACACCCCACAAACTACGCCACACACTTGCAACACGTCTATATGATGCAACCAAGTCGCAGGTTTTGGTAAGCCATCAACTAGGACATGCTAGCACACAAGTTACCGACTTGTATACCCATATTGTCAATGACGAACAGAAAAACGCTTTAGATAGTTTATGAGTCACATAATATAAATTATGTAAATTTAAGTGTTAGAAAAAGAGCGTAGGATTTTTTATCGAATCTTACGCTCTTTTATTCTTTCTATAAAAATTCGATCCAATAATTACGGTGTGGCTCAATAATGACTGGTTTTCCCCAGAATGATTTTAGATAGGCCAAGTTTGCAGGGGTGACTGGTCTTTTTTCATCATTGAACTTCTCTGCACTCTCTTCCGTTAGAAAACATTTAACTGCTTCATATGGTGTACCATCGTCCTCTATTCGATCAATTCCTAAATAAGCAATTTCATCACTGGCTTTTGGAAAATCTGTAAATAGTTTACCAATAAAATAAACCGTCTTATCTTTCATTAATTCATAAGCCTTACTATTTTCCAGTCTGTTATTAGCTGTAGCGTACATAATACAAAAACTGTCCACAATATCTTTTAAAGGCATTAATTCTTCTTTGCTGACTATAATTTCGTCGGGAGCAAGTCCACCAATGATTAAGTTTTTATAATGAGGTTGCTGGATGACATTATCTAAAGCCATTCCTAATGGTAGTTGGACTGCTTGATAGCCTAATGGTTCTAGCTCTTGCTTTTTCTGGTCAAGGTGTTCTTGTGTAATACTGATATTCAAATCATATGGACTTGAAGATTGTTGCGTGCTAAAAAAAGCCACTACTATACGATCTAACTGTTCAAATAGACCAAGTTTTTCCACTGGTACTTTCATCATTGAATTTGATCCCCTTTTTGTTCAGATTTCCTCTTTATTCTACTCTCATTATTTTTGAATATCAAGTCTAAGATAAAAGATATCCATTTAACATGGATATCTTTTACTTTATTCCACCACAGCTTCAGCAATTTCTTCCGCAGTAATTCCTGCGAAATAACGACCTAAGTTAATGGTTTGAAGGGCTTTAAGAACATCTTCGCGTTCGTATTTGACACCACGAAGGACATCTTCTACTGCTGCAACATCTTCGATACCGAAGAAGTCACCATAAATCTTAATGTCTTGAATTTTTGACTCGATAACGTTAGCAAAAATTTCAACCTTACCGCTTGGGAATTTTGTTCCACGACGGACGTTATACTCTGGTGATTTACCATAGTTCCAATCCCATGTCCCAAACTTAGTATCTTTAATACGGTTGATTTCAGCCAATTCTTCATCTGAAAATACATATTCCGTCATTTCAGGATATTCTTTTTTCATGTATTCCAAAAGTAGGTCACGGAATTCTTCAACAGTGATCTTTTCTGGCAACTCATCGATAATATTAGTTACTCTAGCACGGACTGATTTAACCCCTTTTGATTCAAACTTATCTTTAGACACTTTAAGTGCGTTAGCTAGGACTGACAAATCCACGTCAAAGAGAAGACAACCATGGTGCATGATACGGCCATTGATATAGGCTTGTGCATTTCCACAGAATTTCTTACCGTCAATTTCCAAGTCGTTACGGCCTGTAAATTCAGCTTTAACACCAAGTTCAGCCAAGGTATTGATAACCGGAGTAGAGAAGCTCTTGAAGTCAAAAGCCTTGTTTTCATCTTCTTTTGAAATGATGGTATAGTTAAGGTTGTTCAAATCATGGTAAACAGCTCCACCACCACTGATTCGTCGGACTACTTCAATTCCATTTTCACGAACATAGTCACGGTTAATTTCTTCGATGGTATTTTGGTGACGACCTACAATGATAGATGGTTTGTTGATCCAAAGAAGGAAGATTTGATCTTCATCAAGAAGATGCTTAAAAGCGTACTCCTCTAAAGCAATATTAAAGGCAGTGTCGTTTGAATGATTGATAATGTATTTCATAGTATTTCCAAAAATCTAGTTTTTAAATTTTGTTCATAGCAATCCAATTTTCTAAAGTAGTAAAAAGAAATGCAACGTGTTATCGTTACATTTCTCGGAAAAATTGAGCAATAGGCTCAATTTTTAGGCATGGAACTCTAATAGAGGTCGCTGCCGTCCGTACTACTTTAAGAAAATTTTATTGAGAGACTTGTTTATTTTTTCTTAGGTGAATGGATAGCCATTCCAAGAACATCAGCAAATGCTTCGTACATAACTTCAGAGTATGTTGGGTGTCCGTGGATAGTCTTAAGCATTTCTTCAACAGTGATTTCCATTTCAATGATACTTGATGCTTCGTTAATCAATTCAGCTGCTGCAGGACCAATGATGTGGACTCCAAGGATTTCACCATATTTCTTGTCTGCAATGACTTTAACAAATCCTTGAGCAGCATCTGATGCAATTGCACGTCCGTTTGCGGCAAAGTTGAATTTACCGATTTGAACATCGTATTTTTCACGAGCTTGTTCTTCTGTCAAACCAACTGCTGCTACTTCTGGAAGTGTATAGATAGCTGCAGGAGTCAAGTTCAATTTCGCAACAATGTGGTTTCCTTTAAGTGCATTTTCAGCCGCAACTTCACCCATACGGAAGGCAGCGTGAGCCAACATCTTAGTGCCGTTGATATCACCTGGTGCATAGATACCTGGAACAGAAGTTTCCATGTATTCGTTAACCTTGATACGACCACGTTCTAATTCAAATTCAACATCACCGATACCTTCAAGGTCTGGAACACGACCGATTGAAAGAAGAGCTTTGTTTGCGATAACATCATCTTTTCCTTCAACCTTGATACGAAGTTTGCCATCTTCTTCAATGATTTCTTGCAGTTTAGTACCTGTCAAGATAGTCATACCTTTACGTTCAAGAATCAAGCGAAGGTTTTTAGAAACTTCTGCATCCATTGCTGGTACAATACGATCCATCATTTCGATAACAGTAACTTTTGAACCAAATGTCATGAAGGCTTGCCCGAGTTCGATACCAACAACCCCACCACCGATGATAACGAGACTTTCTGGTACTTCGTTCATTTCAAGGATGTCATCACTAGTCATCACAAGAGATGATTCCATACCAGGAACGTTAATTTTGCTTACTTTTGAACCACCAGCAAGGATGATCTTCTTAGTTTCAAGCAATTCAGAACCATTTACCAAGACATTCTTATCTTTAGTAATAGTACCGATACCCTTATGAACATCAACTCCGTAGCTACGAAGAAGTCCTGCAACCCCACCAACAAGTGTATTAACAACTTTAGATTTAGTTTCTAAAAGTTTGTCCATATCAACAGTGAAGTTAGGGTTTTCAATCACGATACCACGATTTGCTGCATGACCGATATTTTCAATAATTTCAGCGTTGTGAAGGTAAGTCTTGGTTGGGATACATCCACGGTTCAAGCAGGTTCCACCAAGTTCAGATTTTTCAACAAGAGCAACCTTACCACCTAATTGAGCCGCTTTAATGGCAGAAACATAACCAGCAGGTCCACCACCGATAACAACGATGTCGTAAGCATCATCGCTCTTACCATCATCGTTTGAAGCACTTGCTGCAGGTGCTGGGCTAGCTTCTGGTGCAGATGCCCCAGCTGATGGGATGTTTTCCCCTTCCTCACCAAGATATCCGATAACTTCAGTAACAGGAACAGTCTCGCCGTCCCCTTTCAGGATAGCGATCAAGTAACCGTCTTCTTCTGCTTCCAATTCCATGCTGACTTTGTCAGTCATGATTTCCAAAAGGATTTCTCCTTCTTTTACAAATTCTCCGACTTTTTTATTCCATTGGACGATTTGTCCTTCTGTCATATCCACGCCGGCTTTTGGCATAATTACTTCTAAGGCCATATCTTACTTCCTCTATCTATATTTCTAAAAAAAAATTCTCTAAACCAACATTGAGATTGGGTTTTCAATTAAAGCTTTCAAGTCTTTCATAAACTTAGCACCAGCCATACCATCTACGACACGGTGGTCAATTGTCAATCCAAGACTCATAATTGGACGAATCACGATTTCACTATTAACTACAACCGGTTTCTCAACCGTTGAGCTAACCCCGAGAATTGCTGAGTTTGGTTGATTGATGATAGGACCAAATGATTGAACACCAAACATCCCCAAGTTACTGATTGTGAAGGTTGAATTTTGCAATTCGCTAGGAGCTAGTTTACCTTCTAAGGTACGTCCAATAACGTCCTTAAATGCAACTACCAACTCAGACAAGCTCATTTTTTCTGCATTATAGACAACTGGTGTCATCAATCCATTATCCATACCAACTGCCATCGCAAGGTTGACATAATTGTGAGTGATGATTGTCTTACCATCTTCTGTCAATGAAGCGTTGATGTATGGGTGTTTCATAAGAGTCTTAACAACCGCAAGTGAAAGCAAATCTGTAACGGTAATTTTCTTACCAGTTGCTTCCATAATTGGATCAAGAACTTTCTTACGAAGGGCAAGCAATTCAGACATATCTACATCGTAGTTAAGCGTGAAGGTTGGAGCAGTCAAGTATGACTCAACCATACGTTTAGCAATAACCTTACGCATTGGTGTCATTGGAATACGTTCGATTTCCCCATAAGGAGTTACGTTATCTGGAACTTCTTCCACTTTCTCGATTTGAGCAGGTGATTTAATCGTATCGTTTTCGATATTTTCAGGAAGGAAGGCTAAAACGTCTTTCTTCATAATCTTACCACGATGACCAGTTCCTTGGATTTCCTGCCATGCAATGTTATGTTCAAGGGCAATTCGTTTTGCAAGTGGTGAAATGCGAACCACATTAGTGTCTTTAAATGTTTCCACGTCTTCTTTGTGGACACGACCGTTTGCGCCTGAGCCAGAAATGTCGTAGAGATTAATCCCTAAATCATCCGCTAATTTTCTAGCCGCAGGAGTCGCTCTTAGCTTATCATCAGCCATGACCTCTCCTATTCTATTACAAGATATTAAGGGCGAAGAGGGCAATGAAAAAATAGGAGATTGACGATGTGTTCCATGAACACAAGGAAATCTATCTTTTTTTCGCAGACCTCCGTCCGAATTCAATTATAAGATACTAAGGGCGTCAAAAGTCAAAGTGAAAATAGGAAAGTTTATCTTTTTCACACAGACTTTAGCCCGAGTTCAACTCTACAAGTAACTTGGATACGAAACGTATCTCAAGTTACTACGGTTGCCACTATAAGGCGGTCAACCTAGTAGACTTACTAAGTCGTTCGTCGGTTAATATCGACCCGACTCTCTCCTGTCGCAACTTTTCAACTTACTTGGATACAAAAAGTATCTCAAATAAGTTTTGTTTATATAATTTATGTTATGTATTATTGTTTGTTGTGAGTTTTACGAATAGCATCTTTGATGCTTTCAACTGTTGGAATCATTGCATTTTCAAGATTTTGTGCATAAGGCATTGGTACATCCTCACCTGCACAACGGCGAATAGGTGCATCCAAGTAGTCAAATGCTTCAGATTCAGAAATAATAGCTGAGATCTCACCGATAAATCCACTCGTCTTATGAGCGTCATTGACAAGAACTACTTTTCCAGTTTTCTTAACTGAATTAATGATGATGTCTTTATCAAGTGGAACCAAAGTACGTGGGTCTACTACTTCTACTGAGATGCCTTCTTCAGCCAATTCTTCAGCTGCTTGCATGACACGACGAAGCATTTTACCGTATGTTACAACTGTTACATCGGTTCCTTCGCGTTTAATTTCACCAACACCAAGCGGAATTGTATAGTCCGGATCAACTGGAACTTCACCTTTTTGGTTAAATTCTGATTTGTATTCAAGGATGATGACTGGGTTGTTATCACGGATAGAAGACTTAAGAAGTCCCTTCATGTCAGCAGGTGTACCTGGAGCAACAACCTTCAATCCAGGGATGTGAGTGAACCAAGATTCCAATGATTGTGAGTGCTGAGCTGCAGAACCTACTCCGTTACCAGCGGCACAACGGATTGTCATAGGCACTTGACCCTTACCGCCAAACATGTAACGAGTTTTAGCTGCTTGGTTGACGATATTATCCATGGCAATAACAGAAAAGTCCATGAAAGTCATGTCAACGATTGGACGAAGTCCTGTCATAGCTGCACCAGCAGCTGCACCTGAGATAGCAGCTTCAGAAATCGGACAGTCACGAACACGTTCTGGTCCAAATTCCTCAAGCATACCTACAGATGTACCAAAGTCTCCACCGAAAACTCCGACATCTTCACCCATCAAAAGCACATTTTCATCACGACGCATTTCCTCAGACATTGCAAGGATAATGGTATCGCGGAAAGACATTAATTTTGTTTCCATATTTCTCTACTTCTCCTTAGTCTGCGTATATATCTTCAAATGCTGATTCAAGTGGAGGGAATGGACTCTCTTCAGCAAATTTAACAGATGCTTCCACTGCTTCCTTAACTTGTGCATGAATTTCTTCAAGTTCTTCTGCACTAGCAATATTATTTGCTACAAGGTACTTACGAAGATTTTCAATTGGATCTTTTTGTTTCCACTCTTCTACTTCTTCACGTGTACGATATTTACCAGGGTCTGATGATGAGTGACCAAGCCAACGATAGGTTACACTTTCGATTAAGACAGGACCTTTACCAGAACGAACATGGTCGACTGCTTTCTTAAATCCTTCGTAGACATCGATTACATTGTTACCATCTTCAATAAACATACCAGGAATACCGTAAGCTGCGCTACGTTCGTGGATATGCTCGACATTAGTCATTTTCTTAATATCTGCAGAGATTCCATATCCATTATTGATACAGTAGAAAATCACTGGAAGATTCCAAATAGAAGCCATATTCACCGCTTCATGGAAAACACCTTCGTTTGTCGCACCATCACCAAAGAAGCAAACGACAATCTTGCCAGTGTTTTTCATTTGTTGTGTAAGGGCGGCACCAACTGCAATCCCCATACCACCACCTACGATACCATTAGCACCAAGGTTACCTGCATCTAGGTCTGCGATATGCATAGATCCACCTTTACCTTTACAAGTTCCAGTGTATTTACCAAGAATTTCAGCCATCATCCCATTAAGGTCGATTCCCTTAGCAATGGCTTGCCCGTGACCACGGTGATTTGAGGTGATGAGGTCATCCTCGTTTAGAGCCAACATAGCCCCAACGCTGGCAGCTTCCTCACCAACAGAAAAGTGCGTCATACCAGGCACTTTTCCTTTTTTTACTAATTGAGCAATTTTTAAGTCCATACGACGAATTTCTTCCATCTTACGGAACATCTCAAGCAAAAGATTTTTATCTAAAGTTGACATAATCTTGCCTTTCTAAGTTTAAATTCTTATAGTTCCATTTTACTGTATAGGTTAATTTGTGTCAAAAAATATGCCTGCAATTTTTCACAATATAAAAAAAGAAAAGCCAGTAAAATCAAGACTTTTCTTTATATAAAATACAAATTTCACAAGTTGTATTTTCATCGTTTTTTAACAAATTATTTGAATCTTTTCATAATAACTTGTAAACGCCACTGATAAAGAATTCCACTTACCATTAAACTAATGATGAGAGCAATCCAATAGGAGTACGCACCTAAAATAGTCGAATAATCAAGATATAAGCCAAGCGGAATCCCAACACCCCAGTATCCAAGAAGACCAAGGCAAAAAGGAACAATCGTATCCTTGTAACCTCTTAAAATCCCTTGCAAAGGTGCCGCAAAGGTATCAGCTAACTGGAAGAACAAGCTATAGGTCATAAAAGAAGCTGTTAGTTGGATAAATTCTTGATCTTGACCATATAGTCTGGCTACATTTTCACGATAGATGTAAAGAAAACTAAGTGTTAAAACAGCAAACACCATAGCTGTTAAACGACCAATATGGATATACTGTTTAGCATCGTCTAATCGTTTAGCTCCTACCTCATAAGAAATCACAATAGCCATAGCAGTTGAAATACTCATAGGAAAAGCATACATCAAATTTGAAAAGTTCATAGCTGACTGATGACTGGCAATAATAAGAGATGAGAATTTCGCCATAATTAAACCAACAACTGAAAAAATGGCAACTTCAGCAAATACCGTCCCACCAATTGGTAGACCAAGATAAATAGCTTCCTTGATTTTTTTGATTTGTAGGGGCATAGGTCTTTGGAGTTGATATTCCTTGAGCTTTTTATGCTTTAACAAGACCAAAACCGAAATCAGCAACAAAGCCCAGTAGGCAAGAGAAGTCCCCAGACCTGCTCCTGCACCTCCTAACTCAGGAAAACCCAAAGCACCATATATTAGTAAATAATTAAATCCACTATTTAAAGGAAGTAAAAGAAGCATGAGATACATAGACAATTTTGTCAGTCCTAGCGTATCAAGTAGCGAACGAATAACACTAAAAAGTAAGAGAGGAATAATACCAATGGCTAAGAGCCACAGATAACGTATGGCAACGCTGGATACAGCCACTTCCAGTCCCATGAATTCTAACACAATTGGTGCTAAAAAGAAAACCAAGCCAAAAAGTACGATAGATAAGGCTAAAGCCAAATAAAGAAATTGATAAAAATCCGAAGAAACTTCTTTCTTTTTTCCTTGTCCCAAATGGTGACCAATAATAGGGACCAAGGCTGAGACGATTCCAGTCAAAAAGGTAAAGAAAGGATTCCATAAGCTAGTTGCAATTGAAACACCCGCTAGATCGAGAGTATTATATTGACCCGTCATCGTGGTATCGACAAAAGATGCGGAATAATTAGCGAATTGATAAATTAAAATAGGAAAGAAAATTTTTAAAAATAAGATGATTTTGTCTTTAATAGTTTCTGTTGAACGCATACCTACTCTTTCTACTTCTTTTCATCCAAGTCAAAAAGCTTTAAGCCGTATTTTCTCAAGCTCAAAGGTGGATTACTAGTTTTTGATGTCGTGTGCCAGCAATTACATGAGGCGCAATAATAGCTTCTAACCAAGCCACCATTATCATACTCTACAGCATGATCAGCTTTTTCCTTGGTTTCATACTGAATTTTAGCACGGTTAGCGGCTTGACAATATACTCCATGGCAAGCATTTCGTTTACGATTTCTAAATTTACGAAAATAATTCATCCTCAAGCTCCTAATCTGCTTGATAAACGATTTGTCCCATACAGATAGTATATTTAACCTGCCCTTTTAATTGTTCACCAATGAATGGTGAATTAGCTGCTTTAGAAGCAAAATGCGTATCAACGATTCGGTCAGCTTTATCATCGAAAATTGTAATATCAGCTGGGCCGTTTTCAGCCAAATATCCTGCTTCAAAATTATACAATTTGGCTGGGTTTACTGTCATTTTTCCTAATAATTCCATCAGGGTTAGCTCACCAGCTTCGACTAAGTAAGTTAAACCGAGTGACAAAGAAGTTTCTAAACCTGTCATACCTGATGGAGCTTTGGTAATATCTTCGACATTCTTTTCATCAGCATGGTGAGGCGCGTGGTCAGTAGCAATTACAGAAATGACTCCAGATTTAAGCCCTTCAATAACTGCACGACGGTCAGACTCCAGACGAAGAGGTGGATTCATCTTAGCGTTACTTCCTTTAGTCAAAAGAAGAGCTTCAGTCTTAGAAAAATGCTGAGGTGCTACTTCTGCAGTTACGTTTGCTCCCAAACCTTGAGCGAACTCCACAACCTTAACACTTTCTTCCTTGGACAAGTGCTGAATGTGGACATGGGCTTTGGTTGCATAGGCAATCATGACATCACGAGCTATCATAGCGTATTCTGCAACCCCGGTAGCACCGCAGATATGGAAATGTTCTTTAGCAATGTTTTCATTAAAACCTAGCGTACCATTCAGTCCAGGATCTTCTTCGTGCAGACTGATAAAGGTGTTTAACTTTTTAGCCTCTTCCATGGCTTCCTTGACCACTTTACTGCTTTCAAGTGGAATCCCATCATCAGAAAATCCAACAGCTCCAGCTTCTAAAAGCGACTTAAAGTCTGTCAAATCTTGGCCATTAAAGTTCTTGGTAATTGTTGCTACAGATTTAACGTTGATCTTTTCCTTTGCCGCAGATTGAAGAACTTCCTGCAAAGTCTCAACATCTGAGATGGTTGGATTGGTATTAGCCATCATAACGACAGTTGTAAATCCACCTGCAGCTGCTGCTAGTGCTCCTGTATGAATGTCTTCTTTATGAGTTTGACCAGGTTCACGGAAATGAACATGGATATCCACCAATCCAGGCGCAACTACAAGACCAGTAGCATCTAAGATTTCTGCTCCTTCTTCTTTAATCTCAGGCGCAATTTTGACAATTCTCCCATCTTTAACCAAGACATCACACACTTGATCCAAACCAGACTTAGGATCCATTACACGGCCGTTTTTGATTACTAACATCGCTTTACTCCTTTATTCGTAGAAATCCACTTGAGTGTCCAATAATTTATCACCATCATAGACAAATTTGGCTGAAAAGAATGGTTTATCTTCTAAAAGCCACTCGACAAAGGTATGATCCCCTTCCCAAGTCGGCTTGCTGAGAACCTCATCGTAAGGAACCCATTCTAAGGTCCCTTCATTACAGTCAATCAACTCCCCTTCAAACTCAGTTACCTTAAATACATAGGTGTACCAGTCTAAGTCAGGAGTAAATTCAGGAAAGGTGATTACACCTTTAAGAACTGGCTTAGCCTTCAATCCTGTTTCTTCTAAAATCTCGCGGGCAGCACATTCTTGGGGAGTTTCTCCACGCTCTAACTTTCCACCTACGCCGATCCATTTCCCTTCATGGACATCATTAGGCTTTTTATTGCGATGAAGCATGAGTAGCTCTTTCCCGTTATCAATGTAGCAAATTGTCGCTAACTGAGGCATATTTTCTCCTTATCTAAGCCAATCAATTGGCTCTTGTCCACTTTCTTTTAAGAATTCATTGGCCTTGGTAAAAGGCTTGGAACCCCAAAATCCTCTGTAAACTGAAAGAGGACTTGGATGGGCTGACTCGATAATCAAGTGTTGAGGATTGGTAACCAAGGACTTCTTCTTACGTGCATAAGCTCCCCAGAGTACAAAAACGACTGGTCTATCTAGATTATTGACAACCTTAATCACAGCATCTGTAAAAGGTTCCCATATCTGACCAGCATGACCATTTGCCTGGCCAGCAGGGACAGTCAAGCAAGCATTGAGAAGCAAGACTCCCTGCTCTGCCCAAGAGGTCAAGTCATGGGATTCCTTAACACCAAGATCATCTGACAATTCTTTCAAGATATTTTGCAGGGATGGCGGAGCTGGGATAGAGTCAGGTACAGAAAAACTCAAACCCTGCGCCTGACCTGGCCCATGATAGGGGTCTTGCCCCAGAATCACTACCTTAACCTCTTCCAGAGGGGTCGTCAAAAGAGCCTGAAAAACCTTTTCCTTAGGTGGATAAACAGTCCCATGAGCATAAACCTGCTCCATAAAGTGATTGATTTTCCCAAAATAACCTTCAGGTAATTGCTCTTTAATCAAAGCATGCCAAGATGAGTGTTCCATAGCCGACTCCTTCGTTAATACTGTCTCTATTATAGCAAAAAGTGGCTATCTAAACCACTTTTTACAGTTTGTCTAAGATTTCTAGCAGAGCCTGATAAGAGTCGACTTCATAAGTTGGCTGAGCTTGTGTCTTATTTTCCAGATGATGAGGATTATACCAGATGGTATCGATGCCAGCATTATTTCCACCTTGAATATCAGCTGACAAAGAATCACCAATCATAAGGGTCTGATTTTTATCAAAATTAGGGATACGAGCTCCAATTTTTTCATAAAATTCAGCATCTGGTTTTTGGGTATGGAGTTGCTCTGAAATGAAGATTTCCTTGAAAAATGGTGCAATTCCAGATTGTTCCAAACGACCTGTCTGAATATAGGTGATTCCATTTGTCGCAGCATAGAGTTCATAGCCCTTACTTATCAATTTTTTTAATAAATCTTCCACGCCTGAGAAAGTCTGCCCCTGTTTTGATAGGAAAAACTGGTAGCGCTCTGCTAAGTAAGACCCATCTTTTTCAATGCCAAAGTGAGCAAACAATTTTGCAAAACGAGTGTTTATCAATTCTGATTTTGTGATTTTTTTCTGTTCCAAATCCTTCCAAAGAGCCTTGTTCATGGGCACATAATAATCTTTGTAAGCTTGGATATCCTCTACTCCTTCTTCTTTTAGGAGTTGCGATAAGGCAATATCTTCTGCAGCATCAAAATCGAGTAGTGTGTGATCGAGGTCGAAGAGTAGAAATTTGTATTTCAATTTAAAAAACTTCCTTTCTTTGGGGACAAAGAGTGGGACTAAATGATTCAAATAAATTTAAAAAATTTCACCTCTACTTATTGAATAACTTAGCCCAATTCTGCGTAGAATTTAAAATTCTTGAGACATAAACCTCATATTTGTCGATATAATATAAAGCTAAGTAATTTTCAATAGGCATATATCGGTAACGTTTTCCGTCATTTGTTAATTCACCATAACCTCGACTCGATACCAAAGGACATGCTTCTGGAAAGATTTCTAAAGTTTCTAGTGCCGTTAGAATAAGGTCTAGTTTACTATCGGCAGATTGTTGGCTATAAAAATTCAGTACAATATAATCATGTATTTCTCTCAAGTCTTTCTTAGCTTGATCCGTAAGAGAAACATGGTAACATTTATGATTACTCAAGGCCAAATTCCTTTCTTACATCTGCCAAAGACGTTAGTTTACCTTGCTCAATTTCTTGATGTCCCATCAAGATTTCCTTTTTCAAGTCTTCAAAAGCAACCTGATATTGGGTCTCTTGTGAATCACTAAATACGAATTCTTTAGGATCAACTGCACCTGTCGCAATTTTACGAAGTGCAGCATTAAAGATATCTGACATGGTTAACTTTTCATCAGCTAAGATTTCTTTCGTTTGTTGGTAAAAAGTCGAATCTGCTCTAAAATTAACAGGTTGAGTATTTGCCATGATTAATACCTCTTTGTAAAGATGATTTGTAAATACATTTTATCATCTTTAGATTTTAAATTCAACGAAAAGCTCCTTTAACAGAAAAGGAGCTATCTTGTATTTTATTGGTGTACAGCTTGGGCTGCTGTGATAAGAGTAAGTTTGAAGACGTCGTCTGAATTACATCCACGAGAAAGGTCATTAACTGGTTTGTTCAAACCTTGCAATACTGGACCAACCGCTGCAAATCCACCGAGACGTTCTGCCATCTTGTAACCAATATTCCCTGCTTCAATACCTGGGAAGATAAAGACGTTTGCTTGTCCAGCAACCTTACTTCCTGGTGCTTTAAGAGCAGCTGTTTCTGGAACGAAGGCAGCATCAAATTGCAATTCCCCATCAATTTCAAGGTCAGGACGAAGATCATGAGCAATCTTAGTTGCTTCAACAACTTTATCTACGCTTTCACCAAAACCAGAACCTTTAGTTGAATAGCTTAGCATCGCAATTTTGGGTTCGATACCGAACATCTTAGCTGTGATAGCAGAGTTAATCGCGATTTCTGCCAATGCTTCAGCATCAGGATTGATATTGATGGCACAGTCACCAAATAGGTAACGCTCAGTGCCACGAACCATAAGGAAGGCACCTGAAGTACGACTAACATTTGGGCGTGTTTTAATGATTTGAAGGGCTGGGCGAACAGTTGCCGCAGTAGAGTGAATAGCTCCTGAAACCATTCCATCTACCAAGCCCATGTATACCAACATAACACCAAAATAGTTCACGTCTTTAACCAAGATTTCGCGAGCTTCTTCTTCAGTCATTCTTCCTTTACGACGTTCTACAAGTGATGCTACCATGTCTTCAAATTGAGGGTAATGTGCAGGATCGATTACTTCATAACCATCCATGATTCCTTCGATTTCAAGATAGATTTTAATTTTATCAGGATTTCCAAGTAGGACAGGAATAACTTCTGTTTCTTTTACGATGCGTTTTGTTGCTTGAAGAATACGTGGTTCTTCACCTTCAGGCAAAACAATACGTGCATTTTTACCAACTAGGTTGGCTTTCAAACTTTCAAAAACTTCCATGAGTTTTTACTCCTTTTTAGATAAATTATTATTTGATAACTGAGTTATAAGATTCTTAAAATCATCCGGCAGTGGACTTTCCATCTCCAACTGCTCTTCAAGAAAAGGATGATAAAACGATAAGTAATGGCAATGCAGAGCTTGACGCTCTATGCCATGTTTAAGACTACCACCATATAGGTCATCGCCAAGCAAAGGGAAACCTATATGAGAGAAATGAACACGAATCTGGTGGGTCCTTCCCGTATGTAGGCGAATATCAACTAGATGAATATTGCCATAAGACTCCACTATACGATAGGAGGTATGAGCATATTTACCACCTTTTGCCACTCGTCTAGTGATAATGGAATCTTCATCTCGAGCAATCGGTGCAATGATTTCACCTTGAGGATCCAGAAACCCATCTCCTTTAACTAAAGCAAAATAACGCTTTTCAATAGCTTTCTTCTGCAACTGCTTGTCTAGTCTAGCATGGGCATATCCGTGTTTAGCAAAAAGCATGAGGCCCGAAGTATCTCGATCTAGTCTGGTTACAATGTGGACCTGTTGATTTTCATAGTTCTGATTCACATAGTAGCCCTTGATAAAGTTAGCGATGGTATTGGAATGATTGACACTAGGAATCGAGGCCACACCAAAGGGTTTGTTTAAAATCAAGAAATGATCATCTTCAAACAGAATATCCAGTGGATAATCAATGGCTTCCAGTGTCTCGAAACCTTCCTCAGGAGAAATGTCGATGACAACCACATCCCCAATATCTAAGAGATAGGTTGCATTTTGTGGATGACCGTTTACGCGAATATCTCCACCTCGAAACTTGATTTTGGCAAGTAAACTTTTCGAGACTTCGTGTTTTTTTAAAAAGGTCTTTACCTTGACATGTTCGTCAGCAATAAATTCAAACCTCATTCATCCACCTCACCA
Organism: Streptococcus pseudopneumoniae; assembly: GCF_001073085.1. Lineage (GTDB taxonomy): Bacteria > Bacillota > Bacilli > Lactobacillales > Streptococcaceae > Streptococcus > Streptococcus pseudopneumoniae_M. Next base: position 95,840 of record NZ_JVFV01000009.1, read on the forward strand.
ATAAAGGCATCCTTGACACGATTCCAAAAACTAGTATGGCTTGGTGTTGCGACAAAGTGAATCTTGTGGTGGTCTATTTGGTATTCTATTCTTTCAATATTACGGTAAGAATAAATGCTATTGTCAACAGAAATCGTATGATAATCATTGCGAGTCGGTATCAATTCAATCTTATCCTTCTTAGGCACAATGATAGACGAACCTAAGGTTCGGTAGACACGATTGTTGAGACTCGCAATTTCTGTTAATTGTAGGGCCTCAATAGTAGGATGCAAAACTGCTCCACCAAGAGATTTATTATAAGCTGTACTCCCGGTTGGCGTCGATACCGTCAGGCCATCTCCTCGAAAACGTTCAAATGGCACTTGGTTAATGATAATATCGGCAACCATAGTCCTATCAGCTCTCCGAATGCTAGCCTCATTCAAAGCTCGGAAAATCTTCACTTCCCCGTTTTCCAAAAATACCTTTACATTTAACAGTGGGTAAGACACACGAGCCCCAGTATCTAACTGTAAATTAGTAACCAATTGGTCCAGTTCAAAATCACGGTAGTCTGTATAGAAACCTAAATGACCCGTGTGAACACCAACGAAGCGAACCTTATCCAGCTGGTCTTCATACTTGTGAAAAGCAGACAAAAGCATCCCATCCCCACCTATGGAAATCACGATATCGGGATGTTTATCATTTAATATAAAGTTATTTTTTTTTAGTCGATCTCTTAATTCATATAAGACTCTTTGACTTTGAGGTTTGCGATTAGCGATTAGATCGATTCGTTTACCTGTATTCTTCATCGGTATCGTCACTATTACCTACCCCGTCATTTAACTTTCTATGCAATGGATCAAAGAGTGCCTGTGCTTCCTGGATATCATCACGAATTTTACTCATTTCTTCATCCAATTGATGGGATATCCTTGCAGTAATTTCCAAGCGTTTCTTAATTTCTTCTGGAAAATCGCCTTGATATTTATAATTAAGAGAATGCTCGATGGTAGCCCAGAAATTCATAGCCAAGGTACGAATCTGAATCTCAACCAGAATCGTTCTTGCCCCCTTGATCGTGTCAACAGTATACTCAATAATCAAATGGTAAGAGCGATAGCCTGAAGCCTTTCGATGAGTGATGTAGTCACGTTCTTGTACCACTCTCATGTCTTGCCTCTTACGAAGGATGGCAACAACCTCGCTCACGTCATCTACAAATTGAACCATGACGCGTAAACCTGCAATATCTTGCAGGTCCTGTTCCAGCGTATCGTATCCAATCCCTCGACGAGCCATTTTTTCTTTTATACTTTCGATCGGTTTGACTCGACCAGTTACAAACTCAATTGGAGAATGTTTATTTTGTTTGCGGTATTGTTTTCGAATACCTCGGAGTTTTATCTTCAGCTCTCCGACAGCCTGAATGTAAGGATCTAAAAATTCTTCCCATTCCGTAATCATATATCTTTTTCATCCAATTCTCTATACACTTCGATTTATCTAGTTTTTGATTTTCTAGAAAAAATCTTATACAATAAATACAATGCTTATTATACCATACAATCGCTTTCAAAGATAAGGAAAAAGTAAAAAAAATGAAACATTTAGAAATTGAAATGAAAACACTTCTAAACAAGGATGAATATCAAAGATTGCAGGATCACTTTTCAGGAATCACACCTATTACACAAAAAAATTACTACCTAGATACGCCTGATTTTTACCTTAGACAACATAAAATAGCTATGCGCATTCGTACTTTTGAAAATAGCGCTGAATTGACCATAAAAATCCCACAAAAAGTTGGAAATATGGAGTACAATCAAGATCTCAGCCTTGAGGAAGCAAACCATTGTCTTAAAGAATGTAAACTTCCACAAGGAATGATTCTTGAAGAATTGACTAGCCGTGGACTTTCAACCAATGGCTGGGTAGTGTTAGGTTGCCTAACTACTGTTCGTTACGAAAAGCAAACTCCTATCGGACTCATGGCTCTTGATCAAAGCGAATACTTTGATATTGTTGACTATGAGCTTGAATTAGAAGTAGAAGATGGTAAGCAAGGTAGCCTTGATTTCCAAGAATTTTTACAAGTCAATGAAATCCATTACAAAAAAGCTCCTTCGAAATTGGTTCGTTTTATAGAAAATATGAAAAAATACTGAAATAATCTTCTTTTTTTGATAAAATAAAAGGGATAAAAAATAATAGAATCTGTTGTAGAGAGCATTTATCACTAAAAGTGTTTTACTATAGCGATTTACTTAGTTTAAAGAGGACGGTTTATCGATGTCAGATACAAAAAACATGAAACTTTTCGCACTATCTTCCAACCAGGAAATTGCTCAAAGAATCGCAGATGCTGCGGGTGTTCCACTTGGAAAAGTATCTTCACGTCAATTTTCAGATGGTGAAATCCAAGTTAACATCGAAGAAAGTGTTCGTGGATACGATGTTTATATCATCCAATCAACTAGTTATCCAGTAAATAACCACTTGATGGAACTCTTGATTATGGTTGATGCTTGTGTTCGTGCTAGTGCTAATACCATTAACGTTGTACTTCCATACTTCGGCTACGCTCGCCAAGATCGTATCGCTTCTTCACGCGAACCACTTACTGCAAAACTGGTTGCAAATATGTTGGTGAAAGCTGGAGTTAGTCGTGTATTGACTCTTGACCTCCATGCCGTTCAGGTTCAAGGATTCTTTGACATTCCTGTAGATAACCTCTATACTATTCCACTTTTTGCAAAACATTACTGTGATAAAGGTTTAACTGGTTCAGATGTGGTTGTTATTAGTCCTAAAAACTCTGGTGTAAAACGTGCTCGTAGTCTTGCTGAATATCTTGATGCTCCAATTGCCATCATTGATTATGCACAAGATGATTCTGAACGCAGTCAAGGTTATATCATCGGAGATGTCGAAGGTAAAAAGGCAATCTTGATCGATGACATTCTGAACACTGGCCGCACCTTCTCTGAAGCTGCTAAAATTTTGGAACGCGATGGTGCTACTGAAATCTACGCTGTATCCAGTCATGGATTATTCGTTAACGGTGCAGCAGAGTTATTAGATGCAGCAAATATCAAAGAAATATTGGTTACAGATTCTGTTGTGACAGAAAGTAAAAAACCTAAAAACGTACAATACATCACTGCTAGCGAATTGATTGGTGATGCCATGGTTCGTATTCATGAAAGAAAACCAGTTAGTCCACTATTTAAATAGAAATTAGGTGAGTTTTTGATTTATTTGGATAATGCTGCTACAACACCCCTGTCACCTGCAGCTATCTCAGCAATGACTCAAGTCATGCAAGAAACATATGGGAACCCTTCTAGTATTCATAGCCATGGACGCCAAGCGGGTAAACTATTACGAGAAGCTCGTCAAGAACTAGCAAGTTTACTAGGAACAAAGCCACAACATATATTCTTTACCACTGGTGGTACTGAAAGCAATAATACTGCTATCATCGGATACTGCCTTCGCCATCAAAATCGTGGAAAGCACATTATCACTACTGCGATTGAGCACCATGCTGTTCTAGAACCAATCAAATACTTGGTTGAAAATTTCGGTTTTGAAGTGACTATTTTACAGCCTGAAAATCAAGAAATTACTGCAGACCAGGTCAAAAATGCACTGCGTGAAGATACCATTCTTGTTTCTACTATGTTTGCAAACAATGAAACTGGTACACTTTTACCTGTTGCTGAAATTGGTGAAGTTCTAAAAAATCATCCAGCCGTCTATCATGTCGATGCGGTTCAGGCAGTTGGAAAACTAGAAATTCTTCCCGAAAAATTGGGAATTGATTTTCTTAGCGCTTCTGCACACAAATTTTATGGTCCAAAAGGCATTGGATTTCTCTATGCTGCATCTACAGATTTTGATTCCTACCTTCATGGTGGTGATCAAGAGCAGAAAAAAAGAGCTGGAACAGAAAATCTTCCTGCCATTGTGGGAATGGTAGCAGCTCTAAAGGATGATCTTGAAAACCAAGAACAAAACTTTAAAAAGGTTCAAAAACTAAAAGAAACATTCTTAAAGGAAATGGCTGACACAGACTATTATCTCAATCAAGGGAAAGACCAGCTACCTTATGTCCTTAATATTGGATTTCCAGGTCAACGTAATGATCTACTACTCCTTCGTCTAGATCTTGAAGGGATTTCTATTTCAACTGGCTCTGCTTGTACTGCAGGTGTCGTTCAGGTCAGTCATGTTCTTCAGGCTTTCTACGGAGAAGACTCGCCTCGCTTACATGAATCCGTTCGCGTCAGCATTTCACCTAAAAATACAGAACAAGAGATGATAACTCTCGCCAATACTCTTAAAAATATCATTGGAGGATAACTCAATGGCATTCGAAAAAACCATTAGTCTTAAAAATTGCCGTTATGATTACACACTTAGCCCAACCGTCAAAAAGTTCACTCTAAAAGATAATACTTTTTTTGAAACTAAAGTTGGGAACTATGAACTGACACGTCTTCTTGAAAAAGTCCCAAATAGTGGAGAAGGGTTCCAGCTTAAGATTATCATCAACAGAGACCTGACAGGTGCAAAAATCAATATCACAGATAAATTTGGCCTTCGTTTAGTTGACATTTTTAAGTCTGAGGAAACACATATTCACCAAGAGAAATTCTACTTCTTGATGGATAGTCTTGTTGAACGTGGTGTATTTACAAAAAGTGAAAGATAAAAGGTCGTTATGTTTCGATTAACTTACAAGGATCCTTATAAAGTTGAACGTGTGCAAGAATATGAAGATTATGAAGCACTCATGCTTTCTCTATCAGGTTGTGTAACCCTTCCTGATACGACTTTTATCACTTCATTAACACACAATGGAGTTGAGATCTATCAAGGGCTTCTTGGTGATCTCTATCGTTTTTTGAAATCTTACCACGAAAATAGCTAAACTAAGATTTTTCTTAGTTTTTTTTCGTTATTGTTGCTATTTTCACAAGCTTTATATAAAATAGTAAATAGAAAGGTTGTGATTTTGTGAAAGAAAAACAGTCTGCTATTCCTAAAGCAACAGCAAAGAGACTTTCTCTCTATTACCGTATTTTTAAAAGATTTAATGCTGAGAAAATTGAAAGAGCTAATTCCAAACAAATCGCAGAGGCAATTGGAATTGATTCTGCAACGGTTCGTCGAGACTTCTCCTACTTTGGGGAACTTGGACGACGTGGTTTTGGATACGATGTTAAAAAGCTCATGAATTTTTTCGCTGATCTTTTAAATGATAATTCTATAACTAATGTTATGCTGGTAGGTATCGGAAATATGGGGCACGCTCTTCTCCACTACCGTTTTCATGAGCGTAACAAGATGAAAATCATTATGGCTTTTGACCTAGATGACCATCCTGAGGTTGGTACCAAGACTCCTGACGGTGTTCCAATCTATGGAATCTCTCAAATAAAAGACAAAATCAAAGATAGTGATGTTAAAACTGCTATTCTTACTGTCCCTAGTATTAAATCTCAAGAAGTTGCAGAACTATTAGTCGACGCCGGAATCAAGGGTATTCTTAGTTTTTCACCTGTTCACCTACATCTTCCTAAAGACGTGGTTGTTCAGTATGTCGATCTTACAAGCGAACTTCAAACTCTCCTCTATTTCATGCGTAAAGAGGATTAGAAAGTGTAAATATTTATGAATAAACCAGTTATTGGGATTACAGGAAATGAAACCCCGCATCCAGATGATGATCTTATGATGAGTTATGCTGCAAAAGGCTTTGTTGAAGGGGTTAAGAAAGCTGGAGGTATACCCATTATCCTACCGATTGGTGATGAAGAAATGGCCAGTTACTACATTGGTTTGATTGATAAACTTATTCTAACTGGTGGACAAAATGTCGATCCAAAGTTCTACGGTGAGCCTAAAACAATCGATAGTGATGACTATCACCTTCAAAGAGATATTTTTGAGTTAGCACTCATTGAAGAAGCAATCAAACAAAAGAAACCAATTTTTTCTGTTTGTCGAGGCACCCAGCTCTTTAATGTGGCTATGGGAGGAACTCTTTATCAAGATATTGAAGACCATTGGCAGGATACTTCAGCCGAGTATACAACTCAACGTTTAGTCACCGAGCCTGATACTATTCTTCGAGATATCTATGGAGATATCTCCCATATCAACTCTTTCCACCATCAGAGTATTAAGGACCTAGCTCCAAATCTAAAGGTTGTAGCTCATGATCCTAAAGATGGAATTATCGAGGCTGTTACAACAACGGATGGTTTCCCTTTCCTCGGTGTTCAATGGCATCCAGAATTTCTCTTTGAAAATCGCCCCAAAGATAAAACACTTTTCGACTATGTCGTCAATGAATTGTAAAACCTGTATCATATACAGGTTTTTTACACCAGATCCGTCTTCTCACGGTAACTAAAATAATCGGAATGTGAGACGATAAGATGATCCAATAAGACCAACCCCATTAATTCGCAGGCTTCTTTAACAAGCTTCGTAACATGGTCATCATTTCTACTCGGCATGACAGCACCAGATGGATGATTATGAACCAGAATCACAGATGTTGCCATATGCTTCAAAGCATAGTGGAGAATTTCCCGTGGTTCAGCAATACTTCTAGTAGCTGAACCGATAAAAATGGTTTGCTGATGAATGATTTGATTTTGAGTATTCAGATAGAGCGCCACTAGGTGCTCTTGTTTTTTATCTCCAAGCTCAGACTGCATCTTTTTAGCTAATTTACGACTGCTAAGAATACTCTCTGCCTCAATGGTTTCTTGTTTATGAATACGACTTCCTAGCTCTATCATAGCTTGCAATTCAATAGCTTTTACTCTACCGATACCTGATAAACTCTGTAGTTCTTGCAAGGTCATTTTTTTCAAATCAGTTAAGCAATTTAATTGATTCAATACTTTTTGTGCGATTTCAAAAACAGTAGATTGACGAGTCCCTGTTCGTAACAAAATGGCTAGTAACTCCTGATTACTCAAACTCTCTACTCCTTCTGTTACCAAGCGTTCCCTTGGCAAGAGCGAATCTTCTTGAAATGAAATACTATACATAAAAATCCTCCTCACTTAATTATTCGTGAGAAGGATCTTAAACCAGATAAATTTTAAGTGTTTTTAAATCTTTTCAAGTGCAAGTCGCAAATCTTCAATCAAATCATCGACATTTTCAAGACCGATTGAAAGACGGATTTGATTTTTAGTTACTCCTGCTGCCTCTAGATCTGAGTCAGACAACTGAGCATGTGTTGTAGTTGCTGGATGAACGACCAATGATTTAGCATCTGCTACATTGGCTAAGTTTGAAAAGATTTCCAAGCTATCAATCACCTTACGTGCTTCTGCTTCTCCACCTTTAACGTGGAAAGTAAAGATTGAACCAACACCTTTTGGTAAATATTTCTCCGCCAAGGCATGGTAAGGGCTATCTGGAAGTTTAGGATAGTTAACCTTTTCAACCTTTGGATGGTTAACAAGGAAATCAACGATTTTTTCAGCGTTTTGAACATGACGTTCTACACGGAGAGAAAGTGTTTCAAGCCCTTGCAAGAGCAAGAATGAGTTAAATGGTGAAAGGGCAGCTCCCATATCGCGAAGCAATTGAACACGAGCAGCAACGATAAAAGCTGCAGCACCAACATCACGAGTATAGCTGATATTGTGGTAGCTTGGATCTTCTTCGACTAATTGAGGGAATTTCCCTGAAGCAGCCCAGTCAAACTTCCCACTATCAACGATAACACCACCAATTGTTGTACCGTGTCCACCGATAAACTTAGTTGCTGAGTGAACCGCAATGTCAACACCATGAGAAAAGACATTGATAAGATAAGGTGTTGCAAAGGTATTGTCTGCAACCAAAGGAATCTGATGTTTATGAGCAATTTCAGCTATTTTTTCAATATCAGGAATGTTGATGACTGGATTTCCCAAAGTTTCAATCAAAACAAGTTTGGTATTGTCTTTAATCGCTGCTTCTACCTCTTCTAGATTATCGATATCAACAAAAGTTGTGGTGATTCCATAGCGAGGAAGGGTTTCTTTCAATAGGTTAAAAGTACCACCGTAGATAGTTGAAGCTGCAACAACATGATCACCTGCATGAGCAAGTCCCAAAATTGTGTAAGTAATAGCAGCCATACCTGATGCAGTAGCAAGAGCACCAACACCACCTTCAAGTGCTGCAATACGTTCTTCAAAGGCTGAAGTTGTTGGATTGGTAATACGAGTATAGATATTTCCAGCTTTTTGAAGGGCAAAAAGGTCTGCACCCTCCTGTGTATCTTCAAATACAAAGGATGTTGTTTGGTAAATAGGAACTGCACGAGATTTTGTAGTCTCATCTACCACTTGTCCTGCATGCAATTGCAGAGTTTCAAATTTAAATTCACGAGTCATATTTAGACCTCCAAAGATTTCATTAGGTTCATTGTATCACCTATTTCACTAGGTTACAAATACAACTTTGTTATATCTTTGCATAAGCAATAGCTATGGCTATTATTAGAATTGTAGAACTTTTTTCAGATAGTTTAAAATGTTTGTTTTCACTTCTCCCATACTTTATAATGAATATGAAGGAGAAGACTATGACAGAAATTACTCATGAAATTGATTCAAACTTTGCAGGGCGTTTAAATATCTTGCGTGCTGGTGTACTAGGAGCTAATGACGGGATCATTTCCATCGCTGGAGTTGTTATCGGGGTTGCCAGTGCGACAAGCAATATCTGGATTATTTTCCTCTCAGGTTTAGCCGCAATTCTTGCTGGTGCCTTTTCTATGGCTGGTGGCGAGTATGTATCTGTATCCACTCAGAAAGACACTGAGGAGGCCGCTGTAGCCCGCGAACAACTTCTTTTAGATAAGGACTTGGATGCTGCTAAAAAATCCCTCTATGCAGCTTATCTTCAAAATGGTGAGTGTGAAACATCTGCTCAACTACTAACCAACAAAGCCTTTTTGAAAAATCCACTCAAGGCTTTAGTTGAGGAAAAATACGGAATCGAGTACGAAGAATTTACTAATCCTTGGCATGCTGCTGCATCTAGCTTTATTGCCTTCGTACTTGGTAGCCTACCACCAATGCTTTCCATTACGATCTTTCCAAGTGACTACCGAATCCCTGCCACTGTTTTTATCGTTGCGATTTCTCTATTGATTACAGGCTACACCAGTGCTAAACTTGGAAAAGCACCAACCAAAACAGCTATGATTCGTAACCTTTGTATTGGTCTTTTAACCATGGGAGTAACCTATCTGTTTGGACAATTGTTTAGTATTTAAAAAAGATACCGCGCGGTATCTTTTTTGCTATCAAAATATAAACAGTTAATTTGATTTACCAAAACCAACCTTCATTATCATTAATTGGTTCAGCCTCTTTAATCTTGCGTGGGCCTGTTCCATACATTTCAGCTTCGATATCTTCTTTTGTTGGTAGGATCGAAGCAAGGATAATGTAGATAATAATTCCGAGTCCAAAGTTTGCGATTGTAAAGATTGCAAAAAGGAAACGAACTAGGGTTACATCAAGATTCCACTTATCAGATAGACCAGCTAGTACACCTGATATCATGCGATTTCTTCTCAATTTATAAAATTTTGTATTCATAATTTATTCCTCTTTCGGATTTCTTAATCTTAGTATAGCACTATGCTAGATTTGCTACATCAGTCCTTAGGCCGATTTAACAAGAGGAGCTTTCCACGACAGAGACCACACCGATAACGTTTAGTATCAATTCGTCGCTTTCTTTGATAGATTTGCTGACAAGACTGACAAGCATAGACTAAGCTTGGTTTTTGATTGGAACTTGACAAGGGAGGAACAAAGCGGAGACCGTCTACCTCTTTTAAAAGTTGCTTAAAGGCTAAATCCTTATGCTGATAGCCCTTGCCTTCAAAGTAAAGATGGTAATGGCAGAGCTCGTGACGGACAATCTTTCGAAACACATCCAAACCAAGTTCTTGATAGACTTTGGGATTGAAATCCAAATGACCATCTTTTGGGAAAAATCGTCCACCTGTCGACCGCAGACGAGTATTCCACTGAGCTTGGTGTTTGAAAGGTTTTCCAAAATCCTCTAAAGAGACCTGTTTAACGTAATCAGTTAGATTCATTTGGTGCAAGAAGCGACAGATTCACTTTTTCGCGGTCAGCATCGATTTTTTTCACCCAAACAGTAACCAAATCGCCAACCGAAACTACTTGACTCGGATGTTTAATAAATTTCTTACTCATGTGAGAGATATGAATGAGACCATCCTCATGGATACCGATATCAACAAAGGCACCGAAGTCAACGACGTTGCGCACAACTCCTTCAAGCTTTTGCCCAACTTGTAAGTCTTTGATATCCAAGACATCCTGGCGAAGAACTGGAGCGTCAAAAGAATCACGGAAATCACGACCTGGTTTGAGAAGGTCTGCGATGATATCTTTAAGTGTTTCTTGACCAAGGTCTAGCTCTTGAGCCATTTCATTAACTGAAATAGATTTGAGTTTGGCTTGCGCTTCTTCATTTAGGTCTTTAATGTCCAAACGTTTGAAGAGTTCCTTGACTGCAGCATAGTTTTCTGGGTGAACACCAGTATTGTCAAGGATGTTGCTACTTTCAGGGATACGGAGGAAACCTGCTGCCTGTTCAAATGCTTTGGCACCTAGACGAGGGACTTTCTTGATTTGAGCTCGTGAGGTGATTTTTCCTTCTTCTTCACGATACTTAACAATATTTTCTGAAATAGTTTTGTTAAGCCCTGCGACATGAGAAAGCAAGGCTGGACTAGCTGTATTGATATTGACACCGACTTGGTTCACTACTGTATCAACAACAAAGTCTAGACTTTCAGACAGTTTCTTTTGACTAACATCGTGCTGATATTGACCGACACCAATGGATTTGGGATCGATTTTAACCAACTCAGCCAGTGGGTCTTGCAGGCGACGAGCAATAGAAATAGCAGATCGTTTCTCAACGGTTAACTCAGGAAACTCTTGACGGGCAAGTTCACTAGCGGAGTAGACAGACGCACCACTCTCATTAACAATGACATAACTAACTTCTGGAAAATCCTTGAGCACTTCAGCGACAAAAGCTTCACTTTCACGACTAGCAGTACCATTACCGATGGCAATGATTTCCACACCGTATTGACCAATCAAATCTGCTAAATCACGTTTAGCTTCTTCGATTTGACGAGCCGAAGCTGGTTTGACTGGATAAATGACTTGTGTCGTCAGCATCTTCCCGGTCGCATCAACTACTGCCAGCTTGGCACCTGTACGAAAGGCAGGGTCAAATCCAAGGACCACGCGCCCTTTAAGAGGTGCAACAAGGAGAAGATTACGCAGATTGTCAGAAAATAGTTGAATAGCTCCTTCTTCTGCCTTCTCTGTAAGTTCGGTACGAATACGGCGCTCGATAGCAGGCAAGACCTTTTTCTTAACTGACTGTTGAACAACTTCATCAATATAGGCATTTTTCACCTTGAAACGAGCAGCAAAGAAAGCTAGGATACGATCCGTCGCATGTTCAAAACCTACTTTTAAGACGCCTAGCTTCTCCCCACGATTGAGAGCCAAGGTTCGATAGCCCTGCATGTTGCCAACTGTCTCTGAAAAATCATAATAAATCTGAAAAACTTGTTTTTCATCAAGACTTTCATCCTTGACTTGCGAAGTGATTTTAGAGTGTCTCAACACTTCCTGATAGGTCATAGCACGAAGATTGACATCTTCAGATAGAGCTTCTACCAAAATATCAACTGCCCCAGCCAAGGCTTCTTGACCAGTCGCAAATCCTTCACAGACAAATTTCTCAGCTTCTTTCTCTAAGCCATCTACATTCTGCAAGATCAAGCGAGCAAGAGGAAATAGTCCAGCTTCACGAGCAATGGTTGCCTTGGTCCGACGTTTTTCTTTAAAAGGTAGATAGAGTTCTTCTACGTCTGCTAATTTCTCAGCTGCCAGGATAGCTTCTTCCAGTTCCTTGGTCAGCTTGCCTTGTTCTTGAATCTTAGCTAAGACCGCTTCCTTACGATCATTGAGGTTGGTAAGACTTTTATCAAGATCAATAATAGCCTTGATAGCAACCTCATCCAAACTTCCAGTCATATCTTTCCGATAACGAGCGATAAAGGGAATAGTTGATCCTTCTGCTGTCAAAGACAAAACCGTATCAATTTGCTTTAAAGTTACACCCAAATCTTGGGAAATTTTTTCATATTTTTTATCCATAGAACTATTATACCATAAGGAAGAAAGCTTGTTTTCATTAATGTCACAGTTAGCTTGGTATTTGTTGAAGATTAAAATTCATTGGTCTTAACAATTTAAAATTAAACCTTTTGGCTGAAATAATAGTATAATAGAGGAAACGATTAGAATTGAGGTATGCCCAATGGCTGTTAAATTTACAAAAACTGATGACTTAGATAAGATGTTCGAAGAATTCGCTAAACTCCCTGATTTGAAACAAGTGACATTTCCAGACGATAAAGAAAAGAAAGATAAGGCAGAAAAGAAAAAATAGATGACGATTTTTCAAAGTCTGCCTTCGAGTATTTTACAAGCTGGCGCTATTTTTCTATCAATCATCATTGAGGCCCTACCCTTCATTTTGATTGGAAGCATTATTTCTGGTGCTATCGAAGTCTATGTGACTCCTGAGAAAGTTTATAGATTTCTCCCTAAAAATCGCTTGGGGAGAATCTTTTTTGGTACATTTATAGGGTTTCTCTTCCCATCTTGTGAGTGCGGAATTGTTCCGATCATCAATCGTTTCTTGGAAAAAAAGGTTCCAAGCTATACAGCTGTCCCATTTTTGGTCACAGCTCCAATCATCAATCCCATCGTACTCTTTGCGACTTATTCGGCCTTTGGTAATTCATTTAAAATGGTGTTACTACGTGCTTTGGGCGCGATTCTAGTTGCTACTATATTGGGTATCTTTCTTGGTTTTGTCTGGGAGGGACCTATCCAAAAGGAAAATAGATTGGCTTGTCATGAGCATGATTTTTCTCACTTGACTTCAGGTCAGAAACTTCTTCAGATCTTCATCCAAGCTATTGATGAATTCTTTGATATGGGGCGTTACTTGGTTTTTGGCTGTCTGTTTGCCAGCATTGTCCAGGTCTATGTACCAACTCGGATTCTGACTTCTATCAGTGCAACACCACTACTTGCAATTGTTCTTCTGATGGTCTTATCCTTCCTACTATCTCTCTGTAGTGAAGCGGATGCCTTTATCGGATCTTCTCTTCTATCAAGTTTTGGCTTTGCTCCAGTGCTTGCCTTTCTAGTTATAGGTCCCATGCTTGATGTCAAGAACCTACTCATGATGAAGAATTATCTCAAAACTCGCTTTATCTGGCAGTTCATGACCATCGTAACTCTTGTTGTTCTTGTCTATTCTTATATAGTCGGGGTGATGCTATGATACGATTTTTTATTTTGATGAGTTATTTTTTCTTAACCCTTCATCTACATCTATCAGGTAAGCTCAATCAGTATCTAAACCTCCACTACTCTTACCTGGCTTATATCACTATGTCTTTATCTTTGCTACTAGCCATCGTTCAAGCCTATATTTGCTTCAAGCGTTTGAAAGAACATAGTCACTTACATAGTTTTTCAGCCAAGCTTGCTAGTTTTGTCCTCTTAAGTTTGCCCTTGTTAGTTGGATTTACATTTCCAACTGTCGCTCTAGATTCGCAAACAGTATCGGCCAAAGGATATTATTTCCCTTTGTCGGAAGGAACTGATAAGGCAATCCAAGCAAGTGAAGGAACTAGCAGTCAGTATCTTAAACCAGATACGAGTATGTTTTATTCACACACAGCTTATGTAGACACTGTTCGTAAGAGTGCTGATAAATACTTAGCTCAATCTAGTATAGTTATCAATGATGAAAATTACCTGGAGGTCATGGAAGCTATCTACGATTTTCCAAACGAATTTGAAGGTAAGGAAATCGAGTTCACAGGCTTTGTTTACAACGATCCAAATCATGCCAATAGTCAATTTGTCTTTCGCTTTGGTATCATGCACTGTATCGCTGATTCAGGAGTTTTTGGACTTTTGACTACAGGAAATACCAATCAGTATGACAATAACACCTGGGTAAGAGTCAAAGGTAAGATTAGTAATCACTATCACAAGGAACTTAACCAGGTCCTCCCAACCCTTGAAGTTCAATCCTTTATCAAGGTTGATAAACCAGAGAATCCTTATGTTTACAAAGAATTTTAAAAAAGTAGCCTGAGTGGGCTACTTTTTCTTGTTTAGTAAGGTTGAATATTTGACATATTCAAAAGATTAGTTTTCTGAATTACAGAATTCTAATACTGTCTGTTTATCTATTTTTTACTTATAGGATTTAAATATCCAAGCTTAAATTTGGCTATTAGCTCTAAATGAATGTTCTGAGATCCATTTGGTGTAGCTAGATAACCTTTCATCTGTTAAGGATTCTACTGCGATAGTTACACACATATCGACCGCTTCTTCAACTGTTACAGAAAAACGATAACCATTTAACTGTAGAAATTTCACCAAAACGAAGAAAGCAGTTCGTTTATTAGCGTTGGCAAAAACATGCTTCTTGATCAATTGGACAAATAATATCGTTGCCTTATCAAAAATTGTTGGATAAAGAGGTTTACCGAAGACAAATTGTTCTGGATATTGACAATCATATTTAAGGCAGAAGGACTAACTATTTGAATTTTTTCATTAGGTGAATACCGTTGAATTGCTAAAGCATTGATTTTCTCGATTTGCCTCTCTGTTAGATAGACTGTCACTTTTCGACCAAAGCTTTGAAAACATCATCGTATTCGTCAAAAATTTTGTCCAAATTTAAGTCAAAGGCATCATCAGATACATAAGAAATCTGATGTTCAGACTCTTCGGGAGTAAAGATAATTTCACCACTTGGTAACAATTTCGCTTCGTATTTAACACCACTTGGAATATTGAATTCACTTGGAACAGTATTGGTGATTGAATTTCCTTGTTTTCTTGTTTTTACTACCATCTGATTTCCTCCTTTGAAGTATTATAACAAATAATTACCGTAATTAAAATGACAGAATATCAGTCAAAATAATTCAGCTTGAGAAATTTCTGCTAAGAACTCATCCGAGTATACAGAATAAGCATTTGGATCGGGCGATCTATGGTTGTTCATTGCTTGACCACATCTACAAGTCCATTTTTCCATAATTAACCTCAGTCACGACTTAATTCTTCAAGAAAAAATTGATTGAGTGCTTTCCAGTCTCTTTTATCCTTGCTAACACTAAGTCCATTTTATCAGAATCCTAAGCCATTATCAAAAAATTACTATAGTATTTACAGAAAAAAACTAGAGTTCCACAATTGGGAACCTCTAGCTTTTTTGTATCTGAGAACTATTTTGTCTCAGACTTTTTATTATCTATTAAAGCTCTGACTTCTTCCGCTCCAATCTCATCTCCGGCCTTATCAAAGAGTTGAATAGCGTGACTAAAACAATCATGGCATTTACTCGAATCAAGTTTTCGATAAATCTCTCCCAATCCTCTATAAGCACAGGCCTGAGCGATAAGATCATCTGTCTTTAAGGCTGAGTCTAGCGACTGCTGCATATAAAACTCCGCCTCAACTAGTTGACCTAACTTTAATCGTAAATAACCTTGCTCATAGTCATTAACAGAATATTTGAGATAATCCCCTGAAAAATCTTGTTCAATAACTTCTCGCTCTTTTTCGATATAGCTAAGAGCTGTCTGAAAATCATTCATTTCACGATAGACCATGGCCAATTGATGATACGCGATGTGTTCATTTTCACGATTCTTTTCTGTAATAGCCAAGTGAAGATAACGTTGGTAAATCTCTAAACAATCTTCGTATTTTTTTTCGTACAAATAGATATAGCCCATCAGGTTTAAAAGACTGTAATCTTTACAAGTTGCAAGCGAAAACTCCGCTTGAACTAATTGCTTCGCTTCGTCAATCTTACCCTCAAATAATAATTCCCATGCTTGATTCATTAAAAGGTCTCCTATCTATCCTAAAACGTTAATGACCTAAACCTAAAATACAACCAATTATTTCACAATATCTTTATACATGTCTGGTCTTCTATCTCTAAAGAGACCCCAGTTTAGGCGTTCGCTTGCTCCCTTGTCTAGGTCATAAGTAGCTAACAGAATATCTTCACCTTGTCTTTCAGCTCGCTCTAGAATAGCTCCTGTTTCATCGGTCATAAAGGATGAACCGTAGAAGTTAAGACCGGAACTTTGTCCCCCATTTTCCTCACAAGGAGTGACTTCTTCCAAACCAAAACGATTTGCTGCGATAACTGGCACAATATTTGCTGCCGCATGCCCCTGCATGGTACGTTGCCAATGACCACAACTATCTGTGTCCAAAATTGGCTCCGACCCAATGGCTGTTGGGTAAAAGAGTAATTCTGCTCCATTTAATGCAAGACAACGGGCTGTTTCAGGAAACCACTGATCCCAACAAATGCCAATACCAATCTTGGCATAGCGAGTATCCCAGACCTTGAAACCAGTATTTCCAGGTGTGAAAAAGAATTTCTCTTGGTAATAATGGTCATCAGGAATATGAGTCTTCCGATAAACGCCAAGCACTTCTCCATCTGCATCAATGACAGCAATGGAATTGTATAAGACATTACCATCTTTTTCATAGAAACTGATCGGTAAAACGACCTTTAGCTCTTTGGCAATTCCTTTGAAATGCTGAATAGCTGTATTTTCAGACACAGACTGGGCATACTGGTAGTAGTCATACTGACGTTCCTGACAGAAATAAGGACGTTCAAATAATTCAGGCAAGAGAATAATTTGGGCTCCTTGCTCAGCAGCTTGTCGAACTAAACGTTCAGCTGTTTGGATATTGGTTTCCATATCCTTAGCGCATTGCATCTGAATAGCTGCAACCGTTACATTTCTCATCTTTTTCTCCTATTCTGGAATTTGTTGGGTAATACAGTGGATATTTCCACCACCTAATAGAATATCTCTTGCAGGAATTCCGACAACTTCACGATCTGGGAAACACTGACTCAGAATACCCAATGCCACTTGATCGTTTACATCCTGAAATTGTGGCACTAATACAGACTTATTAGCAATGTAAAAATTTACATATGAAGCTGCTAGACGTTCGCCGGCATAGCGCTCCTCTTCTCCTTCTTCGTAAGTATAGCCCGGCAAATCTTCTTTCGTCACTACTTGATGAATAGCTGGGATTGGAAGTTTATGAATAGTGAAACTCCGGCCTTTTGCATCAGTTTCCTTCTCTAAGAGAGCTAAATCAGCTGCAGACATGGCATACTGAGGATCGTCTTGGTCGTCCGTCCAAGCTAAAACAACTTCTGCAGGGCCTACAAAGGCAGCAACATTGTCAACATGTTCATTTGTTTCGTCTTGATAAATACCGTAAGGCAACCAAATAACTTTTTCGGCACCAAGGCTCTCTAGTAAGGTCTTTTCAATCTCCTCTTTAGTTAGGTGAGGATTACGACCCGGACTGAGCAAACAACTTTCAGTCACAAGTATGGTTCCTTGACCGTCACTATGAATAGCTCCGCCTTCCAGTACAAAAGGTTTGGCATCGTAAACAGGTATATCTAAGACTTCTGCAAAGCGGCTTGCTACTTGGTCATCTGCTTCATAGTCTTGGTAGAGACCGTCAACAGCACCACCCCATGCATTGAAAGACCAATCAACCGCCAACTTTTCCCTTTGATTATTGAGGAGAATGGTCGGACCAGTATCACGTGCCCAGGCATCATTTGTTTGAATTTCTAGATAAACAACCTTGTCTCCAAGATAAGATTGTGCTTCAGATAGATAGTTCTCCTCAACCAAAAGGTAGACTGTTTCCCCCTGAGCAATAGTTTTGATAATCTGGCTAAAAGCTTTTTTTGCAGCCTTTCCTTGAAAAGGCCAAGACCCTGGTCGAGTAGGCCATACCATGAGAGTCCCATGATGGGGTTCATACTCTGCAGGCATACGATAGCCTAATTTCTTTGGACTGTCCATCATGAT
>NZ_JVFV01000010.1 GCF_001073085.1 Streptococcus pseudopneumoniae
AGGGGTTAAGACACCGCCTTTTCACGGCGGTAACACGGGTTCGAATCCCGTACGGACTATGGTATGTTACAGATGAAACACTAGATGAAAAAAATTAAAAAAAGTTTCAAAAAAGTGTTGACAAGCGAAAGCGGCTGTGATATACTAATATAGTTGTCACTTGAGAGAAGTGAGTGACAAAGACCTTTGAAAACTGAACAAGACGAACCAATGTGCAGGGCACTACAACTGAAGTTGTAGTACTGAACAATGAAAAAAACAATAAATCTGTCAGTGACAGAAATGAGTGAGAACTCAAACTTTTAATGAGAGTTTGATCCTGGCTCAGGACGAACGCTGGCGGCGTGCCTAATACATGCAAGTAGAACGCTGAAGGAGGAGCTTGCTTCTCCGGATGAGTTGCGAACGGGTGAGTAACGCGTAGGTAACCTGCCTGGTAGCGGGGGATAACTATTGGAAACGATAGCTAATACCGCATAACAGTAGATATTGCATGATATCTGCTTGAAAGGTGCAAATGCATCACTACCAGATGGACCTGCGTTGTATTAGCTAGTTGGTGAAGTAACGGCTCACCAAGGCGACGATACATAGCCGACCTGAGAGGGTGATCGGCCACACTGGGACTGAGACACGGCCCAGACTCCTACGGGAGGCAGCAGTAGGGAATCTTCGGCAATGGACGGAAGTCTGACCGAGCAACGCCGCGTGAGTGAAGAAGGTTTTCGGATCGTAAAGCTCTGTTGTAAGAGAAGAACGAGTGTGAGAGTGGAAAGTTCACACTGTGACGGTATCTTACCAGAAAGGGACGGCTAACTACGTGCCAGCAGCCGCGGTAATACGTAGGTCCCGAGCGTTGTCCGGATTTATTGGGCGTAAAGCGAGCGCAGGCGGTTAGATAAGTCTGAAGTTAAAGGCTGTGGCTTAACCATAGTACGCTTTGGAAACTGTTTAACTTGAGTGCAAGAGGGGAGAGTGGAATTCCATGTGTAGCGGTGAAATGCGTAGATATATGGAGGAACACCGGTGGCGAAAGCGGCTCTCTGGCTTGTAACTGACGCTGAGGCTCGAAAGCGTGGGGAGCAAACAGGATTAGATACCCTGGTAGTCCACGCCGTAAACGATGAGTGCTAGGTGTTAGACCCTTTCCGGGGTTTAGTGCCGTAGCTAACGCATTAAGCACTCCGCCTGGGGAGTACGACCGCAAGGTTGAAACTCAAAGGAATTGACGGGGGCCCGCACAAGCGGTGGAGCATGTGGTTTAATTCGAAGCAACGCGAAGAACCTTACCAGGTCTTGACATCCCTCTGACCGCTCTAGAGATAGAGTTTTCCTTCGGGACAGAGGTGACAGGTGGTGCATGGTTGTCGTCAGCTCGTGTCGTGAGATGTTGGGTTAAGTCCCGCAACGAGCGCAACCCCTATTGTTAGTTGCCATCATTCAGTTGGGCACTCTAGCGAGACTGCCGGTAATAAACCGGAGGAAGGTGGGGATGACGTCAAATCATCATGCCCCTTATGACCTGGGCTACACACGTGCTACAATGGCTGGTACAACGAGTCGCAAGTCGGTGACGACAAGCTAATCTCTTAAAGCCAGTCTCAGTTCGGATTGTAGGCTGCAACTCGCCTACATGAAGTCGGAATCGCTAGTAATCGCGGATCAGCACGCCGCGGTGAATACGTTCCCGGGCCTTGTACACACCGCCCGTCACACCACGAGAGTTTGTAACACCCGAAGTCGGTGAGGTAACCTTATAGGAGCCAGCCGCCTAAGGTGGGATAGATGATTGGGGTGAAGTCGTAACAAGGTAGCCGTATCGGAAGGTGCGGCTGGATCACCTCCTTTCTAAGGATAAGGAATGCACATTGGTCTTGTTTAGTCTTGAGAGGTCTTGTGGGGCCTTAGCTCAGCTGGGAGAGCGCCTGCTTTGCACGCAGGAGGTCAGCGGTTCGATCCCGCTAGGCTCCATTGGTGAGAGATCACCAAGTAATGCACATTGAAAATTGAATATCTATATCAAATAGTAACAAGAAAATAAACCGAAAACGCTGTAGTATTAATAAAGAGTTTATGACTGAAAGGTCAAAAAAATAAGGTTAAGTTAATAAGGGCGCACGGTGGATGCCTTGGCACTAGGAGCCGAAGAAGGACGTGACAAACGACGATATGCCTTGGGTAGCTGTAAGTAAGCGATGATCCAGGGATTTCCGAATGGGGGAACCCAACAGGTACTACCTGTTACCCATATCTGTTAAGGATATGAGGAGGAAGACGCAGTGAACTGAAACATCTAAGTAGCTGCAGGAAGAGAAAGCAAAAGCGATTGCCTTAGTAGCGGCGAGCGAAACGGCAGAAGGGCAAACCGAAGAGTTTACTCTTCGGGGTTGTAGGACTGCAATGTGGACTCAAAGATTATAGGAGAATGATTTGGGAAGATCAGCCAAAGAGAGTGAAAGCCTCGTATTCAAAATAGTCTTTGTACCTAGCAGTATCCTGAGTACGGCGGGACACGTGAAATCCCGTCGGAATCTGGGAGGACCATCTCCCAACCCTAAATACTCCCTAGTGACCGATAGTGAACCAGTACCGTGAGGGAAAGGTGAAAAGCACCCCGGGAGGGGAGTGAAATAGAACCTGAAACCGTGTGCCTACAACAAGTTCGAGCCCGTTAATGGGTGAGAGCGTGCCTTTTGTAGAATGAACCGGCGAGTTACGATATGATGCGAGGTTAAGTTGAAGAGACGGAGCCGTAGGGAAACCGAGTCTGAAAAGGGCGCTTTAGTATTATGTCGTAGACCCGAAACCATGTGACCTACCCATGAGCAGGTTGAAGGTGCGGTAAGACGCACTGGAGGACCGAACCAGGGCACGTTGAAAAGTGCTTGGATGACTTGTGGGTAGCGGAGAAATTCCAAACGAACTTGGAGATAGCTGGTTCTCTCCGAAATAGCTTTAGGGCTAGCGTCGACATTAGAGATTCTTGGAGGTAGAGCACTGTTTGGGTGAGGGGTCCATCCCGGATTACCAATCTCAGATAAACTCCGAATGCCAATGAATTATGGTCGGCAGTCAGACTGCGAGTGCTAAGATCCGTAGTCGAAAGGGAAACAGCCCAGACCACCAGCTAAGGTCCCAAAATAATTGTTAAGTGGAAAAGGATGTGGGGTTGCACAGACAACTAGGATGTTAGCTTAGAAGCAGCTATTCATTCAAAGAGTGCGTAATAGCTCACTAGTCGAGTGACCCTGCGCCGAAAATGTACCGGGGCTAAAACAATTTACCGAAGCTGTGGATACCTTTATAGGTATGGTAGGAGAGCGTTCTATGTGTGGTGAAGGTGTACCGTGAGGAGCGCTGGAACGCATAGAAGTGAGAATGCCGGTATGAGTAGCGAAAGACAGGTGAGAATCCTGTCCACCGTAAGACTAAGGTTTCCAGGGGAAGGCTCGTCCGCCCTGGGTTAGTCGGGACCTAAGGAGAGACCGAAAGGTGTATCCGATGGACAACAGGTTGATATTCCTGTACTAGAGTATGTAGTGATGGAGGGACGCAGTAGGCTAACTAAAGCAGACGATTGGAAGTGTCTGTCTAAGCAGTGAGGTGTGAATTGAGTTAAATGCTTAGTTCTATAACATTGAGCTGTGATGGGGAGCGAAGTTTAGTAGCGAAGTTAGTGACGTCACACTGCCAAGAAAAGCTTCTAGCGTTTAAACATACTCTACCCGTACCGCAAACCGACACAGGTAGTCGAGGCGAGTAGCCTCAGGTGAGCGAGAGAACTCTCGTTAAGGAACTCGGCAAAATGACCCCGTAACTTCGGGAGAAGGGGTGCTGACATATGTCAGCCGCAGTGAATAGGCCCAAGCAACTGTTTATCAAAAACACAGCTCTCTGCTAAATCGTAAGATGATGTATAGGGGGTGACGCCTGCCCGGTGCTGGAAGGTTAAGAGGAGTGCTTAGAGGTAACTCGAAGGTATGAATTGAAGCCCCAGTAAACGGCGGCCGTAACTATAACGGTCCTAAGGTAGCGAAATTCCTTGTCGGGTAAGTTCCGACCCGCACGAAAGGCGTAATGATTTGGGCACTGTCTCAACGAGAGACTCGGTGAAATTTTAGTACCTGTGAAGATGCAGGTTACCCGCGACAGGACGGAAAGACCCCATGGAGCTTTACTGCAGTTTGATATTGAGTGTCTGTACCACATGTACAGGATAGGTAGGAGTCTAAGAGATCGGGACGCCAGTTTCGAAGGAGACGCTGTTGGGATACTACCCTTGTGTTATGGCCACTCTAACCCAGATAGGTGATCCCTATCGGAGACAGTGTCTGACGGGCAGTTTGACTGGGGCGGTCGCCTCCTAAAAGGTAACGGAGGCGCCCAAAGGTTCCCTCAGAATGGTTGGAAATCATTCGCAGAGTGTAAAGGTATAAGGGAGCTTGACTGCGAGAGCAACAACTCGAGCAGGGACGAAAGTCGGGCTTAGTGATCCGGTGGTTCCGTATGGAAGGGCCATCGCTCAACGGATAAAAGCTACCCTGGGGATAACAGGCTTATCTCCCCCAAGAGTTCACATCGACGGGGAGGTTTGGCACCTCGATGTCGGCTCGTCGCATCCTGGGGCTGTAGTCGGTCCCAAGGGTTGGGCTGTTCGCCCATTAAAGCGGCACGCGAGCTGGGTTCAGAACGTCGTGAGACAGTTCGGTCCCTATCCGTCGCGGGCGTAGGAAATTTGAGAGGATCTGCTCCTAGTACGAGAGGACCAGAGTGGACTTACCGCTGGTGTACCAGTTGTCTTGCCAAAGGCATCGCTGGGTAGCTATGTAGGGAAGGGATAAACGCTGAAAGCATCTAAGTGTGAAACCCACCTCAAGATGAGATTTCCCATGATTATATATCAGTAAGAGCCCTGAGAGATGATCAGGTAGATAGGTTAGAAGTGGAAGTGTGGCGACACATGTAGCGGACTAATACTAATAGCTCGAGGACTTATCCAAAGTAACTGAGAATACGAAGTGTTAAGGTTTTCTTGAGATTTGATAGATATTCAATTTTGAGTAGGTATTACTCAAAGTTAAGTGACGATAGCCTAGGAGATACACCTGTACCCATGCCGAACACAGAAGTTAAGCCCTAGAACGCCGGAAGTAGTTGGGGGTTGCCCCCTGTGAGATAAGGAAGTCGCTTAGCTAAAGGGAGTTTAGCTTAGTTGTAATTGAGAGGAAATCGAAATTACAATCGGCGGATGAGAGAAACGAAGTTTCTTACCGTTGGCTGAGCTAGACTCCACCCTTTGGGAGTTTAGCTCAGCTGGGAGAGCATCTGCCTTACAAGCAGAGGGTCAGCGGTTCGATC
>NZ_JVFV01000011.1 GCF_001073085.1 Streptococcus pseudopneumoniae
AGCTAAGCGACTTCCTTATCTCACAGGGGGCAACCCCCAACTACTTCCGGCGTTCTAGGGCTTAACTTCTGTGTTCGGCATGGGTACAGGTGTATCTCCTAGGCTATCGTCACTTAACTTTGAGTAATACCTACTCAAAATTGAATATCTATCAAATCTCAAGAAAACCTTAACACTTCGTATTCTCAGTTACTTTGGATAAGTCCTCGAGCTATTAGTATTAGTCCGCTACATGTGTCGCCACACTTCCACTTCTAACCTATCTACCTGATCATCTCTCAGGGCTCTTACTGATATATAATCATGGGAAATCTCATCTTGAGGTGGGTTTCACACTTAGATGCTTTCAGCGTTTATCCCTTCCCTACATAGCTACCCAGCGATGCCTTTGGCAAGACAACTGGTACACCAGCGGTAAGTCCACTCTGGTCCTCTCGTACTAGGAGCAGATCCTCTCAAATTTCCTACGCCCGCGACGGATAGGGACCGAACTGTCTCACGACGTTCTGAACCCAGCTCGCGTGCCGCTTTAATGGGCGAACAGCCCAACCCTTGGGACCGACTACAGCCCCAGGATGCGACGAGCCGACATCGAGGTGCCAAACCTCCCCGTCGATGTGAACTCTTGGGGGAGATAAGCCTGTTATCCCCAGGGTAGCTTTTATCCGTTGAGCGATGGCCCTTCCATACGGAACCACCGGATCACTAAGCCCGACTTTCGTCCCTGCTCGAGTTGTTGCTCTCGCAGTCAAGCTCCCTTATACCTTTACACTCTGCGAATGATTTCCAACCATTCTGAGGGAACCTTTGGGCGCCTCCGTTACCTTTTAGGAGGCGACCGCCCCAGTCAAACTGCCCGTCAGACACTGTCTCCGATAGGGATCACCTATCTGGGTTAGAGTGGCCATAACACAAGGGTAGTATCCCAACAGCGTCTCCTTCGAAACTGGCGTCCCGATCTCTTAGACTCCTACCTATCCTGTACATGTGGTACAGACACTCAATATCAAACTGCAGTAAAGCTCCATGGGGTCTTTCCGTCCTGTCGCGGGTAACCTGCATCTTCACAGGTACTAAAATTTCACCGAGTCTCTCGTTGAGACAGTGCCCAAATCATTACGCCTTTCGTGCGGGTCGGAACTTACCCGACAAGGAATTTCGCTACCTTAGGACCGTTATAGTTACGGCCGCCGTTTACTGGGGCTTCAATTCATACCTTCGAGTTACCTCTAAGCACTCCTCTTAACCTTCCAGCACCGGGCAGGCGTCACCCCCTATACATCATCTTACGATTTAGCAGAGAGCTGTGTTTTTGATAAACAGTTGCTTGGGCCTATTCACTGCGGCTGACATATGTCAGCACCCCTTCTCCCGAAGTTACGGGGTCATTTTGCCGAGTTCCTTAACGAGAGTTCTCTCGCTCACCTGAGGCTACTCGCCTCGACTACCTGTGTCGGTTTGCGGTACGGGTAGAGTATGTTTAAACGCTAGAAGCTTTTCTTGGCAGTGTGACGTCACTAACTTCGCTACTAAACTTCGCTCCCCATCACAGCTCAATGTTATAGAACTAAGCATTTAACTCAATTCACACCTCACTGCTTAGACAGACACTTCCAATCGTCTGCTTTAGTTAGCCTACTGCGTCCCTCCATCACTACATACTCTAGTACAGGAATATCAACCTGTTGTCCATCGGATACACCTTTCGGTCTCTCCTTAGGTCCCGACTAACCCAGGGCGGACGAGCCTTCCCCTGGAAACCTTAGTCTTACGGTGGACAGGATTCTCACCTGTCTTTCGCTACTCATACCGGCATTCTCACTTCTATGCGTTCCAGCGCTCCTCACGGTACACCTTCACCACACATAGAACGCTCTCCTACCATACCTATAAAGGTATCCACAGCTTCGGTAAATTGTTTTAGCCCCGGTACATTTTCGGCGCAGGGTCACTCGACTAGTGAGCTATTACGCACTCTTTGAATGAATAGCTGCTTCTAAGCTAACATCCTAGTTGTCTGTGCAACCCCACATCCTTTTCCACTTAACAATTATTTTGGGACCTTAGCTGGTGGTCTGGGCTGTTTCCCTTTCGACTACGGATCTTAGCACTCGCAGTCTGACTGCCGACCATAATTCATTGGCATTCGGAGTTTATCTGAGATTGGTAATCCGGGATGGACCCCTCACCCAAACAGTGCTCTACCTCCAAGAATCTCTAATGTCGACGCTAGCCCTAAAGCTATTTCGGAGAGAACCAGCTATCTCCAAGTTCGTTTGGAATTTCTCCGCTACCCACAAGTCATCCAAGCACTTTTCAACGTGCCCTGGTTCGGTCCTCCAGTGCGTCTTACCGCACCTTCAACCTGCTCATGGGTAGGTCACATGGTTTCGGGTCTACGACATAATACTAAAGCGCCCTTTTCAGACTCGGTTTCCCTACGGCTCCGTCTCTTCAACTTAACCTCGCATCATATCGTAACTCGCCGGTTCATTCTACAAAAGGCACGCTCTCACCCATTAACGGGCTCGAACTTGTTGTAGGCACACGGTTTCAGGTTCTATTTCACTCCCCTCCCGGGGTGCTTTTCACCTTTCCCTCACGGTACTGGTTCACTATCGGTCACTAGGGAGTATTTAGGGTTGGGAGATGGTCCTCCCAGATTCCGACGGGATTTCACGTGTCCCGCCGTACTCAGGATACTGCTAGGTACAAAGACTATTTTGAATACGAGGCTTTCACTCTCTTTGGCTGATCTTCCCAAATCATTCTCCTATAATCTTTGAGTCCACATTGCAGTCCTACAACCCCGAAGAGTAAACTCTTCGGTTTGCCCTTCTGCCGTTTCGCTCGCCGCTACTAAGGCAATCGCTTTTGCTTTCTCTTCCTGCAGCTACTTAGATGTTTCAGTTCACTGCGTCTTCCTCCTCATATCCTTAACAGATATGGGTAACAGGTAGTACCTGTTGGGTTCCCCCATTCGGAAATCCCTGGATCATCGCTTACTTACAGCTACCCAAGGCATATCGTCGTTTGTCACGTCCTTCTTCGGCTCCTAGTGCCAAGGCATCCACCGTGCGCCCTTATTAACTTAACCTTATTTTTTTGACCTTTCAGTCATAAACTCTTTATTAATACTACAGCGTTTTCGGTTTATTTTCTTGTTACTATTTGATATAGATATTCAATTTTCAATGTGCATTACTTGGTGATCTCTCACCAATGGAGCCTAGCGGGATCGAACCGCTGACCTCCTGCGTGCAAAGCAGGCGCTCTCCCAGCTGAGCTAAGGCCCCACAAGACCTCTCAAGACTAAACAAGACCAATGTGCATTCCTTATCCTTAGAAAGGAGGTGATCCAGCCGCACCTTCCGATACGGCTACCTTGTTACGACTTCACCCCAATCATCTATCCCACCTTAGGCGGCTGGCTCCTATAAGGTTACCTCACCGACTTCGGGTGTTACAAACTCTCGTGGTGTGACGGGCGGTGTGTACAAGGCCCGGGAACGTATTCACCGCGGCGTGCTGATCCGCGATTACTAGCGATTCCGACTTCATGTAGGCGAGTTGCAGCCTACAATCCGAACTGAGACTGGCTTTAAGAGATTAGCTTGTCGTCACCGACTTGCGACTCGTTGTACCAGCCATTGTAGCACGTGTGTAGCCCAGGTCATAAGGGGCATGATGATTTGACGTCATCCCCACCTTCCTCCGGTTTATTACCGGCAGTCTCGCTAGAGTGCCCAACTGAATGATGGCAACTAACAATAGGGGTTGCGCTCGTTGCGGGACTTAACCCAACATCTCACGACACGAGCTGACGACAACCATGCACCACCTGTCACCTCTGTCCCGAAGGAAAACTCTATCTCTAGAGCGGTCAGAGGGATGTCAAGACCTGGTAAGGTTCTTCGCGTTGCTTCGAATTAAACCACATGCTCCACCGCTTGTGCGGGCCCCCGTCAATTCCTTTGAGTTTCAACCTTGCGGTCGTACTCCCCAGGCGGAGTGCTTAATGCGTTAGCTACGGCACTAAACCCCGGAAAGGGTCTAACACCTAGCACTCATCGTTTACGGCGTGGACTACCAGGGTATCTAATCCTGTTTGCTCCCCACGCTTTCGAGCCTCAGCGTCAGTTACAAGCCAGAGAGCCGCTTTCGCCACCGGTGTTCCTCCATATATCTACGCATTTCACCGCTACACATGGAATTCCACTCTCCCCTCTTGCACTCAAGTTAAACAGTTTCCAAAGCGTACTATGGTTAAGCCACAGCCTTTAACTTCAGACTTATCTAACCGCCTGCGCTCGCTTTACGCCCAATAAATCCGGACAACGCTCGGGACCTACGTATTACCGCGGCTGCTGGCACGTAGTTAGCCGTCCCTTTCTGGTAAGATACCGTCACAGTGTGAACTTTCCACTCTCACACTCGTTCTTCTCTTACAACAGAGCTTTACGATCCGAAAACCTTCTTCACTCACGCGGCGTTGCTCGGTCAGACTTCCGTCCATTGCCGAAGATTCCCTACTGCTGCCTCCCGTAGGAGTCTGGGCCGTGTCTCAGTCCCAGTGTGGCCGATCACCCTCTCAGGTCGGCTATGTATCGTCGCCTTGGTGAGCCGTTACTTCACCAACTAGCTAATACAACGCAGGTCCATCTGGTAGTGATGCATTTGCACCTTTCAAGCAGATATCATGCAATATCTACTGTTATGCGGTATTAGCTATCGTTTCCAATAGTTATCCCCCGCTACCAGGCAGGTTACCTACGCGTTACTCACCCGTTCGCAACTCATCCGGAGAAGCAAGCTCCTCCTTCAGCGTTCTACTTGCATGTATTAGGCACGCCGCCAGCGTTCGTCCTGAGCCAGGATCAAACTCTCATTAAAAGTTTGAGTTCTCACTCATTTCTGTCACTGACAGATTTATTGTTTTTTTCATTGTTCAGTACTACAACTTCAGTTGTAGTGCCCTGCACATTGGTTCGTCTTGTTCAGTTTTCAAAGGTCTTTGTCACTCACTTCTCTCAAGTGACAACTATATTAGTATATCACAGCCGCTTTCGCTTGTCAACACTTTTTTGAAACTTTTTTTAATTTTTTTCATCTAGTGTTTCATCTGTAACATACCATAGTCCGTACGGGATTCGAACCCGTGTTACCGCCGTGAAAAGGCGGTGTCTTAACCCCTTGACCAACGGACCAGAGTTGTTATTTTCAACTCTTACTATTATACCGACTTTTCTTACTTTGTCAACACCTTTTTTTAACTTTTTTTCAATTCTACTGAATTACTTCCTTTAGCTCTTTCAGTAAAGCTTTGCGGCCCTTGAAACGTTCATCTGCCCAGAGGCGTTCATAGTCTTCTTGCTTATCTTGTGGTAATTTTCTTCTATAACTATCCAACAATTCATGAAGGGCGTAGTAATCATCCAGCCACAATCCT
>NZ_JVFV01000012.1 GCF_001073085.1 Streptococcus pseudopneumoniae
GCAAATAATCTCTTGAGCATTCAGCTGGAAGAACAATTGGCTGAAAATCAAAGACTTCAAACACGAGTGGACGAGCTGGAAGCTCTGCTTGATGAACAAACTAAACCAGCAGAAAAAGGAGAATAGACATGGCAATCAATGGTTATAATTTATCAACAAGACCGTACTTAAGAATTTCTGGGTCCAATGTTGAGACGGTGGTAGAAATTCAACTATCAGAAGGCAACCGCTACAGCACTAACTCACGATCATTCCCCGGAGACCGTACAAATGAATCAGAAGATGTCTTGATTCAAGCAGTGCTGGATGTTCTCAAGTCTGAATTGGACCCAAGCTCTGCGATTGTGCAGGCGCAGAATAAGCTTGAACAAGCTGAGCAGAAGATTGCGCAAAACGAGAGTGAACAGAACAAGCTTGCAGCTCTTATTAAGAAGACTGAAGAGAATTCGAAGGTGAATCAGAAGGTCATTCATGTTCTTGTCTTGAACTCTGTCATGAGCAAGAATATTGAGTACGGCACGACTTATAAAAAATTAGTTGAGTTGATTCCACTAGCTGAAGTTGGTAAGACCTACTTACCACACGACCTGATTACCATTGAAGATCCTGAGCACGTTGAAGTAAATGGTGAAGGCAAGCGCATCTTGGTTCAGCTTAATAAGGAATTTACCTACAACGGTGAGCCTGTCAGCGCATTTGTGACAAATGGCTCCCTGGAGCAAAACGGAACTGGTGTTGCTTGGAAATTTGAAGGGAAAGAGTAGAGGTGTGTATGCAAGATTTAGTATTACAAGATTTATTCGAGCACCTTAAAAATCTATCGTATAGTCCGTACATTCATTTCTTTTTTTGGTTAATGGTTTTGGATATCATCACTGGCTATATCAAAGCATTTAAAACAAAGCGATTTGATAGCAAAATTGGCACAATGGGATTGATTCGTCATTTCATTGTGTTCGCTGTTATCTTACTTGTCGCGATGTACTCTCGTTCTCTTGGCGTACGTAGCTTCGGTATAGCGTGGACAATGTTCTTCTCGTTCAATTATCTATTCTCAGTAATCGAGAATTGGGAGATGATTGGGTTAGCATTTCCAGAGTTTTTGAAACCATACATCAACCAAATTAAGAAAGATAATGCTAGAAAACTTGGTCAATTACTAGTTAATGTTGACCAGAAAGATAAAATCGAAATCGAAGTTAAGGAGAAAGACGATGCAACAAATTAACGAAATCATCATCAATGCAGCAATTAGCATTCTTGTCATTTTGACTGGTATTGCAGTCAAAACTGTTAAAGAATACCTCGTTCAAAAAGGAGGAGAAAAGACAATCAAGATTGTTGAAATCCTTGCTAAAAATGCAGTCAATGCAGTTGAGCAGGTATCTGCTGAAACTGGCTACAAGGGCGAGGAGAAGCTGGAGCAAGCACGAACTAAAATCCGTTCAGAACTCAACAAGTACAATATCAGCATGACTGACCGCGACCTTGATACATTCGTTGAGTCAGCAGTGAAGCAGATGAATGATGCGTGGAGAGGGGAATAGTAATGGATATTGATACAAGTAGGTACAGAGAAGGGCTTCCTCAGATTGGTTATGCCCCTTATCGTCAAATTCACGCTCATTCTACTGGAAATAAAAACTCAACTGCCCAAAATGAAGCAGACTACCATATGCGCCGACCTGTCAAATCTGGCTTCTTCTCACATGTTGTCGGCAATGGGCGAGTGATGCAGGTAGGACCAGTAAATAATGGTGCCTACGATGTGGGCGGTGGCTGGAATTATGAAACGTATGCAGCAGTCGAACTGATCGAAAGTCATTCTACCAAAGAAGAGTTTATGGAAGATTACCGTCTGTACATCGAATTGTTACGAAATCTAGCAGATGAAGCAGGTCTTCCTAAAACGTTGGATTCGGACGCATTGGAAGGTATTAAGTCGCATGAATACTGTACCAACAATCAACCTAACAATTATAGTGACCACGTTGATCCATATCCTTATTTAGCAAGCTGGGGCATCAGTCGTAGTCAGTTCAAGCATGATATTGAAAACGGTCTTGATGTAGAAGCAGGTTGGAAACAAAATACAACAGGCTACTGGTACGTTCGAGAAGATGGCTCTTATCCGAAAGAACGATTTGAAAAAATCAACGGTACGTGGTATTACTTTGACGGTTCTGGTTATATGCTCTCGGATAAGTGGAAGAAGCATTCAGACGGCAAATGGTACTATTTAGACCCTTCAGGAGCCATGGCCACTGGCTGGAAGAAAATCGATGGTAAATGGTATTACTTCGATACAGAAGGAGCCATGAAGACTGGCTGGGTTAAATATAAGGGCGTATGGTACTATCTCGATGCCAAAGATGGGGACATGGTGTCCAATGCTTTCGTCCAATCAGCAGACGGCAAAGGTTGGTATTACCTTAAATCAGACGGAACAATGGCAGATAAGCCAGAGTTTACTGTTGAGCCTAACGGGCTCGTTACTACAAAATAAATTTAAAAACAGAAAGAATAAAAAATTATTACACTAACCGCAGGCAGTAGCTTGCGGTTTTTTTGTTTGGCCTGAAAAGGTTGGATTTAAAATCCAAGCTATTTCTCTGAAAGTAGAAAAAACAGTGATTTTTCACTGCTTTTTTATTTTTTCTACGAATATATAAGTAGGAGGAATAAAAATGAAGATTTTAAATATTGAACTAGCAAATGTAGAACAGACAGATTCAGGCTTTGAGCATTGGGTTGATGTGACTTATAGTGTACCGATTTTGAAAAACAAATACACGGTCAGATTGTTGCTGCTCTTTGATTTTGAAATTGAAGATGACAAAGTGATTGAATATCTGGTCACTGATTGGAAGTACCGTGAGCTAGTCCTGCATTCTGTGAGGATGTATGAGATGGAAAAGAGCAAGAGTTTTAGTATCCTTGATTGAAATGCTAGTTGTATTGCTCATCATTAGCGTCCTACTCTTACTGTTTGTGCCAAACCTAACTAAGCAAAAGGATGCAGTGAATGATAAGGGGAAAGCAGCAGTCGTCAAGGTGGTAGAAAGCCAAGCTGAACTCTATACTCTAGATAAAAATGAGGATGCTAGTCTAAGTAAACTAGAGGCAGATGGACGCATCACTGCTGAGCAAGCAAAAGCCTATAAGGAATACCATGCAAAACAAAAGACAAGTCAAACAGTTGCGGATTAGGGCTTTTACCATGCTAGAAAGTTTATTAGTCTTAGGAATAGCTAGTATGTTAGCCTTGGGCTTGTCAAGTTCAGTTCAATCAACTTTTGCAGCTGTGGAAGAACAGATTTTCTTTATGGAGTTTGAGGAACTTTATCGAGAAACCCAGAAGCGAAGTCTGGCTAGTCAGCAGAAGATCAACTTGATTTTGGAAGAGAGAAGTATTGGAAATGGCTATCAGAAATTAGCCATTCCAAAAGGAATTCAATTGCAGTCTAATCAATCAATTTCCTTTGACAAGGCTGGAGGAAATTCGTCTCTTGCAAGTGTGAGATTTCAAACAAGGAAAGAAGTAGTTCGCTACCAACTATATCTAGGAAATGGAAAGATTAAACGTATTCAAGAAGCAAAAAATTAAGGCGGTTATTTTACTGGAGGCAGTGATTTCACTAGCTATTTTTGCCAGTATTGCAACCCTCTTGCTGGGGCAGATTCAAGAAAGTAGACGACAGGAAGCAAGACTCTTAGAACAGGAAGAAGTTTTGCGAGTGGCTCGTATGGCTTTGCAGACTGGACAAAAGCAGTTGACGGTCAATGGGCTTACAGTTCATGTTGTATCGAATGAGCGAGGTTTGGAGGTGTATCATGGAACTGAAAAATTACTGGCGATTCAAGATAAGTAGAGTCAGAGCTTTTACACTTTTAGAATCCCTGGTTGCTCTTATTGTGATTAGTGGGAGTTTGCTCCTCTTTCAAGCTATGAGCCAACTATTGGTTTCAGAAGTTCGCTACCAGCAGAAAAGTGAGCAAAAAGAATGGCTCTTATTTGTGGATCAGCTGGAAGCAGAGCTGAATCGAGCCCAATTTGAAAAAGTAGAGAATGATAGACTTTACCTCAAACAGGATGGGAACCCCATTTCCATGGGGAAATCAAAGTCAAATGATTTTCGAAAAACAGATGCCAGTGGACGTGGCTACCAGCCGATGGTTTACGGTCTGAAATCAGCTCATATTTACCAAAACGGGCAAAATGTCCATTTTAATTTTCAGTTTGAAAAGGGACTAGAGAGGGAGTTCATCTATCGTGTGGAAAAAGAAAAAAGTTAGAGCTGGAGTTCTCCTTTACGCGATTACTATTGCTGGAATTTTTAGTCTCTTGTTACAGTTTTATCTGAATCGACAAGTGGCTCATCATCAGGATTATGCACTGAATAAAGAAAAACTTCTTGCATTTGCAATGGCTAAGAGGACCTATGAAAAAGCTAGTTCTGAGAGTGGTCAGCAGTCATTTGATGCAGGAAAGGCAACTTATCGTAATGACCAAAAAGGATTTACAGCGATTGTTGACACCGGAAAAAAACAGTTTGATTTTCACTTTTCTCCTTTGAAAAAGACTGACGACAAGACGAAGAAAACAGAAAAAAAGTCAAAAGAAGAAAGCGAGAAGAAAAAAGAAGAACAGGTAAAAAATGAGACCACCGAGACATCTGAAGTTGCATCATCTAAGAATGACAAGACATAGATTATCAGATTTGTAGAATCTAGTTTAAGTGGTGATGTTGGACTCAGTGGGTTAGGACGAGGTTTTTGTCTGAAATCATGCTATAATAGATACATATGGAGGACGGAATATGTCAAGTGTAAAATTGTATCTAGTACGTCATGGGAAAACAATGTTTAATACAATCGGTCGTGCTCAAGGTTGGAGTGATACTCCCCTAACAGCTGAGGGAGAACGAGGTATTCATGAATTGGGGATTGGTTTGCGGGAATCAGGTTTAACCTTTGAACGTGCTTATTCAAGCGATTCTGGGCGGACCATTCAGACAATGGGAATTATCCTTGAAGAACTTGGTTTGACTGGGCAAATTCCTTATCGCATGGATAAGCGAATTCGTGAATGGTGCTTTGGTAGTTTTGATGGTGCTTATGATGGAGACCTTTTTATGGGTATCATCCCTCGAATCTTTAATGTAGATCATGTGCATCGTTTGTCCTATGCAGAGTTAGCTGAAGGTTTGGTAGAAGTGGACACAGCAGGTTGGGCTGAAGGTTGGGAAAAACTAAGTGGTCGTATCTGGGAAGGTTTTGAAGCCATTGCCAAGGAAATGGAAGCTAATGGGGGAGGGAATGCTCTCGTAGTCAGCCATGGAATGACTATTGGAACCATTGTTTATTTAATCAACGGCATGCATCCGCATGGCCTTGATAATGGAAGTGTAACGATTCTCGAGTACCAAGATGGTCAGTTCTCGGTCAAAATTGTTGGCGACCGTAGCTACCGTGAAATTGGACGAGTTAAGCTAGACGAGCAAGCTAGTTCAGAACAATAAAATTCAGCACTAAATTTAGAAGAATTTTTAAAGGATTGATAGAATGCTAATGTCGTGCTTGCACAAGCTTCTGAGAGCTGAGTGCTTTGACAATAGCATTCTTTTTTGTTAGAATAGCATCAACATGAAAGCATAAGAAGGGACTGACAGAGTTGTCGTTCCCTTTTGTCTATCTTAGAAGGGGGAAATATGCTGTTTCAGAAAATAAAAGCCTATAAATGGCAGGCTCTAGCTTCCTTAATTATGACAGGTCTAATGGTAACGAGTTCACTCTTGCAACCACGTTATTTGCAGAAAGTTTTAGAGGCACTGCTAACAGGTGATAATGAAGCTATTTATCATATTGGTTTTTGGTTAATCCTTGTTGCCTTGATTGGTTTGATTGCAGGTGGCATCAATGTTGTGTTAGCCGCCTACATTGCTCAAGGAGTCTCGTCAGACTTACGGGAAGATGCCTTTCGTAAGATTCAAACTTTTTCATACGCCAATATTGAGGAATTTAACGCAGGGAACCTTGTTGTTCGTATGACCAATGACATCAACCAGATTCAAAACGTAGTCATGATGACCTTCCAAATTCTCTTTCGACTACCACTTTTGTTTATCGGTTCCTTTATTCTAGCAGTTGTCACCCTACCTTCTCTATGGTGGGTGCTAGTTCTCATGGTCGTTCTGATTGTTGTCATAATGGGTTTTATGATGGGAGTGGTGGGACCACGCTTTGCAAAATTCCAGACCTTATTGGAGCGTATCAATGCCATTGCTAAAGAAAATTTGCGTGGTGTGCGCGTGGTTAAGTCTTTTGTCCGAGAAAAAGATCAGTTTGATAAATTTACGCAGGTGTCAGATGAATTATTGGGAGAAAACCTTTATATCGGTTATGCCTTTTCTGTTATGCAACCTGCAATGATGTTGATTTCTTACGGGGCTGTTTTTCTCTCAATCTGGCTTGTAGCAGGTATGGCAGAGTCAGATCCATCAGTCGTTGGTTCCATTGCTTCCTTCGTGAATTATCTGAGTCAGATTATCTTTACTATCGTTATGGTCGGATTTTTGGGGAATTCAGTTACTCGTGCCATGATTTCCCTTCGTCGTATTCGTGAAATCCTGGATACAGAACCGGCTATGACTTTCAAGGATGTGGAAGATGAAGAATTGGAAGGAAGTCTCAGTTTTGAAAATGTAACCTTCACCTATCCAAATGATGAAGAACCTATCCTAAAAGATGTATCTTTCGATATTGCAGCTGGTGAGATGGTTGGGGTTGTCGGAGCAACTGGTGCAGGTAAATCAACCTTGGCTCAGTTGATTCCACGACTGTTTGATCCTCAGCAAGGTTCGATCAAAATTGGTGGAAAGGACATTCGTACAGTTAGTGAAGGGACACTTCGCAAGACAGTCTCTATCGTTCTACAAAGAGCCATTCTCTTTAGTGGAACCATCGCAGATAATCTCAGACAAGGAAAGGGAGATGCGACAGTTTCAGAAATGGAACGCGCAGCTCGTATCGCCCAGGCAAGTGAATTTATTAGTCGTATGGACTTGGCCTTTGAAAGTCCGGTTGAGGAACGTGGGACTAACTTTTCCGGTGGACAAAAACAGAGAATGTCTATTGCGCGTGGGATTGTCAGCAATCCTAAGATATTGATTTTCGATGATTCAACCTCCGCCCTTGATGCCAAATCAGAACGTTTGGTCCAAGAAGCCCTCAACAAGGATTTGAAGGGAACGACTACGATTATCATCGCACAAAAGATTAGCTCTGTTGTTCATGCTGATAAAATTTTAGTGCTTGATCAAGGTCGCTTGATTGGTCAAGGTAAGAATGCTGACTTGGTTGCAACAAACCCAGTTTATCGAGAAATTTACGAAACGCAAAAAGGAAAGGAGGAGTAGGATGAAAACATTTCGATTTTTTTGGAACTATTTTAAAGTTTATAAGATATCCTTTGTCGTTGTTATCACTATGATTATCATTGCAACGGTAGCACAAGCCCTCTTTCCAGTTTTTGCAGGTCAAACAGTAACGGAACTAGCTAATTTGGTTATAGCCTATCAAAATGGAAATTCAGATATGGTTTGGCAAAGTCTATACGGACTCCTTATAAATCTTGCCTATGTTTTGATTGCGCTCGTGATATCGAGTCTCATCTATATGGTCTTGATGAGCCGTATTATTGCCGAATCGACAAATGAGATGCGTAAGGGCCTTTTTGGCAAGCTTTCTCGCCTGACAGTTTCCTTCTTTGATCGTCATCAAGATGGGGATATTCTGTCTCGCTTTACCAGTGATTTGGATAATATTCTCCAAGCTTTTAACGAAAGTCTAGTGTCTGTTATGACCAACATTGCTCTTTATATTGGTTTGTTGATTGTCATGTTCGCAAAAAATGTGACCTTGGCTTTGATTACGATTGCTAGCACTCCGATAGCTGTCATCATGTTGATTGTCATTTTAAAATTGGCAAGAAAATACACCAACCTCCAACAAAAGGAAGTTGGGAAGCTCAATGCTTATATGGATGAGAGTATTTCGGGTCAGAAAGCCGTTATTGTTCAAGGCATTCAAGAAGATGTAATCGCTGGTTTTGTCGAGCAAAACGAGCGTGTTCGAAAAGCCACTTTCAAGGGAAGAATGTTCTCAGGAATTCTTTTCCCTGTTATGAACGGAATGAGTTTGGTCAATACAGCAGTCGTTATTTTTGTAGGTTCAGCTGTATTACTGAATGATAAGAACATCGAGACAGCAACAGCACTTGGTTTGATTGTCATGTTTACTCAGTTTTCGCAACAGTATTACCAACCCATTATCCAATTGGCAGCGAGCTGGGGAAGTTTGCAACTGGCCTTTACAGGTGCAGAACGTATCCAAGAAATGTTTGATGCAGAAGAAGAAATTCGTCCTCAAGATGCTCCAGTCGTTAACGAATTAAAAGAAGGTGTGGAGATTCGTAACGTGGACTTCTCCTACCTGCCAGGAAAACCCATTTTGAAAGATGTTAGCATTTCAGCTCAAAAAGGGAAAATGATTGCGGTTGTTGGTCCAACAGGGTCAGGAAAAACGACCATCATGAACTTAATCAATCGTTTTTATGATGTGGATGCAGGTAGTATCAGCTTTGATGGCAGAGATATCCGAGAATTTGATTTGGATAGTTTGCGAAGCAAGGTGGGAATTGTTCTACAGGATTCTGTTTTGTTTAGCGGAACTATTCGTGACAATATTCGCTTTGGTGTCCCTGATGCTAGTCAAGAGATGGTAGAAGCAGCTGCTAAGGCTACACACATCCATGAATATATCGAAAGTCTACCAGATAAGTACGATACTCTGATTAATGATGACCAGAGCGTCTTCTCAACCGGTCAGAAGCAGTTGATTTCCATCGCTCGAACCTTAATGACGGATCCCCAGGTCTTAATCTTGGATGAGGCAACATCAAACGTTGATACTGTAACAGAGAGCAAGATTCAAAATGCTATGGAGGCAATTGTGGCAGGAAGAACGAGCTTTGTGATTGCCCATCGCTTGAAAACTATTCTCAATGCCGATCAGATTATTGTCCTTAAGGATGGTGAGGTTATCGAACAAGGAAATCATCACGAATTACTCAAGCTTGGAGGCTTTTACTCCGAACTGTACCATAATCAATTTGTCTTTGAATAAGCAAAAAAGTTGTCCTAATTTTGGGCAACTTTTTCTGATAAAAAAATTTTATCACGGACTTAAAAAATACATATTAGACAGGAGTGGGTAAGGGTGATAAGATAAGATTATCAATGGAGAACGAAAGGAAGTCAGTAATGGTAAGAACAGTTGTTGGAGTAGCGGCAAACCTATGTCCTGTAGACGCAGAAGGAAAAAACATCCACTCATCTGTATCCTGTAAATTTGCTGAAAGTATTCGTCAGGTTGGCGGACTTCCTTTGGTCATTCCGGTTGGTGATGAGACACTTGTCCATGACTATGTAGAAATGATTGATAAGCTCATCTTGACTGGGGGACAAAATGTTCATCCTCAGTTTTATGGTGAGGAAAAAACAATTGATAGCGACGACTATAACCTAGCTCGCGACGAGTTTGAGCTAGCTCTTCTACAAGAAGCCTTGCGTCAGAACAAACCAATCTTAGCCATTTGCCGTGGCGTTCAGCTTGTCAACGTTGCTTTTGGTGGGACACTCAATCAGGATATTGAAGGTCATTGGCAAGGTCTACCTTTTGGGACTTCACATTCTATTGAGACAGTGGATGGCAGTGTAGTGTCTAAATTATTTGGTAAAGAAAGTCAGGTTAACTCAGTACATCGTCAGAGTATTAAAGACTTGGCACCCAATTTCCGCGTGACGGCTGTGGATCCACGTGATCAAACTGTTGAAGCAATCGAATCTATTGATGAGCACCGTATTATTGGTCTCCAGTGGCATCCAGAATTCTTGGTCAATGAAGAAGATGGCAACTTAGAATTATTTGAGTATTTATTGAATGAATTATAACGACTGGAAACCTAGTCGTTTTTTTGTCTTATTTCGTTCAAATTTTAATATTGTAACATTTTTTACGCAAATGTTTAAATTATGATAAAATTTGGAAAAATTCAGTATAAAAACTTGAAAAAATCTAAGGTAAGGGTTATGATAGAAGAGAAGAAATTTTGGAGGAATACTATGTCACATATTAAATTTGATTATTCAAAAGTATTAGATAAATTTGTAGCACCACATGAACTAGATTATATGCAGCCTCAAGTGACTGCTGCAGATTCTGCTCTGCGAAATGGTACAGGTCCTGGGGCAGAAATGACTGGCTGGTTGAACTTGCCTGAAGAATATGACAAAGATGAATTTGCTCGTATTCAAAAGGCTGCTGCTAAAATCCAATCTGATAGTGAGGTATTGATCGTAATCGGTATTGGTGGTTCCTATTTAGGAGCTCGTGCAGCTATTGATTTCTTGAATAATTCTTTTGTAAATCTACAAAGCAAGGAAGAACGCAAGGCACCTCAAATCCTCTATGCTGGAAATTCTATTTCTTCAAGCTATTTGGCTGATTTGGTAGACTATGTATCAGACAAAGATTTCTCTGTCAACGTTATTTCTAAGTCAGGAACGACTACAGAGCCTGCTATTGCTTTCCGTGTCTTCAAAGAACTCTTGGTTAAGAAGTATGGTCAGGAAGAAGCAAATAAACGGATTTATGCAACTACAGACCGCGCTAAAGGTGCAGTTAAGGTTGAAGCAGATGCTAATGGCTGGGATACTTTTGTAGTGCCTGATAGTGTAGGTGGTCGTTTTACAGTATTGACAGCAGTGGGACTCTTGCCAATCGCAGCTGCAGGGGCTGATATCAGCAAGTTAATGGAAGGAGCAAATGCTGCTCGCAAGGCTTATGCTTCTGATAAGTTGGCTGAAAATGAAGCATATCAATATGCAGTTGTACGCAATATCTTGTACCGTAAAGGTTATCTGACAGAAGTTCTAGCTAACTATGAACCATCTCTACAATACTTCTCTGAGTGGTGGAAGCAACTGGCTGGTGAGTCAGAAGGGAAAGACCAAAAAGGGATTTACCCAACTTCAGCCAACTTCTCAACAGACTTGCACTCTCTGGGACAATTTATCCAGGAAGGTACCCGTATCCTCTTTGAAACAGTTGTACGTGTAGATAAACCTCGCAAAAATGTGCTGATTCCTGAATTGGCAGAAGACTTGGACGGTCTTGGCTACTTGCAAGGAAAAGATGTTGACTTTGTCAATAAAAAAGCTACAGATGGAGTGCTGTTAGCACACACTGATGGTGGAGTTCCAAATATGTTTGTGACACTGCCTGAGCAAGATGAGTTCACTTTGGGCTACACTATTTACTTCTTTGAGTTGGCTATTGCTCTTTCTGGCTACCTGAATGGTATCAATCCATTTGACCAGCCTGGAGTTGAGGCTTATAAGAAAAACATGTTTGCCCTTCTTGGAAAACCAGGCTTTGAAGAGCTGGGTGCTGAGCTGAATGCACGCCTTTGATTCTTATATGCCTTGAGTTCATTTAGAGTATAAAAAGAGATCCACAAGTTCATTTCTTGTGGATTTTTTAGTACAAGCCTCATAATTAGTTTATTATTTTTTTGAACAGTATAAAAAAGAGTGTCTTAATTCTTTTATGAAAGCGCTGTATAATTGCCTTGTAAATAAAATTTGAGAGGTATCAAAATGAATGATTGGTTAAACATAAAAGGCAAAACAGTTCTTGTGACTGGCGCGTCATCTGGGATCGGTAAGGCAATCGTTGAAGAATTGCTGGAATTAGGTGTCAATGTAGCGAATTTCGATCTTAGCGACAACGATTTGCGTCATCCAAATCTATTATTTGTAAAAGTTGATGTAACTTCTCGCTCTGAAGTAGAAGAGGGTGTTGCCAAAATAGTTGAAAGATTTGGCAATATTGATGCAGTGGTCAATAATGCAGGGATTAATATCCCTAGATTATTAATCGATGCAGAAAATCCTAAAGGTCCTTACGAATTGGACGATGAGACGTTCGAAAAAGTAACGATGATTAATCAAAAAGGTTTGTATCTGGTTAGTCAGGCAGTGGGACGTATTTTAGTGAAAAATGGAAAAGGTGTAATTGTGAACATGGCTTCAGAAGCAGGCTTGGAAGGTTCTGAAGGACAAAGTGCCTATGCTGCCACAAAAGCAGCAGTCTATAGTTACACTCGTTCATGGGCAAAAGAGCTGGGTAAGCATGGTGTACGTGTGGTTGGAATTGCTCCAGGAATTATGGAAGCTACGGGACTTCGAACTCTTTCTTATGAGGAAGCTCTTGCTTATACCCGTGGAAAGACGGTAGAAGATATTCGAGCTGGTTATGCTTCAACTTCAACAACTCCTTTGGGACGAAGTGGTAAACTACGGGAAGTAGCTGACCTTGTAGCATTCTATATTTCAGACCGTTCTAGCTATATAACTGGAGTCACTACAAATATTGCCGGGGGGAAAACTCGCGGTTAAAAAAATGAAGGTGAGGAAGAGAGTTGACCATAGTAAATCGATGGTATAACATTTTAGAAAAAATGGTCTCACAGCCAACTTATTCCTTGGTAGATATGCGCTCAGAGCTGGATATTAGTATGCAAACCTTGCAAAAGAGTATCCAACAATTAAATGATGTTTTGGCTCCGAGTATCCAGATTATCTCACAAGATGATAAGTTAATGT
This sequence comes from Streptococcus pseudopneumoniae, assembly GCF_001073085.1. GTDB lineage: Bacteria > Bacillota > Bacilli > Lactobacillales > Streptococcaceae > Streptococcus > Streptococcus pseudopneumoniae_M. The sequence goes on from NZ_JVFV01000012.1 coordinate 12,729, forward strand.
TAGAGGTGTATGACTATACTGAGTTGGAAAGGATTTTATCTGGTAGTTTAAAACGGGAGAGTGACTTCAATTCTTCCAGTAAAAGAATTGCCTATTTACTAAAACGTTTAATTAAGTCAACCTCCCCTCTTCTTATTGACGACTTGGCTGAGGAGGCAGGTGTTAGTAGAAGTACCCTTAATAAGGATTTAAAACAAGTAAAATCTTTGGCAGAGAGTTACTCTATCACTATTTCAGGAAAGCCCAACCGTGGGCTGGAGGTCTTGGGGTCCGAGCTGAATTTGCGCTTGCTCTATATTCACCAAGTGGCCCCTTACTTTGAAGGAAAGACACTCACCGAGGCAACATCTTCTTTTCTGGAGACGCTACTCCAGGAGTATAAAATCCCGAAAGAAACAAAGGAACTCCTTCGAAAGACAATTTCAATTATGGTGGAGCGTATTTATGCATCTAGGGTGTTGAGTTGCCCTATTCCTTACTATAGGAATGATTTAACAGAGACACCTTTGGTTGAAAAATTAATCTATCATATTGAGATGACTTATAAGATTTCCCTCAGTCAGTTTGAAATAGACTTTTTGTGTTTTCCGTTTAATATCCGTTTTATTGACACTTTAAGCAAGCCGTCTTATCAATCTGAACAGCTTGCAAACATTTTTCAAGGGATTGTCAAGAAAGTCAAAGAAACAATGTTGGTTAACTTTGATGATGAAGAATTATTTGAAGAAATCAAGTCTCATCTAGGCCCCTTAATCAATCGACTGATTTTCCATGTGCAAGCTAATGATATATTCCATGGCGAGGTTCAAACTCAATATCCTTTTGCTTTTGAAATGGCGAAAATTGCTGGAGAAGAACTGTCTGCAATTTTTGGTTCTGAATTGGAATTATCTGAAATCGGATATCTGGCTTTGTATTTTGAAATGATTTTAAGAAAGCAAAACTCTGTTGTAAATGGTTCTCGCAAGCAGATAGCAGTAGTTTGCACAACAGGAAGAGGAACTGCTGCGATGATTATTCAGCAACTCAGACGAATCCTTGGAAATGATGTAGACATTACTCAGTATTCTGAAGAGGATTTTAATCTGGATTTGAATCAGGACTATTTCGCGATTTTTACGACAGTTCCTCTAAAATATAAAGATTCTAAATCTCCAGTCATTCAAGTTAATCATCTTTTTGATGATCAATGGCTGCGGGAAGAATGGCAGAGGGCCAATGCTTTTCATCAAAAAAATCTAGAAACAGTCAGCTTACGTTTTCTTCGGTTGAGTCCCCAAAAAACCTATCAGCAATACTTGCTAAATATGGTTGCAGAGTTAGAGAAACTTCAGATGATTGATGAAGGTTTTAGAAATCGGATAATTGATAGGGAGAAAAAACAATCAACCATTTTTGGTGGAGGAATTGCCTTCCCCCATACAATTAACCAGGGTTATGCAAAGACTATTTTAATGTTTGGAAAGCTAGAAGAGCCTTATCAAAAAGGAGATGATTGGATTGAATTTATCTTTCTAGTCGCCATTCCCTCAGAAATTGAAAGCAAAATGGAGAGTGAATTGCTGGAATTGTATGACGACATTTTTCGAATTGCAGGAGAGCCTTCTCTAAAAGAAGCTTTGAGGGCTGTAGAAACAGAGACAGAGTTTCTATCATTTTCTAAGAGCAAAGGAGTATTTTAATGAATTCGCTAATAATTTTCGCTGTATTTGTCATGGCAGCTTATATATTTCAAATGTTCCTCGGCTGGCAGCAACTCAAAGACTTCAATAAGACCTATACGATGCTCCGAAGACTGGGGCGCGTAGCGATTGGCAGGAAGTCCGGAAGAATCAAATCCGGTACGATTGTCATGTTCGCGGTTGATGAAAACGGTCGGGTTCTTAAAGCTAGCAAAATGCAAGGAGTCACAATCTTAGCACGTTTTCAAAATATGGACGATTATGTTGGAGAAGACATCCATTATTTTGACAAGTATAATCCTCTTGTGAGAAAAGAAAATAAGTTGATGCAATCAGCCATAGAAGATGCTAGAAAAGTCTATCTTTGGCATGAGGCAGGTATTGAGAAAGAGACAAGTTCATCTGATTCTTTTCTGGGATTCGGCTTTTATGCGAATTACTTACAATTATCTATTAAACAGTTATTTAAAAAAAATAAGAAAGGGAGTTCCTTATGAATCACATTACAAATTTTGCAGAGAGTTTTATGAAACTCTTCCAATTAGGTGGAGAAACCTTTATTAGCTGGATGACAAATATTGTACCTCTTGTCTTGATGCTATTGATTGCAATGAATACCCTTATCGCTTTCTTGGGAGAAGAGAAGGTCAATTCCTTGGCTAAGATTTCTGCCAAAAATCCTGTTAGCCGGTATATGATTTTACCTTTCATTTCAGCTTTTATGCTGGGAAATCCGATGGCAATCAGTATGGGACGTTTCTTACCAGAATATTATAAACCTAGTTTTGTAGCAGCTCAGATGCAGTTTTGCCATACTTCAAATGGTGTATTTCCACATATCAATCCTGGGGAATTATTTGTATGGATGGGAATTGCGACAGGAATTCAAACTTTAGGTTTAAGTCAAATGGACTTAGCCATTCGTTACATGCTTGTTGGGCTTGTCATGAACTTTGTAGGTGGTTGGGTAACCGATTTTACAACTGCTTATGTAGCAAAACAGCAAGGTGTTACCTTGAGTAAAACATTTGATTTATAGAAAGAGTGAAATTATGTCATATAAGAGTATAAAAGTTGTTAAAGGAAATGGCGGTTTCGGAGGACCTTTGGTCATTACACCTAGTGAAGCTAAGCATAAATTCATCTATATTACTGGCGGCGGAGAAAAGCCAGATATTGTAGATAAAATTGCTGATTTGACCGGTATGGAAGCTGTTAATGGGTTTAAAACTTCTATCCCAGATGAGGAAATTGCTTTAGCAATCGTGGATTGTGGCGGTACTCTTCGCTGTGGTATTTATCCTAAAAAGGGAATCCCTACAATAAATATTGTCGCTACAGGGAAAAGTGGGCCTCTAGCTCAATATATAACCGAGGAAATCTATGTGTCAGCAGTTGGCCTTAATCAAATTTCTGCTGCTAATGAAGACGAAAAAGCGACAACTGTGGTAACTGAAAAGCCAACTTACGATACTAGTAAAAAAATTACAGAGCAAAAAGCTGAAACAAGTATTGTAGCACGAATTGGGATGGGGGCTGGTAAGGTCGTTGCAACTTTCAACCAGGCTGCTCGTGAAGCCATCCAAACAATGCTCAATACAATAATTCCTTTCATGGCCTTTGTTTCCTTGCTGATTGGGGTTATTCAAGGATCTGGTGTTGGAAATTGGCTGGCAAAATTAATGGTTCCCCTAGCGGGGAACATCTGGGGACTCGTTTTAATTGGCTTTATCTGTTCCTTACCATTCCTATCTCCTTTGTTAGGTCCCGGAGCTGTTATTAGTCAGATTATTGGAACTTTAATTGGAGTCGAAATCGGAAAAGGGACTATTCCGCCCCAAATGGCTCTGCCAGCTTTATTTGCTATCAACACTCAAAACGGTTGTGATTTCATTCCTGTAGCACTCGGCCTATCTGAAGCCAAGGCTGAAACAGTTGAGGTTGGTGTCCCTTCGGTACTTTATTCACGCTTTCTCAATGGTGTTCCGCGAGTGCTAGTTGCTTGGATAGCTAGTATTGGTCTTTATCAGTAGACCTTTGATAGATGCCTGAAAACAGAGAACTATTATGTTAAACTTATCTATAAGCCTAAGTTTATGACAAATTAGAGAAAGTATGAATAGAAATCAGATGAAGAAAATTTTTGAAACTAAAGTAATTCAAGTAGGGTCTGAAGCTCAGAATATGATTCAAGATGCCAATATGCTCATTTTATTTGGAGAAGAAGCACCAGAAGATTTATCAGAGTATTGTTTTAAGATTGATAACAAAAATCTGCTAGGTTCAATACTAGAAGGTGGCAAGCTGGTGGTAGATAATCAGGAATATTCGATTAGTTCCGTAGGAAATGTAGTAGAAAAAAATTTAACTGGACTGGGACATATCACGATTTCTTTTGATGGTTCAAAAGAGGGGAGCCTTCCTGGTACACTCCATGTTGTAGCAGAGCAAGCGGTAGTAATTGAGAAAGGTTCTACTATTCAGATTTTTGAAACTGCTTGACCATAATAAAATTTCAAATCAAGCAACTTAGAAAAATAAAAGTCTAAAAAATTGATTCAGAGCCTGGACAAAAAGTCCAGGCTTCTCGGTCTAAATTAGAAAAAATAGATGACGCAGTGGTTGATTGGCAAGTCAATCAAACTAGCCAGTCAGTGTAAGGGAATTTCCAGCAGATGCATCCACAAGGGGTGCTTGAACAGAAGGGAAAGACCAAAAAGGTATCTACCCAACTTCAGCTAACTTCTCAACAGACTTGCACTCATTGGGTCAATTTATCCAAGAAGGAACTCGTATCATGTTTGAAACAGTTGTCCGCGTTGACAAACCTCGTAAGAACGTGATCATCCCTACTTTGGAAGAAGATCTTGATGGACTTGGTTACCTTCAAGGAAAAGACGTTGACTTTGTAAACAAAAAAGCTACTGATGGTGTTCTTCTTGCCCACACAGATGGTGACGTGCCAAACATGTACGTGACTCTTCCTGAGCAAGATGCCTTCACTCTTGGTTACACGATCTACTTCTTCGAATTGGCAATTGCCCTTTCAGGTTACTTGAATGCCATCAACCCATTTGACCAACCAGGTGTTGAAGCCTACAAACGTAACATGTTTGCCCTTCTTGGTAAACCAGGATTTGAAGAATTGAGCAAAGAACTCAACGCTCGTCTATAATAGAATAAAAAAGAGTGGTTTTCCACTCTTTTTACTTTTTCTCGAAAAGAGAAATTGGACTCTGGCAAGACTTGTGATATAATATAGAGAGCAAAAAGGCAGACGCCTAGAGACTTTATAGGAGAAGATATGTCAAAAGATATTCGTGTGCGTTATGCACCAAGTCCAACAGGACTATTACACATCGGTAATGCCCGTACAGCATTGTTTAACTATTTGTATGCACGCCACCATGGTGGAACTTTTATTATCCGTATCGAAGATACTGACCGCAAACGTCATGTCGAAGACGGAGAACGTTCACAGCTTGAAAACCTTCGTTGGTTAGGCATGGACTGGGATGAAAGTCCAGAAACTCATGAAAACTACCGCCAGTCTGAGCGTTTGGACTTGTATCAAAAATATATCGACCAACTCTTAGCTGAAGGAAAAGCCTACAAATCTTACGTTACAGAAGAAGAGTTGGGAGCAGAACGTGAACGCCAAGAAGCAGCAGGTGAAACACCTCGCTACATCAACGAATACCTTGGTATGAGCGAAGAAGAAAAAGCAGCTTATATCGCAGAACGTGAAGCGGCAGGCATCATCCCAACGGTTCGTTTGGCTGTCAATGAGTCTGGTATTTACAAGTGGCATGACATGGTCAAAGGTGATATCGAATTTGAAGGTGGCAATATCGGTGGGGACTGGGTTATCCAAAAGAAAGATGGTTACCCAACTTACAATTTTGCCGTTGTCATTGATGACCACGACATGCAAATTTCTCACGTTATCCGTGGAGATGACCACATTGCCAATACACCAAAACAGCTCATGGTCTATGAAGCGCTTGGATGGGAAGCACCTGAGTTTGGTCACATGACCTTGATTATCAACTCTGAAACTGGTAAGAAGTTATCTAAACGTGATACTAACACCCTTCAATTTATCGAAGATTACCGCAAGAAAGGCTACCTTCCAGAAGCAGTCTTTAACTTCATCGCCCTTCTTGGCTGGAACCCTGGCGGGGAAGACGAAATCTTCTCTCGTCAAGAACTCATCAAGCTCTTTGATGAAAACCGTCTCAGCAAGTCTCCAGCAGCCTTCGATCAGAAGAAAATGGACTGGATGAGCAATGAGTACATTAAGAATGCGGATCTTGAGACTATCTTTGAAATGGCCAAACCATTCCTCGAAGCAGCGGGACGTTTGACAGACAAGGCTGAGAAATTGGTGGAGCTCTACAAACCACAAATGAAGTCAGTGGACGAAATTGTTCCATTGACAGACCTTTTCTTCTCAGACTTCCCAGAATTGACCGAAGCTGAGCGAGAAGTCATGGCTGGTGAAACCGTTCCGACTGTACTTGAGGCTTTCAAAGCGAAACTCGAAGCCATGTCAGACGATGAGTTTGTGGTAGAAAATATCTTCCCACAAATTAAAGCAGTTCAAAAGGAAACTGGTATCAAGGGGAAAAATCTCTTCATGCCAATCCGTATCGCTGTTTCAGGTGAGATGCATGGGCCAGAATTACCAGAAACCATCTACTTGCTTGGTCGCGAAAAATCAATCCAACATATCGAAAAAATGTTGGCAGAGATTGCAAAATAAGCTAAGTTCCGACTACTTTTGGCTATAGTAATTGTAGGACTTAGTTCAGAGAGAATCACAAGGTTCTCTCTTTTTTATTGTCAAAGTAGAATCATATTCAATTAAATGTTTAGGTGGCGCTTTAAAAAGAGTTATTTTTATATGTACTTATTTGAAAATGCAAAAGTTTTAGTGTATAATACTAAGTGACAGGGCAGGGAAAGAAGTCAGTGATATGGTAAAATTCTTTACAAACAGACTCGAATTAGCCCAGACATCGTCTATGTTGTTTGTTGAGTCGACTTATTTTTTCTTTGCGCTTTGCTGGACACAGGAAGAAATTCATGAGTTCATGCAACTATCATCCATAACGATGCCTTCGTTTTCGATTCGAAGTTTATGTGCGAGACTTTAGATTTAGATGTATATCTTGCTAGAGGTGCATATTTTTCTCTTTCTTCTCCCAAAAATAGAAAGAAATCGACCTTGCTCTGTTTACCTTGCGTTAAGCAAGGTTTTTTTGTGGAATAGTACTGGGCGATTTACGATTTTTCTATCAAGTGGTATAATATTAACTATTCTGATGAATTGAGGAAATCAAATGAAAGAATTTAACAAATCAATCAAATTAGAGCATGTGGCTTACGACATCCGTGGTCCAGTCCTTGAGGAAGCCATGCGTATGCGAGCAAATGGGGAAAAAATCCTTCGCTTGAATACAGGAAACCCAGCTGAGTTTGGCTTTACAGCACCAGATGAGGTCATCCATGATTTGATTATGAATGCGCGTGATAGTGAAGGTTATTCGGACTCAAAAGGTATCTTTTCAGCCCGTAAAGCAATTATGCAATATTGCCAATTGAAAAAATTCCCTAATGTAGGCATCGATGATATCTACCTTGGAAATGGTGTGAGTGAGTTGATTGTCATGTCCATGCAAGGTCTCTTGGACAATGGCGATGAAGTCTTGGTTCCAATGCCTGACTATCCTCTCTGGACAGCTGCAGTTAGCTTGGCTGGAGGAAATGCCGTTCACTACGTCTGTGATGAAGAAGCTGAATGGTATCCAGACCTAGATGACATTAAGTCTAAGATTAGTTCAAATACTAAGGCTATCGTTTTAATCAATCCAAATAATCCAACGGGAGCCCTCTATCCTAAAGAACTCTTACTAGATATCATTGAGATTGCTCGTCAAAATGACTTGATTATCTTTGCGGATGAAATTTACGACCGTATGGTTATGGACGGCAATGTCCACACACCAGTAGCAAGTCTAGCACCAGACCTTTTCTGTGTCAGCATGAATGGTCTGTCTAAATCTCACCGTATCGCTGGTTTCCGTGTAGGTTGGATGGTCTTGTCTGGGCCTAAACATCATGTAAAGGGCTATATTGAAGGTCTCAACATGCTTTCAAACATGCGCCTTTGTTCCAACGTCTTGGCTCAACAGGTTGTTCAAACTTCACTCGGTGGTCACCAATCGGTGGACGAATTACTCTTGCCGGGTGGTCGTATCTATGAACAAAGAAACTTTATTTATAATGCCATTCAAGATATTCCAGGTTTGTCCGCGGTTAAACCTAAAGCGGGTCTTTATATCTTCCCTAAAATTGACCGCAATATGTACCGTATCGATGATGATGAGCAGTTTGTCCTTGATTTCTTGAAGCAAGAAAAGGTGCTTTTGGTTCATGGACGAGGATTTAACTGGAGAGAACCAGATCACTTCCGTATCGTTTATCTGCCACGTGTAGATGAGTTAGCCCAAATCCAAGAAAAGATGACCCGTTTCTTGAAACAGTATCGTAGATAAGGCTTTCATAGCAAAAAAGCTGGAAACATTTGTCAGAGCTATTGACAAATGCAAAAGAATCAGATAGAATAGTAAAGTATGTTTAGTAACTGATCACTTTATAGCCGGCTAAACGAATACAAAATCTATGAGGAGGTATTCATCGTGAAACGTACTTATCAACCAAGTAAACTACGTCGTGCGCGTAAACACGGATTCCGTAACCGTATGTCAACTAAAAACGGTCGTCGCGTCTTGGCAGCTCGTCGTCGTAAAGGACGCAAAGTTTTGGCTGCATAATCCAAACGAATTCAACAAAGAAGTCAGTAGGAACTCGAGTCTACTGGCTTTTCTGTTTATCTAAAAGAGAGAAACTTCTATGGCAATTGATGTAATCTGAAAACTGTAGAAGATGCATTGGAAAGACGATCAATAGAAAAAGCTCAAAATCAGGAGGTGATTTCTCTGATTTTGAGCTTTTCTTTATTCTTTCAAATGATAAGAGTAGCTGGCAACGACGACATCTTCGTGCCATCTGAGAGCATATTTTAATTTGAGACTCATTTGATTGTGGAGGATATTTTGCCAAGGTTTGTTAGGGATAAATTGGGGTACTAGAACTGTGACTGTGTAGTTCTTTTTCTTGGCTTCTTGAGAGATTTTTCGAACATATCGAACTGTAGGTGTGATGATATCGCGATAGCTGGTAGTAATGTTTTTTAAAGTGATATTTGGAAAGTAGCCAGCAAATTCTTGGAGGATTTCTTGGTCTTTTTCTTCGGTTTCCTTGGTGGAAATGTGCATGGCCAAAACTTCATCTCCAATACTTTGAGCATAGTTAATAGCTCCGACGCTTACTCGAGTAACATTTCCCACTAAGACAAGGACGACATTGCCATCGTAGGTTTTCTTTTGAATTCCTTCATAGAGTCGAAGCTGTTTAGCTACCTTTTGGTAATGACTGTGGATGGACAAAAAGAGGAAGGTTAGGACCAGGATGATTGGGAAGAAGGGCCAAATATCTCCAAGTCTAAAGAAGAGTAGGATAAGAACGATAGCATAACAAATGATAGCGCCAAGGATATTTGCGAAGGCAGATTTTAAGAAATGAGAGCCTTTTTCTTTTTTCCAGTGGCGAATCATTCCTGTTTGAGAAAGGGCAAAAGGAACAAAAACTCCGATAGTATAAAGAGGAATTAAGCGTTCCGTATTTCCGTTAAAAATGAGCAGAAGGATCATAGCACCGAAGGCCAAGGTCAAAATACCGTTTGAATAACCAAGGCGGTCTCCCTTTTCCATAAAGAGATGGGGCATGTACTTGTTCTTGGCCATATTGTAAGCTAACATCGGAAAGGCAGAAAAACCAGTATTTGCAGCAACGGCTAGGATTAGGGCTGTTGAGAATTGGAAGAGATAATAAACAATCTGACCGAGAGCTGAATTTCCTAGAATTCCTTTCGCCATTTGTGAAAGGATTGTTTCTCCGTGTTGAGGAGTAATTCCCATCCAGTAGTTTAAGAAGGTAATCCCTGCAAATAGAAATCCAAGGATCAGAGACATGATGGTTAGTGTCTGGGCAGCGTTCTTCTCTTTGGGAGTTTTGAAAAACGGAACAGCGTTTGAGATAGCTTCAACTCCAGTTAGTGAAGCCGAACCGCTGGTGAAGGCTCTTAAAATGAGAATAATTGAGAGACTTGGGACGGTTTGACCAATTGCAGAAGTTGCATGATAGCTGAGAGAACCTGTCAATAGTTGGAAGATACCAAACAATAAGAGGAAGACGGTACTAAAGATAAAGAGATAGACAGGGATCATCAGAGAACTGGCAGATTCCTTCAAGCCTCGCAGATTCAAAAGCATGAGCAAACATACTAGAAAAATGGAGATGTGGAGGTTGTAAGGGTGGAGAGCAGGGAGGGCAGCTGTGATCGCATCAGCACCTGCAGCTACGGATACGGCAACTGTTAGCATGTAGTCAACAAGCAGACTTCCCCCAGCAATCAAACCTAGCTCAGGGGAGAGGTTTTCTCGAGTAACCATATAGGCACCCCCACCTTGAGGGTAGGCGTGAATGATTTGCCGATAAGATATCGTCAGGCTAGCTAATAGTAAGAGGACAAAAATGCCGATAGGAAGACTCCACCAAATAGCGAGGGGAGAAAGACTAGCCAAGACAAGAACGACCTGCTCAGGTCCATAAGCGATAGAAGATAGAGCATCGCTTGAGAGCATTGCGAGTGCTTGTGTTTTTCCAAGAAGTCCTCCTTCACCTTCTGTTAAGGATTTAAGGGGACGACCGATAAAAGTATATTTTAGTTTTGTAAACATTCTCTTTCCTTTTCTAAAAAATTCAACAAGAGTTATTATACTGCTATGAAAAAAGGCCGTCAAGGGAAAATGATTGATTTCAAAATATTTTTTCCTATAAGAATGAGACTAGTTTTTTGGTATAATAGAAGGTAGAAAAAACGAGGGAATATAAATGATTTTTGATACGCATACCCACTTGAATGTGGAAGAATTTTCAGGAAGAGAAGCAGAAGAAATAGCCTTAGCAGCTGAAATGGGTGTGACTCGGATGAATATTGTTGGTTTTGACAAACCAACCATTGAACGTGCCTTGGAATTGGTGGAAGAATATGACCAACTTTATGCGACGATTGGTTGGCATCCAACGGAAGCAGGAACCTATACAACGGAAGTTGAGAATTACTTGCTAGAAAAACTAAAACATCCAAAAGTTGTTGCCTTGGGGGAGATTGGTTTGGACTATCACTGGATGACGGCACCTAAAGAAGTGCAGGAGCAAGTTTTCCGTCGTCAGATTCAGCTGTCTAAGGAACTGGACTTACCTTTTGTGGTTCACACACGTGATGCGCTCGAAGATACCTATGAAATTATTAAGAGTGAGGGAGTTGGTCCGCGTGGCGGCATCATGCATTCCTTCTCAGGTTCTTTGGATTGGGCTGAGAAGTTTGTGGAGCTTGGCATGACCATTTCCTTTTCTGGGGTCGTTACCTTCAAGAAGGCGACAGATATTCAGGAAGCAGCCAAAGAGTTACCTTTGGATAAGATTTTGGTAGAAACGGATGCGCCTTATTTAGCCCCAGTACCCAAGCGTGGTCGTGAAAACAAGACAGCTTACACGCGCTATGTAGTAGACTTTATTGCGGACTTGCGTGGCATGACGACAGAAGAATTGGCAACAGTGACAAGTGCCAATGCAGAACGAATCTTTGGATTGGAAAGTAAATCATGAAAGAGAAAATATCACAAGTCATCGTAGTCGAAGGGCGTGACGACACAGCCAATCTAAAATGCTACTTTGACGTGGAGACCTATGAGACTCGTGGATCAGCTATCAATGAGCGGGATCTTGAGCGTATCCAACGTCTACATGAACGTCATGGGGTGATTGTCTTTACAGATCCTGACTTTAATGGGGAACGCATCCGTCGGATGATTATGACCGCCATCCCAACAGTTCAACACGCTTTTCTCAAACGTGATGAAGCTGTTCCCAAGTCCAAGACCAAGGGACGTTCCCTAGGAATCGAACATGCCAGTTATGAAGACTTGAAAACAGCACTGGCTCAAGTAACAGAGCAATTTGAAGTAGAAAGTGACTTTGATATTAGCCGTAGTGACTTGATTCGCCTTGGTTTTCTAGCTGGAGCAGACAGCCGAAAACGCAGAGAATATCTAGGAGAGAATCTTCGTATCGGTTATTCCAATGGTAAACAACTTCTCAAGCGTTTAGAATTATTTGGAATCAGTCTAGCTGAAGTTGAAGATGCCATGAAATCGTATGAGAATTGAGAAACCGTCCCAAAATGTAGGGGGAATATGATACAATAGAAGTAATCATATACGGTTTAATCAGGCTTGATAGCAAGCATTAGAAAAGTGCTCCACGGGATTAGCCTTGTGTGGAGTTAATGAGGAAAAGTTATGGGAATCTTTGATTTTTTAAAAAAGACGGAAACTGCAGAGGCAACTGAAATAACTGAAGCACAGAATGAAAGAGAAGAATCTAAAAACAATGCATGTATTGGAGTTTTAGATTTGTTCCCAATGAAGGAAACGAACCAATTATTGATCGTTGGGAGTTTAGAAGGGACTCTCAAGGTTGGAGATCAGTTGCAGTTTTGCAATCCCGACCAAGGAATGGAAAGTCTTGGTACTGTAGAGGTTAAAAAACTTAGCAGTCAAAACAAAGATGCCGATAGTCTTACTGATGAAGTTCTCGCGCATCTAGTGGTTGATAGGCTTCCTTCTTTGGATAAATTGAAAAAAGGAAGTGTGCTCTTTAGTTCAGGTGTTGAGGAAGAACAAAAATTATCGAGCTACTCAGATGCTCTTTATCGTGCTTTTGTAGCCATCCAAGAGGGTCAGTTAACAAATGAAGACTATTTGGCAGCTAGCCTTGATGACAGCGTAGAGATTTTGCGTCTCTTTTTATGGAAATGCCGTCAAAATCAGGATACTGAAAGTGAAGAAAGCTATCAAGCCAACACTCGTAAGTTGGAAGGTCTAGCGGAAATCGTTAAAGACAAGCTCTTAGAAGCAGATGCAGTATATGCAGTTTATTCAGAAAAAACAGGCGAACCCTATCTTTTCTCAACGACATATGACAGAGGAGAAGAGGGCTATCTGTGTACAGATCCCATGATCATGCTTTTGACGCCATCTTGGTATCGCCAATTCAAGGAAACCATTGACAGCCGACCAAACTCAGTCGTAAAACTGATTGAAAATACGGAAGATAAAAAAGGGATTGAGAATTTCCTTGGGACAGCCTTTTACTTAAATGGTGCCCTAGGGGCAATCTTTAATTCCAAGGAAGTTAGTATCAGTGCCTCAGCCTTGGTTCAAAAACCAGATTATTCTAATTTGCCAGAAATACAAGTGCCTGTCATGAATCCTGACCTGGTAAGATGGATGCTCTTGATGGGGCAGATGGACCAACCGACTACAGAAGAGCAAGAACTAGTTTATGGACTTTACTACAAGTTCTTCTCTATGGCTATGCCTAAAGCAAAATTCTTGCTTCCATTAGATGCAGCATCAGGATTCCCAGAGGATAATTCAGAAGGAAATTCCTTTGTTTTGGAAAAAGATGCAAACTTTAATATTCCAACCAGAGAAGGAAAAGATGGACGAAATTCAATTCCAGTATTTACTGATTGGAAACGTCTGCGAATGGTCTTTGATGAAAAGTGGAATGGCATGATTGAAGAAGCAGGAGGCATGATTGAAGTTTTTGATTATGCCATTAATCCAACGGAATACTATGAAGCGGGTGCTTATGTTAGTCTAACAGCTTTTAAAGACATGCAAAAGCTTAGTGAGGAACTAGAAGACAGAGCTAACGGTTAAACAAAGAATGAAAATACGAGTTGATAGAGATTCTGTCTGTATGGGGGATGATGTCCTGTCTCATGAGATGGAATTTGATGTTCCTGAAGATATGACGGTGAAAGACTTTTTTGATTTTTTAGAAAAGGAACGTTATTTGCCGTTTATCCAAGGAAATAATGTGGCCTGGGAACTTCGAAATCGAAATGGGGAACAAGGTGTTTATTTCACTAAAACAGGAGAGATTATCCATCAAGATGAAGTATTAAAAGAAATGTTAGAAGGAATTACTGAGACTCCCTTATTTGTTTTGCTCTATCATTACACCCCGGAAGCATACTACATTAGTAAAGAGAATAAATGAGAATTGCAGATGATGACCTGACCAAGGTTAAACTGGTTATGTAGTGTTATCGCCCCTTGGTGCTTTTATGAAACATCTTTTTCAATGAAGTCTAGGTTTTCGATTGAGCATGAAAAATTGGAAACTTTATAGTTTTATCTACATCCTACTTGAACCACTAACCTTTTTCAAAGATTTTGAAAGGAAATGATATGGCAAATAGAAGTTATATTTACTTAAAAAACGGAGATGAAGCCCGTATTTTAACAGAGGGAATTTACACGATACCATATTTTTGGCAATTGTTTTGGGATGAAGAAGATTTAAAAGCTCCTATTGCTCTCTGGGAAACAGCAGAAAAACTCGAAGAAGATGAAGAACAGGCAGAAAGATTTTACCAAGAGCAAAATGTGGATATCCTACTTTCTATTGCAAAATTTCAGCAAAACGCCCTCCAAAATCGGTCTTTTTTAGAAGAGAATGTCCCGCAAGCTTTGCAACTCTATGATGCCTTTGTTCGTTATATTCTTGTAAACGTAAAAGATGGTGATGTGCTTGGATTTGATGTTTTGGATGTAGTTTTTATGGATCAAGTGTCTGTAGTCGCTGATAAACTGTTAAAAAATATCCGAGCTGTTCAGGAAAACCAGCCAAAAGATTTGGATTTTTCTCTAACGGATAAGAACTTAATAGGCCTTGCTATGGGCTTTCCTGATTATTATGCTTCAGAATTATTGCCAGAAGACAATATTCTAGATTCGGATGCCTATCAGGATGAACTGAAGAAAATGAATCCCCAAGAAGATAAGAAAGTGCTTGATATGACTGGATCTGATTCAAAAGGGAACAAGCCTCGTGTTCTTTTAGTGTTTTGTATTTTGTTGGCACTAGGAATGATGTGGGTTTTATATATTATTTTTAGCTAATAAATAGAAAAGAGAATAAATGAGAATTGCAGATTATAGCGTGACCAAGGCAGTGCTGGAGCGTCACGGTTTTACCTTTAAAAAGTCCTTTGGGCAAAATTTTTTGACGGATACCAATATCCTTCAAAAAATTGTGGATACGGCTGAAATTGATGATCAGGTCAATGTCATTGAGATTGGGCCAGGTATTGGTGCCTTGACTGAATTTTTGGCTGAGCGTGCAGCTGAAGTCATGGCCTTTGAGATTGACCACCGTTTGGTGCCAATCCTAGCAGATACCCTGCGTGATTTTGACAATGTGACCGTAGTCAATGAGGACATTCTAAAAGTTGATCTAGCGAAATATATCCAGAATTTCAAAAATCCTAATTTACCAATCAAGGTAGTAGCAAACTTGCCTTACTATATCACAACCCCTATTCTCATGCACTTAATCGAGAGTGGCATTCCTTTTAGTGAGTTTGTGGTTATGATGCAAAAAGAAGTGGCGGATCGTATCTCTGCTCAACCAAATACCAAGGCTTACGGTAGCTTGTCCATTGCAGTTCAGTATTACATGACAGCTAAGGTTGCCTTTATCGTGCCTCGTACGGTCTTTGTGCCAGCGCCCAACGTGGACTCAGCTATCCTGAAAATGGTGCGTCGTCCAGAACCGGCGGTTGCGGTCGAAGATGAGAACTTCTTCTTTAAGGTTTCCAAGGCTAGTTTCACTCATCGTCGCAAGACCTTGTGGAACAACTTGACTGGTTACTTTGGGAAAACTGAGGAAATCAAGGACAAGCTGACCAAGGCTTTGGACCAGGCAGGCTTGTCACCAAGTGTACGTGGTGAAGCTCTTGGCTTAGAAGAATTTGCTAGTCTAGCAGATGCGCTTAAAGGACAAGGACTCTAAGATGCAGGGACAAATCATTAAAGCATTGGCCGGCTTCTACTATGTGGAAAGTGATGGTCAAGTCTATCAGACACGCGCGCGTGGGAATTTTCGTAAAAAAGGCCATACACCCTATGTTGGAGATTGGGTAGAATTTTCTGCAGAGGAGAACTCAGAAGGCTATATATTGGAAATTCATGAACGAAAAAATAGTCTGGTTCGTCCACCCATTGTCAATATTGACCAAGCCGTTGTCATTATGTCCGTTAAAGAACCTGACTTTAATAGCAACTTGCTGGATCGCTTCTTGGTTCTTTTAGAGCACAAGGGCATTCATCCTATCGTCTATATTTCCAAGATGGACTTACTAGAGGATAGTGAAGAACTGGATTTTTACGAGAAAACCTATCGTGCTATTGGTTACGACTTTGTGACTAGTAAGGAAGAACTCTTGCCCTTGTTGACAGATAAAGTGACAGTCTTCATGGGACAGACAGGTGTTGGGAAGTCAACCCTCCTCAATAAAATCGCACCTGACCTCAATCTCGAAACAGGAGAAATCTCAGACAGTCTGGGTCGTGGTCGCCATACTACTAGAGCTGTTAGTTTTTACAATCTCAATGGTGGGAAAATCGCAGACACGCCAGGATTTTCATCACTGGATTATGAAGTGACAACAGCAGAAGACCTTAATCAGGCATTTCCAGAAATTGCTTCTATTAGCCGAGACTGCAAGTTCCGTACTTGTACTCATACCCATGAGCCATCTTGCGCAGTCAAACCAGCAGTAGAAGAGGGGATTATTGCAAACTTCCGTTTTGACAACTATTTGCAATTCCTCAGTGAGATTGAAAATCGTAGAGAAACCTATAAAAAAGTCAGCAAAAAAATACCAAAATAAGGAGAAACCTATGTCTCAATACAAGATTGCTCCGTCAATTCTGGCAGCAGATTATGCCAACTTTGAACGTGAAATTAAACGCCTAGAAGCAACTGGGGCAGAATACGCCCATATCGATATCATGGATGGTCACTTTGTACCTCAGATTAGCTTTGGTGCAGGTGTGGTCGAAAGCCTTCGCCCCCATAGCAAGATGGTTTTTGATTGCCACTTGATGGTCTCTAATCCTGAACACCATCTAGAAGATTTTGCGCGTGCAGGGGCAGATATCATCAGCATTCACGTAGAGGCAACACCTCATATCCATGGCGCTCTTCAAAAGATTCGTTCTCTAGGTGTCAAACCATCGGTTGTTATCAATCCTGGAACACCTGTTGAAGCGATTAAGCATGTCCTTCATCTAGTTGATCAAGTTTTGGTCATGACAGTTAATCCTGGATTTGGTGGACAAGCCTTTCTGCCAGAAACCATGGATAAGATTCGTGAGTTGGTGGCCCTTCGCGAGGAAAAAGGTTTGAACTTTGAAATTGAAGTCGATGGCGGAATTGATGATCAAACCATTGCTCAAGCCAAGGAAGCTGGTGCAACAGTTTTTGTAGCAGGGTCTTATGTCTTTAAGGGAGATGTCAATGAACGAGTGCAAGCTCTCAGAAATCAACTGGACTAAAGTTGCAGTTTTTGCAGGGGGAGACCGCGGTCACTACCGGACAGATTTTGACTGTTTTGTCGGTGTGGATCGAGGCTCACTCTGGGTACTGGAGGAAAAACTTCCTCTTGCTCTTGCAGTTGGGGATTTTGATTCTGTGACTGTAGAAGAACGTCAGTTGATTCAAGAACGTGCCCAGCACTTTGTCCAAGCTCAGCCAGAGAAGGATGATACCGATCTGGAACTAGCACTTTTAACGATTTTTGAAAAAAATCCTCAGGCTCAGGTGACCATTTTTGGTGCCCTAGGTGGTCGTATTGACCATATGCTGGCCAATGTCTTTCTACCCAGCAATCCCAAATTGGCACCCTATATGCGCCAAATAGAGATTGAGGATGGGCAAAACTTGATTAGCTATTGCCCAGAAGGGACCAGTCAACTTGAACCACGTTCGGACTATGATTATCTGGCCTTTATGCCGGTTCGGGATAGTCAGTTGACCATTATCGGTGCTAAGTATGAGTTGACAGAGAAAAATTTTTTCTTTAAGAAAGTTTATGCTTCTAACGAATATATAGATAGGGAAGTTTTGGTGACTTGCCCAGATGGCTATGTGGTCGTGCTGCATAGCAAAGACAGGAGGTAGGATGGAAAGTTTACTTGTTGTTTTATTAGTTGCTAATCTAGCCGGCCTCTTTCTTATTTGGCAAAGGCAGGACAAGCAGGAGAAATATCTGACCAAGAGTTTAGAAGACCAGGCAGATAACCTTTCAGACCAGTTAGATTATCGATTTGAACAAGCCAGACAGTCTAGTCAGCTGGACCAAAAAAATCTAGAAGTGGCTGTTAGCGACCGTTTGCAGGAGGTGCGAATTGAGTTGCACCAAGGCTTGACTCAACTTAGGCAGGAGATGAATGAGAATCTTCTCCAAACAAGAGATAAGACTGACCAACGCCTTCAGGCCTTGCAGGAATCGAATGAGCAACGCTTGGAACAGATGCGCCAAACGGTTGAGGAAAAGCTAGAAAAGACCTTGCAGACGCGTTTACAAGCCTCCTTTGAGACAGTTTCTAAGCAACTGGAATCTGTCAATCGTGGTCTAGGTGAAATGCAGACGGTCGCCCGTGATGTCGGTGCCCTTAATAAGGTCTTATCTGGTACAAAAACTCGAGGAATTCTAGGCGAATTACAACTGGGACAGATCATTGAAGATATCATGACACCTGCCCAGTATGAACGAGAATTTGCAACAGTTGAAAACTCTAGTGAACGTGTGGAATACGCCATCAAGTTACCTGGACAAGGTGACCAGGAATATGTCTATCTACCGATTGATTCTAAGTTTCCACTGGCAGATTATTACCGTCTGGAAGAAGCCTATGAAGCAGGTGACAAGGACGAGATTGAGCGCTGTCGTAAGTCTCTCCTAGCAAGCGTCAAGCGTTTTGCTAAGGATATTAAGAGTAAGTACCTGGCGCCACCTCGGACAACCAATTTTGGAGTCTTGTTTGTTCCGACAGAAGGACTCTATTCGGAAATTGTTCGAAATCCGATTTTCTTTGATGATTTGAGACGGGAGGAGCAAATTATCGTTGCAGGTCCAAGTACCTTGTCGGCTCTTCTTAACTCCCTATCGGTTGGTTTCAAGACTCTAAACATTCAAAAAAGTGCCGACCATATTAGTAAAACCCTAGCTAGTGTCAAAACCGAATTTGGCAAGTTTGGAGGTATTCTGGTCAAGGCACAAAAACATCTCCAACATGCCTCTGGCAATATTGATGATTTATTAAACCGTCGTACTACAGCTATCGAGCGAACGCTTCGTCACATTGAGTTATCAGAAGGTGAGCCTGCGCTTGATTTGCTCCAATTCCAAGAAGATGAGGAAGAATATGAAGATTAGTCACATGAAGAAAGATGAGCTTTTTGAAGGCTTTTACCTGATCAAGTCAGCTGACCTGAGACAGACACGTGCTGGGAAAAACTACCTAGCCTTCACCTTCCAAGATGATAGTGGAGAAATCGAAGGGAAGCTCTGGGATGCTCAACCCCACAATGTTGAAACCTTTACAGCAGGGAAAGTAGTCCACATGCAGGGACGCCGAGAAGTTTATAATAACACCCCTCAGGTTAATCAAATCACCCTTCGCTTACCTCAGGCTGGGGAACCCAATGACCCAGCGGACTTCAAGGTTAAATCTCCAGTAGATGCCAAAGAGATTCGTGAGTATATGGCGCAGATGATTTTTAAAATTGAAAATCCAATTTGGCAGCGAATTGTTCGGAATCTCTACACCAAATATGACAAGGAATTCTACTCCTATCCAGCTGCTAAGACCAACCATCATGCTTTTGAGACAGGTCTTGCTTACCATACTGCTACTATGGTTCGTTTGGCAGAAGCGATAGCAGATATTTACCCTCAGCTCAATAAGAGCTTGCTCTACGCGGGGATTATGTTGCACGACCTGGCCAAGGTTATTGAGTTGACAGGTCCCGACCAGACAGAGTACACAGTAAGAGGAAACCTTATTGGCCATATTGCTTTGATTGATAGTGAAATTACCAAAGCGGTAATGGATCTTGGCATTGATGATACTAGAGAAGAGGTTGTACTTCTTCGCCATGTCATTCTCAGTCACCATGGTCTCCTTGAGTATGGTAGTCCAGTTCGTCCTCGAGTGATGGAAGCAGAAATCATTCATATGATTGATAATTTGGATGCCAGCATGATGATGATGACAACAGCTCTGGCCCTTGTTGATGAGGGAGAAATGACCAATAAAGTCTTTGCTATGGACAATCGTTCCTTCTACAAGCCGAAATTAGACTAGAAACTAAAAAATGAACTTTATTTAGGCAATAAAGTTCGTTTTTTTGCTTTTGTGTGATATAATGAGAAAAAGACTAATACTCTTCTAAAATCAAATTCAAACCACGTCAGCTTTGCCTTGCCGTACTCAAGTACAGTCTGCGGCTCGCTTCCTAGTTTGCTCTTTGATTTTCATTGAGTATAAATAAAAAAGAATGGTAAAAATATAATGAAATTAAGAAGAAGTGATCGGATGGTTGTCATTTCCAATTACTTGATTAACAATCCATACAAATTAACCAGTCTCAACACTTTTGCGGAAAAGTATGAATCTGCTAAATCGTCTATTTCTGAAGACATCGTCATCATTAAACGGGCCTTCGAAGAAATTGAAATCGGGCATATTCAAACGGTGACAGGTGCTGGTGGTGGTGTTATTTTTACACCATCGATCTCTCCCCTTGAGTCTAAAATGATTATCGAAGAGCTTCGTGATAAACTTTCAGAGAGTG
Organism: Streptococcus pseudopneumoniae; assembly: GCF_001073085.1. Taxonomy (GTDB): domain Bacteria; phylum Bacillota; class Bacilli; order Lactobacillales; family Streptococcaceae; genus Streptococcus; species Streptococcus pseudopneumoniae_M. The sequence goes on from NZ_JVFV01000012.1 coordinate 33,320, forward strand.
ACCGCATTCTTCCAGGTGGCTACATTTATTTGTCTGACCTATTGAGCACTCCAGCTATTTTGAAAAATATCGGTCGCATTATTGCTAAGAGCTTTATAGATCAGAAGATTGATGCCGTTATGACTGTTGCGACCAAAGGGGTTCCGCTTGCGAATGCGGTAGCAAATGTCCTCAACGTACCATTTGTCATTGTCCGTCGCGACTTGAAAATCACTGAAGGTTCAACTGTTAGTGTCAACTATGTTTCAGGTTCTAGTGACCGTATCGAAAAGATGTTCCTTTCAAAACGTAGCCTCAAAGCAGGAAGCCGTGTCTTGATCGTCGATGACTTCTTGAAGGGTGGAGGAACCATTAACGGGATGATTAGCCTCTTGTCTGAGTTTGATTCAGAGTTGGCTGGAGTAGCCGTCTTTGCTGATAATGCACAGGAAGACCGTGAACAACAGTTCGACTACAAGTCACTCTTGAGAGTCACGAACATTGATGTGAAGAACCAACAAATTGCTGTTGAAGTTGGAAATATCTTCGATACAGAAAAATAAGAATTGACTTGAAATACAAAGGTTGGAACTTTCGTCCCAGCCTTTCTTTGATAATGAATATGAAGGAGTCCTATGAAAACACCATTTATTAAACGTGAAGCCTTAGAAAAGATTGTTGGGGAGTTTCCAACCCCTTTTCACCTCTACGATGAAAAAGGGATTCGCGAGAAAGCACGAGCAGTAAACAAAGCCTTTTCTTGGAATAAGGGCTTTAAAGAATACTTCGCAGTTAAGGCAACGCCAACTCCAGCCATCTTGAAAATCTTACAAGAAGAAGGATGTGGAGTGGATTGTTCCAGTTATGTTGAACTTTTGATGAGTCATAAACTGGGATTTACCGGTTCTGATATGATGTTCTCATCTAACAATACCCCAGATAGAGAATATACCTATGCTCGTGAATTAGGTGCGACGATTAATTTAGATGCCTTTGAAGATATCGAGCATTTGGAACGTGCAGCAGGTATTCCCGAAATCATCTCTTGCCGTTACAATCCTGGTGGAGTATTTGAACTAGGTACGGATATTATGGATAATCCTGGTGAAGCTAAGTTCGGGATGACTAAGGAACAGCTTTTTGAAGCCTTTGCCATCTTGAAAGAAAAGGGAGCTAAAACCTTTGGGATTCATTCCTTCCTAGCTTCCAATACAGTGACCCATCTCTACTATCCAGAATTAGCACGTCAGCTTTTTGAATTGGCAGTAGAAATCAAGGAAAAGTTAGGTATTTCACTGGACTTTATCAATCTTTCTGGAGGTATCGGAGTTAACTACCGCCCAGATCAAGAGCCTAATGATATCGCTTTGATTGGTGAGGGAGTTCGTCAGGTTTATGAAGAAGTCCTCACACCAGCAGGACTTGGTCAGGTTAAGATCTTTACAGAACTAGGGCGCTTTATGTTGGCACCTCATGGAATTTTAGTCACAAAAGTAACTCATAAAAAGAAAACCTACCGTACATATCTAGGAGTAGATGCCTCAGCTGTTAATCTTATGAGACCAGCTATGTATGGTGCTTATCACCACATTACTAATATGATGCATCCTGATGGTCAGACTGAAGTAGTTGATGTTGTAGGCTCTCTCTGTGAAAACAATGACAAGTTTGCAGTTAATCGTGAGCTACCTCAAACAGAAATTGGTGATTTGTTAGTCATTCATGATACAGGTGCGCATGGCTTCTCTATGGGTTACCAGTACAATGCCAAGCTTCGTTCGGCAGAAATTCTATATACAGAGGATGGTGGAGCACGCTTGATCCGCCGAGCAGAGCGACCAGAGGACTATTTTGCGACTCTCTATGGCTTTGATTTTGACAAGGATTAATAAATATTTTGAAAATCATGAAAGTTGAAAGTGAAAAACAGATTGTTTTCTAAAAAATAGGCAAAATCTGTGGTTTTTCTTTTCAGTCATGGTATAATAAAAACTATAAAACGTTTTCAAGGAAGGTAACGATATGTCTGAGGAAATAATTGACTATGGACAAGTGACAGGAATGGTGCATTCGACAGAGAGTTTTGGGGCGGTAGATGGCCCTGGGATTCGTTTTATTGTCTTTTTGCAAGGCTGTCAGATGCGTTGCCAATACTGCCATAACCCTGATACTTGGGCTATGGAAACCAATAAATCTCGTGTACGAACAGTAGATGATGTTCTAGAAGAAGCGCTTCGTTATCGTGGTTTCTGGGGAGACAAGGGAGGTATCACAGTCAGCGGAGGAGAAGCCCTCTTGCAGATTGATTTCTTGATTGCCCTCTTTACCAAGGCAAAAGAAAAGGGTATCCACTGTACCTTGGATACTTGTGCCCTTCCATTCCGTAACAAACCACGCTATCTAGAAAAGTTCAACAAGTTAATGGCCGTGACAGACTTGGTTCTTCTTGATATTAAAGAAATTAATGATGCTCAGCATAGGATTGTAACCAGTCAAAGTAATAAAACTATTCTAGCTTGCGCCCAGTATCTTTCAGATATCGGAAAACCAGTCTGGATTCGTCACGTTCTTGTACCTGGTTTGACAGACCGAGATGAAGATTTGATTGAACTTGGTAAGTTTGTAAAAACTCTCAAAAATGTTGATAAGTTTGAAATCTTGCCTTATCACACTATGGGTGAGTTCAAATGGCGTGAGCTTGGGATTCCGTATTCACTTGAAGGAGTTAAACCTCCAACAGCAGATCGTGTCAAGAATGCTAAAAAACTAATGGATACAGAAAGCTATCAAGATTACATGAAACGTGTACATGGATAAAAAAGAAGCCTGATGGGAACATCGGGCTTTTGTGATATAGAAAAGGCTCAGCATTTAAGCTAAGCCTTTTAGTTTTTATCTCGAATGTTGTTTTCCAGCATTGCGTTTTTTGCTTTTCTTCTTGTTAGAAGTTGTGATAGCTGTTGCTGGTTCAGGGGTTACATCTTTACGAGTGCTTGAAGTTTTGCTTGCTTTTGGTGGGTTCTTAGCAAATTCTTCGCGTACTTTTTTGCGAAGTTTTGGACGAATGATGTAGTTGACGATGAATTGTTGAAGAATCATCATGAAACCACCGACAACCCAGTAAAGTGTAACGCTGGCTGGTGAGAAGACAGAGAACACGACAATCATGAGAGGGCTCATATAGAGCATCTTCTTGATTTGTTCTCTTTGAGTTTCATCCTCAACTCCATGTAAAGAAAGGAGTGATTGAAGATAGTAAAGGATACCAGCAAAGGCAACCAAAATCATACTTGGTGAGCCTAGAGGAATTCCTAGGTAGCTTGCTTGGGCAACTCCTTCAGTATGTTGGGCAGCAAAGTAGATAGCAGAGAAGAAAGGCATTTGAATGAGGATAGGGAAACATCCCACGCCGCCAAACATGCTGATGCCGTGCTCTTTTTGAGCAGCAAAGAGAGCTTGTTGAGCTTCTAGTTTTTCTTCTTGAGTCGTTGCTTCTTTCAGACGAGTTTGATGTGGCTCAAGGACATCTTTGAGGGCGTTCATCTTCTCAGAGTGAAGGGTTGCCTTCCATGATTGGTAGATACCAAGTGGAAGGATAAGCAAGCGCACGATAATGGTTACGATGATAATACCAACACCGAAGCCGAGACCTTGATTATTAGCGAAGTATTTGATAGCTTCAGCCATAGGCGCTCCGATGGTATTCCAGATAAATCCGGTTGGCTGACCTGTTGCTTTGTCAACCTGAACGCAACCTGTTAAGACTAATAGCATAGCCACTCCCATGACTGAGAAGGCGATTCGTTTAATTGATTTCACTGTTTTTATTCCTTCTTTTAAAATTATACCTTTCTATTCTACTGTTTTTTTGGAAAATATACAATAGTTCTAGAGACCTAATTTGCGACTTTGAAGTCGGAATAGGAAGGAAAGTTGCTCAATTGGACGTCGAGATAGGTCACTTTTGAGAAAGGAGTTGGTCCTTTTCGGATCTCTTGGATAAATTTAGCCATGATGGCTGAAGATTCTGCTTGGGCAAGGATTTCAACGGTGCCGTCATCGTTGTTCCAGACCCGACCGGTGATTCCGCCTAGTTCGAGAGCAAGGGTATAAACACCCCAGCGAAAGCCAACACCTTGGACGCGTCCCTGTGCAATCATTTTGACCTTTTGCATACCAAACCTCCTTGATTGTGTTATAATATTTCTATGACTATTATAACCTCTAAAGCCAATTCTGTGGTGAAAAATGCCAAGAAATTGCATCAAAAAAAATATCGGAAAACCTCTTACTTGATTGAGGGATGGCATCTGTTTGAAGAAGCTATTCAGGCAGGTGCAAAGATTGAGAAAATTTTTGCTCTCGCAGAGTATGGTGAAAAATTAGTAGACTATCCTCAGACTGTCCTTGTGACAGAAGAAATCTTGCTCGATTTAGCAGATTCTCAAACGCCTCAGGGCATTGTTGCCATTGTTCAAAAGGAGGAGGAGCATTTACCAGATTTGAGTCGGGGGAAATATCTTTTCTTAGAAGATGTGCAGGATCCTGGAAATGTGGGGACCATGATTCGGACGGCAGATGCGGCAGGTTTTTCTGGAGTCATCGTTTCCAGCAAGTCAGCAGATATCTATAGCCTTAAAACGCTTCGCTCCATGCAAGGAAGTCATTTCCATTTGCCGATTTATCGCATGTCTGTTGAAATATTCGTTGAAGAGGCTAAAAAGAATCACCTGCCCATTTTAGCAACCACCTTGTCTCAAAATTCTAAAGATTATCGTGAACTGGCTCGGTTAGAAGATTTTACCTTAGTCATGGGAAATGAAGGTCAAGGGATTAGTCCATTCATGACAGACCAGGCAGACCAATTGGTTCACATCAGCATGAAAGGGCAGGCAGAAAGCCTCAATGTCGCCATTGCTGCAGGCATACTCATGTTTTATTTGAGTTAAATGATTTAATTTTTGTTATAATCAGTAAAAAGATTTCATAAGGAGAAAAAGATATGAATCAAACAATTATTCAAGAACGTTCCGGTTTGAATCAATTTTATGCAAAAGTCTATGCTTTTGTAGGAATTGGAATTGCCTTATCTGCACTTGTTTCAGCCTTGATGTTAACAACCTTCCAAGACCTTCTTGTTCAGTTGATGTTTAATGCCCGCATATGGCTAATCGTGACAGGAGTAGTTGAAGTTGCTATTGTAATTGCAGCCAGTAATATGGCTTATAAAAATAGCCCAGCAGCTCTTCCGATGTTTCTCATCTATTCAGTAGTGAACGGTTTTTCACTGAGTTTCATCGTATCGCTCTATCTACCAGGAACGGTTCTAACGGCTTTTATTTCCAGTGCAGCCCTTTTCTTTGTCATGGCAATTGTCGGAGTTGTGATTAAAAAGGACTTGAGTGGTATCGGGCGTGCTTTGATTGCAGCCTTGGTAGGTCTCATTTTAGCTATGATTGTCAATGTATTTTTAAACAGTGGTTTCTTCGACTACATTATCAGTATTGTCATGATTCTTGTATTTGCAGGTTTGATTGCTTGGGATAACCAAAAGATTCGCTATGTTTATGAAGAATCAAATGGTCAAGTCGCAACAGGTTGGGCAATTTCATTGGCACTTAGTCTCTACCTCGACTTTATTAACATTTTCCTTAGCTTCTTGCGTATTTTTGGAAGTGACGATTAATACTTTTAGAGCTCAAATGGGCTCTTTTTTTAAACTTTTACTTTTATTTTTACTGGTAAAAGGGTATAATCATCTTATTATTCGAAAGGAGAGATGTATGAAGAAAAGTTTTATCCATCAACAGGAAGAAATTTCCTTTGTAAAAAATACCTTTACCCAGTATTTGAAAGATAAATTAGAAGTTATAGAAGTGCAGGGACCAATCTTGAGTAAGGTTGGGGATGGGATGCAGGATAACCTTTCAGGGATTGAACATCCAGTTTCTGTTAAGGTTTTGCAAATCCCAGATGAAACCTATGAAGTGGTACATTCCCTTGCTAAGTGGAAACGCCATACCTTAGCACGTTTTGGTTTTGGTGAAGGAGAAGGCCTCTTTGTTCACATGAAGGCCCTTCGCCCAGACGAAGATTCCCTAGATGCGACTCACTCAGTCTATGTAGACCAGTGGGATTGGGAAAAAGTTATTCCAAACGGACAGCGCAATCTTGCCTATCTTAAAGAAACGGTAGAAAAGATATATAAGGCTATTCGTTTGACAGAGTTAGCAGTGGAAGCACGCTATGATATTGAGTCAATCTTGCCTAAGCAAATTACCTTTATCCATACTGAAGAGTTGGTTGAACGCTATCCAGACTTGACACCTAAAGAACGTGAAAATGCTATTTGTAAGGAATTCGGTGCGGTCTTCCTAATTGGTATCGGAGGAGAATTGTCAGATGGAAAACCTCATGACGGACGTGCACCAGACTATGATGACTGGACAACTGAGTCTGAAAATGGCTATCATGGCTTGAATGGGGACATCCTTGTTTGGAATGATAATTTGGGTGCAGCCTTTGAATTGTCTTCAATGGGCATTCGTGTCGATGAAGACACTCTCCGTCGCCAAGTAGCTATCACAGGAGACGAAGACCGTTTAACTTTAGAATGGCATAAGGCTCTCCTAAATGGGCTTTTCCCATTGACAATTGGTGGAGGAATTGGACAATCTCGTATGGCTATGTTCCTGCTTCGTAAGAAGCATATCGGTGAAGTCCAAACCAGTGTTTGGCCGCAAGAAGTGAGAGATACTTACGAAAATATTCTTTAATCAATCGAGCCGTAAGGTTCGATTTTCTTTTTTTGATAAGAATTTGGTATAATAGACGTTATGAAAATCGTATCAGGAATCTACGGTGGGCGTCCTTTAAAGACGCTGGACGGTAAAACGACAAGGCCAACATCAGACAAGGTTAGGGGCGCTATTTTCAATATGATTGGTCCCTACTTTGAAGGAGGACGTGTGCTAGATCTCTATGCTGGTAGTGGGGGGTTATCCATTGAAGCAGTTTCAAGAGGGATGTCTAGCGCTGTCCTAGTTGAGAAGGATCGCCGAGCCCAGAATATAGTCGCAGAAAATATCCGAATGACTAAGGAAACCTCTAAGTTTCAATTGTTGAAAATAGAGTCCAGTCGTGCATTGGAGCAGGTCGATGGTGTCTTTGATCTTGTTTTTTTGGACCCTCCCTATGCAAAAGAACAGATCGTGTCCGATATTGAAAAAATGGCAGAGAGAAATCTTTTTTCAGAGGATGTCATGGTGGTATGTGAGACCGATAAATCAGTAGAACTTCCAGAAGAAATTGCTTGTTTGGGTATCTGGAAGGAAAAAATATATGGGATTAGTAAGGTGACGGTTTATGTCAGATAAGATTGGGCTATTTACAGGTTCCTTTGATCCGATGACCAATGGACATTTGGATCTCATTGAGCGTGCAAGTAAGCTCTTTGATCAATTGTATGTAGGGATTTTTTATAATCCCCATAAAACGGGATTTTTACCGATAGAGAGCCGAAAGAAAACTGTTGAAAAAGCAGTAGCACATCTCAACAATGTCAAAGTCATAGCTTCTCACGATGAATTAGTCGTTGATGTTGCTAGAAGATTAGGTGCAGAGATCTTAGTGCGTGGTTTACGCAATGCTACAGATCTTCAGTATGAAGCTAGTTTTGATTTTTACAACCATAAATTAGCGGGAGAAATGGAGACAATCTATCTCCACAGTCGGCCGGAGCATGTTCACATCAGCTCTTCAGCTGTGAGAGAACTATTAAAATTTGGTCAAGATATCAGTGAGTATGTACCAAATGCTGTCCTAGAGGAGTTAAACAATGAAGAAAAAAACTAGATGGCCCTTATATCTCATTATTGGGCTCATTATCACTTTTATAGCTTTTACGGTGCCCCTGCCATATTATATCGAGGTGCCAGGAACTTCTGAAGATATTCGAAAGGTTTTACAAGTTAATAACCAACCTGACCAAGAGGAAGGTTCCTACCAATTTGTGACGGTTGGAGTTAAGCACGCCAGAATGGTTGACTTGTTTTATGCCTGGCTAACTCCTTTCACGGACATACATAGTGCCAAAGAGATGACGGGTGGTTCATCAGATGCGGAATTTATGCGAATCAACCAGTTTTACATGGAAACTTCGCAAAATATGGCCAAATATCAAGGTCTGAAGACGGCGGGTAAGGAAATTGAGCTCAAATATCTGGGTGTCTATGTTTTGACTGTAACAGATAACTCGACTTTCAAGGGAGTTCTTAATATTGCTGACACTGTAACCGCTGTGAATGACAAGACTTTTGAGAGCTCCAAGGAGATGGTTGACTACGTTAATTCTCAAACTCTAGGTGATCAGGTTAAGGTTACCTATGAGGAGGATGGAAAAGTCAAGACTGCCGAAGGAAAAATCATTACTCTGGAAAATGGGAAAAATGGTATCGGAATCGGCTTGATTGACCGCACAGAAGTATCTAGTGATGTGCCAATCAAGTTTTCAACTGCAGGCATTGGTGGTCCTAGTGCTGGGATGATGTTTAGTCTATCCATCTATACGCAAATTGCAGATCCCACTCTTCGAAATGGACGCATCATTGCTGGTACAGGAAGTATCGACAGAGATGGGAATGTTGGTGATATTGGTGGAATTGATAAAAAGGTTGTGGCCGCAGCTAAGAAAGGAGCAACTGTATTCTTTGCTCCTAACAATCCAGTAACTGAAGAAGCTAAAAAAGCAAATCCAAATGCCAAGAGTAACTATGACACAGCTCTAGAAGCAGCTCAAATGATTAAAACAGACATGAAAATCGTTCCAGTCAAAACGCTTCAAGATGCGATTGACTATTTGAAAAACAATCCCTAAACAGTAGGCGAATCCCTAAACTAGCTTAGAAAAAAAGAAGATGGTATAATAGGCAAATGATTCAATTGTTTTTTACCCTTAGTAGTCATATGTTTTTTGTCTACCTAGTCTTTCAGCTCTTGAAAGATTTGGTCAGATGGGATCAAATTTTGAAGGTGACAAAGGATAATGCGAAGAAGGTTCGACTCTTGGTAGTATTGTGTAGTATCGGTTTAGGATATCTGATTAGTTCCTTTTTCCTAAATCTCTACCAACTTTGGCAAGAAGCAGTTAGAACACTATTCTAAAATTGTAAGTGAAGGAAAATACTCTATGGAAAAAATTGTAGTTCAAGGTGGCGATAATCGTTTGGTTGGAAGTGTTACCATCGAGGGCGCAAAAAATGCAGTTTTGCCACTGCTTGCAGCAACTATTTTAGCAAGTGAAGGAAAAACAGTCTTAAAAAATGTTCCTATTTTATCTGATGTTTTTACCATGAATCAGGTGGTTCGTGGATTAAATGCGAAAGTAGACTTTGATCAAGAAGCACATATTGTTGAAGTTGATGCAACCGGTGATATCACAGAAGAAGCTCCCTATAAATATGTCAGCAAGATGCGTGCTTCTATTGTAGTATTGGGGCCAATCTTGGCTCGTGTAGGCCACGCAAAGGTTTCTATGCCAGGTGGCTGTACGATCGGTAGTCGTCCGATAGACCTCCACCTTAAAGGACTCGAAGCAATGGGGGCTGAGATCACCCAAACGGCAGGTTATATTGAAGCTAAGGCGGAACGCTTGCACGGTGCACATATCTACATGGACTTTCCAAGTGTAGGTGCTACTCAAAACTTGATGATGGCAGCAACTCTTGCTAACGGCGTAACTGTCATTGAAAATGCTGCGCGTGAACCTGAGATTGTCGACTTGGCTGTTCTCCTAAATAAAATGGGTGCCAAAGTCAAGGGGGCAGGAACAGAAACTATTACCATTACTGGTGTTGAACAACTACACGGTGCAACCCACAATGTTGTGCAAGACCGTATTGAAGCAGGGACCTTCATGGTAGCAGCTGCCATTACAGGTGGAGATGTCTTGATTCTGGATGCTATCTGGGAACACAATCGCCCCTTGATTGCTAAATTACAGGAAATGGGTGTTGAAGTCATCGATGAGGACGAAGGAATTCGTATTCGTTCTCAACGTGAAAAATTAAAGGCTGTTCATGTTAAGACACTTCCACATCCAGGATTTCCGACAGATATGCAAGCGCAGTTCACTGCTCTAATGACCGTTGCTCAAGGTGAGTCAATTATGGTAGAAACTGTATTTGAGAATCGTTTTCAACATTTAGAGGAAATGCGTCGTATGGGTTTGCACTCTGAAATCATCCGTGATACAGCCCGTATTATCGGCGGACAGCGACTCCAAGGTGCAGAAGTTCTATCGACAGACTTACGTGCCAGTGCAGCCTTGATTTTGACAGGCTTGGTAGCTGAAGGCGAAACAGTTGTAGGAAAGCTTGTCCATTTAGATAGAGGTTACTACCGTTTTCATGAAAAATTAGCCCAGTTAGGAGCTAAGATTGAACGGGTAAGTGTGGAAGCTGATGAAGATGAATAAACAATCCAAATATGTCTTACGTCGCTTTATCCTAGTAATTGTAGTATTACTACTAGGATTCTTAGCTCTTGCTATTGGTTTGATGATTGGCTATGGTATTCTAGGAAAAGGTCAAGATCCTTGGGCTATTTTAGCACCAGCAAAATGGCAAGAACTCATCGCAAAATTTACAGGAAAATAGGCTGGGAAACCAGTCTTTTTCTAGGAAGTGAAATGAAGGAGAAAGTATGAACAAAAAAACAAGGCAGGCTCTAATTGGCCTCTTGCTCTTTTTGCTCTTGTCAGCAGGAAGCTACTATATTAAACAAATGCAGTCTTCCAACACTGCACCACAAACACAAGTAAAACAAAAATCACAGTCGTCTGATACTCCAAGTCAAGAACTGGCTGAAAGTGTATTGACCGATTCAGTTAAAAAACAAATTAAGGGTACTCTAGAGTGGAATAGCGCAGGAGCCTTTATCGTCAATAACAATAAAACCAATCTAGACGCCAAGGTTTCAAGTAAACCCTATGCGGATAATAAAACAAAGACTGTAGGAGGAGAGACGGTTCCCACAGTAGCGAATGCAATCATGTCAAAAGCGACCAGACAGTACAAGGACCGTGAAGAAACTGGCAATGGTTCAACATCTTGGACGCCTGCGGGTTGGCATCAGGTTAAGAATCTAAAGGGAAGTTACAACCATGCGGTAGATAGAGGGCATTTGTTGGGCTATGCCTTAATCGGTGGTTTAGATGGCTTTGATGCTTCTACTAGCAATCCTAAAAACATTGCCGTACAGACAGCTTGGGCCAACCAAGCGCGTGCAGAAGATTCTACAGGCCAAAACTATTATGAAAGTCTGGTTCGAAAAGCTCTAGATCAAAACAAACGAGTGCGTTACCGTGTGACGTTGCTCTATGCGTCTGAGGAAGATTTGGTGCCGTCCGCATCGCAGATTGAAGCCAAGTCCTCTGATGGGGAGTTGGAGTTTAATGTCGTTATTCCAAATGTCCAAAAGGGAATTCAGTTAGATTACCGAACAGGTGAGGTCACAGTCACAAAAAAATAGCTAATTGATCAAGAGGTTGAGGAAAAATCCCAACCTCGTTTTTTATTAGTCATGAACTGTAGAAACGATTGCTTGTTTTTTTGCTCTTCTGATTTTAAAGAGCCTTTTTGAAGATTCACAAGGCTTGAACTAGAGCGTCGAGACTTGGATTGCAGCTCTCTATTCAGCGCCCCTTTATCATAGAAATTGAAAATTAATGTGTAAAAATTGGAAAATATGGTATAATGGTTTCAATTATACTTTTTAGGAGAAGGAAAATGGAAGACCCGAGCAGTCAGGATTTGTTACTGCAATTTGTTTTATTAGTTGTTTTGACCTTTTTAAATGCCTTTTTCTCTGCAACAGAAATGGCCATGGTTTCACTTAGTCGTTCACGTGTTGAGCAAAAAGCTGAAGAGGGAGATAAACGCTATATCCGTTTACTAAAGGTACTTGAAAACCCCAATCACTTTTTATCAACCATTCAAGTTGGTATCACCTTAATTACGATCTTGTCAGGGGCTAAACTAGCAGATTCACTTGGAGAGTTGATCGCCTCTTGGATGGGAAATAGCGAAACTGCCTATGCGGTAGCTAGCTTCTTATCACTAGCTTTCTTGACCTATATTTCTATTGTTTTTGGTGAGCTTTATCCTAAGCGAATTGCTCTAAATCTTAAGGATGCCTTAGCTATCAGAACAGTACCGTTTATTATTGCTCTTGGTAAGATTGTGAGTCCCTTCGTTTGGATGCTCTCAGCATCAACTAATCTCTTGAGTCAATTGACACCGATGACATTTGACGATGCAGATGAAAAAATGACTCGTGATGAGATTGAGTACATGTTGTCTAAGAGTGAAGAAACCTTGGATGCTGATGAAATTGAAATGTTACAAGGGATTTTCTCGCTAGACGAGCTCATGGCACGTGAAGTCATGGTTCCTCGAACAGACGCCTTCATGGTTGACATTCAAGATGATACTCAGACGATTATTGAAAGCATCTTAAAACAAAACTTTTCTCGTATTCCTGTCTATGATGATGACAAGGATAACGTGATTGGTTTGATTCATACCAAGAGTTTGCTAAAAGCAGGGTTTACCGATGGTTTTGACAATATCGTGTTGAGAAAGATATTACAGGAACCCCTCTTTGTACCTGAAACCATTTTTGTGGACGATTTGTTGAAAGAATTGAGAAATTCACAAAGACAGATGGCTATTCTTCTTGATGAATACGGAGGAATGGCAGGGCTAGTTACTCTTGAGGACTTGCTTGAGGAGATTGTCGGTGAAATTGATGATGAAACCGACCGTGCTGAAGTTTACGTGCATACCATTGCTGAGAACACTTATATTGTCCAAGGAACAATGACCCTAAATGACTTCAATGACTATTTCGATGTTGAACTTGAAAGTGATGATGTAGATACAATCGCTGGTTACTATTTGACCGGTGTGGGAACTATTCCAACATCAGAAAAACTTAGCTATGAGTTAGAAAGTAGCAATAAGCATATCACCCTAACTAATGATAAGGTCAAAAATGGACGTGTAACCAAGCTTAAGGTTCAAATTCAAGAACTTGAATCAGAAGAAGAAACAGAATAAAACAAAAGCTTTATCAGAGCAGAACTGATAAAGCTTTTCTAGTAGTTAAGTAGTTAAAAAGAAAAGACTCTTGTAGGAGTCTTTGATAATATAGAGGCGGTAGACGGATTTGAACCGACGATCAAGCTTTTGCAGAGCCGTGCCTTACCACTTGGCTATACCGCCTTAACTTTTATTATTATACCTTTTAAATTAAATCTCGTCAATAGTTTCTTTTCTGAAAATGTAAGTTTTCCTGCTTTCAAAAGGCATGCGACAAAATATTCTGAAAATTCGTTTACTTTTGAAAGGGAGTGTGGTATAATTAATAGTATCTCATTAATTTTATATAGAGGAGTTAACTAAACATGAAAAAAAGTCGGATTCTTGCGGTAGCAGGGGTTGCCCTACTCGCAACAGGCGTTCTCGCAGCTTGTGGTTCTTCAAAATCATCAAATGCTGAAGCACCAAAAGCCTATGGCTATACTTATACTGCTGACCCAGAAACATTGGACTACCTTATCTCTGGGAAACAAAGTACAAAAGTTGCTACTTCAAATGGTATCGATGGACTCTTTACAAATGATAAGTATGGTAACCTTACTCCTGCAGTCGCTGAAGACTGGTCAGTGTCTCAAGATGGATTAACATACACTTATAAGATTCGTAAAGGTGTAAAATGGCTCACATCTGATGGTGAAGAATATGCAGAAGTAACTGCAAATGACTTTGTTACAGGTTTGAAACACGCAGCCGACAATAAATCAGCCGCTCTTTACCTAGCACAAAATTCTGTTAAAGGATTGGCTGACTATGTATCAGGGAACAATACAGACTTCTCTGCTGTAGGTGTAAAAGCTGTTGATGATTACACTCTTCAATACACTTTGAACCAACCAGAACCATACTGGAACTCTAAATTGTCTTACGCAATCTTCTGGCCTTTGAACGCAGAGTTTGAAAAATCAAAAGGTAAAGACTTTGGTAAGGCGACAGATCCAACATCATTGCTTTACAATGGTCCATTCTTGCTTAAGGGATTGACAGCTAAGTCTTCTATCGAATTTGCAAAGAATGATCAGTATTGGGATAAGGACAATGTTCACATCGATACTGTAACACTTTCTTACTATGATGGTTCAGACCAAGAGTCACTTGAGCGTAACTTTACAAATGGTGCATACAGTTATGCCCGTCTCTTCCCTACTAGCTCAAACTATTCTAAGGTAGCAGAAACATATAAAGATAATATCTACTATACTCCACAAGGAGCTGGTATTGCTGGTTTGGGTGTTAATATTGACCGTCAAAGCTATAAGTACACATCAAAAACAACTGACGAAGAAAAAACATCTACTAAGAAAGCCCTTCTTAATAAAGATTTCCGTCAAGCTTTGAACTTTGCTTTTGATCGTACTGCTTATTCAGCTCAGCTAAATGGTAAGGATGGAGCAGCCCTTGCTGTCCGTAACCTCTTCGTAAAACCAGAATTTGTTTCAGCAGGTGAAAAAACATTTGGTGACTTGGTCACTGAGAAAGTTGTTTCTTATGGTGATGAGTGGAAAGATGTAAACTTTGCGGATGGCCAAGATGGTCTTTACAATGCTGATAAAGCTAAAGCAGAACTAGCTAAAGCTAAAAAAGACCTTGAAGCAGATGGTGTGAAATTCCCAATCCACTTGGATATTCCAGTTGACCAAACATCTAAAAACTATATCGCTCGTATCCAATCATTCAAACAATCTGTTGAAACCGCTTTGGGTACAGATAATGTAGTTATCGATATCCAACAAATCACTACGGATGAATTACACAATATCACGTACTACGCTGCTAGTGCGGCAGCAGAAGATTGGGACCTTTCAGGTGCTGTTGGATGGAATCCAGACTATGATGATCCATCGACTTACCTTGATATCTTGAAATCAACTAATAGTGAAACAACTAAGACCTACATGGGCTATGACAATCCATCAAACCCAGCGGTTGCTCAAGTTGGTTTGAAAGATTACGACAAATTAGTTGATGATGCAGCTAGTGAAACAAGTGACCTTAACAAACGTTATGAGAAATATGCAGCAGCTCAAGCTTGGTTGACAGATAGCTCACTCTTCCTTCCAGCTATGTCATCTTCAGGAGCAGCACCAGTTATTTCTCGTGTAGTACCATTCTCAGCCTCTTACACTCAATCTGGTGATAAAGGTTCAGATGTATACTTCAAGTACCTTAAATTGCAAGCTAACACTGTAACAACAAAAGAGTACAAGGAAGCTCGTGAAAAATGGCTCAAAGAAAAAGCTGAATCAAACGAAAAAGCTCAAAAAGAGTTAGCGAGTCATGTGAAATAAATAATGCTCATCAGAACTTTCTCTCCTAAAGGAGAAGGTTCTTTTGGGATTTTAAAGGAAATAATATGAAAAAATATGTTTTTATGCGTATCTTGCGGTCGTTGGTTTCTATTTTCTTAGTAACGACCTTGATTTACACAATCATCTATACGATGGTTCCACGGAAGTTGATCTTCAAACAAGATACTAACTACAATAAAATTGCGACAACGGCTGATAAACGAGATAACTATGAAAATACTGTCTTTGAGCGTATGGGTTATATCGAATATTACGATACGAAAGAGTTGCAGGAAAAAGCTAGTAGCATTGACTCTTCTGTTACAGTAGATGCAAATGATACAAATAAAGCAATCTATGAAAAATATATCCAACAACTTGGGAATGGTTGGACTCTAGGTGAGTTTACAGAGAGTGGACAATTCTACGCTACACGTGAAATTCCTATTTTTGAGCGTGTGTTCAAATTCTATGCAAACTTGCTTGATATCGACCATACAAACAAGATTCAAGACCCAGAAAATCCAAACTTAGAGCGTTATTTGCGTTTTGAAAATGATCCCGCTATCGGTTGGTCTCTGGTAGGTTCAGGTACTAAACACAAATACCTCTTGTACTTCAATAGTCAGTTCCCATTTGTTCACCAAAACTTTGTCAACTTGAACCTGGGAGATTCTTATCCAACTTATGCCAATACTCCTGTTCTTCAAGTTATTACACAAGGACAAGGACAAACGAAGACTTCTGAAGTTCAATTCCCAACTGGTAAGAAAACATCATCAGTTAACATTTACTCAAGAACTTATAAATCTCCGAGTCAAGCTGATGCTCGTGAAGTAGCCAACTACGGTAAAGATGATCCATATACGGCTACTGAAAGCAACTATCAGTACCCATCTATGATTGCAAGTTCTGCTATTACTGGTTTGATTGGTCTTGCGATTTCATATGCGATTGCGATTCCTCTTGGTTCAGCAATGGCTCGTTTCAAAAACACTTGGATCGATAGTTTCGCAACAGGGACTCTAACGTTCTTGTTGGCTCTTCCAACGATTGCCCTAGTTTATATTATTCGTTTGATTGGTTCTTCAATCGGCTTCCCAGACTCATTCCCAATCTTGGGTGCTGGTGATTGGCGTTCTTATGTCCTTCCTGCAGTGATTCTGGGCTTGCTAGGAGCACCTACTATGGCGATTTGGATTCGCCGTTATATGATTGACTTGCAATCACAAGATTTCGTTCGTTTTGCTCGTGCTAAAGGTTTGTCTGAGAAAGAGATTTCTGATAAGCACATCTTTAAAAATGCTATGGTACCACTCGTTTCTGGTATCCCAGGTTCTATCATTGGTGTTATTGGTGGAGCAACTCTTACTGAAACAGTCTTCGCCTTCCCAGGTATGGGTAAAATGTTGATCGACTCTGTAAAGGCTTCAAACAATAATATGGTAGTTGGTCTCGTCTTTATCTTCACTTGTGTTTCAATCTTCTCAAACCTTATTGGAGATATTTGGATGACCATTATTGACCCACGTATTAAATTGACAGAGAAAGGAGGCAAATAATGTCTACAATTAGTAATGAAAAATTTCAGTTTGTAAAACGTGATGATTATGCCTCTGAAGCAATTGATGCTCCTGCCTACTCATACTGGGGTTCTGTCTTTAGACAGTTTTTGAAGAAGAAATCAACAGTAATCATGCTAGGTATCTTGATTGCAATTGTTTTGATGAGTTTCATTTACCCAATGTTCTCTGATTTTGACTTTAATGATGTAAGTAAGGTAAATGATTTTAGCGCTCGTTACATTAAACCAAATGCTGAGCATTGGTTTGGTACAGATAGTAATGGTAAATCTCTCTTTGATGGTGTCTGGTTTGGAGCTCGTAACTCTATCTTGATTTCTGTCATTGCGACCTTTGTCAACCTTTTTATCGGTGTTGTCATTGGTGGAATTTGGGGGATCTCAAAATCAGTTGACCGTATCATGATGGAAGTCTACAACGTTATCAACAATATCCCATCACTATTGATCGTTATTGTTTTGACTTACTCTATCGGTGCAGGTTTCTGGAATTTGATCTTTGCCATGAGTGTAACCACTTGGATTGGTGTCGCCCATTCAATTCGTATCCAAATGTTACGTTACCGTGATTTAGAGTACAACCTTGCTTCACGTACCTTGGGAACACCAAGCTACAAAATTATTATAAAAAACATTATGCCACAATTGGTATCTGTTATTGTTACGAGTACGTCGCAAATGCTTCCAGCCTTTATCTCATATGAAGCTTTCCTATCATTCTTTGGACTTGGATTGCCGATTACAGTTCCTAGCTTGGGGCGTTTGATTTCAGATTATTCTCAGAACGTAACAACCAATGCATACCTCTTCTGGATTCCATTGACAACTTTGGTTTTGGTATCCTTGTCCCTTTTCGTAGTAGGTCAAAACCTAGCGGATGCTAGTGATCCACGTACACATAGATAGGAGTAGACATGATAAAAGGAAAAAATGTAATTTTGACTGCTCAAGATATTGTCGTGGAATTTGATGTTCGTGACAAGATTTTGACAGCTATTCGAGGTGTCTCCATCGATTTGATTGAGGGAGAGGTCCTCGCCTTAGTTGGGGAGTCAGGCTCAGGTAAATCGGTTTTGACAAAAACATTCACAGGAATGTTGGAAGAAAATGGTCGTATTGCACAAGGTAGTATTAATTACCGTGGACAAGATTTGACAACCTTATCTTCTCATAAAGAATGGGAAAGTATTCGTGGTGCGAAGATTGCAACTATCTTCCAAGATCCGATGACCAGTCTAGACCCAATCAAGACAATCGGAAGTCAAATCACAGAAGTTATTGTTAAACACCAAGGTAAGACTGCTCAAGAAGCTAAAGAGATGGCTATTGACTATATGAATAAAGTTGGTATTCCAGATTCTGAGAAACGTTTTGACGAGTATCCTTTCCAATATTCTGGGGGAATGCGTCAACGTATTGTTATTGCGATTGCTCTTGCCTGTCGTCCAGACATTCTTATCTGTGATGAGCCAACAACAGCTCTTGACGTGACCATTCAGGCACAGATTATTGATTTGTTGAAGTCACTTCAACACGAATACCACTTTACAACAATCTTTATCACCCACGACCTAGGTGTAGTAGCAAGTATCGCTGATAAAGTTGCGGTTATGTATGCTGGTGAAATCGTCGAGTATGGTACTGTTGAAGAAATCTTCTACGACCCACGTCATCCATATACATGGAGCCTCTTGTCGAGCTTGCCTCAACTTGCGGATGACAAAGGTGAATTGTACTCAATCCCTGGAACACCTCCATCGCTTTATACTGAATTGAAGGGAGACGCTTTTGCTCTTCGTTCAGATTATGCTATGAAGATTGACTTTGAGGAAAAAGCACCTCAGTTTGCAGTATCTGATACTCATTGGGCTAAGACATGGTTGCTTCATGAACAAGCTCCAAAAGTTGAAAAACCATCGGTGATTGCAGATTTACACGACAAGATTCGTGAAAAGATGGGCTTTACACATCTTGAGGACTAGGAGGAAGGAAATGTCTGAAAAATTAGTAGAAATTAAAGACTTAGAAATTTCCTTCGGTGAAGGAAGCAAAAAGTTTGTCGCTGTTAAAAATGCGAACTTCTTTATCAACAAAGGAGAAACTTTCTCACTTGTTGGAGAGTCTGGTAGTGGTAAGACAACAATTGGTCGTGCTATTATCGGTCTTAATGATACTAGCAAAGGTGATATCATCTTTGAAGGTAAAAAAATTAATGGTAAAAAATCACGTGAACAAGCTTCGGAATTAATCCGTCGTATCCAAATGATTTTCCAGGACCCTGCTGCAAGTTTGAATGAACGTGCAACAGTTGATTATATCATTTCTGAAGGTCTTTATAACTACCATTTATTTAAAGATGAAGAAGAAAGAAAAGAAAAAGTTCAAAATATCATTCGTGAAGTGGGACTTTTGGCTGAACACTTGACACGTTACCCACATGAGTTTTCAGGTGGACAACGTCAACGTATCGGGATTGCCCGTGCCTTGGTTATGCAACCTGACTTCGTTATTGCGGATGAGCCAATTTCAGCCTTGGACGTTTCAGTACGTGCCCAAGTTTTGAACTTGCTCAAGAAATTCCAAAAAGAATTAGGATTGACTTATCTCTTTATCGCCCACGATTTGTCAGTAGTTCGTTTCATCTCTGATCGTATCGCGGTAATTTATAAGGGTGTTATTGTTGAAGTGGCTGAAACTGAAGAATTATTTAACAATCCAGTTCATCCATATACGCAAGCACTTCTATCAGCTGTTCCTATTCCAGACCCAATCTTGGAACGTAAAAAAGTTTTGAAAGTCTATGATCCAGATCAACATGACTATGAAACTGATAAACCTTCTATGGTAGAAATTCGTCAAGGTCACTATGTTTGGGCAAACCAAGCTGAGTTGGAACGCTATAAAAAAGATTTGAAATAAGAAAGAGTTTTGTAATCTTGATAGAACAATTCTATTAAGATTATGAAGCTTTTTTATTTTTGTAAAAAACTAGTTTAAAGATAGACAACTAAATACCCGAGAACATGCTAATACTCAATGAAAATCAAAGAGCAAACTAGGAAGCTAGCCGCAGGTTGCTCAAAGCACGGCTTTGAGGTTGCAGATAAAGCTGACGTAGTTTGAATTTGATTTTCGAAGAGTATAAGATTAGTCTTCAATGACAATTGGATGAGAGATCAAAGGAGCTGTTTTCTTTGAAAGAGTATTGAATCTATACAGAATGGAATGAATAAAACTACTTTCAGATAAGCTTTTATGAATCTTCAAAATTAAAATCACTTTCTATTTAAAAATCCATCTTGCAAAGCCTACCTATATGTGCTAGAGTTATGGTAACGGTTACAAAATTAAGGAGGGTTTTATGAGAAATCCAGCATTAGTAGAAGAAATGAAAACATACCAAGGAAGGGATGAAGTTCCTCATGATTTTGATGCTTTTTGGGATGGGGAGATTGATAAGGTTTCGGTCTTGCCAGATTATCAACTAGAGGAACGTGATTTTCATATTCCAAATGTGAAGTGTTATGAGTTAAGCTTTAAAGGTACCCGTGATGGCCTTGTATATGCGCGTATAGTCTTACCAAAATCAGAAAAGAAAGTACCTGTCATTTTCCACTTCCATGGCTATATGGGACGTTGCTGGGATTGGACAGATATGCTAGCCTTTACAGTAGCTGGTTATGGTGTCGTATCGATGGATGTTCGTGGACAATCTGGATACTCACAAGATGGCCTGCGCTCACCTCTCGGAAATACAGTTAAGGGCCAAATCATTCGTGGTGCAGTAGAAGGAAAAGAGCAACTCTTCTATAAAGATGTCTATCTAGATATCTATCAGTTGATTGAAATTGTCGCTAGTTTCCCACAAGTGGATGAGGGGCAATTAGCAAGCTATGGAGCTTCTCAAGGAGGGGCACTAGCTCTAGTGGCTGCGGGGTTAAATCCACGTATCAAACGTACAGTTGCTATTTATCCATTCTTATCAGACTTTAGACGAGTGCTAGAGATTGGAAATACCAGCGAAGCCTATGATGAGCTCTTTCGTTACTTTAAGTTCCATGATCCATTCCATGAGACAGAAGAGCAGATTATGGAGACGCTCGCTTATATCGATGTAAAAAATCTTGCCCATCGCATTAAGGGGGAAGTTCGAATGATTACTGGGCTTGATGATGATGTCTGCTATCCAATCACCCAGTTTGCTATTTACAACCGTCTGACTTGTGAAAAGAGTTATCGTATCATGCCTGAATACGCTCATGAGGCCATGAATGTTCATGTCAATGATCAAGTTTACAATTGGTTGTGTGGTAGTGAGATCCCCTTTACATATCTTGGTCACTAAAAATTGAAAAAAAGCTCTGTAGTTTCGAATGAACTACAGGCTTTTCTTTATGTGACCCAGATAATGAGAAAGTAGTTTCAGGCAGTTTGAAACTTCTAAATATCTTTGAAAGTAGAATCTATTATAGATTATAAAGTCTAAAATTTAGAATATTTATTATATAATATGATTAAGATAAAATTTGAAAGGAGTATAGCTAGTTGCGAATCTTTTAACTTGGAATTTATAAAAGAGCAACAGCATTTCATTTACAAAGAATGGCAATTTCATTCAATAATACAGTTTCTTATTTGCAGCTAGTCTGAAAGGCTAAAAATTTTAAGCAAAAAAGAAAGCGCTTTATTTTTAAAAAAATAACGGAAGGGAACACATGAAACAGAGAGATTTTGATAGAAAACAGAGATATGGAATTCGGAAATTTGCAGTTGGAGCGGCTTCAGTAGTGATTGGAGCGGTTGTTTTTGGTGCTGCCCCTGCTTTGGCTCAAGAGGCTCCATCAACGAATGGTGAAACAGCGGGGCAATCTTTGCCAGAATTGCCTAAGGAAGTAGAGACAGGAAATCTGACGAATCTCGATAAGGAACTTGCAGACAAATTGGCAACGGCAACAGATAAGGGCACAGAAGTGAGCCGTGAAGAGTTGCAAGCAAACCCAGGGTCTGAAAAACCAACAGAAACAGAAGCATCAAACGAAACTCCAGCTACAGAGAGTGAAGACGAGGAAGTTGGAAACATTCCCCGTGACTTTTATGCAAGAGAGTTGGAAAATGCCAATACTGTTATAGAGAAAGAAGATGTTGAAACCAATCCTTCAAACGGTCAAAGAGTTGACATGAAGGAGGAGCTCGACAAGCTTAAAAAACTTCAAAATGCGACCATTCATATGGAGTTTAAGCCAGATGCATCTGCTCCACGTTTTTACAACCTCTTCTCAGTTTCTAGTGATACCAAAGTAAATGAGTATTTCACTATGGCCATCCTTGATAACACAGCTATCGTTGAAGGTCGTGATGCAAATGGAAACCAATTCTATGGTGATTATAAAACTGCTCCTTTGAAGATTAAGCCAGGTGAGTGGAACTCTGTAACCTTTACAGTTGAAAGACCAAATGCAGACCAACCAAAAGGTCAAGTTCGTGTCTATGTGAATGGTGTCTTGTCGCGTACAAGTCCTCAGTCTGGTCGTTTCATTCAAGATATGCCAGATGTCAACCATGTACAAATCGGTACAACAAAACGCACAGGCAAAAACTTCTGGGGTGCCAATCTTAAAGTCCGTAATCTAACGGTTTATGACCGTGCTCTTTCTCAAGAAGAAGTTAAAAAACGTAGCCAACTTTTTGAAAGAGGAGAGTTGGAGAAGAAACTTCCTGAAGGAGCAGAAGTTACTGATAAACTGGATGTTTTTGAAGGTGGTGAGAACCGCAAGCCAAATAAAGATGGTATCGCAAGCTACCGCATTCCAGCCTTGCTGAAAACTGATAAGGGAACCTTAATTGCTGGTGCAGATGAGAGACGCTTGCATCACTCTGACTGGGGCGACATCGGTATGGTTGTTCGTCGTAGTGATGATAAGGGCAAAACATGGGGAGATAGAATTGTCATCTCAAATCCTCGTGATAATGAGAATGCCAGAAGAGCTCATGCGGGATCACCAGTCAACATTGACATGGCCCTAGTCCAAGATCCGAAAACTAAGCGAATCTTCTCTATTTTTGATATGTTCGTAGAAGGTGAAGCTGTCAGAGATTTACCAGGAAAAGCACCACAAGCCTATGAGCAAATTGGTGACAAGGTTTACCAAGTTCTGTACAAAAAAGGTGAAGCAGGACGTTATACAATCCGTGAAAAAGGTGAAGTCTTTGACCCTGAAAATAGAAAGACAGAATACCGTGTTGTAGTTGATCCTAAGAAACCAGCCTATAGTGATAAGGGTGATTTGTATAAAGGTGAAGAACTGATTGGTAATGTCTACTTCGATTATAGCGACAAGAATATCTTTAGAGTTTCAAACACCAACTATCTCTGGATGTCTTATAGTGATGACGATGGTAAAACTTGGTCTGCACCAAAAGATATTACATACGGTATTCGTAAGGACTGGATGCACTTCTTAGGTACTGGACCTGGTACAGGTATTGCCTTGCATTCAGGACCTCATAAAGGGCGTCTGGTTATCCCAGCCTACACAACAAACAACGTATCCTACCTAAGTGGATCCCAGTCTTCACGCGTTATTTATTCAGATGATCATGGTGAAACTTGGCACGCTGGTGAAGCTGTCAATGATAACCGCCCAGTAGGCAACCAAACAATTCACTCTTCAACTATGAATAATCCAGGTGCTCAAAATACTGAGTCCACTGTTGTTCAGTTGAATAATGGAGACCTCAAACTCTTCATGCGTGGATTGACAGGAGATTTGCAGGTTGCAACAAGTAAAGATGGCGGAGCGACTTGGGAAAAAGATGTAAAACGCTATTCAGATGTCAAAGATGTCTACGTTCAAATGTCTGCCATTCATACGGTACAAGATGGTAAGGAATATATCATCCTCAGTAATGCAGGTGGGCCAGGACGTTACAATGGTCTGGTGCACTTAGCGCGTGTGGAAGCCAATGGAGACCTAACTTGGCTCAAGCACAATCCAATTCAAAGTGGCAAATTTGCCTATAACTCATTGCAAGATCTTGGAAATGGTGAATTTGGCTTGCTTTATGAGCATGCAACTGCCACTCAAAATGAATACACCTTGTCTTATAAGAAATTCAACTGGGATTTCTTAAGCAAGGATAGAATTGCTCCAACAAAAGCAACTGTAAAAAATGCTGTGGAGATGAGCAAAAATGTCATTGCTCTAGAATTTGATTCTGAAGTATTGGTGAATCAACCACCAGTTCTTAAATTGGCAAATGGTAATTTTGCGACTTTCTTGACGCAATACGATACAAAAACATTGCTTTTCGCAGTTAACAAGGAAGATATTGGTCAAGAAATTACCGAAATCATTGATGGTGCAATTGAGAGCATGCATAATTTGCCTGTAAGTTTTGAAGGTGCAGGAGTCCCTGGTGGTAAAAATGGAGCAAAAGCAGAAATCCATGAAGTCCCAGAATTTACAGGTGCAGTCAATGGTGAAGGTACAGTTCATGAGGATCCAGCCTTTGAAGGTGGCGTCAACGGTGAGGAAGCAGACGTTCATGATGTACCAGCCTTTGAAGGTGGTGTGAACGGCGAAGAAGCCGCAGTTCATGAAGTTCCAGAAATAGAGGTTAAAGAAAATCCACCAGGAACTATTAACGAAGTTCCAGCCTTCGAAGGTGGGGTTAATGGTGCGGAAGCCGCCATTCATGAGATTTCGGAATTTGAAGGCGGTGTGAACGGCGAAGAAGCCGTGGTTCATGAAGTTCCAGAAGGTAGTCTAGTAGAAAGCTCAAAAGGGGAATCTGTCATTCATGACGTTCCAGCCTTCGAAGGTGGCGTCAATGGTGAGGAGGCAACTACATCAGAAATTCCAGAGTACACAGGTGGCGTGAATGGAGTAGAATCCGCTAAGTTAGAAACCCCAGAGTACACAGGTGGCGTGAATGGATTAGAGGCTGCTAAGTTAGAGGTTCCAGAATATACAGGTGGTGTTAATGGAGTGGAGGCCACTAAGTTAGAAGTTCCAGAGTACACAGGTGGTGTCAATGCAGTGGAATCCGCTAAGTTAGAAGCACCAGAGTATACAGGTGGTGTCAATGCGGTAGAATCTGCTAAGTTAGAAGTTCCAGAATACACAGGTGGCGTCAATGCAGTGGAATCCGCTAAGTTAGAGGTGCCAGAATACACAGGTGGCGTCAATGCAGTAGAATCTGCTAAGTTAGAAGTTCCAGAGTATACAGGTGGCGTGAATGGAGTAGAGGCAGCTAAGTTAGAAATTCCAGAGTATACAGGTGGCGTCAATGGAGTAGAGGCAGCTAAGTTAGAGGTGCCAGAATATACAGGCGGTGTCAATGGGCTAGAAGCTGCTATCCATGAGGTCTCAGAGTATAAGGGAGAACAGTCAATTGTGGTTCAAGCTATGGCACAAGATAAAACTTATCAAGCCCCTGCTGCTCATCAGCAACTTCTTCCTGAAACAGGAAGTGAAGATCTTGCTCCTCTTGCCTCTCTAGGATTTGTAGGCATGCTCCTAGGTATGTTTGCCATGGGCAAGAAAAAAGAAGATCAATGAAATAGTTAAAACCAACGAAATTCATAGAGAAATTTGATCTTATATTAGAAAGGGTCGTGACTAGAACCAGTTACGGCCTTTTTGATCTAGATAAATCAGGAGTCAAATAGTTAATACTCTTCGAAAATCAAATTCAAACCACGTCAGCTTCGCCTTACCGTATATGTGTTACTGACTTCGTCAGTTCTATCCACAACCTCAAAACGGTGTTTTGAGCAACCTGCGGCTAGCTTCCTAGTTTGCTCTTTGATTTTCATTGAGTATAAGTTTGAGATAAAGTTCATTAAAAAACGATTCAACTGCAATTTTATGTTAGAAAAATCCAAAGCATCCGAAAGTAGTTTTAAATGTCCAATTTTATATTTCTAAAACCGAAAGTAAAATCTGTTCTATATTCATCTATCTTAAAATAGAGAAATTTATTATATAATGAGAATAAGATAAAATTTGAAAGGAGTAGGAGACTCTAGTTAACGATGGGTCGTTAAGTGAGAGAAAATTTGAAAGAGCGAGTGTAACCATTCGTGAAAAAGTAATTTTTGTCATTTAGTCAGATGACTAAAAATTTTAATCAAAAAAGAAAGCGCTTTATTTTTAAAAATGAAAGGAAGAAAGATGAAGCATAATCAGTTGGATAGAAAACAACGATACGGAATTCGCAAATTTACAGTAGGAGCCGCTTCAGTAGTGATTGGAGCAGTTGTTTTTGGTGCATCGCCAGTATTGGCACAAGAAGCAACAGCTACCAATAAGGAAACGACAGAACTAGGAGTAGAGAAGGATCAGGCAGAAAAAGCAGTAGATACTGAAAAGAGTGCGACAGAGTCTAATGGGGTAGATACAGTCACACATACATCTACAGAAGCACATACTGGAACAGAGACAACTGCAACAGCAGAAACGGCAGAAGCAACTAGAGAAACCGAAAAAGATCCAGCTTCACTTCCACGTGATTACTATGCTAGAGAGTTGGAAAATGTCAATACTGTTCTTGAAAAGGAAGATGTAGAGACTAATGCTGCAAATAGCAATAGAATTGATCTGACAGAGCAATTGGACAAACTGAAACAGCTTCAAAATGCGACCATTCATATGGAGTTCAAACCAGATACTTCCGCACCAGCATTTTACAACCTTTTCTCAGTCTCAAGTGATACGGTTCGAAATGAATATTTCACCATGGCTGTTTATAACAACGTTGCCTTGACTGAGGGGCGCGATCAAAACGGCGACCAATTTTATGATAGATACACAGACGCACCATTAACAGTCAAACCAGGTCAGTGGAACTCAGTAACCTTTACAGTTGAAAGACCAAGTGCAGATTCTCCAGATGGACAAGTTCGTCTCTATGTAAATGGAGTCTTGTCACGAACAAGTAAGAAATCAGGACGCTTTATCAAAGATATGCCTGATGTAAATCATATGCAAATTGGTTCCACAAATCGTGCGGGAAGTATGGTTTGGGGGGCGGGCTTACAAGTTCGTAATCTAACTGTTTACGATCGTGCCTTGAGTCCAGAAGAAGTTCAAAATCGTAGCTACCTCTTTGAAAGATCCGAATTAGAGAAAAAGCTTCCAGAAGGAGCTGAGATAACAGATAAAAAGGATGTCTTTGAAGCTGGTAAAAATGGGCAGTCAAATCCAGATGGTATTAATAGCTATCGTATTCCAGCCCTCCTTAAGACTGACAAAGGAACTTTGATTGCTGGAGCTGACGAACGTCGTTTGCACCACTATGACTGGGGCGATATCGGTATGGTCGTCAAACGAAGTGAAGATCAGGGTCACACATGGGGCGATCGTATCACACTTACGAATCTACGCGACAATCCAAAAGCTACTGATCCATCTGTTGGTTCACCAGTAAATATCGATATGGTTTTAGCCCAAGATACTGAAACCAAACGCATTTTTTCAGTCTATGATATGTTCCCAGAAGGAAAAGGTATCTTTGGAATGTCAGCTGAAAAAGAGGAAGCTTATAAAGAAATTGATGGAAAAACCTACCAAATTCTCTACCGTAAAGGAGAAAATGGAGCCTATACCATTCGTGAAAATGGCCTTGTCTACACACCAGATGGTCAGGCAACGGATTACCGTGTTGTTGTAAATCCAGTCAAGCCGGCTTATAGCGATAAAGGCGACCTTTATCAGGGTGAGCAACTGCTAGGAAATATCTACTTTACAAGCAATAAAACCTCTCCATTTAGAATTGCTAAAGACAGCTATCTCTGGATGTCTTATAGTGATGATGACGGTAAGACTTGGTCTGCACCACAAGATATTACCCCAATGGTCAAAGCTGATTGGATGAAATTCTTAGGTGTGGGACCTGGAGTGGGCATTACCCTCCAGAATGGACCTCATAAAGGTCGAATCGTTGTTCCTGTTTATACGACAAACCGTACTAACCACCTCAATGGTTCTCAATCATCTCGTATTATCTACTCAGATGACCATGGTAAGACTTGGCATATGGGTGGCGGTGTCAATGATAACCGTACACTTTATGATGGTACAGTAGTTGATTCAAGCAACATGAACAATTACTATGCTCAAAATACAGAAGCTTCTGTTGTTCAGCTGAACAATGGTCAGTTGAAACTCTTTATGCGTGGTTTGACAGGTGATTTGCAGGTTGCGACAAGTAATGATGGTGGTATTACATGGGACAACTATGTAGCGCGCTATGATGTA
This sequence comes from Streptococcus pseudopneumoniae, assembly GCF_001073085.1. Classification (GTDB taxonomy): domain Bacteria; phylum Bacillota; class Bacilli; order Lactobacillales; family Streptococcaceae; genus Streptococcus; species Streptococcus pseudopneumoniae_M. The sequence continues at coordinate 61,587 of NZ_JVFV01000012.1, forward strand.
CCAGATGTCTATGTTCAAATGGCGGCAACTCATACGGTTCAAGATGGTAAAGAGTACATCCTTCTAGCAAATGCTAATGGCCCAGGTCGTAAGAATGGTTACATTCGAGTAGCTCGCGTAGAAGAAGATGGCGAGTTGACTTGGCTGCATCATCATTTGATTCAAGAAGGGGAGTATGCCTATAACTCACTTCAACAAATCGGACCAAAAGAATTTGGTCTCTTGTACGAACATCATGAAGCTGGAGGCAATCCTTATACTCTATCCTTCAAGAAATTCAACTGGGATTTCCTAACGAAGGAAAGAATTTCTCCTAAAGAAGCCAAAGTTAAAAATGTTATTGAAAAATGGCCAGGAATTCTTGCAGTAGAGTTTGATTCAGAAGTTTTGGTTAACAAAATCCCAACACTTCAGTTGGCAAATGGTAGAAAAGTAAACTTCATGACCCAGTACGATACTAAGACTCTTCTATTTACAATAGACAAGTCAGATCTTGGTCAGAAGATAACTGGACTTGCTTCTGGAGCTATCGAGAGTATGCACAACCTTCCAGTGAGTCTTGAAGGAGCAGGTATTCCTGGAGCTGCCAACGGTAGTGAAGCTGCTGTTAACGAAGTACCAGAATTCACAGGTGGTGTTAATGGTGTAGAAGCTGCGACTGCTGAACAACCAGAATTTACAGGTGGAGTCAATGGTGTAGAAGCTGCGACTGCTGAACTTCCAGAATTCACAGGTGGAGTCAATGGTGTAGAAGCAGCAGTTCATGAACAACCAGAATTTACAGGTAGTGTGAACGCAGTAGAAGCAGCAAAAGCAGAATCTCCAGAATTTACAGGGGGAGTCAATGGCAGTGAAGCAGCTGTACATGAAGTCCCAGCATTCACAGGCAGTGTGAAGAATGACGTCGCGTCAATAGAAAAACCAGGATTTGTAGGCGATGCCAAAGGTTCAGAAGTAGCGAGCCCTAAAAATCCAGATCACAAAGATCAGCAGTCTATTGTATCTCAGGCTATGGCACAAGATAAGACCTATCAAGCACCTGCAGTTGGTCAAGATGTTCTTCCTAAGACAGGAAGTAAAGATGCCACTGCCCTTGCATCAGTAGGGCTTGTGGGGATGCTCCTTGGTATGTTTGCTTTGGGGAAGAGAAAAGAAGATTAGTCAAATAGTTGAAAGTGAAGATTTCCTTAGTGAAACTAAATCTTAGTTAGAAAGGGTCGTAACGAAAATTTGTTACGGCCTTTTTCTTTCATGTTTGCGAGAAAAAAGGTCTGGTTTTAAGATTTAAGAGGTGTTGGGATAGATTTTATGTGCCTGAAACTACTTTCAGAAGAAACTGTCGCATAAAATTGTTTTGAAACTCCAATCTATTCTAGCACAAGTTATTGAAAGCGCTTTAATAATAAGCTATAATAGTCACATAAACACAAAGGAAAAGAAAAGGAGGAAAGTAGATGCCACAAATTAGTAAAGAAGCCTTGATTGAACAAATCAAAGATGGAATCATCGTTTCTTGTCAGGCACTTCCTCATGAACCGCTCTACACAGAAGCGGGAGGAGTTATCCCCTTGTTGGTGAAAGCAGCTGAACAAGGTGGCGCAGTCGGTATCCGAGCAAACAGTGTTCGAGATATTAAGGAGATTAAAGAGGTCACTAAACTTCCGATTATAGGAATTATTAAACGTGATTATCCACCACAGGAACCATTCATCACAGCGACTATGAGAGAGGTAGATGAACTAGCAGCTCTTGATATCGAAGTCATTGCTCTTGACTGTACCAAACGTGAACGTCATGATGGTTTAGAGATCCAAGAATTTATCCGCCAAATCAAAGAAAAATATCCAAATCAACTCTTGATGGCTGACACAAGTACCTTTGAGGAAGGTCTAACAGCAGTTGAAGCGGGAATTGACTTTGTCGGAACAACCTTGTCAGGTTACACATCTTACAGTCCAAAAGTGGACGGTCCAGACTTTGAACTCATCAAGAAACTCTGCGATGCAGGGGTGGACGTCATCGCTGAAGGAAAAATTCACACACCAGAACAAGCTAAGCAAATCCTAGGTTACGGGGTGCGAGGTATCGTAGTTGGTGGCGCTATTACTAGACCAAAAGAGATCACGGAACGATTTGTTGCGGGTCTTAAATAACACAATATAAAAAACGAGGAGAGTGGTTGATTAGTAGGAAAAAATGAAAACGTATACAAAGTCCACATTACTCATTATCCGATTCGGATACGCTTATCATCATTTAGGAGAATACAAATGAAATTTAAAAAACTAGCTTGTACAGTACTTGCGGGTGCTGCGGTTCTATCTCTTGCTGCTTGTGGCAAATCAGATGCAAACAAAGATGCGGCTAGCTCAGGTAGTGACAGTGGAAAAACTGAAATCACTTGGTGGGCATTCCCAGTCTTTACTCAAGAAAAAACTGGCGATGGTGTAGGAACTTATGAAAAATCTATCATCGAAGCTTTTGAAAAAGCAAATCCAGATGTTAAAGTTAAACTAGAAACAATCGACTTCAAATCTGGACCTGAAAAGATCACTACAGCAATCGAAGCTGGAACTGCGCCAGACGTACTCTTTGACGCACCAGGACGTATCATCCAATACGGTAAAAATGGTAAATTGGCTGACTTGAACGACCTCTTTACAGATGAATTTGTGAAAGATGTCAATAACGAAAACATCATCCAAGCAAGTAAAGCTGGTGATAAAGCTTACATGTATCCAATCAGTTCTGCACCATTCTACATGGCTATGAACAAGAAAATGTTGGAAGATGCAGGAGTTGCAAACCTTGTAAAAGAAGGTTGGACAACTGATGATTTTGAAAAAGTTTTGAAAGCGCTTAAAGATAAAGGGTATACACCAGGTTCATTGTTCAGTTCAGGTCAAGGGGGAGACCAAGGAACACGTGCCTTCATCGCTAACCTTTATGGCGGTTCTGTAACTGACAAAGATGTAACTAAATACACAACTGATGATCCTAAATTCGTTAAAGGTCTTGAAAAAGCATCAAGCTGGATCAAAGATGGTTTGTTGAACAACGGTTCACAATTTGACGGTGGAGCAGACATCCAAAACTTTGCAAATGGTCAAACTTCTTACACAATCCTTTGGGCGCCAGCTCAAAATGGCATCCAAGCTAAACTTTTGGAATCAAGTAAAGTTGAAGTGGTAGAAGTACCATTCCCATCTGATTCAGGTAAACCAGCTCTTGAATACCTTGTAAATGGATTTGCAGTATTTAACAACAAAGACGAAAAGAAAGTCGCAGCAGCTAAGAAATTCATCCAATTCATCGCAGATGACAAAGAATGGGGTCCTAAAGACGTAGTTCGTACAGGCGCATTCCCAGTTCGTACTTCATTTGGAAAACTTTATGATGACAAACGTATGGAAACAATCGGTAGCTGGACTCAATACTACTCACCATACTACAACACAATCGACGGTTTTGCTGAAATGAGAACACTTTGGTTCCCAATGTTGCAAGCTGTATCAAATGGTGACGAACAACCTGCTGCAGCATTGAAAGCATTCACTGAAAAAGCGAATGAAACAATCAAAAAAGCAGCTAAATAATAAGCCCTAAATAAAAACTGAGTTCCCCCCCTTTTCCCTGAGCATATCTGTGTATGAAAAGGGGGACTTTTGTTTGAAATAGAAGCAACTGACAGGTCAAAATTAAAATGAAGTTTTTACATTGACGAATCTTAGAAAAATTTCATTTTGATTTTAGATCAGGGTCAGATAACAGTCAAAAAAACAAAACTATGTGAAAGTGAGGTGCCGACTGTGAAAATCAATAAAATTCGCATGCGGGAAACTATTATTTCCTACGCATTCCTAGCACCAGTATTAATCTTCTTTACCGTCTTCGTTTTAGCTCCAATGATCATGGGCTTCATCACAAGTTTCTTTAACTACTCGATGACTAGCTTTGAGTTTGTTGGCTTGGACAACTACATTCGTATGTTTAAAGACCCTGTCTTTACAAAATCTTTGATTAATACCGTAATCTTGGTTATCGGGTCTGTACCAGTCGTTGTACTCTTCTCGCTCTTTGTAGCATCACAAACTTACCAACAAAATGCTATTGCTAGATCCTTCTACCGTTTCGTATTCTTCCTTCCTGTAGTAACAGGTAGTGTTGCCGTAACAGTAGTATGGAAATGGATCTACGATCCACTATCAGGTATTTTGAACTTCGTACTTAAGTCAAGCCATATCATCAGCCAAAACATTTCTTGGTTGGGAGATAAAAACTGGGCTTTGATGGCGATTATGATTATTCTCTTGACAACATCAGTTGGTCAACCAATCATTCTTTACATCGCTGCAATGGGTAATATTGATAATTCACTTGTAGAAGCAGCGCGTGTTGACGGTGCGACTGAATTTCAAGTATTCTGGAAGATTAAATGGCCAAGCCTCCTTCCAACAACACTTTATATCGCAATCATTACAACCATTAACTCATTCCAATGTTTCGCCTTGATTCAATTGTTGACATCTGGTGGTCCAAACTACTCAACAAGTACACTTATGTACTACCTCTACGAAAAAGCCTTCCAATTGACTGAATATGGCTATGCCAATACTATTGGTGTATTCTTGGCAGTTATGATTGCCCTTGTCAGCTTCGCTCAATTCAAGATCCTCGGAAATGATGTAGAATATTAAGGAAAGGAGACAGCTATGCAACCTACACAACAAAAGAAACCATTAACAGCCTTTACTGTTATTTCAACAATCATTTTGCTCTTGTTGACTGTACTGTTTATCTTCCCATTCTACTGGATCTTGACAGGTGCATTCAAATCACAACCAGATACCATTATGATTCCACCACAATGGTTCCCTAAAGCTCCAACTATGGAGAACTTCCAACAATTGATGGTGCAAAACCCAGCCTTGCAATGGATGTGGAACTCAGTGTTCATTTCTTTAGTAACGATGTTCTTGGTTTGTGCAACCTCTTCACTAGCAGGTTATGTATTGGCTAAGAAACGTTTCTATGGACAACGCATTCTCTTTGCAATCTTCATCGCTGCCATGGCCCTTCCAAAACAAGTTGTCCTTGTACCATTGGTACGTATCGTCAACTTCATGGGAATCCACGACACTCTTTGGGCAGTTATCTTACCTTTAATCGGATGGCCATTCGGGGTCTTCCTCATGAAACAGTTCAGTGAAAACATTCCTACAGAATTGCTTGAATCTGCTAAAATCGATGGATGTGGCGAGATTCGTACATTCTGGAGCGTAGCCTTCCCTATTGTGAAGCCAGGATTTGCAGCTCTTGCAATCTTTACTTTCATCAACACATGGAATGACTACTTTATGCAGTTGGTAATGTTGACATCTCGTAACAACTTGACCATCTCACTCGGGGTTGCGACTATGCAGGCTGAGATGGCAACCAACTATGGTTTAATTATGGCTGGTGCTGCCCTTGCAGCTGTGCCAATCGTAACAGTCTTCCTTGTCTTCCAAAAATCCTTCACTCAAGGGATTACTATGGGAGCTGTCAAAGGATAGTACTCTGCGAAAATTGAATATCGTACAATCTGTTTATCAGTATGCAGAAGTATAGTTGATAGACTAAGAGAATATAGGCTATATAAGTGTCTACAAAATGGAGAGTAGTTCCTTACTTCTTGAAGTTTTGTTAGACACTTATAAACTTAATTTTTGACTTTTTAGATACTATTTAGAATAGTTGTTTCCCATCTTAGTGGTATCCAAGATAAGTATGTTGTACTTATCTTGGACGGAATTTTTGAGAGTAAAATAGTTCGGGGAACTATTTTAGCCTGAGCCTAGAAATGAATGAGCGAGGAGCTCAAAAATTAGGTCTTTCATTTCATGGTTTTCTAAAATCATCCACTGGATAATTTTACCTTCCGTCCGCACTATTTAAGGGAAATTATAAAAAGATGAATCAAATTGAAAATAAGTATCAGAAGCGAAGGAAATTACTATGATTTTTGATGATTTAAAAAACATTAGTTTTTACAAGGGAATTCACCCAAATCTGGACAAGGCTATTGATTATCTCTATGAGCATCGTAAAGATACTTTTGAATTAGGTAAATACGATATTGATGGAGATAAGGTCTTCTTAGTTGTACAGGAAAATGTTCTCAACCAAGAAGAAAATGATCGTTTTGAGCATCATAAAAAATATGCAGATTTGCATTTGTTGGTTGAAGGACATGAGTACTCTAGCTATGGTTCTCGTGTCAAAGATGAGGCTGTAGCCTTTGATGAAGCTAGCGATATCGGCTTTGTCCATTGTCATGAACAATACCCACTCTTGTTGGGTTATCACAATTTTGCAGTCTTTTTCCCAGGTGAACCTCATCAACCTAATGGTTATGCAGGTATGGAAGATAAAGTTCGCAAATATTTATTTAAAATTTTAATCGATTAGTCAGTTAGGAGGAGCAAACAATGGCACATAAAGGATCTGGATTGATAAAAGCGGCATTTGATACGGATAACTTTCTGATGCGTTTTTGCGAGAAAGTTTTAGATATTGTGACGGTTAATCTACTCTTTGTTGTGTCTTGTTTGCCTATTGTGACGATCGGAGTAGCGAAAATCAGTCTCTATCAGACAATCTTCGAAGTTAAGAGTAGTCGACGTGTTCCTGTTTTTAAAACTTATATGAGAGCCTTTCAGCAAAATTTGAAATTAGGTCTCCAGTTAGGTTTGTTGGAACTAGGAATTTTTCTGATTAGCGTTGTTGACTTATCACTATTCTGGGGGCAAACCAGCCTAGGCTTCCAGCTCATTAAAGCCATTTGCTTGGGAATTCTGATATTTTTAACCTTAGTCATGTTGGCTAGCTATCCAATTGCAGCACGCTATGACTTGACTTGGAAAGAAGTTCTTCAAAAGGGCTTGCTTTTGGTCAGCTTTAACTTCGTGTGGTTCTTCTTGATGTTTGCAATTATTTTATTAATCATGATGCTTCTCTATCTATCAGGCTTCACTCTAGTGCTTGGTGGTTCAGCATTTCTACTTTTTGGCTTTGGTCTTCTTGCTTTTTGCCAAGCTGGATTAATGGAAAAATTGTTTGCTAAATATCAGGCAGATTGAAAACGTTATGAAACTACTTTCAAACAAGAAAAGCTATGGGAGATGAATAGAAATTAAAATCTAAGTGGCTAAGATGTATTGAAAGCGATTTTCACAAGGTGTATACTAAAATTGTAAAAAATCATCTGCTCAAAGCAGAAAAAAGAAATCTTAGGAGAAATCTATGTCAGATTTAAAAAAATATGAAGGTGTCATTCCTGCCTTCTACGCATGTTATGATGATGCGGGTGAAGTAAGCCCAGAACGTACTCGTGCCTTGGTGCAATACTTTATTGATAAAGGTGTTCAGGGGCTTTATGTCAATGGTTCTTCAGGTGAATGTATCTACCAAAGCGTAGAAGACCGCAAATTGATCTTGGAAGAAGTCATGGCAGTTGCTAAAGGTAAATTGACCATCATTGCTCATGTGGCTTGCAACAATACTAAAGACAGTATCGAACTTGCTCGCCATGCTGAAAGCTTGGGGGTAGATGCTATCGCAACAATCCCACCAATTTACTTCCGTTTGCCTGAATACTCAGTAGCAAAATACTGGAACGACATCAGTGCAGCAGCACCAAACACAGACTATGTTATCTATAACATTCCTCAATTGGCAGGTGTTGCTTTGACTCCAAGTCTTTACACAGAAATGTTGAAGAACCCACGTGTTATCGGTGTTAAAAATTCTTCAATGCCAGTTCAAGATATCCAAACTTTTGTTAGTCTTGGTGGTGATGATCATATCGTCTTTAACGGTCCAGATGAACAATTCCTTGGTGGCCGTCTCATGGGTGCTAAAGCTGGTATCGGTGGTACTTATGGTGCTATGCCAGAACTTTTCTTGAAACTCAACCAATTGATTGCAGATAAAGACCTAGAAACAGCGCGTGAATTGCAATACGCTATCAACGCTATCATCGGTAAATTAACTGCAGCTCATGGAAATATGTACGGCGTTATCAAAGAAGTCTTGAAAATCAATGAAGGACTTAATATCGGATCAGTTCGTTCTCCACTTACACCAGTGACCGAAGAAGATCGTCCAGTTGTAGAAGCAGCTGCGGCATTGATTCGTGAAACTAAGGAGCGTTTCCTCTAATCAACAGGAGGCTTTATGACTAATTACGTTGCAATTGATATTGGTGGAACTAATATCAAATATGGTTTGATTGACCAAGATGGACAACTTGTAGAGTCTCACGAAGTAGCAACTGAGGCTCATAAGGGTGGTCCACATATCTTACAGAAAACAAAAGATATAGTCGCTAGCTATCTAGAAAAAGGACCGGTGGCAGGTGTGGCTATTTCTTCAGCGGGAATGGTTGATCCTGATAAGGGTGAGATTTTCTATGCTGGTCCACAGATCCCGAACTATGCAGGGACTCAATTTAAAAAAGAAATTGAAGGAAGCTTTGGAATTCCTTGTGAAATTGAAAATGATGTCAACTGCGCAGGGCTAGCAGAAGCTGTTTCTGGATCTGGAAAAGGTGCAGGAATAACGCTTTGTTTGACCATCGGAACGGGCATCGGCGGTTGTTTAATCATTGATGGCCAGATTTTCCATGGATTTAGTAATTCTGCCTGTGAAGTTGGCTATATGCATATGCAGGATGGGGCTTTCCAAGATCTAGCTTCTACAACTGCCTTGGTTGAGTATGTAGCCAAGGCTCATGATGAGGAAGTGGCTCATTGGAATGGTCGTAGAATTTTCAAAGAAGCTACAGAAGGCAATAAACTCTGTATGGAGGGCATTGACCGTATGGTAGACTATCTTGGGAAAGGTCTTGCTAACATCTGTTATGTTGCCAATCCAGAGGTTGTTATACTAGGTGGTGGTATTATGGGGCAAGAAGCGATTTTGAAACCGAAAATTCGTACAGCTCTGAAAGATGCGCTTGTTCCGAGCTTAGCGGAAAAAACAAGATTAGAATTTGCGCGTCATCAAAATACTGCAGGTATGCTTGGAGCCTACTATCACTTCAAAACAAAACAATCCTAAGTTGGCCTTGCCAATTTAGGATTTTTTAGTCATAAATAGTAAAATAATCATTTAGTAAAAATCCAGTTAAAACTTTGAAAGCCCTTGCATTTTTTAATATAACATAGTATATTTATAATAATGCGAAAACTCTAGAAAAATTCTTGCTAATGGAAGATTATTTTATTTTTTAAAAATGTAAGCGATTTCTACAAAAGGGCTTACCAAAAAATAAATAGCTTAGGAGCAGAGTTTTAAGCTAGGGAATCAAACAAAAATTGTCGCCAGATAACACTGGGCTCGGGCAGTAGCTGACTGCTCTAGAAGATTAGGAGTATTTGATGAAACAATATTTTTTAGAAAAAGGTCGAATATTTAGTATTCGTAAACTGACTGTTGGTGTTGCTTCTGTAGCAGTCGGTCTTGCTTTTTTTGCATCTGGTAATGTTGCGGCTAGTGAACTTGTGACAGAACCAAAACTTGAAGTAGATAGTCAAGCAAAAGAAGTGGCAGATGTAGATCATGAAAAAGAAGAAGCAGTTAAAGAAGAAGTAACTGAAAAAACAGAACCTGCTGTCGAGAAAGTGGCAGAGGAAGGGAAAACTGCTGAAGTGGCTGGCGATTTACTCCCGGAAGAAATCCCTGACCGTGCCTATCCTGATACTCCAGTGAAAAAAGTGGATACTGCAGCTATTGTATCAGAAAAAGATAGTCCACAAGTAGAGACTGAAAGTATCTTAAAAGCGAAGGAAGAAACTCCATCTGAAGCTGGAAAAGAAAACAGAGCCATTATCAACGGTGGACAAGACCTTAAGCGCATCAATTATGAAGGTCAACCAGCAACATCTGCTACTATGGTTTATTCAATCTTTAGCTCACCTTTGGCCAATGGTGGTAGTCAGCGATACCTTAACTCAGGTTCAGGTATCTTTGTTGCTCCAAATGTCATCTTGACAGTGGCCCACAACTTCTTGGTCAAGGATGCGGATACTAATGCTGGTTCTATCCGTGGTGGTGATACGGCTAAGTTCTACTACAATGTAGGTTCAAATACTGCTAAGAATAATTCTTTACCAACTTCAGGGAACACTATTTTGTTCAAGGAAAAGGATATTCATTTCTGGAATAAAGAAAAATTCGGTGAAGGCTATAAGAATGACTTAGCCTTGGTTGTAGCTCCAGTTCCACTTTCAATTGCAAGTCCAAATAAGGCGGCTACCTTTACTCCTCTAGCAGAGCATCGGGAATACAAAGCTGGAGAACCGGTGAGCACAATTGGCTATCCTACAGATTCAACTTCTCCAGAATTGAAGGAACCAATTGTTCCTGGTCAATTGTATAAGGCAGACGGTGTCGTTAGAGATACTGAAAAGTACGATGAAAATGGAGCTGTAGGTGTTACCTATCGTTTGACTTCTGTTTCTGGTCTCTCTGGTGGTGGAATTATTAACGGTGATGGTAAGGTCATTGGGATCCACCAACGTGGTACTGTTGATAATGCGAACATTGCTGAAAAAGATCGCTTTGGAGGAGGGCTTGTCCTCTCACCAGAACAATTGGCATGGGTCAAAGAAATCATTGACAAGTACGGTGTTAAAGGCTGGTATCAAGGCGATAACGGCAATCGTTATTACTTTACTCCAGAGGGAGAAATGCTTCGAAATAAGACAGCTGTTATCGGTGAAAACAAATATTCTTTCGATGAAAGTGGTGTAGCGACTCTTCTTGAAGGTGTTGATTATGGACGAGTTGTTATCGAACACCTAGACCAAAATGATAATCCAGTCAAAGAAAACGATACTTTTGTTGAAAAGACAGAAGTTGGAACTCAGTTCGACTATAACTATAAAACAGAAATTGAAAAGACTGACTTCTTCAAGAAGAATAAAGAAAAATATGAGATTGTATCGATTGATGGCAAAGCTGTCAATAAACAGCTAAAAGATGCTTGGGAAGATGATTATAGCGTTGTGAGCAAGGCTCCTGCAGGAACTCGTGTTATCAAGGTGGTTTATAAGGTCAATAAAGGTTCCTTTGACATTCATTATCGTTTGAAAGGTACCGACCAAGAATTGGCAACTGCAACTGTGGATAATAACGATGGTAAAGAATACGATGTTTCCTTTGTTCATAGATTCCAAGCTAAAGAAATTACAGGCTACCGTGCAGTAAATGCAAGCCAAGAAGCAACAATCCAACATAAAGGAGTGAACCAAGTTATTTTTGAATACGAAAAAATTGAAGATCCAAAACCAGTAACTCCTGCAACTCCAGTAGTGGATCCAAAAGACGAAGAAACAGAAATTGGAAACTATGGACCACTACCAAGCAAGGCCCAATTGGACTACCACAAGGAAGAATTGGCTGCCTTCATCCACTATGGTATGAATACCTACACTAATTCTGAGTGGGGGAATGGTAGAGAAAATCCTCAAAACTTTAACCCAACTAACCTTGATACAGACCAGTGGATTAAGACCTTGAAAGATGCTGGGTTCAAACGAACAATCATGGTTGTCAAACACCACGACGGTTTTGTGATTTATCCATCTAAATACACAGACCACACGGTAGCTGCAAGTCCTTGGAAAGACGGTAAGGGAGACCTTCTCGAAGAAATCTCTAAATCAGCAACTAAGTATGACATGAATATGGGTGTTTACCTATCGCCATGGGACGCCAATAACCCTAAATATCATGTTTCAACTGAAAAAGAGTACAACGAATACTACCTCAACCAGCTCAAGGAAATCCTTGGCAATCCTAAATACGGAAATAAGGGTAAATTCATCGAAGTATGGATGGACGGTGCGCGTGGTAGTGGAGCTCAAAAAGTAACCTACACCTTTGACGAATGGTTCAAGTACATCAAGGAAGCTGAAGGAGATATCGCTATCTTCTCTGCACAACCGACAAGTGTCCGTTGGATCGGTAATGAACGTGGTATCGCTGGAGATCCAGTTTGGCATAAGGTTAAGAAAGCTAAAATCACTGACGATGTGAAGAATGAATATCTCAACCATGGAGACCCAGAAGGAGATATGTACTCTGTCGGTGAAGCAGACGTTTCTATCCGTTCAGGTTGGTTCTACCATGATAATCAACAACCAAAATCAATCAAAGATTTGATGGATATCTACTTCAAGTCTGTTGGTCGTGGAACGCCACTTCTCCTCAATATTCCACCAAATAAAGAAGGTAAATTCGCAGATGCAGATGTGGCTCGCTTGCAAGAATTCCGAGCAACCTTGGATCAAATGTATGCAACTGACTTCGCCAAGGGAGCAACTGTAACGGCAAGCTCTACCCGTAAGAATCACTTGTATCAAGCAAGCAACCTAACAGATGGTAAGGATGATACTAGTTGGGCATTGTCAAATGATGCCAAGACAGGTGAATTCACTGTGGATCTCGGTCAAAAGAGACGCTTTGACGTAGTTGAACTCAAAGAAGATATTGCTAAAGGTCAACGTATCTCTGGATTTAAGGTTGAAGTTGAGCTCAATGGTCGCTGGGTTCCATATGGAGAAGGTTCGACTGTTGGTTATCGTCGTCTCGTCCAAGGTCAACCTGTGGAAGCACAAAAGATTCGTGTGACTATCACGAATTCACAAGCAACTCCTATTTTGACAAACTTCTCTGTTTATAAGACACCAAGTAGTATCGAAAAAACAGATGGCTATCCTCTAGGCTTGGATTACCATTCAAATACAACAGCTGATAAAGCAAATACAACCTGGTATGACGAATCTGAAGGCGTTCGTGGAACATCCATGTGGACCAATCAAAAAGATGCTAGCGTAACCTACCGTTTTAATGGAACTAAGGCTTATGTCGTATCTACAGTGGATCCAAATCACGGTGAAATGTCAGTTTATGTGGATGGTCAAAAGGTTGCAGACGTACAAACGAATAATGCGGCTCGTAAACGTAGCCAGATGGTTTATGAAACAGATGACTTGGCTCCAGGTGAACACACCATCAAACTCGTCAACAAAACTGGCAAAGCTATTGCAACTGAAGGTATTTACACACTCAATAATGCTGGTAAAGGTATGTTTGAGTTGAAAGAAACTACCTATGAAGTTCAAAAAGGCCAACCAGTTACTGTAACCATTAAACGTGTTGGTGGTAGTAAAGGAGCTGCAACAGTCCATGTTGTAACAGAACCAGGAACAGGGGTTCACGGTAAGGTTTACAAGGATACAACAGCTGATTTGACCTTCCAAGAAGGTGAAACAGAAAAGACTTTGACAATTCCAACAATTGACTTTACGGAGCAAGCTGACTCTATCTTTGACTTCAAAGTGAAAATGACGAGTGCTTCAGATGAAGCTTTGCTTGGCTTTGCTTCAGAAGCAACGATTCGAGTGATGAAAGCTGAATTGCTTCAAAAAGATCAAGTCAGTCATGATGATCAGGCCAGTCAACTTGACTATAGCCCAGGTTGGCACCATGAAACCAATTCATCAGGTAAATACCAAAACACTGAGTCTTGGGCGTCATTTGGTCGTTTAACGGAAGAGCAAAAGAAAAATGCTAGTGTAACAGCCTACTTCTACGGTACAGGTTTAGAAATTAAAGGTTTTGTAGACCCAGGTCATGGTATCTACAAGGTGACGTTAGACGGTAGAAGAGTCGAGTATCAAGATGGTCTAGGTAATGCGTCTGAATACAACGGTAAGAAGTACTTCAGTGGTACAGCTGCCACACGTCAAGGTGATCAGACTCTCGTTCGTCTAACAGGACTTGAAGAGGGATGGCATGCTGTAACCTTGCAATTGGATCCAAAACGTAATGATACTACGAAAAATATTGGTATCCAAGTTGACCAGTTTATCACTCATGGAGAAGATAGTGCTCTTTATACCAAAGAAGAGTTGCTTCAAGCTATGAAGAACTGGAAGGATGAATTGGATAAATTTGACCAAACAAGCTTGAAGAACACTCCAGAGGCACGTCAAGCTTTCAAGTCAAACTTGGACAAATTATCAGAGCAACTTTCAGCAAGCGATGCTAAACCTCAAGAAGTTCTCAAAACAGCTACAGCCTTGCAAACGATCCTTGATAAGGAAGAAAACTACGGTGTCGAAGAAACACCAGCTCAACCAGAAGAGCCTAACTATGATAAGGCCATGGCAAGTCTGGCAGAGGCCATCCAAAACAAGACCAAGGAACTAGGTGATGATAAGGAAGCCAAGAAGAAACTAGTTGAGTTATCAGAGCAAGCTCTTACTGCTATTGAGGCAGCTAAGACTCAGGATGCGGTAGACAAAGCCTTGCAAGCGGCTCTAACTTCTATCAACCAACTTCAAGCGACTCCAAAAGAGGAACCAAAACCAGAGCAACCAGCCCAACCAGAAGAGCCTAAGATTGACTATGATAAGGCCATGGCAAGTTTGGCAGAGGCTATTCAAAACAAGAGCAAGGAACTAGGTAGCGATAAAGAAGCTAAGAAGAAACTAGTCGAGTTATCAGAGCAAGCCATTGCAGCGATCGAAGCAGCCAAGACTCAGGATGCGGTAGACAAAGCCTTGCAAGCAGCTCTAACTTCTATCAACCAACTTCAAGCGACTCCAAAAGAGGAACCAAAACCAGAGCAACCAGCACAGCCGGAAGAGCCTAAGATTGACTATGATAAGGCTATGGCAAGTTTGGCAGAAGCCATTCAAAACAAGAGCAAGGAACTAGGCAGCGATAAAGAAGCTAAGAAGAAACTAGTTGAGTTGTCAGAACAGGCTCTTACTGCTATCGAAGCAGCTAAAACTCAGGATGCAGTCGATAAGGCCTTACAAGCAGCTCTAACTTCTATCAATCAGCTTCAAGCAACTCCGAAAGAGGAAGTAAAACATTCAAATCTTCCGACTGAAGGTGTTAAAGAATTGAGCTTTACTCAACCAAGCCTTGAGGTAGTAGAAGAAGCTATCAGCTTCAAGACTGTTAAACGAGAAGATCCAACTCTTCCAGAAGGTGAAAGTCGCGTAACTCAGGTAGGTCGCGCAGGCAAGGAACGTATCTTAACGGAAGTAGCACCAGATGGAATCCGTACCGAAAAACTTCGTGAAGTTGTTGAAGTGGCGCAAGATGAGATTGTGCTAGTCGGAACTAAGAAAGAAGAATCAGGCAAAACTGAGGCAGCTATCCATGAAGTGCCAGAGTTTACTGGTGGTGTAAATGGTTCTGAGGCAGCTATCCATGAAGTACCAGAGCATACTGGTAGTGTGAATGGCTCTGAAGCAGCTGTCCACAGAGTTCCAAACTTTGAAGGAGGAGTTCCTGGTGGAGCAGCACCTATCCATCAAGTTCCAGGATTTGCTGGTGGTGTAAATGGTTCTGAAGCAGCTATTCATGAAGTTGCTACACACAAGGATGAACAGTCGCATGTAGCTCAAGCTATATCACCAGATAAGACTTATCAAGCACCTGCAAATCGTCAAAACATCCTCCCTGAAACCGGCGCTAAAGAAACTGCTACCCTTGCAAGCTTAGGAGCTGTAGGAGCACTTCTTGGTCTAGCTGCAATGGGAAGGAAAAAAGAAGACGAATAGAATCTGTCAAACTCAAGAAATACTGTTGAGGAAGTATAGATTTTGTGGAACTTATTGCAGAATATTAAAGAAACTGCTGTAATAACTGTCCAAACTTTAGAGATTGAAACCAATAACTAATCTCAATTATAAAAAGCGAGCAAAACGAGTTTTCTGAGAATCGGAATTACGTCTTGTTCGCTTTTTTATATCAAGAATCAGGTGTAGAGTTCTATGTGCACCAGTCATCGGTTATAGGACTTGAGCAAACTAAAAACCAGCGACTTTAATCACTGGTTGCTAATTTGATTGTTCACCTGAAAGGGATGAAGGCTTATCTAGACCTTCTATTTCTACGATAGCCGTTTAGTTTTTTATTTTCCCAATAACTGTTAAAGATTTTTTCTTTACTTTCACGATCAATTTCTAGGAAATAAGCATAGAGTAGATCGATTAAGATCAACATAGGAAGTTGGGCAGAAATGCGTTGGATATAGGAAGCCTGACTCTGGCTTGCTACTAATACAGTTTCTGTGAAGTCCTGAGTTTCCTTGCTAGGCGTACTAGTGAAAAGAATAGTTCTAGCCCCCATGTCTTGAGCGTCTAGTAGACTGTCAATGATGGATGGAGTTGTTCCTGAAAGGGAGAAACCAAAGACCAAACATTTTTCATCGATGATACTAGTTGTCCAGGCGAAACCATCTGGATCTGTTAAAGCTTCACAAACGACTCCAAGTCTCATGAAACGCAATTTCATCTCACGCGCGACTAGGCCAGAACTTCCAGTCCCAAAAAAATAGACGCGTTCTGATTGATCAATCATTTGAGCGATGCGCTCCAGTTGGTCATCATCAATCAATTCTTGTGTCATTTCTCGGATATTTGTATAGCTTCTCAAGACTCTTTGTGTCAAAGGATTCATATCTTGTTGAGGAACGGAAAGGGTATCCTTTTGTTGTTGGTATTTGAAAATAAATTCCCGATAGCCCGTAAAGCCACATTTTTTGGCAAAACGAGTGAGAGCTGCCTGAGAAATATGAAGTTTTTGAGTGACCTGTTGAGAAGACAAGTCATCATGAATGGTATCTGCCTGCAAAAAATAGCGGGCAATCTCTTGCTCTAAATCGGTCATTTCTTCAAAGTGAAGATCAATAATCGTAGAGATGTCTGGCTTGTTCATGGGACTCCTTTGTAGTTATTTGTTAAACATTATTTGTCAATAAAACCTAACAAATAAAATAGCGCTTACTTCTATTATACCACAGTTGCTTTGTTTTGGGATAAAAAGAAAAAGTCTTTTCTTTTTCCATAATTTTCTCTTCAAATTATGGTACAATGAAGATTGAGATTTTGATTAGAAATGAGATTGATTTGTATGAGAAAATTCAATAGCCATTCGATACCGATTCGGCTTAATTTATTGTTTGCAATCGTTATTTTGCTTTTCATGACCATCATTGGTCGCTTGCTCTATATGCAAGTTTTGAACAAGGATTTTTATGAAACTAAGCTAGCATCAGCTAGCCAGACTAGGGTAACAACGAGTTCTGCTCGTGGAGAAATCTATGACGCAGCTGGAAAACCCTTGGTAGAAAATACCGTTAAACAAGTAGTGGCTTTCACACGAAGCAATAAGATGACGGCTGCAGATTTAAAGGATATTTCCACTAAACTCTTAACGTATGTAACAGTTACCTCGCCAGATTTGACAGAACGTCAAATGGCTGATTATTATCTAGCAGATCCAGCTGTCTATAAAAAAACGGTAGAGGCTCTTCCTAAGGATAAGCGTTTTGATTCTGATGGTAATCAACTTTCGGAGTCTCAACTCTATAACAATGCTGCTGAGAGTATCACTTCTGATCAACTGAACTATTCAGAGGATGAAAAGAAGGTTATCTACCTCTTTAACCAGCTCAATGCAGTTGGTAATTTTGCGACAGGGAATATTCAAACCGATCCATTAAGTGACACACAGGTGGCCATCATTGCTTCAGCTTCCAAGGAATTACCTGGTATTAGCATTTCAACTTCGTGGGATCGCAAGGTCCTTGAAACCTCTCTTGCTTCTATAGTGGGAAGTGTTTCAAGTGAAAAGTCAGGTCTTCCAGCTGAGGAAGTAGATGCCTATCTAAAAAAAGGTTATTCTCTCAATGACCGTGTTGGAACCTCTTACCTTGAGAAACAATATGAGGAAGTCCTACAAGGGAAACGTACTGTTAAGGAAATTCATCTCGACAAACATGGAGATATGGAAAGTGTAGAAAATATTGAGGAAGGTAGCAAGGGTAAAAATATCAAACTGACCATTGATTTGGCCTTCCAAGATAGCGTAGACAGCCTCTTAAAGAGTTATTTTAATTCTGAACTTGCAAATGGTGGTGCTAAATACTCAGAAGGTGTTTATGCGGTAGCCCTTAATCCTAAGACAGGTGCTGTATTGGCAATGTCAGGAATTAAACACAATCTAGAAACAGGAGACTTGACACCAGACTCACTAGGAACAGTGACCAATGTTTTTGTACCAGGGTCTGTCGTTAAGGCGGCAACCATCAGTTCTGGTTGGGAAAATGGGGTCTTGTCAGGCAACCAAACCTTGACAGACCAACCAATCGTCTTCCAAGGTTCTGCTCCTATCAATTCGTGGTATACCCCTTATTACGGTTCCTTCCCGGTTACAGCCGTTGAGGCTCTAGAATATTCATCAAATGCCTACATGGTTCAAACTGCGCTAGGAATGATGGGTCAGACCTATCAACCAAATATGACAGTCAAAACCAACCAACTTGAGTCTGCTATGGGTAAACTTCGTGCTACCTTTGGAGAGTATGGACTAGGAGTTTCTACTGAGATTGACTTGCCAGATGAATCGACAGGATTTATCCCCCAAAAATTTGACTTGGCTAATTATTTAACTAATGCTTTTGGCCAGTTTGACAACTACACACCGATGCAATTAGCCCAGTACGTTGCAACGATTGCTAACAATGGCGTTCGTCTAGCTCCACATATTGTCGAGGGAATATACGACAACAATGATAAGGGTGGCCTTGGGGAATTAATCCAAGCAATAGATACCAAGGAAATCAACAAGGTCAATATTTCTGAATCAGATATGGCAATCTTGCACCAAGGATTTTACCAAGTATCGCATGGAACTAGTCCCCTTACGACAGGACGGGCGTTTTTAGATGGCGCCACTGTTTCTATCAGTGGTAAGACCGGTACAGCTGAAAGCTATGTAGCTGGTGGTCAAGAAGCTAATAATACCAATGCTGTGGCCTATGCTCCAACAGAAAATCCTCAAATTGCAGTTGCAGTAGTCTTTCCTCATAATACCAATTTAACCAAAAATGTTGGGCCAGCAATTGCTCGCGACATTATCAATCTATACAACCAACACCATCCAATGAATTAGAAAGGAAGCCATGCTTTATCCAACACCTATTGCTAAGTTGATTGACAGTTATTCCAAACTTCCTGGTATTGGGATTAAGACAGCAACCCGTCTAGCCTTTTATACTATTGGAATGCCGGATGATGACGTCAACGAATTTGCTAAAAATCTCCTTTCAGCTAAAAGAGAGTTGACTTATTGCTCTATTTGTGGACGTTTGACAGACGAGGATCCTTGCTCTATCTGTACTGATCCTAGCCGAGATCAGTCAACGATTCTGGTCCTTGAGGATAGTCGCGATGTCGCTGCCATGGAAAATATCCAAGAGTACCACGGACTTTACCATGTCTTACACGGCTTGATTTCCCCTATGAATGGGATTAGCCCAGATGACATCAATCTCAAGAGTCTCATGACGCGCCTCATGGATAGCGAGGTTTCAGAGGTCATCGTAGCCACCAATGCAACTGCTGATGGTGAGGCGACTTCCATGTATATCTCTCGACTTCTCAAACCCGCAGGGATCAAGGTTACTCGTCTAGCGCGAGGTCTAGCAGTCGGAGCTGATATCGAATATGCGGACGAAGTAACGCTCTTAAGAGCTATCGAAAATCGTACAGAACTCTAGTCTGTAAGGTTAAGGATAGATGCAATGAACTAGCAGATAATCATTTAAAAGTACAAAGAGCCTGAATCCCATTTTGATTCAGGCTCTTTTCTTGTTTTTTGCTGTACAAGTTTAAAAAAAATGACAAATATGATATACTAAAGACGAGTATTCTATTAGAATTGGAACAAATCATATGAAACAAACAATTATTCTATTATATGGTGGACGCAGTGCAGAGCGTGAAGTGTCTGTCTTGTCAGCTGAGAGTGTCATGCGTGCGGTTAACTATGATCGTTTCGCAGTCAAAACCTTCTTTATCAGCCAGTCCGGTGATTTCATCAAAACCCAAGAATTTACCCAAACTCCTGGACAAGATGAACGTCTCATGACCAATGAAACGATTGATTGGGACAAGAAAATTGCTCCAAGTGCTATCTACGAAGAAGGAGCTGTTGTCTTTCCAGTTCTTCATGGACCTATGGGAGAAGATGGTTCTGTTCAAGGTTTCTTAGAAGTCTTGAAAATACCTTATGTCGGTTGTAACATCCTATCTTCAAGTCTTGCCATGGATAAAATCACAACTAAGCGTGTATTGGAATCTGCTGGGATTGCCCAAGTTCCTTACGTAGCGATTGTTGAAGGGGATGACTTGGCTTCTAAGATTGCAGAAGTTGAAGACAAATTAAACTATCCAGTCTTTACCAAACCATCCAATATGGGTTCTAGTGTTGGTATTTCTAAGTCTGAAAATAAAGAGGAACTTCGCCAAGCTTTAGAGCTTGCCTTCAAGTACGATAGTCGTGTCTTGGTAGAACAAGGGGTAAATGCCCGTGAAATCGAGGTTGGACTTTTAGGAAACTATGATGTCAAGAGCACTCTTCCTGGTGAAGTTGTCAAAGACGTAGCCTTCTATGACTATGATGCCAAGTATATCGATAACAAGATTACTATGGATATTCCAGCTAAGATTAGTGACGATGTGGTAGCAGTCATGCGTAAAAATGCAGAAACTGCCTTCCGTGCTATCGGTGGACTTGGATTGTCGCGTTGCGACTTCTTCTATACAGATAAGGGGGAAGTTTTCCTAAATGAGTTAAATACCATGCCAGGCTTCACTCAATGGTCTATGTATCCCTTGCTTTGGGACAATATGGGAATTTCTTATCCAGAATTAATCGAACGTTTGGTTGACCTTGCTAAGGAAAGTTTTGACAAGCGTGAAGCGCACCTATTGTAAAGACAGACATAAGGGCGAGGAAGGACTCCTTGCCCCTTTTTAAAGGAGTAAACATGAAACTTACGATTCACGAAGTTGCACGTGCCGTCGGTGCAAAAAATGATGTGACAAGCTATGCGGATATCCCACTAGTCAAGGCAGAGTTTGATAGTCGTTTGATTGGAGCTGGGGATTTATTTGTGCCACTCAAGGGGGCGCGTGATGGACATGATTTTATCGAGACAGCCTTTGAAAATGGCGCTGCTGTAACCCTGTCAGAAAAGGAAGTGGCAGATCATCCATACATTTTAGTAGATGATGTATTGACAGCCTTTCAAGCTCTCGCAGCCTATTACCTTCAAAAGACAGGTGTCGATGTCTTTGCCGTTACAGGTTCGAACGGTAAGACTACTACCAAAGATATGTTGGCCCATTTGCTTTCTACAAGCTACAAAACTTACAAAACACAAGGAAATTACAATAACGAGATTGGACTGCCTTATACAGTTCTCCATATGCCAGATGCTACTGAAAAGTTGGTCTTGGAGATGGGTCAGGATCACTTGGGAGATATCCATCTTTTGTCTGAATTGGCTCATCCAAAGACAGCTATTGTGACTCTGGTCGGAGAGGCACATTTGGCCTTCTTCAAGGACCGTTCTGAGATTGCCAAAGGTAAATTACAGATTGCTGATGGTATGGAGAAAGGTAGCTTACTTTTGGCGCCATCTGATCCCATTGTAGAGGATTATCTACCTGCTGATAAAAAAGTAGTTCGTTTTGGTCCAGGTGCAGAACTAGAAATTACAGACTTAATAGAGCGTAAGGATAGCCTGACTTTCAAGGCTAATTTCTTGGAGCAAGCTATTGATTTGCCAGTAACTGGTAAGTACAATGCGACCAATGCTATGATAGCTTCTTACGTTGCCCTGCAAGAAGGAGTGACGGAGGAGCAGATTGGTCAAGCCTTCCAGGATCTAGAATTGACCCGCAATCGTACCGAGTGGAAAAAAGCTGCCAATGGAGCAGATATCCTATCAGATGTTTACAATGCCAATCCAACTGCTATGAAGTTGATTTTAGAGACTTTCTCTGCTATTCCAGCTAATGAAGGTGGTAAGAAAATCGCAGTTCTGGCGGACATGAAAGAACTTGGAGGCCAGTCTGTTCAACTTCATAATCAAATGATTTTGAGCATTACACCTGATGCCCTTGATACCGTAATTTTCTACGGTGAAGACATCGCTGACTTGGCTCAACTAGCCAGTCAAATGTTCCCAATCGGCCATGTGTACTACTTCAAGAAAACAGCCGATGAAGACCAGTTTGAAGCCATGGTCAAACAAGTCAAGGAAAGTCTTGGCGCACATGACCAGATTCTGCTTAAAGGTTCCAACTCTATGAATCTAGCCAAGCTAGTAGAAAGCCTAGAAAATGAGCACAACTGATTTCGCCAAAGCTATTCAGAGAATGTTAGCTATCACTGATACTGGGTTGACCTATTCCAAGGATCCTTATGACCGTGAACGTTATGAGGATTTACGTCAGATTTTATGGAGTGTCTTGCAGGATCAAACAGAGCTTGATCAAGAGGAATTGACTGCAATTTTAAAACCAACAGGTAGCTATGCAACTCCCTTGATGGATGTAAGGGCATGGATTGTTCAAAATCAGAAGATTTGCCTGGTTAGAGGGCAAGGAGAGGATACTTGGGCATTACCTGGTGGTTTTGGCGAGGTAGGATATTCTCCCAAGGAAAATATCCGAAAAGAAGTTCAGGAAGAAACAGGATTTACGGCAGAAGTAGGCTCTTTATTGGCAGTTTTTGATACCAACCGCTTTCAACTTCAGAACAAACAGTATGCCAAGTTCGTCTTTGACTGTCAGTTATTGGATGGTCAATTTCAAGAAAATCAAGAAATTGCAGAACTTGAATTTTTTGATATCAAGAATCTCCCACCCCTATCTGAAAAACGAATAACCAAAGAACAAATGGAAATTCTATGGCAGGTCTATCAGGGTGAGCGGAAACAATATGTTGATTAGAAGCTTTGTTTTATCTTAAGGCCACTAGCTTCTTTGGAACACAAAAATATTAGAAATAAATATAAGCTAGGCTCTATAAAAATCAGTAAGAGATTGGCTTATATGAAAATGAGGAAAGTTACATGAATTTTTGGGATGCTTTATTTAGCACGCAGCCGACGGAGCCACCCCAATTTGACCTTCTTTGGTATGGAAGTCTATTTACCTTATTAGCATTGACTGTATTTCTTGCCTACCGTTATGGTGAGAAAAAAGTCTGTCAGCGATTTTTCCAGATTTTACAGGCGGTACAGCTAATCCTGCTCTACGGTTGGTATTTGGTAAATCATATGCCTTTGACAGAAAGTCTACCCTTTTATCATTGCCGTCTGGCAATGTTTGTAGTGCTTTTGCTTCCTGGTGTTTCTAGAGTCAAACAGTATTTTGCTGTATTGGGAACCTTTGGACCTTTGGCAGCTTTTATTTATCCAGTGCCAGATCCCTATCCCTTCCCACACATCGCTATCCTGTCCTTTATTTTCGGACACTTAGCCCTTCTTGGAAATTCCTTGATTTATCTTTTGAAGGACTACGATGCTAGCTTATTGGACTTCAAACGAATCCTAATTATCACGTCTTCGCTCAATGCCTTGATTTTCGTGGTTAATTTAGTAACAGGTGGAGATTATGGATTTTTGACAAGACCACCATTGGTTGGAGACCACGGTCGTTTGATCAATTATCTAGTGGTAACGCTATTCTTGACTTGCGCTATTTACTTAGTCTCTAAAATTTTTCAGACAATCCTTCAGGAGCAGGCAGAAAAAAGGTTGAGAATCTGGCAGAAATAAAAAAATATTTTCCCAATCTCTTGACTTTTATCTGAGAATTTTGATACAATAGTAGACGGTATTGTTTACCCCATTTGTAAGGCCCCGGAACCTTTCAAATAACTTGCGGACCGGAACATCCGCCCTGTAAACAAAAACGATATTCATATAGGAGAAATCATGAACAAAACTACATTCATGGCTAAACCAGGCCAAGTAGAACGCAAATGGTACGTTGTTGACGCAACTGATGTACCTCTTGGACGCCTTTCAGCAGTTGTTGCTAGCGTACTTCGCGGAAAAAACAAACCAACATTCACACCACACACTGATACAGGTGACTTCGTAATCGTTATCAATGCTGAAAAAGTTAAATTGACTGGTAAAAAAGCATCTGATAAGATCTACTACACTCACTCAAACCACCCAGGTGGATTGAAATCAATCTCTGCTGGTGAACTTCGTTCTAAAAATGCAGTTCGTTTGATCGAGAAATCAGTTAAAGGTATGCTTCCACACAATACTCTTGGCCGCGCTCAAGGTATGAAATTGAAAGTATTCGTTGGAGCTGAGCACACTCACGCTGCACAACAACCAGAAGTTCTTGATATTTCAGGACTTATCTAAGGAAAGGAACAATAAAGTATGTCACAAGCACAATATGCAGGTACTGGACGTCGTAAAAACGCTGTTGCACGCGTTCGCCTTGTTCCAGGAACTGGTAAAATCACTGTTAACAAAAAAGATGTTGAAGAGTACATCCCACACGCTGACCTTCGTCTTGTCATCAACCAACCATTCGCAGTTACTTCAACTGCAGGTTCATACGACGTTTTCGTTAACGTTGTAGGTGGTGGATACGCTGGTCAAGCAGGAGCTATCCGTCACGGTATCGCTCGTGCCCTTCTTCAAGTAGACCCAGACTTCCGCGATTCATTGAAACGCGCAGGACTTCTTACACGTGACTCACGTAAAGTTGAACGTAAGAAACCAGGTCTTAAGAAAGCTCGTAAAGCTAGCCAGTTCTCTAAACGTTAAGAACCAGCTACAATACAGCATTTACAACACTTCATGGTTCACACCATGGGGTGTTTTTTTGATGATTTTTAGCAAAATTCACACCATTTTTCACACCAAATTCACACCATTACTTTTTAAGATTGCGATAAGCAATCTCTCCAACAGCCATTGGAATGACATTTGAAGTATTTACATAAGTCTTAGTTGTAAGGGTATCGCTATGAGTAAGAGCCTCTGAAATAGCTTCAAGTGAAGTTCCTGCTTGTTTAGCTAGAGTTGCGCCTGTATGGCGTAATTTGTGAGGTGTAGCGTGTGTCAGCTCCTTATGACGGTGTTTGACAGATTTCATCTTGTTGTTAAGGTAATCAGCATGGAGACAACTGTTTACATTCCCCTTTGTATCAATATACGTAAATACATACTGATCAGGAGTTTGGATAATATTGAATTTAGCTAGTTCAATTTTTTGTTGTTTTTTCCATTCCTGAAGCAAGTCAGTTAACTCGTTAGGAATTCGAAAAGTTGTCTTCTTGTTTCCTTTGGTAGACTTTGGATTCTTGTATCTATCTAAAGCTTGTACTAACTGAATTTCCTGTTCTCTTGTATTGATATGCTTCCATTGCAAAGCGTAGCTTTCTGATTTTCTATCTCCTAAGAAGAAGGTAGTATAGAACAAAACATAGTCTTTGAATAGAATTTTTTCAGCCTCCAGATCTTTTTCAAAAGCTGTAAACCATGCTTGAAGTTCTTCTTGAGATAGATATAAATCTTCATCTTTTTTAGATTCCTGTAGCTCGATTTTCTTAGTGGCTTTGATACGGCTTATAGTTTTTGATAGGCGATTAGTTTCGATGTACTCTAATTCTTCAGCCCAGTCAAAGATAGAGTTAACGTAGCTCCTGATAACTTTAAAATTTGCATATTCTTCAGCCTTTTGAGTTAATAGGTTTAGCACAACTTGCTTATTTTGATTAAGAAAGTCTATTGAATAATTACCAAGTAACGGTAGGATGTGTTTTCTAAAAGCAATTTCTGTTCCAACTATAGTTGCTTGAGATGGTGGTTTAGCAGCAGAAGTAGTCTGACCTGCTTTGTAGGATTCCCACCAAACGTTTTGATAGAAATCTGAAAAGAGAATAGAACCGCTATTCTCTAATAAAGCAGATCCTCCACTATGAATTTTATCAATCTTGTTTTGAAGCTCTAGTTCGTATTTTTTTGCTTCACTCCTTGTCTTGAACCGTTTTTCAATCACTTTCTTATCAACACCTAGTGAAGACTTGACTTCCTCAGGAATGTAGATACGTAAGCGATAAGTTCCATTTTTAGTTTTTGAAATTGACATAGTATTCTCCTTTGTAATTGAGCTAGAAAAATACCGTGATTTCATTATAACAAACCACGGTAGAAATACTACTGATTTTGTAACCAGAGATTGATTTCAGATTTGCTAAAGCGAATAGTTTTACCAACCTTAATGCCAGGCAATCCTTGCTTAATCCACTTGTCTAAAGTATTGTTTGTTATATTCAAGTACTCACAAGTCTGCTTTTTATTTAAAAGTTGATTGGTATTTTCATTAATATCTAAAAAATTATCTAGTTCTTTCTTAACAGTATCTGATATTAGTAATTGAAATTGCCTAATCATTTCGTCTGGAATAAATAAATTCATAAATAGTTCCGTTTATTTCTTTCTATTAATATTTTTATAGGAGCATTAGTAAGTAACTATTATCAAGTACATTCTCTGTTTACTGTTTATAGAATGTATAGATTGCTTCCCTACTATCAAAACTGGCATATAATCCTCTTGAAATTTCTATATTTTATTGCGATAATAGAAGAAGGTAATAGTTTTTATTACTGGTATATTTTGAGTTTGTTTCTGAGACCGACCAAAGTTTAGAAACAAGCTCTTTTTTATTTTTACTTAAAGTAACTTTCATATCCTTATCCTTTTTGAAAATATTCGAATAGTAGTCGCGGTACATATTTATATATGCCCATTGATATATCAACGTTTTTTGACATTGAAGAATATATTTGCTATTAAAATAGCTGCTAAATTTTTATTCCATCTCTTAATCTTTTTAAGATCAGTTTTAACATTTTATCTTCAAGTTTTTCTTTTGTATTTTTTTTAATTGTGTTATTGAAGATCTTATTTCGTTCTTCTAAAGAGTATGTTTTTAGTGGAAAAGTTTTATAAGAAGTTGTGGAAGGGTTTATACGAGTACCTAAACCATATTTTTTGGCTTCTTCTAGTGAATTGAACATTACTCTTATTATTTCTAAAACATGCCAACTAGTCATTTTTCCTAATGCATGTTTTGTTTCCGTATTTACTTCGTGGGATTGGAGCCTTTCTAGGATTCTTCTTTTAGTTGTACCCCTATTTGTTTTTAAAAATTCTAATGGAAGAAATGTAATGATTTCTTCATCAATTAAATCAGATACTGTAGTATTTGATAACTGATCAATAACAAAGAGTAAAAATACCGTCATATAATCTTGAGGCTTACATTCCCTATAAATCCTCTTTAACTTCCTATTGCACGAACTAATTGATTTCTCGAGGATTTCTACATATTCAAAGATAGCTAAAGACAAGATAGATTCCAAATATTGAATAATCTTTTCATCAGTTAATTCTGTTAAGAAATGGGAATCTAATTTATTAGCTATATTATTATCCGTTAATTCGATTTCATATCTGAAGATTTCTAGATTATTTAATGATGAATTTATTTTACGGATTTGTTTGTTCTTTTTTGCTTTCTCAATTTTATTATAAAAAGTGTGTATTTCTTTTTGATTAATTTTACTCGTTATCATTGAAAAACCGTCTGCATTTTTACTTGTTCTATGGTTTTTTAAATCTGCTTTCTTTTCTTTTGCAAGTGACCTTATTAATAATTGACGAGTTTGTAAAGATGGCAATTTATCAAAAGAAATTGTGAATGCTAATTCAATCTTCTTAAACCTAACATAATCCGGATTATATTTGATTTTAATCTTATAATCTCTTTCTAACTTATGTAATACCTCTAGTAATCTTAATTTAATCCCATTAATGCCTGTAGTTTGAAAATTGGGAGAAGGACCGTTAAGTTGGATTGCAGTAAATTTCTTTTTGTAATCTTCTTCTTTAAGACTAATTGTTACTTTTCCTAAATCTTCTGATTGAATAGTGATCTTATCTAATTCTCCTTCTGAATTATAATTTAGAGAAACTGTTTCTTTAAAGATTTGTTCATCAAAAACGTTAGGATCATAAGTTACTTCTGGGCTAAGAATTGAGACTGTACAGTTATCAATACCCCAATATGCTGGGGTAACTGAGAAACAAGATTTTATATTATTTTCATTTTTTTGCTGTAGTTCTAGTAATTTTCTCTGTCTGAGTTCTCTATTTTTCTTATGCTTTTCCTTTTTTCTTCTTTCTGCAGGGGTTAAATGACGTTTCTTAGCCGCTTCTCTTTCTCGTTTACTTTTTTTATATCTTCTTACCATGTATATTCCTCCTTGTTGTTAAATATGTAATGAAGATGTACTTCTAAAATGTAATTGTCTTTAAAATTAAACCTCCTTTTTTTATTTCATTAATTAGTATGCCATTAATTTCACTAAAAAATGTGTTTTTTAATTTTTTTGTGAAAAAAATTTTTTAAAATAAAAAAACACTCAATTAAGAGTGCTTCAAAAACGCGTCGTAACAAGGTTTTGAAGAAAAAAAGTAGGTTCTTACCTACTTTAATTTTTTTAGTTTAGAACAAGAATGTTAAGAAAGAAATCAATACTTTCAGTACGATATTTTATTGATGTGACAAGGTTTTGAAGGAAAAAGTAAGTTTTTATCTACTTTATCTATTTTAAAAAAATTTTTTTATTCTTCATTTAATTTTAGAATGTTGAGAAAAAGATCAATAATTTCAGTACGATTTTTATTTAGTTGAATTTTTTCGATTAAAAGTTGAAGATTATCATCTGAAGTTTCAGAAAGTGGTCTAAAAAAATCAGAAGGATTTATATCCATGGCAGATAAAATTTTTAGTAGAGTATCGACAGACAAGTTTCTTCTATTATTTTCAATTAGATTAATAAAAGGTAAGCTAAGATCACTTTTTTCAGCAAGCTCTTGTTGTGTTAACTTTTTACTTAGTCGATATTCCCTGACTAATTCTCCAATCTTCATTTACAAATTCTCCTTTTAATTATTGTATATATTTTTTGTTGATATTTATATAAACAATAGTGTTTAAAATATACGTTTTTATTTACAATAGTAAATAAAAATGATATAATGAGAGCGTTTGTAATATTATAAGAAGGGCTTGGATTTGGGGCAGATGCGCTTCAAATTTTGTGTGGGTAAAAATGAAATCAAGAAAAAGCAAAAAGAATAAAAAAATAACTCTTGCTTTAGCGGCAGGAGTTGCATTAACAAGTTTCTCAACGTTATCTGTAAAAGCAGATGAACAAGTTGATGTGAAATCGACAGACAATACAGTAGCTGAAGAAAAACACGTACAAACTTCTCCTACAACAGCCATCACTCAAGTTGAGGGTGTTGAGGTTTCAAATGGAACTGCTCTTGTGACCAAAACACCAACTGAAGAAGTTGTTGGACAAGCAAAAGGAATTAAAGACCAAACCGACCAAGCTGTTGAAGCTCAAACGCCTGTTGTTGAAGATGCTAAGAAGCATGAAACTACAACTGGTGAGACAGAGGCTATTGCTAAACAAGCGCTTGAACAAGCTGAACAAAAGAAAGCTTCCGCAACTCCTGAATCAATCGAAGAAACAAAAAAAGCGATTGATGCTTCTAAGAAAGAAGTGACTACGCAAACAGAAAAGATTGATTCTTTGAAAGAACAACAAAAACAAGTGCAAGAGAAAAAAGAAGCACAAGAAACTGTTGTTAAAGATGCTACGGATGCGACAAACAAGCAAGCTGAGAAAGTTGCTGGGGCTAAGAAGAAAGTTCAGAACGCTCAAGATGTTCTAAATGGAACTGGGGCTGAACAAGTTATCAAAGAAGAAAAAGATGCGAAGAAAGACCTAGAAGCTAAAAAAGTTATTGTAAAAGATGCCAAACAAGCTCTTGAAAAAGCACAAGCTACGGATGCAACAAAAACTCGTAAATTAAACGATGCAAAAGAGCTTGAAGTAGGGCAAAAAAATACTTTTGACCAAGCGACTGATGCTCTTTCAAAAGCAACACAAGCGCACAAGGAAGCTAGATCTCAACGTGATGTTGCGAAACAAAACAAAGACAATGCCCAAGCTGTTTTGGATGGAACTGGAACAACAGCTATCCTAGATGAGCGTAAACATGCACAAAACAACTTAACTACTAAAAAATCAGAATTTGAAGATGCTTCTAAAAAGCTGGATGATGCCAAAGGTACAGATGCTAAAAAAGCAGGGGATATTGCTGAGTTGGAAGGCGAAAAAGCAGATGCTGAAAAGCAAAGTGCTTCTACTGCAAAAACACTTCAAGATGCAACTGAAAAAGCAAATGAAACTTCTTCAGCCCTAGCTGTTGCTAAACAAAACAAGGATAACGCTCAAGCCGTTCTTAATGGAACTAGCACAACAGCTATCTTTAATGAACGTGACAGTGCGAAAACTGATTTAGCTACGAAAGAAGCAACTCTTAAAAATGCGACTGAAGCATTGAAAAATGCCAAAGGTGCAGATGCTAAAAAAGCAGAAAAAGTTTCTCAAGCCACAACTAGTCTGAAAGAAGCAACTGCAACACTGAAACAAGCAGAAGGTGAATTGCTTGATGCTCAAAATGCTGCAAATCAAGCTTCTGACGAGTTGAAGAATAAGAAAAAAGCTGAAAAGAAAGCTCAAGAAACTTTGGATGCTTCTAAAGGGAAAGTAGCTGGTGTTACAAATGAACGTAACGATGCCAAGTCTGATTTAAAAACTAAAGAAGTAACTCTTGAAGATGCGACGACAGAGTTGGATGACGCTAAAAAAGCTGATGCTAAAAAAGCAGAACAACTTGATTTGTTGGATGAAGCAAAAACCCAAGCTGAAGATGAAGAGTCTAAGACTGCAACTGCTTTGACCAAAGCCCAAGGTGGTGCAGACCTTGCTTCAACCAAACTTCAAAAAGCTACTCAAGAAGAAAAAGATGCAAAAGACAGTCTTGATTTATCTGAAAACCGTTTGCAAGGAGTTACAGAAGAACGTGACAATGCCAAAGCTGACTTGGCTACTAAGCAATCTGAAAAAGATGATGCCGAACGTAAACTGGATGAAGCTAAAAATACAGATGCTCAAAAACGCTCTGACATCCAGGAGCTACGAACTCTAAAAGGTCAACAAGAAGATACTAAGCGTGCAACTGCTCAAGAGTTGCTTGACGCAACAACTGCCGCTGAAAACGCTGAAAATGCGAAGAATGAAGCAGATAAAGCTGTTGATACTCTTGAAAAACAAATCGCTGCCATTAAGAACCTGACTATTCCTCAATTGCCACAAAATGTCATTGCAGCTTACAAGACTTACTTGAATGATGCTAGTGAAGCAAATAAACACGCTTTGAACAATGCTATTCAGGCTTGGTATAAAGGTGGTAAATATGATTTTGGAAAACCGCAATTTATTTGGAATCCAAAAACTAAGAAAAATGTCTTTACTGGTTGGGACAACAAAAACATTGTTCTTCCAATTGATGACACTCTAGTTGATTTGGATAACATCACTGATGAACAAATCAAAGCTTTGAGTCACTACTATGTACTTATGGCAAACAACCTCCAAGACCAAATCTGGGGAACACATAACTTTATCGTTACCAAAGAGTCTGTTCAAGGAATTAAAAACATTGCCAAGAATTACGCTAATGAAAATAAGCCTTACAATAGTGGGCACAGCCACACCGCTTTAAATAACCACGGAGTAGAAGCTGTTAAGTATAATGGCGAAGTATTGAATACTACCGCACTTCTTAGCCTTTCGGATACACTTGGAGGGAGAGATGTTAAAGGTACACGAAAGGCTACCATGTCTCAACTTTATCGTGAAGTTTATGATGCTGTTATTGCCTTTATGACCAATGACATCCATGCTAATTTTGGACACATGAAGGGAATGGTAGGGCGTGTTAAACCAACTTATCCAAGTGCAGTTGGTGGGAATGTTAGTTATACAAAAAATAGTGTTGGACGAATTCATTTTGTTCAATTCGCAGGCAAAAATGCTCATACAGAAACAACCCTTAATCCTGCAACTGGGGATCGTACTTCTGTTTACATTGACGATTACTACGATAAAGGTATCGCAAAACCACTCCCAACTCCATTTGATACTAGCAAGATGGAAAAAGACTTGGCACAAGCTAAGGAAACGCAGGTTTCTGCCCTTGCCACTCACAACAACGCTCAACGTCGTTTAAGTGCTGCTAAACGTGCAGATGACACTGCAAAATCAAATCTTGCAACGACAACTAAAAGCTTAAACGATTTGCTTAACACGCAAGACTTGACACCTGATGCAGAACGTGTTCTTAATGCTGCTAAGTCAGAATTAAGTAAAACACAATTGCGCAATACAAACGCAAGCACTGCTTATGCAGATCTTATTCAAGAGATTAAGGATAAGCGTGCTACTCACCAAGAAACAGAAAAAGCCTTGTCTAAAGCAACTGTCGCAAATAAAGTTGCACAAGAAACTCTTGAAAAAGCAACTACCGAACACGATAATGCTCTTGATAAACTAAACAGTATTAAAGATGCTATCAAACGTACAACAGCGATTAAGGATTTAACTCCTGATGCTCAAGCTAAGTTCGATACTGCACAAGCAGAACATCAAACCGCTAAAACACGACTTGAAAATGCTGAGAAAGCTTTGTCTGACCTTAATAACGAGATCGCTACAAACACTGACAATCTCAACACAGCTAAGTCAGAATTGCGCCAAGCGGAACAAACTGACAAGGATGCACAAGCTACTCTCAAAGAAGCAACTTCTGTTAAGAACACTGCTTCTGAAGCACTTGATGCCGCAAAAGATGCTCTTTATAAAGCAAATGCTATTAAAGAGTTGACTCCTGAAGCTCAAGCTACATTTGACCAAGCAGAACTAGCTTACAATACAGCTAAAACTCGTTTGGAAAATGCAGAAACAGCCGTTACTAACCTAAACGCTGACCTTGCAGTGAAACGTCAAGCCTTGGCAAATGCCATTCAAGCACTTAGAGATGCTGAAAAAGCTAACACGACTGCTCAAGCTAAAAAAGCTGATGCAGAAACAGCACATACTGAAGCAACAAGTACGCTTTCAAACATCCAAAATACTCTTGCTTCACTCCTTGCCATTAAGGACTTGACTCCTGATGCAGAAGCTAAATTTGACCATGCAACAGTAGAATACAAGGCTGCTCAAACGCGTTTTGAAAATGCGGAAACAGCCGTCAACAACTTAAATGCAAGCCTGCAAGAAAAACGCCAAGCCTTGGCAGATGCCGTTCAAGCACTTAAAGATGCTGAAGGTCTTGTTAAAACAACACAAGCTGAACTGGAAGTGACACAAGCTACTTATCAAAAAGCTGATGATGAGCTTACAGCTACTCGCAAAGTGATTGCAGAATTGGAATCAACCAAGGACTTAACTCCTGATGCCCAAGATGCTTATGACCAAGCTCTTAAAGTTGAAGCTCTTGCAGAAAAACGCTTGTCAGATGCTAAATTGGCAGTTGAAAATCTAACTGCTGATGTCAAGACTAAACAAGAAGTTTTGGACAATGCACAAGCTGAACTTGCGCAAGAAGAAAAAGCTCTTGAAACACTCAAAGCAAAACAAGCCCAAGAGGAAGAAGTTCTAGCAACTATCCAAGCTCAATTAGACGACTTGAAAGCTCAAGAAAAAGCTGTTCGTGCAGAAATTGCTAAAATCGAAGACAGCATCAAAGAGATGGAGGGTCTTCTTGATAGCCTCATCCACGCTTCTGAAAACTACGAAGTCGCAAAAGAAGAGTACGAAAAAACTCTTGAGGCTCACCGCCTAGCTCTTCAAACTCTTGAAGCAGAACAAGCGAAACTAAATGCTCTTCTCCAAAACCAATTGGATGCCAAAGCGCAGTATGAGGCTGTTCTACTTGCTTATCAGAGGGCATATAATAAACCTCAAGAATCATTGAACCATAGACATGATTCTAAGGTAGAGAAACTAGAGCATAAAGTAGAAAATATAGAGTATAAACTGGTAACAGATAAATTTAGAACTGCTTTAAGTAATCCAGCTTATATCTATGTTGGAAACAAACCTAAATATGGTGTCAATACGACTTTACCAAATACAGGTTCAAGTGAAAATATGTTGATGGTAGTTCTAGGAACTATACTTAGTGGAATTGGTCTAGCATTACCACTTAGAAGACGTGATTAACTAGAATCTACGAAGTTAGAGTTTTGTTAACATAATTTGTTATTTATAAGGGCATAACGAATACAACATGAAATTTTTAGTATTTTAATTTCTATAAAAAAGATTTTAAATTTTTATTCAATACATTTTAGTATTTTAGGAGGAAAAATAATGAAAAAAATTATTGCGATAGTAGCTTCTGTACTTGTAGCACTTTTAGTGGCGGGTGGAGCGTTCTTTTACCTAAATCAAAAATCTGATCCAGCAAGACAGTTCGTTGGCTCATGGTATGATAAAGAGCATGATGTTATGATAGTATTTAAAAAAGATAAAAGCCTTGAAGTGACTAATGATAAAGATGAAACTAAAGAAGGAACATGGAAAGTAGCTGGTAAATATATCAAACTGACTATCGATGGTGCATCTAGTGCAAAAGCAGAACTGCCTGAAGAAGATGCTAAAGAAGTGAAAAAACTTGATTTTAAGTTTGATACACTTAAAACATTACAAAGTAAGTTTCGTATAATTGATGGAACATTTGAAAAGCAAAAATAACTAAATAGTCTTAAAAAAAGGTAGCTCAATCATTTGAACTACCTTTTTTATTTTAAGGAGAGATATATCATTATTTTTTAGAAGTGCTGATTAGTTTGCTTGTGCGATTAACTTATATGCATAGGACTTTTGAAACTCTTCTGGTCGATTGTGTCCGAGAGCACGCGATACAATTGAACAAGCCTTTCGATCAAGGACAACACCTTTTAATTCGCCTCGTAGATAAATTTTTTCTTTTTTATCTTTGATATGTTTGGGATCCCGTGCGACAAGAAGATAAAGACGTTTTGCGTATTCTGCACGATATTTATGAGGTTTTAAAGCAGTTGGAACTTGAAATACACGCTTTTTACCAGCTAGTTTAAATTCTTCAACAAACCTTTCTAATTCCTCTTTGTCTCGCGTAATAATCGGAACCCATCGGTCTCGTGCTCCTTTTGATTTATGTTTTTTACCAATAATTTTAAGATAATATTGACCATCCTCACGTTGGTAGAGGGAGTCTCCAGTAATAGCTTTTAATTCATTTTTTCGTAGTCCAGTGGCAGATACGATTGAGAACCAGCGATTATTTGTTTCTTCAGACATCCTGTCGTCATTAGACTTCAAACGATTATTCTTTTTGTCGGCTCGATATCGAATATCCGTTGCAATAAAAGCGGTAGAAGGTACTCCTAAAACTTTGGCTAATGCTGCTTTATAGGTTGACTGGGTTGGAGCAGAAAGCCCTAATTTCTTACAATGTTCTAAGTATTGATTTACTAAGTCAATCCATCCTTCTATATCGTTAGATTTACCAAGAGCTTCTAACTCTTCGGCAGTAGTTATTGAGGCAACAAAGGAAGCGAATCTGCTCCAGGAACCAGCGTAGTTATGAAGAGTTCGGTCTGTATGGATTAAATGAATGTCTTCTCCCGTTTTTTTGGATTCATTTCGCTTGATACCCTTTCCTTTTTTAAAGCGCGTGACTAGATTAGTCAATCCTTTTGATTGGACGAATTGTTTACGGCCTTCGAAAGTAGTTAGAGAATCCATCTGTTGTTTCTTAGCTTTCTCTTTAGCTTTTCGTCGATCAGCACGACTACGTCTCTTCTTTGCCATAGTTCTTTCCTTTCTATAGTAGATAATGTGCTTTTAAAGAAGATCTTAAGAAAAATCTTAAGGTCTCTTTTATTCAAGTTGAAGTAGTGCAGTGACTTAAGCTTATATTCACTGATGTAGTATCTTCCCTTTGCTTAGGGCGCTTCTTAATTGATGGCTAAGAAGATAACCAAGTCATTTTACAACATGACAAGTTGACTCAATTCAAATAAGATGTAGAGTTCCATCTTGCAGATAAAGATCTGTTGTTTTTTCTTGTTAGTCTTTTTCAGGTTTAAATGCTCTGAATTTAGCGACTGAGCTAAGCTAGTTTTTGTATTTGATTTTTAGACTTTTGTTATTTACTTTAGTTTTTATACTTTGATTTTTTACTTTGATATGATCAAAAAATTTTTTTAAACTGCTGTTGACATTACTTTTATTATCTATACATTTATTTTTTATTGGTAAATGAAATACAAAAATTGGTTCCTGTTATTTACTTTCGTTTTTTACTTTTATTCTTTACTTTGTTACGATCAAAAAATTTTTTTTAAACTGCTATTGACATCTTTTTTATTATTTATACATTTATTTTTTTTAGTTAATGAAATACAAAACTGGTTCTTTCCTAACCCAGCTTAAACCTACTGTTTCCACGATAGCTACCTCCTTTCAAACATAAAAAACGTAGCTATATTAGTTACGTCTCTACTCAATCAATTATCTTGATATTATTAGTATGCCATAAATTTTAAAATAAAAAAATTAGGATAAGATTTTTTTACGTTATTCACTTTTACCTAGTACTGTGTGTTTAGCGTGACTTACACATACGTTTCTGTCAACGCTAAACACACAGAAAAATTAGAATTGCAAAATATATGAGGGATGAGAGAAAGAGGAAAAACTACAAAAAATTCAATAAGTGAAACAATATCTTTATCGTTTTTTCTTAATTATTTTTTTTATAAATTGGGATTTGTGGCATACTATAACTGTAAAAACATTTTAGGAGGAAACAACTATGTTTCTAAAATATTATTCACTCATTAACTATATTCTCTATAAAAATCGCAGAGAATTCGAAAACTCATTTGATTGCTACCCCAAAAAGACAGTGTATGAGTTCTATATTAGGGAGTCTACAGGAGGAATGAAAATTAGACAAAAAGAACATAATGCAATTCATGTTAGCCTATTTTCTAATAGTGGAAGTTATATTACACTTTACTTAAGGAATTTTACGCCAGATGATTTGGTGGCTGTGATGAACTCATTAATCAAGCAGAAGAAAGAACTTGGATATGAGCGGTTGATTTGCATGTTATCAGAGCTCAAAAATGATGAACGCTTAAGTTTATTGATGAAGTTATCCAAAATGAAATAAATATACTGGGACCAAGCAAACTGCACCCCAAAAGTTAGACAGAAAAAAACTAACTTTTGGGGTGTAGTTCAGTCCCTCTTCCTTTAAAAATCCGAATCATCATTTTTATTTCAAATAAGGTAGTGATTCGGTTGATTTATATTGCAATGTAGTGAAATTTAGAATTTCAAAAATCGCTTTGAATCAAGGTCTATACCGTCTAGTGACGTGTAGTGAATCCCTATTTTACTTCTATAAATAACAAACAGGGCAGAGCATTGTATCATATAGAAATTTCAATGTTCTTAAGAGGTGGAACTAGTCAGTCCGCTAAGTATAATAAGAAAAGTAGAAAATCCTATAAGGATATTGACGATCTAGTCGATTTTGATAGACCTGTTCACATAGTTCCCCATATGTTCCGACATAGTTTTGTTTCAGTCATGGCTGATAAGATTGTAAGCCTAAACGTTATTCGAGAGTTTGTAGGACATTCAGAAGATAGTAGAGATATAGAAAAAATCTATCTTCATGTCATGCAAAAAGGAAAACATAAAATTGAACAAGCCATGATAGATTTAGCTAAAATATAAAATGAGTAATAGTTGTGGTTATTGATTCAGTTTCATTAAAAAAATGATATGATAGTGATATAAAGTATCAATTAGGTGTAGGTATGATAAATAGACAAGCTAAGAAGTTTTTTGATTATTATTTAAAAATAGTTGCAACAGAAGAATATCAATCTTATTATCAAAGACATGAGCAGGAAGGATTAGAATTTCATAAAAAGTTCATTGAAGAAAAACATCCCGAATGGAGGACACGGACAGACTATTTTGATGAATTCTCAATTGGCGAGTTTATTATTTTAGATACACTTTCAAATGAGGGTGTTAATAAATTAACGAAGCGTTTATATTCGTTGCCAAAGTCGAAATTTAAAGTGAAAAATTATTATAAAAAACCTACTATATTTAAAAAATACGACTATGTCCATTTAGAATATTTAAGGCATGGAGTCGGAATTTTTGCTGAAATTGAGATAATTGGAGATAATTTTTTCAGCAGTATTGAAATAAGTTGGGCGACGGTAAATAATTATTATGCTATTTTTCAATATAGATTTCATTTAAAACAAGTATTGACAGAGTCTAATCTTCAATTATTTATTTCTGATAATATCAAAAACTTGAGTAAAAAAGATTACATTAATTGGTATATTCTGGATGATGAGGACGATAAGCTTAATTATCTATCTATTGATCAGATGACAAATGAACTTCCTTCTTTGATATGTCAACATTACATAACTACGTTTTTATATAGCGAAAATGGGAAAATGAACAAATTAATTAATCTAACAGTTGCTTTTCGAAAAGACAAAGTTGATATAGATAAAATATACTTCGGGGATATTAGTTATAGTCTATATAATAAAAAAGGCAATTACTATATTTCAAATAGTTTTAATGATAGTGATTATGTTCTATACTCAGGAAATAATTTCATTCCTAGATTTAGTATTTTAGGGTCTATATCACAATATGGGAACGAGCTCTATTACTTATTATTTGGAGAGCGAGAGCTTCACATTTTTGAAAGAGATTTTTCGAAATATGTATCAGGAAGAAAGAACATAATGTTTAATAAGAATTTTTTAAACCTTTTGAAAAAGATACAAAGCCTATCGGAGTCAGAAAACAGAATAGATATTTCTAATTTTAAAAAAGACTTTGAAGATTCTTGGACTATATTTGTATCAAATGACGAAGTTCAGCTAGAAAATTTATTTCATAAAAATTTGTCATATTATCGAAATGTAATTAAAGAAAATTATTCCTATTTGAATATGCTTACTGAGATAAATTATACAAAGACAAATACCATAAGTTCTATCGTTGCTACGATAGTCTCCATCATTGCTACCATTATATCTGTTATTGCTCTCCTAAAGTGATATAATCAGTTAAAATTCAGTTGTTTTGCTAAAATTAAAAGAAAAAAGCCTTTGAAATGCTGATTTCATAGGCTTTTAATATATCTAATCACTTCACTTCTGTAAAAAGATTAAATAATTTCTATTTTAGCTGTTAGAAACGTTGGTACATCAATGTTTTTAGAATGCTACAAAATAAAAGGTAGAGTGAATGGTAGAGTAGTAAAAATAGTTGTTATACTAGTTGATTAAAAAAATCTCTGATTTCCTCATCTTTTATAAAATAATATATAATTTTCCCCTCTCTTCTAGTATCCAAGATGTTTTGATTGACTAGTTTACGAAGATGGTGGGAGGCAGATGCCATACTGAGATTTAGTAAACAGGCTATATCGCAGACACAGAGTTCTTCAACAGCAAGGAGATAAAAGATGATATTTATCTGTTTATTATCGGTAAACTTTGATAAAATACGAAGTGATTTTTGGACTTTTTCCTTTTCAAGGTAGTTCGTTGCGGTTGTAACATTTTGTTGATTTATAATATTCACTTGGCATATACTATCTTTTTTCATAATTTTTTCTCCTAGCCGAACACAGTCCTTAGCATGTCAAAGCTGTTGTTTTCAATCAGGATATACATCCCCAACCCTAAATAAACAACGGCAATAAACCATCTGCTATATTTTTCCAAAGTTTCTCCAACAGAAGGGACTTGTGCCAATTTTTGGGCAGAAAAAACCAAGAGATAAATCATGACTAGAAAAGTAAGTAAAGCCACTATCAAATTCGTTAAATTTAAGGTAATAAAATATGGGACAAAAACACCAATATTGTCAGCACCACAACTTGCAAAAGTAATCATAGCGACTAGAAAAATCAGGTTTTTATCATCTTTGCGCAAACCATCTTTTGCAATAGCTTCCCCATCAGAATCTCCTAAAAGCAAAACTTTGAGTCCTAGGAAAATTGGAATCAAACCGAGCAAACCTAAAATCTCTTTACTAGGAATATAATTTAAGACAAATGCAAAAAGTAAACTTAGCAATATTAGACTAACAGAGCCTAGAAATTGTCCTAAATAGATGTTAATGATGTCTTTTCTGCTTTTTCTTTTGGCAAAAAATAACATTAGGATAATAAGTAAGTCTACGGCTGTCCCAGAATACAGGATTATTGAAGTAACAACATTTTGAACCATAAAACACCTCATTCAAATATATTTTTGAATGTATTTTAACATTAAACTTTGTAGATGTCAACTTCAGCTCCATCAAAATATAGATAAGAAGGTAGTGTACCAAACATTAAAAAGCCCTGCCATCGAAATGATAGCAGGGCTTAACTTCAATATCCAGATGATATATTTATCTAAAAAAGGTAGAGAAAAAGGTAGAGTTTGGACTGAAATATAGTGAAATGTATTGAAATTGAAAAAAGAAAAAACGCTTGAAATCAGCGTTTTTCTTATGTATTGATTCGTATTGAATGCTTACTTCACTTCTGTAATTATCAAGTATTACAATCTATATTTCTTTTAATATTTTAGCAAATAATTCTTCTAACTTCCCTAAGTCTCCATAGACAGTTCCGTCCATATAAAGGTTGTAAACTTCATCATCTTGTTCTACTCGTATTTGTGCAGAATACCCTTTTAATAGTGCTAAGGAACGAATAACTTCTCGTTGAGTTCGTCCATTTCCTTCTCGAAAGGGATGGAAATAATTAAGATTATCAAGAATTTTTGCTAAATGTTTAATGATTTCATCTTTTGAGTTGGCAGTTTGATGATAGGAATGAATGAGATGATTTATATAAGTTTCTGCAGCATTAAACGACTGTATCGACATAAAAGGATTACCACTTTTAGAGATATTCACCTTGCGATATTGTCCTGACCAGGCATAAACGTCTTGAAACAAATAGTTATGAATGGCTAAAATATTACTCATGGAATAGACTTCAATGGCTTTCAAGCGCAAGTCTGCAAGTCTTTTAGTAACGAATAAGTGTTCATTTCGGTAGGCTTCTTCAATATTTGTAACATTTTGTTTGTTGATTAAGACTGTGGAATTTGGATAGGTATATTGGTGATTAGGGTCAATATACTTATAGCCTTCGTATTGATTTTTAACCAATATTCAATTCCTTTCGTCTATTGACAACATAAGTTTTTAAATCAATCACATCTTGAACAGTAGGTTCATAATTTTCAATCATTGATGATCCAATAGCATACCAGACGGTATCGAAATCTGAAAAATTATCAAAGGGAATCCCTAAAATTGTTAATTCTTCTTTATTTACATCAAGAGTCATGGCACACCTCCTTATATAACGTTACCTTTATTATACCATAAAATCGGTATTTTTACCTAAAGGGATAGAGACTAAAAAACATATTATGTTTAATGTAGATTTATGATAAAATAGTTTTATTATAAAAAGAAATAACAGAGGTATAGCATGGAGCCATATATTACAGAAGCTTTAGTAAAAGCAGGGATTGAATTGGGAACTCTAACATTTAAGGGAACAACAACACTAGTGAATAGTAAAATTCAATCATTAAAGGAAGAACGTAACGCCGATAAATTACGAAATACTTATGATGAAATTGTAAATGAGTTACTTTCGGAACGAGAACAGGCAATTAGAATTGCTCAGGCATATAAAGAAGAATATGAAAAAGTACATATTGATGATAAAGATATTGAGTATTTGCACAACACTTTAGAACGGGTTATTTCTCTTCTATCTTCATTTACTAATGTTGAAGATGGGAAAGAAGATTCAATGAAACAATTGGTTGCTCTACTTAATAAGGATACTTTAAAGACTATGCAACTATTAGGATTTAATTACAAGGAGGCAATAGGAGAACCTTTGACGGAGGTTTGCTCAAATGCTATAAGAAATACATTAGGAGGTCTATCATCTAAGAAAAACGTACGTAACAAAAAATAATTGAATCAATGGTGTGAACTTTTTGGTAAAATCTAGCTCAATTTGTGTATTTTTAGGGTAAAATTCACACCATTCAAATGAAATTTATTCAAATTAGATGAAATTCTGTTTTCTGTAAATGTGGGAAAACATTGATTTTAAGCGGATGTTGACACTTATTCAAATAAAAGTGTTTCCAACCAGGTCTTAAGAAAGCTCGTAAAGCATCACAATTTAGTAAACGTTAATTCGAAAGAATTACTATACTTACAAAGAGCACCTTTCGGGGTGTTCTTTTTTTGACTTTATACGTTTTCCTAAAATACAGAACATGTTATTTCTTATTTATTATGATTGTACAATGCAAAGAGAAATCATAGTTGTTATAATCAAAAGTGTGATAGTATTAGCAAACCTATTTGGTAGCAATAGGAAGTTATTTTTTTATATTCTGTGTTATGTTTGTAGCTTGTTCACTCAATTTGGAGTTAAAGTCAG
The DNA here is from genome assembly GCF_001073085.1 of Streptococcus pseudopneumoniae. Lineage (GTDB taxonomy): Bacteria > Bacillota > Bacilli > Lactobacillales > Streptococcaceae > Streptococcus > Streptococcus pseudopneumoniae_M. Next base: position 104,068 of record NZ_JVFV01000012.1, read on the forward strand.
ATGGTGAAGATTTTGATAGGTTAATGATCCGCATTCTCTAAATCGTATGTAAAAATAAAAGGTAGAACAAAAGTAGAAAATTCTTAATGATTTTTTGAAGAAATTTTTTAAAATAAGCAAGACTGTAAAATAAAACCCAACCAAAATTTATTTTGACTGGGTTTATTTGATATTCTTTACAATTTCATTAAATGAAGATATAATTTTTCCTTGCTTATCTTTGGGTAACTTTGTTAAGTTTTCAAAAAGTACTTCTGGAGAATCTTCTCGATCTGATTCAAATGATTGTAGATTGAAGAACTCCTCGACCGTTAGATTTAGGGCTTTGATTACGGATTCAAGAGTTTTTATCTTAAAATCATACTTCATGTTTTCTATATTTTGAATCGCTTTAACACCTAGCCCAGCAATTTCAGATAATTTTTCTTGACTTAATCCCTGTGCTTTTCTACACTCACGTATGCGAAATGCGATATGCTTTTGTAATTTATTATATTCCATACTATATACCATTTTACTATCTGTTTTCTCTAAAAATAAGTATAATAAACTATCCAAAAACAAGAAAAGTATGGTAAAATAGTACTATAGTCTAATAAAATGCATAGGGCATTGTACAAAAGGAGTTTATAAATGTCAAAAACTACGGAAAATAGGCATAGTGCTGCTAAAAAATTGTATACGGGTGCGGTTATTTCTGCCATTGCAGCAACTGGTTTTGTCGGAACAATCGGAACTACTCACGCAGATACAGTAGAGCTTCCATTACCTACAACTGCTAAAAACGAACCAGCTTTGGTAGAGAAAGGAGCACCAAAAAACGAAGAGAAAGTTCCTACTAAGGAAGTCACAAAAGGTCAAGTTGACGAAGCCAAGGACAAACTTGACAAATCTACCCAAGCAGCAGCAGACGCACAAGCCAAAAAAGACCAAGCGCAGACTGAAAAAGACAAGGCACAAACCGAAAAGGATAATGCTCAGTCTGAAGTAGATAAGGCGCAAGCAGTTAAGGATAAAGCAACACCAGAAAACATTGAAAAGCAAAAGCAAGAAGTTGCCAATGCTGAAACTGGTAAGACTAATGCTGAAAAGCAAGAAGAAAATGCTAAAAATGACCTTGAAAAAGCTAATCAAGTAGCTAAAGACCAAGAAAAAGTGGTTAAGAAGTCTGAGGATAAGGTAGCAAGTGCTGAAAAAGAAGTCAAAGACGCACAGACTAATGTAGATAGCGCACAAGCTATCCTTGACGGTACAGGCCAAGCGAAAGTTGTCGAAGAAAAGGAAAACGCTGAGACTTTCCAAAAGCAAGCACAGGAACAGTTGACGAGTGCAGAGAAGGCCTTGGAACTAGCTAAGTCAGACGACAAGAATCTTGCAGATGCAATTTCAAGCGTCCAAAACGAGTTGACAGAAGCTAGTAAGGTAGTAGCAAGCACAGAGTCTACATTGACTGATGCTACTAGCAAAGCTGACCAGACACAAACTGCTCTTGACCAAGCACAGGACACATTTACTAGGGCTGAAAGTAGTTATAAATCAATTAACACTTTCCAAGTTACTGATGAATATGTTAACGCTTTGAAATCCTATGTAAATAATCCTTATAACATTTTGGATGACCGTGCTAAGTGGAGAGAACATAGAGAAAAAGTAGAGTCTATCTTAAAGTCGGTTAACCAAGAAAATTTGAATTTGAATAAATTCAAAGGAAATGCAAATGATAAAGCTATCAGTGTTGATGCTAATAACTTGACAACCGAACAAATGACAGAACTTTCTCTATTTGCAAGTGATCTACTTAACCAAATCCGTGAGCGTTTTGGAACACCTAAAACTGTTGTAACAAAAGGCATGGTTCAAGTTGCTGACGAAGTGACTGACGGTTACGTAGCTGATGATTGGGAATTCGGAAAAGGTCACGATAACAAAGCAATAAATAACGTAGCTCGTAAGTATGGATTGCCTACTTATGAGGATGATACTCAAAATTACCTTGAAAATCTCAACAGTGTCAATAGTGGTGATGAAATTCATACCATGTATGATGCTAAAAAATGGGTTTATGAAAGTATTTCTGACTTGCTATTTAATGGTTGGGAGTGGATGCACGCTCAAAACATAACAGGTGTATCTTCTGTTCGAGGTGCTACTAAAGAATATTTTGCTTTAGATATTTCTAAGCGTCTAGGACGTACAAGCGCACACTTCATATCAGTTTTTGATAATCAAGTTACTGGAAACAAGTTGGATAAGACTGAAGTACCTAACAATAATACAGCAGAAAGCATTGTAAAAGCCTATAACAATGCAAAAGCTACCCTATTAAATGCTCAGACTGTAAACTATCAGGCACAACGTGAAAAAACAAGTGCTTCGCTTGCGAATATCAAGGCTAAAGGGGAGCAGGAAACAATTCAAAAACGATTGGATGCTCTTAAAGCTACACCACTTAAAACACCGACTGCTGAACGTAATCTTGTAAATGCAAAAGACACGCTCGCTAGTGCGAATGAGCGCTTGAAAAATGCTAAAAAAGCACTAGAAGCCTTGACTGCTGACGTTAAAATCAAGCAACAAAACCTTGACAAAGCGAAACAAGAACTTGCCAATAAAGAGGCTACCCTTACTAACGCTAAAAACAACCTAGCAAATGAAAAAGCTAAGTTGGAAGAGTTGAAATCTCTAATCAAGATCGCTGAAAAAAATCTCGCGCTATCTAAAGAGAAAGTAGCACAAGCAACTAAAACTCTTGAACAAGCCAAGGCTGACCTTGAAAACTTGCTCAATGCAGAGCCTAACTTAGTTAAAGCTAAGAAAGTTCTTGCTCAAAAAGAAGCTACTCTTAAAGAGAAAGCGATTGCTTTGAAAGAAGCACAAGCTGTCCTTGATAAGTTGTTGCAAGAGCAAAAAATCGACCAAGAAGCCTATGACAAACTCTTTGCGTTATATAGTGAACAAGTAGAAGCTAAACGTTTAGCTGACCTTACCGAAGCAAAACGTAAAGAGCTTGAAAAAGCAGGTTACAAACCAGTACTAGTTGTAGATGGTAAAGGGAATGTGGTTGATTACAAAGCAGAGAAAGTAACGGTAGGAACTAAAGACGACAAAACTTATCAAGCGCCTGCACAAGCTACCAATGCTAAGAAACAACTTCCAAATACTGGAACGAAAGAATCAAGTCTCCTAGCGGTGATTGGGGCAAGTCTTGGACTACTCGCTTTAGTAGGAAAACGAAAATATAATAGATAAAAAGAAAGAGAGCGTTGGCTCTCTTTTCTAGTAAAATAAAACAAGTTAACATATCTGTAAAAATTTTATATAAGGGAAACTTTTAATATTCTGGTTCGATTTTTGCTTATTTTTTATGAAAGTTTCCCTTATTTCAATGAAACTGATTGAAATTAGTTGAAATTTCATTTTTTGAAAACTTATGAAAATGTTGATTTTAAAGCACTTTGAAATAAGTGATGCCCCAACCAAATCTTAAGAAAGCTCGTAAAGCTAGCCAGTTCTCTAAACGTTAAGAACCAGCTACAATACAGCATTTACAACACTTCATGGTTCACACCATGGGGTGTTTTTTTGATGAATTTTAGCAAACCATACAACTTTACTCGAAAGAATGCTATAATAGCTTAGAATAACTGATTTTCTGTTGAAATATATTTATGGGGGATTACGATGCTACTTGTCTTAAAGGTTGGTTTGTTCTATTAGACAATTGGATTTTGAATTCCTTTTTTCAACTGTCTTTATACACCTTGAAAATTCAAATTGGGGTAGTTGTTATCCAATCCTTATGAACGAGTTGTATCAGGGGAGAGTTTCAGTATATTATTTAAAGAATTGTCTACTCTAACTACAGAGTATTAGCATAGAGTTTAGCACATTATCGTCTTATAATAATATTTTGGGCTTTGAACATGCAAGTTCTATGGAAAAAGTGTTGAGATCTCTACTTGGTAGGTTTCCTTGATTGCTTCATCATGCGAGGAAGATTTATTTAAAATGACTATTGAAGTTTGAGAATTTGGATGTTTATATCTATGGTGCTTTTAAAGTGACAAAAATTTTAAGACTTATAAGTATTTTTGAAGATAGGATTCAGATCAAACTGAAATCAATCAGAATGCAAACGGTCAAAGACTAGAGTACGACTTTGATAGGGCAAAAAACTGCTGCAGTATAATCGGCATGATAGTTGTTACTGTAATAAGCGAAGGAAATAGACATGAGAGAATTTGAAATAAGGGAGAAGCAGGATAAGATAAATCAGACTGACTATTGGGATTGTCGGATTCTAGATTTACAAATATTATATTTTGGCGATGAAGTCCATATATACATAGAAAGTTATAACGAGAATAAAGTAGATTTAGAGGAATGTTGGAAAGTCAGTTTCCTTGCTTGTGCATCACTGAATTATGAGACAGATGCACAAAATCGCAAAAAATTTAAAGTAAAAGATTTTACACAAAATCACTTGTATACCTGTCAAGAGATATCTCTTGAATATTACGATGGCAGTTTTTTTCAAACCAGGATAGTTTTAGAAGGATTAGTCAAGTTCAATATCATTTCTAGGGATGTTACTGTGGAAAGAATCAAACTATCAGAACATGATTTTTTCTGGAAGAGCACTTTTTAAATTTTTAATATAGGAAACATTAAGTACGTGTGTAAACATACTAAAAATAAGGCATAAGAAGGCTCCTAAGGATGATGTGGTGACGACGAAGCTTACGGGTGGACGTATACCAATGACAGTAGAGAATCTCCAAATGTTTGCGGAGAAGCCTAAGGCTTATTCTAATAGTCGTCCAAATTATGCAAAAAGACAGATAGAGGAAGTGTTTGAGAATGCCAAGAAAAAAATGGAAGTAAAGTGATTGATCCAACAGGTAAAGAAATTACTTGGGATAAAACAAGAAAAAGAGCTGGCCAATGGGATATGGGACATATTCCAGGTGAAAAATATTCTGAGAAACATCGACAATATATGAGTGGAGAAATTAGTAAATCTGAGTTTTTAGAATGGTATAGATTTCCATTTAATTATAGGCCAGAATTACCTAGTACAAATATAGGTCATAAATATGAGTAAAATAGGAATGGGATTAGGTGCTTCAATAGTGTCTAATAATATTTTAAAAAATAAGGCGAATATAAAATGGATATTCCGAGAGGATTCCGTTGATGAACTAGATAATGGATGGCGTTTTTTTCCAAAATAGATACTGAAAAGTATCTATCACATTCAGAAAATATGTCAGTATGTGACTGGAGTACAATTGTTGAAATAGAACCTGCAGTATTACCAATTTTTAACATGCCTATTGGAACAGAACTCATACTTATTTACGAAGGTGAGAAGAAGTATTTCTTAGATTCAAATACTGGCGAAAAAATTTTTTAATATAATTGGTATAGATTTAAGGATATTGAAAAATTAATATAAATTTCTTATTGAAAATCTAGTTTATTAAAACACTTTCTAATAATTAAAATCTTACTTAAGAATGTGATAAATTTTAAATAACCTATCCAGCTGTAATAGAACCATAGATAAAACTCTCGAGGATGGATTTCTTCGAGAGTTTTATGTTCACACTCTGAAAAGCAAGATGGGCAAGTGCTCTATACCTATGATGCGGACGGCCGTCGGGTGTCTATGAGTGATCTGACAGGAACTAGTCAGTACGCGACCAACGAAGAAGGCGAGATCACGGGCGTTCGTCAGGGAGATGGTAGCCTGATCCAGTACGAGTATGATGCTTATGGCAATATCTCGAAGATGATTTACCCAGATGGTAGCACAGTTTCTTATACTTACGATGAACTGGATCGTCTCACTTCCGTGACAGATGTCAAAGGACAAAAGACCAGCTATAGCTACAACACCGCAGGGGATCTGACGGAAGTTAATCGAGGAGATGGGACCAAGAGCTTCTTGACCTATGACAAGGCTCACCGTCTCACCGAACTCCGTCACATGGACAAGCAAGACAAGCTCATCTCCAGCTACGGCTATGAGTATGATGATGGTGGCTATATCGCTAAGGAAACCATCAAGCAAGATGGTGAAACCCTAGTCCATACCTACACCTACGATACTTTGGGTCAAGTGGAAAACATGATCGTATCGGATGCATCTGGTAAGGAACTTTCCAAGCTCTCCTACACCTATGACCTAGCCGGCAATAAGCTGACTAGCACCGAGACAGTTGATGGTAAGGAGAGCCAGACACGCTTTACCTATGATGACCATAACCACTTGACCAAACTAGAAGGTCCAGATGGCACCATCACCTATACCTACGACAAGAATGGCAATCGCATCGCTTCTGAGAAGAATTCAGAGAAGCTAGACTACATCTACGACACAGAGAACCGCCTGCTTGCGATCAAGGACAAGAAGGGCCTTCTCATGGCTGCGCTTTACGATGGGGATGATAACCGTGTCTTCACTGCTAGTCGCAAGGAAGGCAAGAACACTTATCAACTCTTCCAACGCAAACCTAAGGAAGATCAATCTGGTGATCAGGTATCGCATGCAGGTAGAGGCAAGTCAGGTCGTAAGTCACCATATACAGCCCCAAGTGGGGAAGAAAACTCTCTCTTCTGGTATGGCTTTAGTCAGAATGTCCTCCAAGCCCTATCCACGCTACCGCAAACGATAGGAAGCATCTGGCATAGCATCTTTGACGATGTGTCGAGAGCCTATCACCAGAAAGTGGCTAAGGATCGAGCGACCAAGGAAGGAATCGTGGTCAACCCACCAGAACTCGGTAACTTACCGGGACAGGGAGAAGTAACCTATGCCAGTCAGGTCCAGGATGTTCTGATCCCTTATACCACACGAGAGGATACCTACAACTACTACGAGGAACGCAACTATGTCAACGATATCAATCGTGAACATACAGAAGTCCTTGAAACCTATGATCATGATGGCAAGGCTCGTGAGACCTATGGCTATGGTCAGGGTCGAGCTAGCTACCTCAACAACCAAACAGGTGACAGCTACAACTACTTGACTAACCAGTCAGGCTCTGTGACAGGCTTGACCAAGGATGGACAAGCCGTCGCATCAAGCAGCTATAACCTCTATGGCGCAAGAAAGACAAGCACCGACAC
>NZ_JVFV01000013.1 GCF_001073085.1 Streptococcus pseudopneumoniae
CTCCAATCTGTGTGTAAGTTTTTGATTTTCAAGAGCAAGCTCCTGAATTGCTTTAAGTGCGATATTGGTCAATCTGAGATTATCCAAGTTCAGCGTGTCGCCGTTTTCGTAAACAAGTGTAGGATCCACTGCTTGAACCTCTTGAGCGATCAATCCAATCTTCGTGTGTGCTTGTTGTGGTCTATCCTCTTGCTTTCTCCAATCGTATTCCTTGAATCGGAATTGCTGGATATAATCAAGAGCCTTGTGCTCGCAAGCAACAATATTGTCCTTCAGACGTCTGTCTGAGAAATGCTGATTGACTACTGACCATAGGCTGTATGCTGTGCCATTGTAACTATAGTAGATATCATTCCCTGATCCACCAAAGCTCAAAGATACATTGTCTGAGTTCCAGAGTCCAATAGTACCTGTTGTTTTACCATTGACACTGCCTTTCCCTGTCTTTAACCAGCCAATCCCCTTCGCATTGATGTAGCCTTCAACCGTTAAAAGAAAATCATCACTTGTTTCTGCAGTCCCACCTACTGTAAAATCTGCATCTTTGTAGATAAAAAGACCGTAAGGGACATTTTCTCCACGACCGTAAGAGCCGATAAATTGAACTCCCAAGCCATCTTTGGCATTAACAGTACGAGGCACATTAATTTGAATACCTCCGTTCACCGTATCAAAAGAACCGTATGTCCCTAACTGAATTTGAGTGTGACCAATTAGGGTTCCTCCATAGATGTTGGCCCCTCGAATCGTTCCACCATAGATTCGGTCACCGCTTAAAATACCTGACCGAACCTGACTTGCATCGATTGCAACACTCTGAACTCGGTTGATAAATGCTTGCTTGGCAAATAGTTGACTCAAGTAAGCTTCGTTTGCGACAAGTTTGTTAAAGAAGGCCTGGTCAACTTTCAGCTTCTCAGCTGTGACCGCTTCAGCATCTAAGATAACAGTGGTCACTGATCCTGCTTCAAAATTGGCTGTTTTCAGCTTGTCAACCATAGCCGACTTGATAACAGCATTATCAATCAGGGTCTCGCCAGTGATATGAGTCAGTTTACCGTCAAATCGGTTATACCCATTAGCGCCAAGATTGATTCCAGAAATCAAATCACCTTCGCTGTTGATGTTCTGAACGGCCCACGAGCCAGCGATCTGTCTTTGAACTGTTTTTAGACCTTCATTCTTAGATACCTCAATCTGAAACAGCTGATTGGTCATAGCCATGCGAGCAACATTATCGGCAATTCCATTATCTGTATTTCCCAGAATACGCTCGTAGAGTTGGCTTGTCTCTTTGACTTTCTGGAAGTCAGTAATCTCTACTTTTTGTGCTAGTTGATTGGTTACATTCACAAATTGGCTATCAGCATTTGCTTTGTTGTCAGAGATTTGAGTAGTTAAATTTGAAATCTGAGTAGTAGTTTCTTGCTCATTGCTTGTAATTCTATTTGATAGACCGCTGATTTGATCGCCCAAATCTTGCTTATAAGTAGTTATCTGACTTGAAATATCCGTGAATTTACCATCAACAGATTGACGATAGCTAGCGATTTGGCTAGATATTTCTTTGTTCGCACTAGTTTTAACAGCTTCAATCCTCTGATTGATGCCCTTCACATCTTCCTGATAAGTCGCTTTGCCTACATAGTCCCTTGTTACCAGCTCACGTACAGCCGTCGCTTGTTTCGCACTCTCCTCGCGAGTATAACGCTGCAATGCTTCTTGTCGCTGACCGTCTTTGTTGACATATTCTTGAATAGCTGACAAGTCAGTTCGCAATCCCTGAGCCGTTCGCTCAAAGATAGCTTTAGCTTCAGTGATAAGTCCATCAGTATCTTCAGGCGCAGGACTCCAGTCTGTCGCTACATTGCCTTTCTCAATCTTCACATCCCAGACGCTCTTGGTTGCTTCTTTGTGATAAGTGTTAACTCGTAGATGATAAATCCCTGTCGGCTTATTCCAAGTGATTTTCGTTCCTGTGGTACCTGTCTTGAGGTCCGATACAATTTGATAATTTCTGACATCCTTGTCCATAATCCAAAGAACTACGTTATCGGATTCCTTATTCCCGTCGTGATGAGCTGTAAAGGTCCCGTCTGTTTTAGCAGAAATAATGTATTCCTGTCCTTGCTCCATGTAAATAGACGTATTTCCTGCATACAGAATAGCGTTATCAAAATTAGCTGGCTTCCGATCTGGAAGAAAAGGTCCTTTTGAGCCTTTCAACAAGTTAGTTCCACCAACCCGTAAGTTTGAAAATTCTTCTCGCAATTTCCCCGCTTCAGTCATGACCAGAGTCTTATCTGCCTTATCCTTAGTTGCGTTCAGGATTTCCTGATGAATCGAGCCAGCCCGCACCTCAAATTCAGTCATGCTCAATTTCTGATCCAGCTTGTTCTGCGTGCTTGTTTCCAAACTCTTCACAGATTGCCGGATATTCTCAGCAGTCACATTTAGTGAGCTGATATCCGCTTTAGTTCTGAGACCTTCAGTCAGACTTCTCACCCCAGCATCGAGTGCATCAGCGCGCTGTCTGAAGTTGGATTCAACTGTCGAAATCTGACCTTCTATATCTTCAGGAGCTTCTGAATAAGAAGTATCTACATCGCTTATTTCAAATTTCGGCATCCAAATCCAAACGGTTCCTTCTTGGTTGAAATTGAACAACCATTCATTTGTTGTGAATTTAGACTCGTTCGTCCAACCTTTTGGAATATGGACAACATATCGTTTAATTTCTGTCGACAATGCCACATTTCCAGTTTTATAATTGATATTCCCTAATCGAGATTTTAGCATTATTCCATTTTTACTTGCCTTGGCATAAAAACTAATTGTCACATCTTGATTAGTCATGCTCCCAGGAACATTCTTCCCATACTGTCCCAATGCTGGATAAGTAATCTTAGGATTACCGCCATCTCGGCCAGATGGATTCTGACCAACAATTTTTAAGGCATTATGACCTAAATACTTATCAGTGCTATCAATAGTAGCCTCGTAAGTACTCGTCGTCCAAATGCCTGTTTTTGAAATGTCCTGCTTGAAAAGCGAATTCAAGAATAGATTTCGGCCAGATGCCTGCACACTAGCCAGCTTACTAGCTAGCTCCTCGGCTGTCTGTGTGAGTTCTGACTTGCTTGCCTTACCATTGGCCAAGTTGGTCAGCTCTGATAATCTGCGAGTCGTTGTCTCTTCATAGGTCACTTGTGCTGATTTCACACCAGACAATTCTTTTTTTGTCTGGAATAGTGCTTCAATTTGCTTGGCAATCTCAGCTTCAGCCTGCGCCTGTTTCGGTCGAATATCGTTCGCGATAGTCTGTTTCAAGGCATCTATAGCGCCTGACAAATTCGTCTGAGCGCTCGTAGCCTGTGTCTTAAACGCTTCAAGTTTAGCGATCGAATCCAGACCAATGCGCTTGGCTTCCTGAGCGAGTAAGCTACTTGCCCCAGCGTTTCGCAAGGCTTCTTCAGCCCTGCGCTTGATTTCTTGTAGAGGGCCATTGTTGAAACTACTGAATCGCTGGTCAATAGTGTCAGACAGTTCTTGCTTGACTTCTTCAGCTCTTGCTCTGGTAGCGTTGAGACCATCTGTGAATTGGTTGACCAACTCTTCTTTCTGTCTGTCAAAAGCAAGGTCAGCATTCTTGATTTCTCTTGCTAACTGTCGTTCAAAATTGCCTTGAAGTTGTTGAGCTTCGCCCTTGACAGCATCACTCACTGCGTTACCAATTGCATTCGCAAGGCCAGACTGAAACTGACCGAAACCGATAGATTTTAACTTTTTGGCCATCGGTGAGTAAGTGTATTTAGTAATCTTCTTGCGAACATCAAGATTGTAACGCTCATGGAAGATGCTCACTACATCGAACATCTGAACAGGAACGTCACTCTGTCCGACAACCTCAATCTCAAGGCTATCTTCCATCATGTCACAAAGCGATGTTCGATAATACTGCTCACCATACTTGCGAAGACTCGCTTCATCCTTCACATCCTGGTCATTAACCTCAATCACATCTTCGTAGATTTGACTGTACTTGTTAATGAGTGGACTATCAATAGTAACCGTGAAGGTTCGATCAGGCGCTTTCTCTCCTTCACCTTTGACTGTCGCGATGAAAGTAATTCGAGTCTTCAAAGACTTAGTAGACGTCTTGTGCTGATAGCTAGACAGATTTTTCTTGTACATAAAAAGCGATTCATTCTCTGAACCGCCTTTTTTCAAAAGTCTAACCTGGTAACCATGACGAACAAGGTCGCCACCCCATTGGCCGATGATCGAGTGCTTATCTTTCGCGAATGCCTCCATAGCATTCTTGGAGCCAATATTAAAGGTGTGTCTATCTTCAATATCAGAGAAGAACGAGAACGGATTGTCACGAGTGATACTTCCAGCGAAGCGACTCAAGGCAGTCGAACCAGTCTGCCTGTCCAATGAGATAGGATTGACCACATAGTTATTCAAGAGGGTGAATACTTGGTTGGCATAGACTTGAATATAGCCATGCTTCTTCTCGACCTCAAAGATGACGAAATCCTGCTCACCGTGTAGGTCATCAGCAGTTAGAAAAGTCTCCTCTTTCAGCTTCTCCCATAAGGAATCAGATGTCGGAAATCGGAAGCTCAATTGATAGGTGCTGTTGTCCTCTTGAACGATTTCATCAGCATAAGCAGCATTCAGAGGCATATTCCCATTTGTTAAATAAATCAAATCTTATACCTCCAATTCGGTCGAATAGTAATCTTACGGACGGTTCCAGTGAATGAAATACCAACCTTACCAGTCGGAATTTCTAAGAAACCTCCACGTTTCCGAAGCGTGTTCTGAACTGCACCAGTTGCATTGTAGATGTTTTGTTTGCCCTGCCTGCAATCAATCGTAGCCTTGGTCTTAATTGCAAGATACATGGTCTTCCGACCAATTGTAAGGGAGATGTCGCCATCCCCCTCAACCTCGATAATTGGTTCCGAATAAATCGTCCCAAGATTATTGATTGTACCAGATGCAGTAAGAACAACAGGATCTACAGTTTTTTGATAACGGAAGGGTTGCATGTCAAGTTTAATCTCTAACTTCCAAGCGTGATTCCCAAAAGGTTCAAAACTAGCAGTCACAAAGTTAGCATAGAACAAAGAGCCAAGCTGATAGCTAAACTCCAAAACATTATCATTCGATTGAAATTTATCAAGAATACTTGAAATCTCAACCATTTTTTTAACGTGAAGAATGAAGGTCCTTTCGTAACTGTCGAAAGAACCGTCTAACACACGATAACTGCCATTGACTCCATAAAGGTCAGTCTTCTCTCCCTTCGGCTTAGCAGCCTCCACCTTCCCAAAATCTGTCACAACACATCCAGGAAGGCTTGATGTATTAAAACCGTTGATGATCATATAATCCATTAAATTCCTCCCCTCGCATAAATAGCACCGTGTTGTTCGTAGGTTTTGAGTGAGATAATGTCATTGTCTAGATAGACATCTGACGATTTCTCAAGGATAGCAGTAAGGATCTTCTCCATACTTGCTCTCAGAATCGCTATCTCAGACACGGTTTTATTTTCATGTGCTTCAAATTGAGCTGACGGCATAGCCAACTGTGCCTCAAGACTTTTAGTCACGGACGCAGAGGAATTCAGATCAAGACCGTCTCCTGAAAATACATCTGAAATTTCATCAGCCATACCTCCAACAGTTTGCTTCACACCCTTAAAACGTTCTTTTAATCCTTGGTCTAAACTTTGCATGATTGCAGTACCTGCAGGGATCAACAATTTCCGGTCATATTCGATAGGACCTTTGTGGTCACGAATCCAACTAGCAATACCACCAACAAAATTTGTAACAGAGGACCACATAGACTGCAAACCATTCAAGAAACCTTGCAAGATTGCTTGGCCTGCACCATACAAATCAATATTCCACAATTGATTGAAAAATCCAGTTACATTACTTATTAGATTAGATACCGCATTAGACATGCTGTTCCAGGCATTTTGCGCCCCGGATACAAGACCATTGATAATACTTAGAACGCTAGATGCCAGAGAACTCCAAGCATTACTTGCCGTTGACTTGATGCCTTCCCACAAGCTAGAGAGAAAGTTCATGAAGCCGTCCCAGATACTTTGAGCTCCCTGCACCAAACCTGTGATTAGACTTGTTACAGTAGATTTTATCCATTCCCAAGTCGCTGAAGCAGCCGACTTGATAAACTCCCAAATCGAACTAAGAACAGCAGAAAAGTTTTCAAAAACAGCAATACCATAACCAACAATAGCATCTACAACTCCAGAGAAATATGTTTTAATCCCCTCCCAAATCATGGAGACGCCATTTTGAATTCCTTCCCAAATTAGAGAAAGATCAGCTCCCAGCTGGTTGAAATTCCCTGTCACAAGGTCGATGATGATGAGAATAGCACCCAAGAAAATAGACTTGATGAATTCCCAAGCGCCTTGGAAAATCATCTTAATCCCTTCCCAAATTTGAGTAAGACCATCTGAAATATTGTTCCAAATATTCATGAATCCATCAATGAACGGTTGAACAATAGCCATCACTGCTGTTGTGATAGCTGTCCATGCCACAGATGCAGCTTCTTGAATACTTACCCATAAATCAGAAAAGAATGTTACAACAGCACTCCACAGCGCCTTTAAAGACTCAACATAAGCATTCCATGTTGTAACAACTCCATCCCACAATGTGCTAGCACCCTCAGAGATACCAGACCAAAGAGAGACAAAGAAATCAGCAATCCCCTGCCAAGCCTGCTTGATCCAATCCACAAAAGATGACCAAATTTGCTGACCAGTTTCTGTTTGCGTAAAGAACCATACAAGACCAGCTGTCAATGCTGCCACTGCCGCTACAATTAACCCAATTGGATTGGCAGACAACACAGCATTAAAAATACCGAACGCTCCACTCGCTCCCATAGTAGCAGCCGCATTCGCCGCTTCTGCGGTAGTGAGTGCACCGGTTCTTACGAACTGAGCCAGCATAAGACCATTCGTAATAGCCAGAGTTGCATTCCTGATTGTTTCAATTCCTTTTGTTAGCGTTAAAACAGCTTTATAGCCCGCCCATGCACTCGTAATGCTAACAACAGCCAATTTTAAAGCATCTAACGCAAGAGGCGAATCTTTCAACCAAGATGTAAATTTGCTAAGACTTTCAGAGGCTTCTCTGATAAAGCCTGAGATCCCTTCAAATGCAAAACCTAACAGGTTCACTCCCTGCTCTCCGTCTTTGATCCCTAACAGATCTCCGACAAAATCAACAACAATGCTTGCAACATTGCCAGCAACGACCCCAATATTCTCAAAAGTAACTCGGATATTGTCTGCAATATTGACAATTTGAGTTGCAGCTTCCTCACTAAAACCAATTGTATTCAGAATATCAATGTTATCTTGCTTGCTTAATGATCCAAAGATCATATCAAAAAAGGTCTCAAAGATTCCTGTTACACGAGATAGTTGATCAAAGACTGCACTTCCAAAAGCATCCCCAAAAAGCTGAGAAGCAATCTGGCTAATCCCTTCAGTCAAAACTAAGCCAAGGCCAGAAAAAATATTTCCAACCATTGGTAAAAAATTATCAAAGAGAAAGGTAGATGTTGTTTTAAGCAAAGCATGTAGAGAAGGTAGGATATTCTCTCCTAGCGCTAACTTTCCAAGTACATTCTGAGCAGCTGCTTTCATGGATTCAAAAGACCCACTGAAAGTGGATGCCGCCTCTTTGGCAGTTGTACCAGTGATGTCGAGATTCTCTTGAATAGCATGGATAGCATTATAAACATCTGAAAGGTTGTTAATGTCATACTTGACACCAGTCAACTTCTGGGCGTCATTCAAAAGACGCTCCATTTCTTGCTTTGTACCACCATAACCAAGCTTCAGGTTGTCCAACATGGTGTAGTTCTGCTTAGCGAACCCTTGATATGCCATCTGAATGCTCTCCATAGATGTCCCCATCTTATTCGCATTGTCTGACATATCAATCATGGCCATGTTGGCTGTTTCAGCAGCCTTGTTCGTGTCACCGCCCAAAGACTGTAAGAGACTAGCTGAGAAGCCTGTCACGTTTTCCATATAGGCATTAGCTGACAAGCCTGTTGTCTTATAGGCTTCATTAGCATATCCCTTGACCTTGTCAGCAGAACCTTTGAAAAGAGTTTCAATACCTCCAAGCGATTGCTGAAGCGCTGCACCTTCACTGATAGCAGCTGAAAAGGCCTTGCCAATCCCTGCTGCTGCAATAACCTTTGTCATAACGCTAACAAGACTAGAACCTAATGACTGCCCAGCACTTTGTCCTGCTGCGCTAGCTTCAGGATTGAGAAGTGATTGGATTTTACCAGTAATACCTCTGGCTGATGGTATCAATTGTACATAAGCTTGTGCTATTTCTGTCGCCACTAATCCTCACCTCCTATCTTTTCTAGAATTTGCTGACGATATTCTTCAAAGTCCTCACCAGAATCGAAGATCATCTCCTTACTTTCTTTAGCTTTAGTTTTACCTGTCAGCTCCTCTGCAACCATTAATGGTTTGTTGATTCCTTTCTGACCGTCTGTTGTTTTAAACCAAACAAGAGCAGAAAGTCTATCTAGCACGCCCGCAAGCAAAAAAGTTTCAAAAGGAACCTTGCTATTTGTCATTGCTAGTTTGATCCGTGAATCATCTCTCAGACCAAAAGCAAAGACAGCTACCTGGTCAGCAGGTAACTGTCTGTAGTCAAAAATTCCATAGGTTTCAGCTAAATCACAGATAAGAGCATCTTCGTCTGTTTGAATCATTCTAGCAAGGAGTGCTATTTTTTTAACTGGTTCTTACTTGTAAAGATTTCCCGAATTTCATTCCCAATCTTGTCCAAAGGAACAATTCCATCCGCAGTTCGTACATGATTTTTCAAATCTTCCGATTTGTTACCAAGCATGAGTTTGACCACTTTTGGTAAAACTGCCGGATTTGTATCTACTTCAACGATGGCTTCAAGTAACTCATAGTTTTCCAAGCGCTCTTTTGTAATTTCAAAAGCAAATCCAGTCGAAGTAACACCACGAATTGTTTTAATCTGTGGGGTTGCTCCGTTATTTTTTTTCTTATGATTTCGTCTTGACATGATTAAGCTCCTTTGATGTATTCATAGTGTGTGTCGTCAGCAGCGTTAGGGAAGGCAGTGACTGTCGTACCATATCCGAGAACACTTCCATCGTTATAAGTGATTTCATCGATGGCAGTTACTTTTCCTGAAGGGATAACAATACGTTTAAGTACACCACCTTTTAGAACCGTTTCAATTACAAGGCAATGATGTGGCAATTCTTTTGAATTTGCCTTAATCTTAATCCCTGTTGACAAATCCCCAGATACATTATCTGAACCATAAACTTCCTTCAAAACATCCACATTCAACGCCTCAATCAGCATATATTTGAACGTATCCACCTTCTCCTTTTGAACTGAACTTACAACGACACCACCCCAAGCTTTGATATTTTCAGATTCTGGAGAGTTGCTATTAGTCATACCATCTTCTGAAATATATCCCAGTGATTTAAACGCAACATCTAGTTTTGTTGTTGCATCTGTAGGCAATGGAGTCCCGATCGGAGCGGAAAAAACCGCACCGCCGATTTTAGGTTTTGCAGTCGTTACATTTGCTTCTGTTGCCATTTATTTTCTCCTTTTTTAAAAATAATTAATATCAAATACAGCTTGATATCGATATTGTTTTGTCTCAGTGTCCGTAAAGTTGTAATCGCTGTTTAGGTGGACACCACAGATTGAATCTAATTCAACCAACCCTTTCACAGCACTTTTCACTTTCACATTAAGCTCCGCAGCTTTCTGCATAGTTGGGCCATAACTTTGAAAAGCAAAGGTTGCACTACCAGAATGATTCCGCTCCTTACCACCAGTTTTTTGAATAATGACAAAGCTATCGGGAGCTTCAGCTTCATGCTCAAAAAATGACGGTACATCTAAATGACCGTCAAGATATTTCTTGATAATAATTTCAATCATCTAATGCACCGCCTTCAACAATGTGTTATTTTTCAAATTATCCCTTTTCGCTTTTTGCGTAGCTGGATAAATCATAGCATTGGCTCTTGTCTTACCAACGTGGCTATCTTGTTCATAGCCAGGACCACATCTTTTTTTAATGACCGTTGCTTCTTTGTTCAGAATATCCTGAACCTCTTTTGATTTCAAAAGAGCTCCTACACCCGCACCGATAAGCTTGACTTTGAAATTACTCATACACTTCAACCATCACTTTCTTATTCCATTCCAAAGGCATCATGGCTTCAATGCCTTCTAACGGAATGCCAATCGTGCGCCATTTGCGCCCAAAGAAATGAACCTCACGGTCTTTCCACTCGTTTTGGTCACTTTTTGGGATACCTAGCGTATAAATAGCCTTCTTTCCAGTCAAATTAAGCTGATTAGTTACATCTTCTGTTGAAGCTGGAACAACCAGAACATTATCTACTTGAATTTCAGTATTCTCATAGATGGGATGCCCAAAGTCATCCTTTCCCGTCTTGGTTTTTCCAATCAATGTTACAGTAATTCCTTTAATCCGTCCCATAGATATCAATCACCCCATATCTTTGTTTTTTGAGACCGAGACGTTTCAATTCTGAATCCTTGATAAAGAGACCACCGCCAGGAACTAGATAAGAACCACTGAAGGAATAACCTAAAGCGGACTCAGCCACCTGAGTCATTGGCTCTTGGTCAGTTGAGGTCATCAATGTGCGAGCTACCACATCAACTGTGACGGACTTAACGACCATGGAAAAAGATGGATCAGTAGCCACCAACCCATCTAAATCCTTGCCAACTTTTTTAGCTTCAACACGAAGAGAATGAGAAACAACTTCCAACAGCGCCTCGGCTCGTTTTTCCTCATCGAATTTTAACGCCCGCCACAATTTTTTCAGATCATCTACTGTTGCAAAGTTTTCCATTTCTACCTCCAGTCAAGCGGCTACTGAGCTTCAGTGTCAGCTTGTTCAATCAGTGAAATCAATTCAGGTTTTGTGGCGCGATTATCATAAGTAATCCCTTTTTCATCAAGGATTTCTTTCAACGCTGCGTTAGTCAATGAGTCCAAGGGCTTATATTCTTCAATTGGAACCCAATCACCTCCACTAATTGCATTTTCAGTAACGATAGTAGTCCCTGTTTTTACATTAATGTACTCCATATACTACCCCGCTTTCACAACACGAGCAAAGCTGTTTTTGTCCAAAATTCCCCATCCGAGATAGATTTCTGCACGAAGATAGACTTGGTTATAACCTTTCAAGTCTTTTCCAGAATTATCTGGATCACCATATCGAATAACTTCGAGTGGAATCTGCTTAGCATATCCCCATTTAACCATGTTAGCAAAGTCACCAACAATAGCAACATCCTTATTGGTTCCAACATTAAGACCAACTGTAGTATTCACATCTACAGGTAGACCATTAATAGCCCCCGGATTTGCTCCCCATGCTAATTCAGGGTATAGGCGCTCATTAGCTGAGTTCTTCATGCTAGCTAGTGCACTTGCAAATGTAGTATCAATAGCCATACCGCTAACGATATTATCAGCTCCTTGAATCATTTTAACTGCATCTTCGACATTAGTATCTGGATCGCTTGTTGTAAAGTTCACTGTCTGAGTGACCGCCTTGTCAAAACAGTTATCCCCAATAACAGCGGATTCTTGTTTAGTACGTGGATTTACGCCATGGAAGGACATGATATCAATACCACGAGCTACTTTATTAGCAAACCCTTCATTGAATGACTTCAAAATATCGATTTTAGCCTCTTCTGATGCAAAAATGAACTCATCAGATACACGAGCACCATACTCAATTTTGATAGGTACAATAGTTACAGGTTCTAGACTTGCACCACCATGCGTTTTCTTCCCGTTTTCTGCAACGATGTCTACATCAGCATCTAACGAGAAGGTGAATTCTTTCAACCCATTGAAAGGAATCGCTTGTTGATTAGACAATTTAGCCAGTGAGCTGTGACCCTTAACTTTGTTGATAAGGTCTGTCACAAGCATTGGGTCAAATAATGTTCCTCTTGATAGTTGATCTGTCATATATTTTTACTCCTTTAATCTTCAAAAACTAAACCTTGTACTAGGTTTTTATAAGATGTATTTTCAGTTTTTTCTAGAGTAGGCTCTAGATTTCGCATTGGTGCGAAATGTTCAGTAGGTTTTACGAAAGATGCCAAGCGCTCTGCATCTGCTTTGAAGCTTTCTTCATCAGTTCCCTGCAAACGGTCTGCAAGGTCGTAAGGCAATCCGTACTGCAAAGCCACACGAGTTCGCAGACTAGCCGTCTCATAACCAGCGATTTGACTCTGCAACTCTTCAAGTTGCTTGTCAGTATCTGCCTTGCTTTGATTAGTAGCTTCGATTGTTGACTTCAAGCCAACATTTTCTTCTTCCAATTCTGCAACACGAGACTTGAGCTGGTCATAGTCGCCATACTTCTCTTTCTCTCGAGATAAGCGCCCCTTAATAGCAGCATCAAATTCTTCTTGTGTAGTGATTGGTTTAAATTCTGACATTCTCATGTCTCCTTTCTCCTGCTTCCCCGGCAGTTCGGTAATTTTGGGCATCAAAAAAAGCAGTCGCAAGACCGCTTATTTTAATAACTGATTTTTTGCTTTTTCTTAGGCTTGGTCGTAGCACAAGCCCAGTGCGCAAGCAAAGCACTATCCATCAAAGAAATATCCATATCGTCAAAGTGCGATCGATAACCAAAGCCACCATTTGAGCCAATATTCCGCTTGTCGCAGTTAGTAGCTACTTTTGATAGCGATGGTTGGCCAGCGTGACAGATGGTCTTCTGGTAAATCCCCTGCTCCCAAAGAGCATTGGCCACGATGATTTCTTTCACCGTTGGTAGAATCACGTTCTTGATTCTGTAGTCCTTCAACTCTTCGTCCAGGATCTTTTGACCACTTGCGCCATCAATGACAATTTGAGCCACGTCGGCTTGACGCAAGAAAGCAACCATCCACTCATTCCCATTACGAACAGACTGACAATCGACTGTCTCGATAAAGAAACGGCCATCCTTGGTCCGTGCAGCAATACTCAATGCCACGTTCGTTCCGTCTTGGCCATACTTGATACCAACAGACAACTTGCCAGATAATTCTGGGACATCATCCACCTTGAGCTCGTTCCACTCAGTTTCAGAAATAGCAGATTTCTGGTTGTAGGTTGGCCAGAATCCCAAACGTTGGATATTATGGTCCAACTTATCCTCACCAAGCTCTGCTTCAATTTTCCGCTCATTTAAGTGGTATCCCATGGATGGATTAGAATTATACCAGGCTTCCACATCGTCAATTTCCTTTTCATCAGAAACCGACCACTCAGCCCAGCCAGAATACTTCCCTTTCCCAAAGAGACAAGTCTCACGATACTTAGTAAAAACCGTTCCACTTGATACAGGTGTCGGAGGTGTCCCACACATGATTGTGATAGGATTTTCACTATCAGTAACCGTGTATTTCAAAGCAGATTCCTGTTCAGTAGTATATTCCTGAGCCTCGTCAATGATCAGCATGTCAAACCCTTCACCAAGACCACCATTTGATGTTCTGGTACGGAATTGGACAACACCACCCGTTGAATAAAGTTCGATTCTCTCTTGCCCTTTGGCTCGAATAGAATTAAAATCCTCACCATCCACATACCCCATTTTCTCAAGATATCGTTTCACCTTCTCGAAAGAGGCATGAGATGTGGAAATTCTGTGGGCAGTATGTAGGATATTTAATCCTTCATGTAGCCCCCAAATTTCACCAATATATAGGATTTCAGATTTACCATTACGACGAGGGATAGAGTAGCCAAACTTCTGATGCACCCAAAGACCGTTCTTGTCAACAGCCATCATAGGCAGTAAGAGATTTTTCTGCCAGGCATAGCAAGAAAGACCAGTCCGTTCGTAAAGCTCAATCGCTTCTCTAGCTCTTGAATTTTTCTTGACATATTTTAAAATCACCGATTGAGTAGGATTCTGATTGCCAAGTTTCTTCCTCGCCATTCTAATTTCCTTTCAATCGTCATCGCATGATAACCCTATCGCTGGGATAATTTAATTGATCACGTTCAAAATATAATTTTTAGCAACATCCAGCATTCCCAATGCCTGCAAACTACTTTCCCAGCTATAGCCAAGATTTATCTCACCATCTTTATCTAAAGAAACCACCAGCACCGAAGTGTAGCCATGGCTAGCCTCAAGATTTTCTTCCAAAATTTCTTTCACGGAAGCACCGCGCTCAAGACTAGACTTTTTCTCTGAAAAATCAATTGTGTTTCCCATCGTTACTCCTTCCAAAGCATAATAAAAGCACCCTGACCACTGTCAACGTGCTTATGCTATAATTTTAACTTCCTTGATTTCGTCCTCAAAGAGTTTTGTCCACCGGGTTCCTGACTTAACGGACAACCCATCATATTCTTCATCATAGACATCCTTGTCCTCATAAAGACAGAGGCCTTCGAAGGTCTGGTTGTCAATATCGGTGATTCTGACAACCTTGTTATTAAATTTTCTAAGTTCCATCAGTCTCCCCTTTCGTAGTATGTCGGTATTAAGTGTGCGCCAGTTTTGCTATATTTGATTGTCATAGCATTTACTGGCTTACCAGTATAAACATCAATTCCTAACGGACTATCTTCAAATAAATCAACCTTTTCATTGCTGGTTTTAGCGCCTTTTCTACTAGTTTCTAAAAAACCAGTCATCTTGTACTTATCGTACAAAGCATTTACATCTACATGATCATAAAAATAGCTCTTTCCAGAAAGTGATGTTGACTGAATATGCTTAGCTTGTTTCTCTGGATTGATTTTATCCAACCAAGTGCCATTTTTGAAGTTTTCCTGGATATAAACTACATCTTTTAAGTGTTCATATCCCTCACCACCATTATACTTCAAATCCTGAAACTTTGCTAGTGAAATAGGAGCATTTTGAACTCCTAAAACATCAACCATTTTCTTGTATTCCTGAATATCTGCTTTGCGATTATTATCACGCACATCAATATTCATTCTCTTGCGATTTTCTAATTCATCAGAACTCTCATTTCTGATTTTTTTAGTCCAAGAATTTTGAACCTTACCATTTTTAGGATGATAGTCAATTACACAAGTGCAATGCTGATGCCTTCTGTAGAAATTATTTGGCTCTTCACCGTATATATAATTTCCTACCAAGCTATCACACCATTTGCAACAACGTCTAGTAGAGTGTCTACTGATCGTCGGTACCAATCCAGTTTTAGCATGAAACTCCGCATTCTTCCTGATTGTATCATCGATAATGGACTGAGTGAAATTCACAATAGGTTCACCGAGCAACCAACTGACATCCTCAAAATTCTCCTCAGACGAAAAGCGATTGACAATACCAGCGATTCGATCCTGATTCAACTCAGGAACTTGCACTTTGAGACCGATTTTTGCTTCATCATTCAAATTTTTCTGAACATCGCTAGCATAGCCACTAACAAGCTCGTGATTTCGTCCTAGCACGTCCGTCAGCAAACGCTGAGCGATATTGTAATACATTTTACCATCTGGTAATTTATCGGCGCTCAGAGACGCTCCTAGAGCCTTAGAAAGAATCTCTCCAATTTCAATCGCAAACTCATTTGCAGTTTTGTAAGTGGCTTTTTTTGCTTTTAATGTAGCAAAAGCATTTCTGACAATCTCACTCTTACCGAAATCTCTCTCAAACCTCTCCTGAACCTCTTGCAAGATACCAGGTAAAACATCATTCTCCATTTGAACCACCCTCGCTTACCACTGGTTTAGCTGACATATCTCCAGCGATACCAGTAAGATCACGAATTGTCTCCGCATTGATGTAGCCAGGTAAGGCCTGATTCAATTTCACAACA
Source organism: Streptococcus pseudopneumoniae (assembly GCF_001073085.1). Taxonomy (GTDB): domain Bacteria; phylum Bacillota; class Bacilli; order Lactobacillales; family Streptococcaceae; genus Streptococcus; species Streptococcus pseudopneumoniae_M. Next base: position 15,968 of record NZ_JVFV01000013.1, read on the forward strand.
CCATCACCAATCATGGTCATCGTATTCGCATCCGCTTCAAACAATGGCTCCCATTTGACTGTAGTTCTTACGAATTGACTTCTCGCATAATGAAAATCATCTCTCAAGCAAGCAGCAACATAAGCCACATTGAGCAAACCTGCTCCCAGAGACCTCTGAGCCTTCCGACCAGCCAAGCGCAAATTCTCATGGCTAGCCTTGATAGCTTCCACAGATGATGGATTGTCAGACACAAAGCCCAAATCATCCAAAGTCAATCCCATTTCACCAGCAAATCCAGCAGCAGCAGTTCTCAGCTGTTCAGTAAACGGTGACATGCTAGCGGTAGTAAACTGTCCAACGCTCGGCTTCTCGCCTTTATCACTAGAAGAAATCGTCAACAAGCTTGATACAGTAGCTTTCCATTTCTCCATAGGCTCTGCATCAGGATCAAGCCCAAGAATATATTTCTGTGGCCATGAGTAGAACTCAGCAGTGATATCAGCCCGTTCCAAGGTACGCTTAGCGTATTTCTGATAATACATACCAGCTCTGGTTATACGACTCCGACCAAAAGGACGAACCGCATCAGGACGATGAATGACAGGAACCAGCAGAGGAATACCAGTTTCATTCGTAACCGAGTAAGGCTCCCCATCTTTCGGAACGAAGTGAGTAGCATTAGGCTCAAAGTAGGCTTCAAGTGTTGGATGATTGTAATCATCACGAGCCAACACCGCATAACCTTCCACAAGCAAGCCAGTTATAGGATCAATGACACCAGTTGCATTACTTGATTCAATGACTTGCAACCTCACCTCATCATCTTCACCCTTCGAAATGTAGACGAAACTACACGAACCAATCAGCGCAGCTAAAATAGCACTATCAAAGAAGATATCAGGATTATTACGATCAAAAATTTCTGTAACATTAAAATCATCATTAGCAAATGCCCTGAAAATCAAACGATCTGCAAGACTATCAACTCCCTTTGCAGCCCAACCAAGAACAGCTTGATACTTTACCCTGATATGTGCAGGAATTGTGATTCCTGTCGGCGCTTCATAGTGTTGCATCGCATAATGCTTGTACCTCAGATTGACTCTGCTCTGATAGAGAGTCAACTTTCTCCTAAGATACTCAATTCCTCTTAATTCCAAACCGTTCTCCTTCCATTGTAGTGATTTGGCGCGAGAAAAAATGTACAGTGACGGCGTGAAGCCCTCGAGCGCCTAGTGGGAGGGGGATACCCCCCTATCCTCTGCTAGGACTTACTTCACACATATCTGTTATTTTTTCAAATTCTAAGCATTCATTATTATTTTTGATATTTTTAAAAAATAATATAATTTTTCTTTTTTGGCTTCTTCAAGCTCTGTACTTTGTCCAATCTCTTGACTGTGGCAGGTTGCGATTGCCTACAACAGTAGCATTGGCTGACCTATCGTCAGCATATAACTTATCAGACTTCTGTCTGTTGCATTGCCAGTGCGCTAGCTGTAGGTTGTTGATGTCTGATGGATGACCGTTTCGATTGATTGGAATAATGTGATCGATAACTGGTGACAAAGGATGTGGATACTTCAATGACTTATCCACTGGTAGTCCACAAATCCCACAAGTATTTCTGGTCTTTAGAATAATCTTTTTATTCTTTTCAAAAGCGACTCTGTGAGGACCACTCCGGTCCGGTCTATCCTGGGGGGTATTCATCTAGGGAGGGGGTCCTTTCTTCTTAGGGGAGGGGGATTGGTATTCTCAAATATACCCCCTCGGTATTTTTCAAAACAGGGGTGTTTTTAGTGCACCCACCCCCTCTTGTATTTAACATATCTTATATTCTGTTAAATAAAACTAACATTCTTAAAAGTCAACTGTAGCAAGTGCTTACATCTGTTTCATTAAAAACTGATTTACTTTTTCTCAATATGTAAAATAAATAGTCATTTAATAGCTAAAATTCATCATTGAATCATCCAATTCATCCTGCTTAATACCTATATAATCAAGTGTGATATCTGGAGATGAATGATTAAATAATTCCATCAAGATCGCTACATTTTGATTTTTTCTGTAATGATGATAACCAAATGATTTTCTCATTGAGTGAGTCCCAATGTTTTTAAGGCCAACATGTTCAGCTGCTTGCTTTAATATTTGATAAGCTGCAACTCTTCCAATATGAACGATTCTTACTCCGTCTGTCCTAACTTTTTTCTTACTTGGAAATAGGTAATCATAACCTTTAAGGTCATTTGTTTTAATGTAGTGACTTAAAGCTTTTCTTAATTCAGGGTTGATAGCAAATCGCTTGACCTTACCAGTTTTCTTTTCAGTAACCTCGATTCTATCACCTGTCACTTGTTTCACTTGGAGAGGTATGATATCGCTGATGCGCATTCCAGAATACAGACCGCACATGATTAGGACATAGTTTCGCTCACTCTTTGATTTTAAAAAGTCTTTCATCCGTTCAATGTCATCAAGTTCACGAATAGGTTCTACTTTTTTCACGATATCACCTCCAAACTCAAATAAAAAGACAGTGTGTGCCTGCCTTTACAATTATTTCATAATATAATTTTAGCACATAAAATCATATATCCACTCCGAACTTACTCCGAATTTACTCCAAAAAAACTCCGAATTTACTCCAAAATCTCAACCTGTTCACCATTGCGGTATAACTCTGCAAATGCCATCAAAGCTTTCTCCAAAATATCATAGTATGAACTTTCTGAAATTGATAAATCCCGAGAAATTACTTCATCTTTCTTGCAATCCCACTGAAGATACTTTTCAAAAAGTATCCTACGATATAGAGGATCGTGTAAGTTACTAACTGCTTGTTCAATTGCATCCAGCTCAAGTTCTGCATCAACTTTCCGTATAGCTAACTTCTCAACTTGACTATTTCTTCCACTTGACTGGTTTCTAGGCATGAATGAGTAGGTTGTCGTTACTCTCTGACCTTCAGTGTCATTGGCCACACGACGCCATCGAGGATATCCCTTTAAAATTTTCTTGGCATTTTCTTTTGTTTTAGCTTTATTTATATCAGGAAAGAAGGGCATTGCTCACCTCGTTTCTATCTCAAGTAATTCTTCCGTCAAAATCTTCGTGATTTCTTCCACTTGATAATCTTACCATCGTTATTATTATTGAAATAATCTGGCAATCTTGCTGTTGGACTTTCTTTGTAGACCACTTTTTCAAAAACCTGGATTCCAGGCATCATTTCATCATCTATCCATCCAACTAGCCAAGCAGGATTTACATCATAGGTTTTAGCAATCATTTCAATTTGCTTAATGGACGGATATCCACCTCGCTCGTACAAATGGATTGTATTTTGTGAAACACCTGTCTCTTTCGCCATCTGTCCTACAGATAAACACAGGTCCTCTCTAAGTTCTTTCAATCTTAGCTGCATCTTGCTCTCCACTTTCTAGTATTAGCTTTTATGAACTCAGCCTGCTCCTGCATCTGCTTCCATTCATAATCCATGATGATATCAAGCTGGTTGTTACAAAGACCTTTTAAGAAATCATTTTGAGCTTCTAGCTTCTCAATATCCTTATAGGCCCTTTCATACAGTTCATCTTCCAGAAATCTAATGCGCTCTGCCATTGCTTCCTGAATGATGATGTAAGTTGGTTTCTTGTACTTTATCATTACAATATTACCTCATCTCCTATTTTTAGAGATTCATAGTTTGTTTGAGTAACTACGAATACTCCGTAATTTTGTACTGTGATAGTGTACATGTCGCCAATCTTCTCCTTTTGTGAGACTCTACCTTTGATTTCTGCACCTTGATTATCAGCTTTATAGACGACAATCGGACGCTTTGCTTCTAGTTTTTTTATGTGGATACTCTGCCAAATATTTAATACAGCAGACAATAAAATCCAGATTGCGATAAATCGTTTCACTTCGCCCCTCCTAAAAAATTGTTTGCAAAACTAGTTTGTTCTGTATTAATTATTTTGTGTTTATAATTCAATATCGGAGCCATAACATCATTTGTCAATGCAGGCTTCAAAATGATTTCATTTGTTTCCAAAAATCTTTTACCGTTGATTTTGATTTTGATATCATAACCGTTAGCGATATGTTCAAGGTCATCTTTAGACAGGGAGATTTCAAATTTACTCATTATTCCACCTCCTCAACTTCCACACCTTCGCAATCAAACACCCAGCCAAATCCAGCTTTTTCTAGCTCTTTTCGGGTGTGTTTTGTTTCATAAAGTGAGTTTTCTTCACGGTCTGAGAATAGCCATTTGTTTGAATGTTTCTCACGGTTCAAAGTTTCGTGCTTTCCACAAATCCCTTTTATCTTCACAAAATACCTCTTCTCTTTCTCGACCTCGTAGCCGAATAGCCAAGCACGAGCGACTTTGTTGTAAGCATCCTGTTCATTCATCAACCACTCATTGTATTGTTTGTTGAAGTTTTTTTCTCTAAGCGCATCATATAATGTAGCGTTCTGTCCCTTGTAATACTCGATAATTTCCGCCACAAACTGCGGAATCACTGGTTTATTCAATTCTTGTCGAATCTTATCAGCATCCTTCAATTGTTGGCCAACCCATGCTCCCTCAAGTTTGCCTTGCTCGTAACCACTGCGATATTTCATTGAACCGCAGTCGTCCCCTAATTCTTTAAGGATATCATTAAGCCATCTAGTCTGTGTCGTCGGATCAAACCCTCTGATTCGACGAACGATATCTTTTAACTTGAACGGCAACGGTTCTGGTTCATCTAAAGACCGTAAGTCTTTCAAAACCAAATCAACCGAGGCCAATTTTTTCTTGCTAGCTTTAAATTTTTCATATCGTTCAATTAGTTCCTGAATGTTCATTATTAACCTCCTCATTTTCTTCAAAGTCTTCAACAAAAAAATAATTGACACTCTTAGGGTTGACAGACAAATTTCTAATCCTCATCAAATTTCCATTGTTGAACTGACTAGTAATCTTCGTAAGTTCTTTTTCTGTAAAATTTCTTACTAGAAAACTAAGTTCTTCACCATCAGAGAAGCAAATTTTTATTTTTTGATAATTGCTAACTTGCTCACTTTCAGGTTCATAACCAAGCAAGTATCCTACGCTTACTCCAAAATAATCTGCTAACTCATCTGCTCTATTCGTTTTGATTTGGCTTTCTCCATTTTCCCAACGTTGAATACTCCGAGCTGGTGCAGCTATTGCTTCAGATAATTCCTGCTGAGTCAACCCCTTTTCTTTTCTCAATTGTTTCAGTCTGTTCATCCTTCACGCCTCCTTAAAATGGCAATCCATCATCTGGAATATCCATCGGATCACTGGCTCCGAAGCTTGGTGGCATCTGATTTTCCACGCTCGAATGGTCCGCAGTCTTATCTCGCTTTTCCAAAAGCTGAAAGCCTTCAGCTACAACTTCCGTCACATAGACACGTTGTCCTTGCTGATTATCATAGTTACGAGTTTGGATGCGACCAACTACAGCAACCAAGGCGCCCTTTTTTGCCCAATTTGCAAAATTCTCAGCCTGTTGACGCCACATGATGCAACTGATAAAATCAGCTTCACGATCACCTGCCTGATTCTTAAAATTGCGATTCACTGCCAAACTGAAAGTCGCAACAGCCACATTTGACGGTGTGTATCGTAACTCAGGATCACGAGTCAAGCGACCTACCAAAACAACATTATTGATCATTTTCTTCTCCTTCTTCATTTTCTAAAACGGCATCTTTTATAAAAGTATTGCCAATTTTATAGTATTTGTATTCCTCGGCTGTCACTTCAAATGTTTCTTCAACGTGCTTATTTCCTACTTGTCCTGAAACGACTAGGATATATCTTCTTTTGGTTCTGGTTGGTACCAGTACCGAGCTTTTACCATTCATAACAGGTATGAACGTTGTGTGAGGTTCATCAATGTACTTATCTACCACTGTCCCACTCGAAATCTGGTGACATGCCACGAGGAATGATGCGAGTAAAACAACACATAGGATTTTTAAATTTTTCATGAATACCCTCACAAGAACAAACTAGCTAACCATATCAAGAATGCACATGTAATGATTTTCGAAATACTGCTTTTTACAGCATATGAATAATCCTCTTCAGATTCTTTTTTGCTAGATAGCACAGGCCAGATGAAAGATAGTAGTGCATCCATCCCTAATGCTTGCCAAACTGTAATTTTACCAACTGGAACAATTGTTGTGATAATCTCATTCCAACCATACTGAACCACAAATGGCGATACAACGATTACAAATACAGCACCTAAAACAATCCCTAGTCTTTTCATTTTATAAATCCTCCTCTTTGACAAACACCCCGTCGATCATCTTTCCTTTGCGGTCCTTGATAACTTCATAAGCTTCTTCTAAACAACTTTCAGCTGTAGTGCCATTGCAAAATGAAACCGTACTGATCACGCTGTCAAGAAACATCAAATCTGTTTTGATTAAAGGAATTTGTGTTTCATTGTGACAGACATGAGCGTATAGCTTCTGAGCTATATTGCCCAAGCTGGAAACCATCAGCAGCAATTCAAGTTCCTGTTGATTGGCTGAAATCTGAGCACCATTCTTAATCTGTTGATCAAGTCCAATCAAAACTACCTGGATGTCTCCGAGCGCATCGTAAATCAGTTCAGATTTATCCTTTGCAATGCCCTCAAACAATTCACCAGACTCTTCCATCAGCTTCAAGAACTGCTTGACCGGATTTGCTTCATGTAAATTTCGGTCAACAAACCACTGTTGAACCTTTTCTTCCAAATTCATTTTTGTATTCATCTTACTTTTCCTCTCTTTTCTTCGTAATCAAGTAGTAGCAGTCAGTTGCTCCGTAATCAATCCTGATGTTTTCTTCACTCATGCTTTTCCGAAAACGTGGATGACTTATAGCTGAGTAACTAGCTTGATGTTTCTTTAATTCATTGATTGCGCTATGTATGTGGCCAAAACTCCCAATGAGTATCTTGCGGTGTCCGTTGTAAATGAAATAGAGTTCAATCATCAATGCCTCCTAAAATAACTTCAACTGCTTCTCGTAAGCATCAAGTCTCTGTTTAGCAAGATTAAAGATGTCTCTATCTAACTCGCAACCTACATACTCAAAACCTAACTCCTGACAAGCAATTAAACTACTTGCTGAACCAACATGAGTATCAAGAATCTTGTCTCCGTCTTTTGCGTAGTTTCGCAATAACCAAAGGTAAAGGTTGACTGGTTTTTGAGTCGGATGAATTCTAACCTCATTCAATGCCTTATTTCCTTGCTGAATATGACCTTCAGATATTGACTTGCCTTGCATCATACCATTCCACATATAGCGAAACAGACGTGTACTATCATGTAAGCTGCAGTATGCTATCTCACAATCTGAAAAACTTGAATGACCATTAACTTTGTCCCAAACGATACGACCAGAACCAAAAGAATAATCGAAGTAGTTCACACCAAAAATAATTTGATTTTTAGATACTCTGAAAAGTTCATCAAAATAATCTTTGTTTGGAATTTGCCACTCTGAGGTTTCGCCATAGAGTCTGCTGACACCTATTGGACTGATTTTCCGTCCGTAAAATTTCCTTTTTTCCGGTCCAGAAAAATATGGCGGATCGACAATAGCTAGGTCAAAGTAATCATCAGGATATTGTTTCATGATATCCATACAGTCACCGTTTAAGAATTTTATCATCCCTCCACCTCCACTGGATAGAAATTTCCAAAGGATACTCTCAATGCCTTGCCTACCTGCAACGCAACTGCACGAGAAATGAACCTCATAGCTTTCCGTTCGTCAGAATACGAAACATCAATTCCAGTCACACTAATAGCTACAGACATCAAGAACGGTTTGTCTTCTCTTGACCCATGTTTCAAGATAAACATCAGCCACCTCCATTTTCAAGCCTTTCAAGTAGTTCACGTTTACGCTCTTCGAGTTCCTTCTTAGTCTCATCACTGGTATTGTTGACATAGTTAGGCTGTGACCATTCAGGAACATTTGATTTTTGATTCCCTGACTGACCCTTGATTTTACTTTCCTTGTAAGCTCGCTCACGTTCCTCGACTGCTGCAATCGTCAAAACTCCATCGTTCTTCCAATTGGTCAAAATCGCTCTGATATAACTAAAATTCCTTTTACCATTATCAGCAGCAAGACCAATTGCTTTCAGGACAACCTTCGCTTCCATGCCATCTAATGTGATGAACTCTTTCAAGAGTTCAAATTGAGTTCCATCCAACGGAGCGATACGAGATTGATATTCTTCAACGATGAGTGCGACTGGATTTTCATCTACATCTTTCTCTATATCTGTATCTATATCTTTCTCTATATCTATATCTCCGTTACGCTTTGTTACATCGTTGTTACATTGTAACGCCAATTGATTTTCTCGAAACTTGCGAACCCTTCTGGCGCTTGCGGTTTCACTACCTACCATCTCAGGAACTTGCTCTAAGAAATAATCTCTGTCATTTTTTCTAGTCAGCAAACCTTTGCTTTCTAAAAAAAGCAAAGTAATTTTGATGTCTTCAACATTCTCATCAATCATAAGAGCGATTTCTTCAGCAAGATTATCAGCAAGTCCATCGTAGTAGATGCACCCTCCATCTTCCAAACTAATCAACATCATTTTGAGATAGATGATAGTGTGCGTATCCCCACCAGCGATCTTCCGAAGCAATTTCATTTCTTTTGATTTGAAAAAATCCTGAGTGAGTTGAATCCAGTAGTATCGCTTATTTTTAACTACCATTGATACCCTCCGTTTCACTACTAATCGACATCAGCTTCTACCACGATATCTAGACGCTTCATCGCTTCATCTACTGACTTTCCGTCTAAAATATCCTTGATCATGTGGCTTATGTCATGCATCGTTTGAGCTTTTGCCTTACCTTTTTCGGTTTCTGGAACCAAGCCTAGCTCTTGCATAGTTAGAAAAGTAAGGCTGAATGCCTGCATTTCTTTCTGAAGTTGTTTGATTTTTTTGATTGTGCGAATTGCTTTAAACATTTTGTTCTCCTTATGCTCTCAATTTTCGTACTTCTTTTTCTAATTCCAAAATCTCATAAACATCATTGACATCATACATAGTATCTTTCCCTTGCTTACGAAATCTTAATCCTTTGCGCTCTAGCATCTTAACATAACTATGAGTAAAGCCGAACTTCTTCATCAAAGCTTGTTGATTGATTGGCATGCGATCATTCTCTAACTGTTCCTTGACTTGCTTTTTAGCAAAAGCCAATAATTGATTCGTGAACAATTCAGCACTTTCGCCGTCCAATCGTAATTGTAACGTGATACCTTCCATTTTCTACATCCTCTCAACTATGCGGGCAAGCATTTTTGTGATATAATGGTTTAAATTATTTAAGTATGCGCCTGATTACCGTCAGGTGCTTTTTTGTTATCTAAATTCATCCAAGCTGACTTCCAGTGCGTCAGCAATTTTGCACATATTCGTCCACGACATTTCTTTTAATCTCCCAGCCTTTAGGTTTGAAAAATTAGATGGATGGACATTTGATTCTTTGGCTAATCTGTACATTGACCAACCTTTTGACTTTAATTGTTGCTCAATCTTACTCCACATTCAAACTACCATATGTTGTGTTTCTCGAACACATAACATCCTTTCTTACACTATATATTGACAAATAAAAATATTTGAATTATAATATATTTTGACTGAGACCTCTCACCGTTTTAGTCAAAATTTCAATAGAAAGGAGGAGAATCTATGGACACTAATCAAATTTTGATAACTTTTTTAACTTCATGCGTCCCTGCGTTTCTTGTTTATCTCGCAAATAAACATCAAACTGATTCCAAAATAAAAGAATTAAAGGCACAATCTGAAAGTGAATTGCAGAGGCTTGAATAGGGATGCCCTGTTTTAGGGCGTCCTCTTCATCAACGTGAAGAGCAATCGCATTCCTAGCCTTACTATATCCTAGGATGTCTGCAACATCTTTCCCGACGAACCACGGCTCGTCATCAATTGTCAAAGTACGGACTTCCTGTCCGTGAAAATTAAAAATTTCGTTCATAGTATTCCTTTCTAAATTTGGTATAATAAAATAAAAACGATTGGAGAGTTTTATGAAAATAGATGTGCCTATTGAATATAGAGATTGTCGAAGAACTACCACAATTAATACTCCTTCGAAATGCCCTCACTGCGGTAGAACCATGTCTCCTCTACACGTTGGACAAAGTACAAGCTCTGAAACAACCAGTATTTCAGAAGAAGGGAGATTTTCCGTTATTTTTCGATGTTCCTTTGAAGATTGTTTAAAATATTTTGTGATAGAATATATCAATGATAATTATGAAAATGCATCAACGGTAAATTATACCTACCGCCCTCCAATCAAGGTTAAACTCCCTGAAAACATAGAAAAAGTTTCTCCTGTTTTTGTCGAAATCTATTCTCAAGCAACCGTTGCCGAATCTGAGGCATTAAATCAAATTGCAGGCGTCGGCTATCGTAAAGCGGCAGAATTTCTCATAAAAGATTACGCAATATCTAAAAATAAAGACGACGAAGGAAAAATCAAATCAATTATGCTTGGTCAAGTAATCGCTGACTACTTAAATGATTTTCCCAAAATTCAAGCTTTAGCAAAATCTGTTGCTTGGATTGGCAATGATGAAACTCATTATGTTCGCAAGCATGACGACAAAGATATCCAAGATTTGAAGAAATTCATTCTCTCAACAGCTCAATTTATCGCAGCAGATTATGACGCTGATGAAGCATTGTCTTTCACTTCTTCCAATTGAGAAACCTTAATATCCAACTCATCCAACTTCTCAGCAATATATGTCACGGTCCTCAATACTTCATTGAGGGCTGTTCTTTCTAGTTCGTTCATATTTTTTCTACTCCTCTAGGGAAGAATTTTTTGGAAGTCTGCTTATGATATCTTCGGCAAATTTCTTAACACTTGATGTTTCGAAATCAATATATTTTTTGTACAGTTCATTTACTTTATAAATGTGGTAATGCATCATAGTATATGTCACAATTAAAGATGTCAGAACTGATATAATGAATGTTTCCATTTCCACTCCTTACAATTTGGTTGCTAGTAAACTCTCAAGATAACTAGTTTTTCTTAAAATTTTTTCAACTAACTCATTGTCTGCCTTTACAAAGGTAGACTTTTTTTCCCACTATACGGATACCGTTTTGGTCTCATCATCCTGCCTCCTCATTCAAAAACTTATTGATAAAATACTGCTGCCCCTTGCCAGTGACCTTGACGGTCTTGCTGACAGAGATATGACCGTCAGGATGTGTGATGGTTGACTCCTTGATTTCAAAGAGTTTCATTTCCATGCTTCGTTGTGTTGGCATGTTCCAGTCAGAGCCTTTTCGCTTGATCAAGTAGCCATTTTCACGCAACCAGACAAAAAGACGATTGCCTCCGATTTTGTAGCCGTTTTGACTGATGAGCTTAGCAAGGTCTCCGACCAAGATAGACGTGTGACTTGCGCTGACTGCGTCCGCAAAGAGTACCTTCGGTTTGTCCGCCTCTATCTGAGCTTCCAGCTTGTTGACTTTCTGATCAGCCATGAGCAAGGCTCTTGCCATAATCTTCTCAGGGCTGTTAAAGTCCTTTTCTACCTGAATAAAGTACTGTCGGACTTGCTTACCTCTCTCTGTCCGCTGGATCATGGCAATTTCTTTGGCCATGTCTAACTTGATGATGTGGTCAGTCGCTCTGCGTCCTCCTGTACTTTCCGACAAAAATGTCGAAAAGTCTTCGTTTTCTGTAAATCCATATTCAGTCATGCGTGGGAACCATTTATCATATGGTGTTTTAACTCCCAATGCCTCATGCAACTGACGACCAGATACAATCGGCTCGTGATTATCATTCACAGTCACTTTAATAACTTCGTTCATGTTTTCCCTCCAACTCCTCAAATCTTTCCTACTCAATCCCATAATCTTCAATCACTTGGAGAATGAAGCTGTTCGCTCGTGGTCCTTTAGTCGTACCACTTAGAATGTTTGTTACTTCTTGTCGTTTAAAGCCATAAGCAACCGCTAGAGTTGCTTTTTTAATGCCTTTCTCCTTTAAGAAAGCATTAACTCTTTCGCGACCGTTTGCGATATCTGGCATATATACCCCTCCTCTTTACTAATTTGTAAATAAGAAACAACTAAAATTTTAACTATTTTTCTGCATTACGCTTGACAACTAACACCAAATCGGCTAAAATGAAAGCATAATAAAAACACTAATAAATCTATAAATACCGTTCGCCAAAACATTTTTTATAATTTATTTCTTAGTTGTTTTTTTAGTTGTAACTTACTTACAAAAAATATTTTACACCTTTTAGGATAATTAGTCAACCTTTTTACACCAAATTTGTTAAATATTTTTTGTGATGTCTTAGAAAGGTTTATTTAACAATGTTTGAGACATTTGAAAAAATAAAAGAATTGGCAAAAAAGCGTGGAAAATCTCTTGGACAAGTCGAAGAAGACTTAGGTTATGGCAGAAATACACTGTATAAGATAAAAAACTCTACTCCAAATGCTGAACGTATAGCAGAAATTGCTAACTACTTCAACGTGTCCACCGACTACCTGCTTGGTCGTACAGATAACCCTGCTATTGCTGGAGTAAAAACTACAAAAACAGAAATAGATCTCAAAAAAGACGCAGTAGAAAGCTTCTTTTACGATGGACACGAACTAAACAACGAGGATTTAGACCTCATCTCCTCGCTACTAGAAGCTCGTATGAGAAATAGAAAGTAATACTTGCCTATGACAACACCCGAACAAGTCTGTTCTGAACAAGGTATTGATCTAGTTTATTTTGACGGAAGAGGTTCCCACAATAAAGGACTTTACAACCAACCCCACAATCTCATAGCGGTAGACACTTACCTAAATGATATAGAGAAAAAGAAAGTCATCTATCACGAGATAGGGCACAAAGACCACAACCCGGAGCAGTATAAACGAAGACGAGAAGAATACGAACTCCAAGCAGATAGAAACATGATCCACTACCTGCTAAAAGAAGAACTAGAAACGATGGATGACATCACTAATTTCAACTACCTCCACTTCATGGATAAATACAACCTCAAAACCATGACAAATGAAATCATGGTAAAAGAGGAATATTTAGCATTGGTCGAATGAAAGGAGACTCACATGTCTTACTCGTATGTTGCTTTAGATATTGAAACTGCGAATGACTTTCGCGGTAGCATTTGTTCTATCGGATTAGTAAAATTTAAAGATGGAAATATTGTTGATGCTTTTTACACTTTAATCAATCCAGAAGAAGAGTTTGATGATTTCAATATTTTCATCCATGGCATTACACCTGAAGATGTTCTTGATTCACCTACATTCCCAGAGGTGAGAAAGACGATTGTTGATTTTATTGGTTCTGATATAGTTGTAGCCCACTTTGCACAGTTTGATATGGGTGCTCTTAAAGATGTATACCAAAAATACGAGCTGGATTTTGATAATATAGAATATATTTGTTCGTATCGATTAGCCAAAGTCGCTCTCCCTGGACAATTGAATTACAAACTAAAAAGACTAGCTAAAAATTTGAATATTGAGCTAGACCACCACAACGCTTTATCAGATGCACGAGCAAGCGGATTGATTTTAGAATACTTACTATCTACAAATTCATTTTCCGACCTCAACGCTTTTTTAAAAGAATATAGATACAATAAAACCGGCTTACTTGGTCAGTATGGATTTAAAAGAAAAAAAGGTTATCAATACAAGGAAAACCTTATCTATCAGCCAACAGAAGAAGAAAAAGCAGCAATGAACCCAGACCATTATTTTTACGGTTTATACTTTTGCTTTACTGGAAAACTCGAGCGAATGACTAGAAAAGAAGCTAACAAAGCTGCTGCGTTAGTTGGTGGTATTCCTGAAAAAGGAGTGACCAAACACACTAATATCTTAGTTGTAGGGGAGCAAGATTGGAGAGTTGTCGGCACAGATGGGTTAAGTAGTAAAATGAAAAAAGCACAAACCTTGTTAGAAAAAGGTCAAGATATTGAAATCATGACAGAAAATGATTTTATAAGATTGCTTGAGGAATAGTAAACAAGAAATAAAAAAGCCCCACACTCTCCAACAGCAATCTTTGAATATAAGGATTCAACTTTCCATTTTTGACAAAATGAAATATATTTGATAATATATAGTTACCAACCTAGGAGAAATCCTAGTGCAAATAATCTGGTTGGCACAAGCTGCCACGCAGAAACGGTAACTATAAATTTAGTTACCGTTTTTTGTTGAATTAAAAAACAAAAAAGCCCCACGCTCTCCGACGGCCATCTTTGAGTGTGAGGATTCAACCTTCCATCTAGCAAGCAATGGAAAAGATGATAAAAAAATACAGTTATAGTTTATCATAAATTCTACACCTTTTCAACTATGCGGGCAAGCAATCGAAAAGAAAGGACATTTTATGATAAAAAAATACATTACAAAAAAAGGAGAGACTAGATATCTCTTTCAAACATACCTGGGCATAGACCCTGCAACTGGAAAAGAAAAACGTACAACACGCCGTGGTTTTAAAACCATTAAAGAGGCTAAGGTTGCCGAACGTGATCTTCTCTTAGATGTTGAAGAGAATGGTTTTTCAAACAATGAGGATTTCCAGAACCCTACTTTCGCTGAAGTTGCTGAGTTATGGCTTGATAGCTTTAAAAGTACTGTAAAACCAACAACCTATCAGAACGTTAAGAAAAAACTTAATGTTATGATTGACTCATATTTCACAGATATAAAGATTAAGCAGATCAGTGTCGCTTATTGTCAGAAGGTGGCTATAAAGTTAAGCAATCGCTATATCCTATATTCCAATTACTACTCTGTCATTAGCCGTATTTTCAAGTATGCCACTTCTATTGACATCATTAAGTCAAATCCCTTAGACAAGATTATCAAGCCTAAAAATAAACCCTTAAAAGGCAAAGAAAACTACTATACAAAACAGGAACTAACCGAGTTCCTTAAAGTTTACAAAGCAAATTGTAAGCCAGTAGACTATACCTTTTTTCACTTACTCGCTTTTTCTGGCTTGAGAACTGGAGAAGCTATCGGACTCATGTGGTCAGATGTTGACTTTGAAAATAAACGATTAAGCATTTCTCGCACGGCTGTCGTGATTGACAAAAAACAAACTGTGCAGGATCCTAAAACCAAAAGGAGTAAGAGGGTTATCACCCTAGATGATGAAACTCTGAATGTTTTGAAACTCTGGAAACGACAGCAAATAAAAGAATATTTTCAGGCTGGTGTGCCTTACAAACATGATTTGAATTATATTTTTACGAATGACATAGGGGGATGGCTTTTAGCTGCAACTATGAAAGTGAAGCTTAGCAGATTCTTTTGTAAACACAAAGAACTTAAAAAAATTTCACCTCACGGATTTAGACACACACATGCTTCTCTCCTATTTGAAGCTGGTGTTACAGCGAAAATCATTTCAGATAGACTTGGTCACAATAATGTTCAAATCACCCTTGATATGTATACCCACATCAATGATAATCAACGTGTTGAAGTCGTTGACCAGTTCATGGATTTCATCCGCTCCAGCTAAAAGTAAAGTCGTATTCAATCTCGTATTCACTTTCACTTAACACGCTAGAAGTCCACTAGTTTCAAAGGATTAGCAAGCTGTGTACTATTTATGGTATAATGAAAGAATGAAATACCAAAAAATTGATTTAAAAGAAGTTCGTCAACAAGCTAAACAGTTTCAAGCTGAACATCCACGTTTATTGCTTGTCTTTTTATTACCAAGCATTTTCCTGATTCTATCCAGCTTCATAAGTCCGTTATCCCTACTTGATGAGGGAATTCTTGAGCAATCCTTCTTTACTTTTTTGATGAGCTTGATCCAGTCCTCACTCTTTCCTCTAGCAGTTGGATTCACAAGTTCTATTATCCTAGCTGGTGCTCTGTTTACAACCATTAATCTTTATAGAATTTCCGAGATAGAGCTTTCTTTTAAAGATAGCCTGTCCTTACTTGACAATCGCTTCTTCACCCAGACCTTTCTGACTCTCTTGCTCAAGCGTTTCTATCTCTTTTTGTGGAGCATCCCTAATATTTTTGGAGTCTACTTGCTCTTTTACAGCAGTGCTATGGCTCGTAAATTTGTAGAACTTCACCCTGAATTTCCAGCTGTCGACGTGACAAATCCAGATATCGAACACTTCCTGCTTACTTTCGCTCTCTACTTCTTTGGTAGTGTCCTTGTAATGATTTTAGGAACCATTCTCTATCTTCCGCAATACTACGCTTATTCCCAAGTTGAGCTACTCCTATGTGACACCCTTGCAATTGGAATTGCTAAACCAAGTCGTGTGCTACATACCAGCCGCTTTCTCATGAAAGGCTATAAGTTTCAACGCTTCGTCCTTGATTTACAGCTACTTCCATGGTATCTCCTTATCTGGATAAGCTTTGGAATTGCAAGTATTTCTATCTTCCCTTATATCTACAGTAGCCAAATCTTCTTCTATCAAAGGTTACTTGAAATCAAGCGGAGAAAAGTTTAAGATCAGTTATTAAAAACCAGCACCTTCTATGGATAGTGCTGGTTGTTTTTATTTTAATAAGAGGATGCTCAAAAGAGTTAAGATTGCTGGACCACCTTGCTTGAGAATGATTTTTTTATCTGCAGTTAAGGCACCATAGGTCGCTGCTCCTATGACAAATAAAACAAAGATTGTTACGATTTCTAAGCTATGTGAGAAATAAATTCCGTAAATAAGAAACACCCCAATCAAGGCATTATAAATTCCTTGGTTTTTAAACAGTGAGGTGACAGATGGTCGTGCTAATTCTTCCTTGTTCATATTAAAGACACGGCTGGTTGCGTCTGATTGGGTTGCGATACTTTCCAAATAAAAAATATAAAAATGCTCGAGGGCAACGATAGTTGCTAGGATAGTAGTAATGATTGACATCGTTTTCTCCTTAAAATTCTATTTTTTCTAAACCTGAGACTAGTTTTGTTAGTAAAGTTATCAGCTCTCTCTGCTCAGTTGTCGATAAAATGCTCTCCATCTGTTCCTTCACTCGCAAGTGATGTTTAGGCGGATTGACCAAGAGTTGATTCTTGGCTTCTTGGGTTAATTCAACTAAGACTTCTCGCTGATTGGCCGGATTACGCTTGCGACTGACATAGCCCTCTGACTCTAAAACCTTAAAATGACGGGTCAAAGCTGCCTGGTCAATCTGTAACTTCTCCTGAACGGCAATCTGGTTGCAGGGTGACTGCTGCAGTAAAAACTGCAGGATTTGATAGCGGGTCAAACTAATTCCCAATTGTTTCTCAAAAAGTTGAGTGATCATCTGATCTGTTAAATGGAGCTGGTACAGTAAGTCGTTAATTTTTTTCATTTCTACCTCCCTGCGTAAACTTGATTTGTCAACTATTGACTTATCAAGTATATTACAGAAAGATTAAAAACGCAACTATTTTGCTTACTCACGAAAAATAGCCTCTTGGTTTCAATCCCAAAAGGCTATTATTTCTATATTCTAGATAAAATCCAGCACTAGCCTACCAAGTCCACTCGAAGGATTTCTCCCTCTTTATCGATGACAACTTCGATGGCATGGCCCGCAAAAATTTCCTCGCTATCATCATAGTAGAGGGTCAATTCTCCGTCTTCGTTGATCGATAGTTCACTCAAGGAAAGTGAGTTGGTAAAATACTCTTCTGTTAACTCCACATCATTTTCATCTGAATCAATCCAGTCTTGAGCTGTTTCCCAGAGTTCTTTGACAATATAGTTTTTAATCTGATCATCATGGACTTGGAAAGTTCCCATAAATTTCTTTAGAGTATCGAAAGAACTTGGAGGAAGACTTTCATCTGCACTCGCAGCAAAGATAGCATGAATCTTACCACCCTCGTAAGTGATAAATCCTTCAAACCAAGAATAGGCTCTGTTTAAGGTAAATTCTCCAATAGCGTCTTGAATGATGACCGGTTTTTGATAGGTTTCAATCAAGGTCTCTAACCTAGAGTCTGTGGATTGGTCATCTAGGTATTCCAGCAAGTGGTAGCAGTTATTAGCTACTTCTGACATATATGGCTCTAACTCCATGAAGGGGCGTTTTTGGCATTTGATATGATGAATTTTGTAGGGTTCAAAACTAAAGCCCCATCTCTTTTCTTCAAATTCCTCAGGAGTCAATCCCCATTCCAAACGTCCCTCACGTTCAGAGAAGTCCTGAGTTTCAACATTGACACTAGCTTTAAAATGAACGGACGGCATTTTACAACCATCTTTTAAAGAAGCAGCCCCATTTACATTTTGGAGGGTAAAAATCAAGAGCTCAACAATTTCTCCAGTAAATTCCTGTTCAAAATCATCTCTTGTTTTCTCAAATGGAGTTTTTAATCGATTTGTCATTCACTTCATCCTTTCTCTCTATGCTTAAAAGCGTTAGTATAACTTTGTATTCGCTTACATTTTAACATGTTTTAGATTTTATTTCACTTATCAATACTATTTTACACAAAAAGAAGCTAGACTTTTAAATGTATAGCTTCTTATTATTCTTAATTCATAGATACGTGAACGTGGTCATAGTGGTTTTCTGTGATACTACCACGGTCTGGGATTGGATTCCAAGTGTAAGCCGGTCCATATTTACTTGGGTATGGTGCGTAGAAACGTTGTTTCCAGATGATGTAGCTAATGCCACGGCTAGCCATATTTTGGATAGCATAATCTGCAATTTGGTCTCCAAGAGCAGAGCTTACTGGAACCATAAAGTCAATGGCAAGGCCTTTTCCGTGGTCTCCGCTATCTCCAGGACGGTAGCCGCTAAATGATGTGATACCAAATAAGTTAGCAATTTCTTCTTTAAAGGCAGCCGTTTGTGGTTGTAGACCTGCATTTTCTGATTTTGAAGCTGCAATACTTGCATAATCAGGAGCTGCTGGGGCTGCATAAGTGTTTGAAGAGTGCTGACTTGGTTCTGCTTGATAGGTAACGTCTTCTGTATCAGATGCGCTTGTAGCCGTCTCTACAGCTGTTTCCTCCACTACTGGAGTTGAGTTCTCTACTACTGGGCTCGCAACTTCTGCTACAGTTTCAGTAGTAGCCTCTGCTACCGGCTCTTCTGCTGGTGTTACAACTTCTGTAGTAACCTCTGCTACTGCTTCTTCAGTCGCTTGTGGTGCTACTGCTTCAACTTGAGACTCTGTTTCTTCAACTGGTTGAGTTAAATCTTCAACCTGTACAGTTTGGTCATCTACAGTGACTTGGTTGGTTGTCAAATCTGCTCTTGCAGTTGTGCTTTCACCTGCCTGAGCTGTGTCAGGGGTTTGGATTTCAACTTCCGTCACTTCTTCCTCATCATTAACAGTTGTAGTAAGCACTGTCTCAGGGAAAATCAGATCAATATTGCTGATCTTGTTCAAGTTAGCAAGAACGGTCACATCCACTCCCAAAGCTTCGGCAATGGTACTTAGAGTATCTCCATACTGAATCGTATAGCTTGTTTTATTCTCATTCTTAGTAACATCGTTTTGAATTTGCTCAACACTGCGCGCTGTCCATACTAGTTCTTCTGCTTGAGTTGCCAATACAGGGGCAAAGGACAAGGCTACTGTTGATGCTAAAATAATTCTTTTCTTCATACTATCAAACTCCTTTTCATATGTAGTACCTGTCTATCATAACACAAAGAAAAGAGAAAAAAAGCCCTTTTGGGGCTATTTAACAGAACTGTACATTCGTTGTAACAAATCACATTACTTGAAATAGTTTGTTAGTTTCTTGTCATCAGGCTGACACATTCTTCTTAAAGAAAGTTCTAGAAAGAAAGTGAACTAATATCTTCTAAACGCTCTATCTGTTGATTACAAGTTGCAGGTGAGGCAAGAAAATTGATACTCTGAATCCCACTATTTTGAGCAAATTCTATATCCAAAGTCCGATCGCCGATATAATAAGTCTGCTGAGGACTTAATCCATACTTATCTAAAAGATAAATCGCAGCTTCTGGACTAGGCTTCCGAGCAAAACCACTTTGATTGGTTAAAATTTCTGTGAAATAGTGGGCCAAACCCAAATTCTCTAAAATTGTAAAAGCATTGTCCCCTTTATGGGTATAAACAAACTGCTCAATTCCTTGCTGGTCTGCCCAAGCTAAGATTTCACGCGCCCCAGGCATCAGAACCACTTGAGCATTCTTCTCAGCCAAGCTCTGAGCACGAACCTGATTGAGCATGTCTGCATCCAAGCTTCTTTCTTCTCCCACCTTTTCCAACAGATCTTGAACGGAAGTTTGTAGAATAAAGGCACGAACCTCAGCCTTATCATAAGGAATGTCAAACTGGGCAAAAGTCTCTTCGATTCCTGCTAAAATAGCCTCATAAGAGTCCAACAAGGTCCCATCTAAATCCCAGATAAATCCAATTTTTTTCATATGTCATCCTTTCAAAGAGATATATTGCTTATAACGATAGCGTAGGAAGAACCAACGGAAACCATTATCCAAAAGCGTTCCTGCCCAGATGCCAGGCAAACCCCATCCAAGAACAATTCCCATCAGGTAACCAGTCCCAATACGGATGCACCACATTCCAATACTTGTCGCATAAAAGGGGAGGCGTGCGTTTCCCAAACCCTGCCAGACAGCTGTATAAATAACTGTTCCCGTCGTCATAGGAGTCCCTAGTAGAGAGAACAGAGTCACTAGAACACTAGCTTCAATAGCCACAGGATCACTAGTGTAGAGGTGACTTAGGGGCGTTCCGAGAGCATAGATACTGAGTGTTAAGGGCAACATAAGAAAGAGGGATAACCAAAAAGTTTGCTTACTTAAGTTGTCTACCCTTGCCCAATCATCTTCTCCAACTGCTCGAGCTACCTGCATGACTGTTGCTGTAGCGACACCAAAGGCTGGCATATAGTTAAACTGAGTCAATACTTCACCGATTGCATTTCCTGCGACTGCCTCAGTTCCGAAAGAAACAACCAAGGCAATAATGACCACATCTCCAGCTCGCATCATGAGACGTTCTCCCGCTGCAGGTAAAGCCAAGGTCAGCAGGTCTTTATCCAGTCCAAAATTTGGTCTCGTATATGGAAGTTTTAATTGCGACCACAAAATCACAACCCCGACCAAACGAGACAAAATAGTCCCCCAAGCTACACCAGTTATCCCCATATCAAGGATAAAAATGGCGATACTTGAAAAAAGGATGTTTAAAGCATTGGATAAAAAACTCACATAAAGGGGAAGGCGCGGATTATGGGTGGCGCGAATCAAGGCTCCTAGACTAGTCATCAAGCCCAAGAGGACGATTGTCCCTCCAACTAAAGCTAGGTATAGTCCTCCACTCTCAGCCACAGCCGCTTCTGTCCCCAAAAGGACAATCATCTCTCGTCCTGCAAAGATGGATAAGACACCTAAAACTAAACTCAGTAGCAAAGTAATCTTAAGTGCTTCTGTCACATGATAGGCTAGTCTAGATTGATCTTTCTGTCCCAAACTTTTGGAAATGACACTGGAAATAGCCGCTCCCAAAGCAATAAAAATCGCTTGGTAAATGGTTATAATATTGCCCGCTACAGACACACCCGAAATGGCGATTAAGCCCAAATGTGCCACCAGATAGCTATCGACCATCCCCATGAGCATCTGCAAGAAATTTTCACCCATGGCTGGCAGGGCTATGTTGAGAATGTCTTTATTTTTCTTAAACAATCCTTCCTCCTGATGAAAAGAAACTCAGTTAGTTGCCCAACCGAGTTTACTTCCTCTGTCTTAAAGTCCTAGATAAGATTCTACTGCAGCCTGCATCTCTGCTGCTGCAACAGTTGTCTTGTGACGAACTGGAGCTGTTTCGAGGCCATCAACTGCAGGTGGCACTGCTACTCCTGAAATTTCATGTAGTTGAGCCAAGGCTTCAAAATCGCTCAAACCTGATTGCCCAGTTACAGCTTCTACTGCAACCACTGGGAATTTATAAGGACTAGCTGTTGAAGCAATCACGGTCTTAGTCACATCACCTGTCGCCGCTTGGTATTTTTTATAAACAGCTGAGGCAACCGCTGTATGTGGATCCTCAATGTAGGCATCTGTTTGATAAACACGCTTGATTTCTGCTGCTGTTTCCGCTTCAGTCGCATACTCTGCTGCAAAAAGGTCAAGAATCTCTGCATCAAAATCTGTCAATTCATACTGGCCTTGGTTATTCAAAGCATTCATAAGTTCAGCTGTCTTAACCGCATCATTACCCAAAAGGTGGAAAATCAAGCGCTCCAAGTTTGAAGAGACCAAGATATCCATCGATGGGCTAGTTGTTACCTTAAACTCACGTTTCTTGTCATAGACACGAGTTTTGAAGAAGTCTGTCAAAACATTGTTGTCATTTGAAGCACAGATTAGCTTGCCGACTGGTAGGCCGATTTGTTTAGCGTAAAAGGCAGCCAAGATATTCCCAAAGTTCCCTGTCGGTACGGTGAAGTTAACCTTGTCACCAGCCTTAATCTCACCAGTTTTAACAAGCTGAGCGTAGGCATACACATAATAGACAATCTGTGGTACCAAACGACCGATATTCATAGAGTTAGCAGATGAGAACTGGAGCTCGTTAGCAGCCAATTTTTCACGAAGCTCCACATCGTTGAACATGTGCTTAACGTTGGTTTGAGCATCGTCAAAGTTTCCATCGATGGCGATAACATGAGTATTGTCCCCAGTTTGAGTAGTCATTTGTAACTCTTGTACCTTGCTGACACCGTCTTTTGGATAAAAGACGATGATTTCAGTTCCAGGAACATCCGCAAATCCTGCCATGGCAGCTTTACCAGTATCTCCAGACGTCGCTGTCAAGATGACAATCTTGTTTTCCAAGCCATGTTTTTTGGCAGCTGTTGTCATAAAGTATGGCAAGATAGACAAGGCCATATCCTTAAAGGCAATGGTTGAACCGTGGAAAAGTTCCAAGTTGTATTGGCCATCTAGTTTCACAAGAGGAGCAATGGCTGGCGTATCAAACTTGCTGTCGTAGGCGTTGGTGATACAGTAGTCCAACTCTTCTGCTGTAAAGTCATCCAAGAAAGCTGACAAGACAAGCTTAGCTACTTCTTGGTAAGAAGCGTCCTTTAATGTTTCAAAATCCAAATCAACCTTTGGATAGCTAACTGGAGTAAATAAGCCTCCATCTGTTGCCAAACCTTGCAAAATCGCTTGGCTGGCTGTTACTGTATTTTTCGCATCACGCGTTGATTGATAAACTAATGTCATAAATCTCTATCCTTTATCTATAGTCTCATCCATTATAACATGATTTTTCAGAAAATTCTCCCTTTATAAGAAAATTATAGAGTCAATTTTTCTTTCAAAGGCTCTAAATAGGTCATTTCTTGCTGACCTCTTATCTTAAGACCTTGCTCTGCTATCGCTAGCAAGTCTTTTGAGAATTGAACAATTCCAGCTGTCTCCTCATCTGAAAGCTGTTTCTTAGAAAACTGGCGTCTCAAAGATTTGTAGTCACGACCAAATTTCTCAAAGAAAGGTGCTGTTTCTAGGTAAATTTCAAGCTTGTCTAGATTCACCAGCAAGCCTAAATGAAAGGCTGTCGAAGAAAAGGTTCGATCTAGTGGCTGTGTACAAACACTACGAAATTCGACCGTTCCTCGAGTTGTTAAGTCTTGGAATTGGTAACTACGGTGCGTTTGGAAATCCTTCTCTTGAGGAACAAGCAGAGTTTCTTTTCCATTTAGAGTATAGGCAGTAATCTCATCAGTATCTAAGTAATCTCTAGTCCGAATTGGAGAAAAATAGTAGGTTTCCCCATCACGTTCTGCTGTAAAAATCGCAGAGTGGTCTAGATAATCAAAGAAATCATCCTCTCCTTTGAAGAGTTTTGAATTGACACCGACATTCTCTGGATAAATTCCATGCATGGAATCTTCCCAAAAAATATCTCGTGAAATCAAAGTATCCCATTCTGCTCCCGAAAACTGAGAATTGGCAAACAGGTAAGCTTTGGCTGCCTCAAGCTGAGTGAAAGCATTGATGACACGTAGGTAGTTAGCAGTCGATACATCCAACTGAACTTGACTCCCACAGATAAAGGCTCCATATTGTGGAAAGTCATGCAAATCAGCTCTCTTTTGACGACTTCCCATATTCAGATAAGCCATCAACATTTGGTAACGTGGATAAGCCACAGGTCGATTGTCATTTTGATTCCAGTTTGGATGAATCCCCCACCCCTGGATAGCATGATCCTTTTCTCCAAGCTTTTCCTGAATGACCTTCATATAGGCTTCAAAGCGTTTTTCGACCTCTTGGATATTCTGAGCTCTACCAAAGGCAAACTCCAAGGTCGTGTAGGAAACCTCAAACAGAATTCGATCCTGACTCATCGGTTCTACAAGTTGAATCGGGTTGCCATCCTGATCCTCCTTTTCAACTTCTAGACTGAGAGCATCCACCAAAAAGCGCATCAAGTCCTTACTGACTTCAATATCTGTAGGTTTCCCTTTCGTATGTACGATAGGAAACTCCAACTCAATACCGATGTATAGATCTGGATTTTCTTTGATATTTTTTAGATAACGATTTTTCAATAACTGGATAGAAGGGGACATAGATACCTCTCACTCTAAATTCTCTTACTAGAAAGATCAATTGCTTTCTATATTATACCAAAAATCGGAGACAAGCTTGTCGAAAAAAACTTTCCAAAAAATGATGGTAGATTTGGATTTTATACTAAATTTTGCAGATTTTCTTTCACAACCTTCTTTAAAAAAGCTTATATGTTAATATTTAAAAAGATGAAAATTTGAGCATTTTCTTAATCTTTATTATAATTAGTTGCTTTTTTTCTGAAATCGATTTATACTTAAGGAGTCTTAAAGTTTTCTTAAACTACAAGTCAAACATTTTATAAGGAGGAATGACAATAATGAGTATCGGAATCATTATTGCGAGCCACGGTGAATTTGCCGCTGGTATTCATCAGTCAGGATCTATGATCTTTGGTGAACAAGAAAAGGTTCAAGTTGTAACCTTTATGCCAAACGAAGGTCCAGATGATTTATACGCCAAGTTCAACAATGCTGTGGCTGCATTTGACGCAGAAGATGAGGTCCTAGTCTTGGCTGACCTTTGGAGTGGTTCTCCATTTAACCAAGCTAGCCGCGTAATGGGAGAAAATCCTGAGCGTAAATTTGCCATCATCACAGGACTTAACTTGCCGATGTTAATCCAAGCCTACACCGAGCGCCTGATGGACGCTAATGCTGGAGTGGATAAAGTCGCTGCGAACATCATTAAAGAAGCCAAAGATGGCATCAAGGCGCTTCCAGAAGAGCTCAATCCAGCTGAGGAAGTTGCAACTGCTGCAGCTGCTCCAGTTGCCCAAGCTGCTATTCCAGAAGGAACTGTTATCGGAGACGGTAAATTGAAAATCAACCTTGCACGTCTTGACACACGTCTCCTTCACGGGCAAGTCGCAACTGCTTGGACACCAGATTCAAAAGCTAACCGTATCATCGTTGCTTCAGATAACGTAGCTAACGACGACCTTCGTAAAGAATTGATCAAACAAGCGGCTCCTAACGGAGTGAAGGCTAACGTTGTTCCAATCAAAAAATTGATTGAGGTTGCTAAAGATCCTCGCTTTGGTGAAACACATGCCCTTATCTTATTTGAAACACCTCAAGATGCCCTTCGTGCTATCGAAGGCGGTGTGCCAATCAAGACTCTTAACGTTGGTTCAATGGCTCACTCAACTGGTAAAACAATGGTCAATAACGTATTGTCAATGGACAAAGACGACGTTGCTACATTTGAAAAAATGCGCGACCTTGGCGTTGAATTTGATGTACGTAAAGTACCAAACGACACGAAAAAAGATTTGTTTGACTTGATTAGCAAAGCTAACGTTCAATAATTTACATTAAATAGAAAAGGAATAAAACCATGTCAGATATTTCAATCATTTCTGCTATCTTGGTTGTAGTTGTTGCCTTCTTCGCAGGTCTTGAAGGTATCCTCGACCAATTCCAATTCCATCAACCAATCGTCGCATGTACCCTCATCGGTCTTGTTACTGGTAACCTCGAAGCAGGGGTTATGCTTGGTGGATCACTTCAAATGATCGCTCTTGGTTGGGCAAACATCGGAGCTGCCGTAGCTCCTGACGCTGCTCTTGCCTCTGTTGCTGCTGCAATCATCATGATTAAGGGTGGTAACTTTACTACTGAAGGTATCGCAGTCGCAACTGCAACTGCAATCCCTCTTGCCGTAGCTGGACTTTTCTTGACTATGATTGTACGTACAATCTCAGTTGGTTTGGTTCACACTGCAGACGCTGCTGCTAAAGAAGGTAACATTGCAGCTGTTGAGCGTGCTCACTACTTTGCCCTTATTCTTCAAGGTCTTCGTATCGCTATTCCTGCAGCCTTCCTTATTGCTATCCCAGCTTCTGCTGTTCAAGACGCTCTTGGTTTAATGCCAGACTGGTTGAACGGTGGTATGGCTGTCGGTGGTGCTATGGTCGTTGCCGTTGGTTACGCTTTGGTTATCAACATGATGGCTACTCGTGAAGTATGGCCATTCTTCGCTATCGGTTTTGCTCTTGCAGCAATTTCTCAATTGACTTTGATTGCCCTTGGTGTCATCGGTGTTGCCCTTGCCTTCATCTACCTCAACCTTTCTAAACAAGGTGGAAACGGTGGCGGAGGAGCTGCAACTTCTAACGATCCAATCGGTGATATCCTAGAAGACTACTAGAAAGGGGAACAATCATGGCTGAAAAAATTCAATTATCAAAATCAGATCGCCAAAAAGTTTGGTGGCGTTCACAATTCCTTCAAGGTTCATGGAACTACGAACGTATGCAAAACTTGGGTTGGGCTTACTCATTGATCCCAGCTATCAAGAAACTTTACACTACTAAAGAAGACCAAGCTGCTGCTCTTGAGCGTCACCTTGAGTTCTTCAACACTCACCCATACGTAGCTGCTCCAATCATGGGGGTTACTCTTGCACTTGAAGAAGAACGCGCAAACGGTACTGATATCGATGACGCTGCTATCCAAGGTGTTAAGATCGGTATGATGGGACCTCTTGCTGGTATCGGTGACCCAGTCTTCTGGTTTACAGTTCGTCCTATCCTTGGTGCCCTTGGTGCATCACTTGCTGCAACTGGTAACATCGTTGGGCCACTTCTCTTCTTCTTTGGATGGAATGCAATCCGAATGTCTTTCCTATGGTACACACAAGAATTTGGTTACAAGGCTGGATCTGAAATCACTAAAGACATGTCAGGTGGTATCTTGAAAGACATCACTAAAGGAGCTTCTATCCTTGGTATGTTCATCCTTGCTGTCCTTGTACAACGTTGGGTTTCTATCAACTTCACTGTCAATCTTCCAGGTAAACAATTGGCAGAAGGTGCTTACATCAACTTCCCAGAAGGTGCTGTTACAGGCGGAGAATTGAAGGGTATTCTTGGTCAAGCACTTAGTGGTTTAAGCTTGGATAGCGTTCAACCACAAACGCTTCAAGGTCAGTTGAACTCATTGATCCCAGGATTGATGGGACTTCTCCTTACTTTCCTTTGCATGTGGTTGCTTAAGAAAAAAGTATCTCCAATCACAATCATCCTTGCCCTCTTTGCAGTTGGTATCGCAGCTCGTTTCTTCGGTATCATGTAATCTCGGTGAGAATGTACAAACAAAAAAAGAATCAGGTTCATCACCTGATTCTTTTGGCTCTTTGTCAAATAGTGTTGATGAAGAACCTAATGAAAAAAGAATCCAACAAAAATTGGACTACCTGTCTCCGGTTGAATTCCGAAGACGGTAGCCCTAGGGTGTTTTTATTAAATTCTCACTTTTTGGGGTCAGTCCCTAAGCCTGATAGTAATTTTTTGTTCATACTATTCCCCTTTAGTCATTTACTACTTTAAGTTTCATTGCTTTAGCCACTTCTTCTGCCTTTGATCCCTTAGGTGTATGAATTTCTACATCTGGATTACAGTTTTTCACAAAATAGAAGTATTCTGTAATTTCTGTTACACTTGCTGGAATTGTAATGGATTTAATTGATGATGTACCCCAGAATACTAATGTTCCAATACTCTTTGTGCCTTCTGGGAAAGTTACTTCTTCAAGAGAACTACATCCATTGAAGATATCATCTTCTACTGTTTCTATTGACTTACCTAAGTAGACATACTTTAGAGCTTCATCAATCGCAAATGCAGTTTTTCCAAGATACCGTACTGTATCTGGTAAAACGATTGCCTCACAATGTTCCAAGTTCGCAAGACCACGTTCTCCTATTGCGATAACAGGTTTACCCTTAATTTCCTGATGTAGATATTGTTGCTAATATCAAATATTTCTATTTAATCTTCTCATAAATATATACATGTTAATATGTTGAAGTCTTTAAGTATTTATAACTTTTATAACTATAGTTCCTTAATTTTTCCAGTAAAAAAACGAAAGGCACCACAAGTTATTTATGTATTTTCTTTAAACGATTCATGTACTTCTGTCGCAACTTCTCGCCCGCCTTTAATTGCGGTTGCGATAGATTGAGGACCTAAATATGCATCACCTGTTATTATTTATTTCTATTGTTTTCTGATGTTGACCGAAAGTCAAATTTTTACCTTTCATCTAGAACACTAAAGTATACTTTTGTTCAATTGCTGCAACGACAAGGTCACATGGAATAATATGTTCACTACCTGCCACTTCATGCGTTGATCTTCTTCCACTTTCATCTGATTCACCAAGTTCCATTGTAATAACCTTTACACCAGTTACTTTCCCACTCTCATCACGCAATACTTCTTTAATATTCTCTAAGAAATGGAATGTAACACCTTCATTGTGTGCATCTTTGATTTGTAGTGTAGCTTCTAGTATATTGTTCATATGGTCATCATTCTTTTGTTTTAGGTTTAGGCGCTTTTAATATAATGGATGTTGGCCTTTTTGTATACACTAAAATAGGGTTGGTGGAAAATTTCCATCAACCCTAAAAATTATAGAACCACACAAAACCCTGACCAGAGATGGTCAGGGTTTTGTATTTCAAAAATTATTCTGTAAATTCTATAGTTACTTTTACTTCAGAATCCATTGAAGAAAATATTGTTTTATAATAATTGATTGCAGATTCTTTAATTTCACTCTTAAATTTATCTAAATACTCTACTTGTTTATCACTAGAAAGTTGGTTTGTGACCAATTTCCCAGTATCAACATCTTCTGTAGTCCCACTTAATAACTCTCCATGACTATCATATAAATCATAAGGATCATCTTTTGAAAGTTCAACACCAATTACTTCCAATTTTGGAACAATAACCTTATATTCTTTTTCGCTTATTTGTTCAACCTTTACACTACTTTTAATTCCAAATTTAGCGTTATAATTTAAAATTACTAATGCTGCTTTTTTAGAGAACGGCACATCAAAGCCAAAAACTTGAGTTGTTTTTGTTTCAGAAATAATTTCATTAATTCCCGCATTCAAAAATACAACTTCATTCACTTTTTCAATACTTTCGATATTAATTGACGATTTGACTTCTGATTTATGTTCCTTAGGTAAGAAAAATAGCACTCCAATAGCTATAATAGCTATTAATACCAGATTCAATAGAACACTAAACTTATTAAATTTCTTCTTTAATATAGACAACATAAAAAAACCTCACTTTAAATAATCTATCTAAATTTTACACAT
This sequence comes from Streptococcus pseudopneumoniae, assembly GCF_001073085.1. Classification (GTDB taxonomy): domain Bacteria; phylum Bacillota; class Bacilli; order Lactobacillales; family Streptococcaceae; genus Streptococcus; species Streptococcus pseudopneumoniae_M. The sequence goes on from NZ_JVFV01000013.1 coordinate 45,772, forward strand.
TCTAAAGAAAACAGTCAATATTTTTTCGTACTATCTTCTAAAATTAATTGTGCCTATTAAAAATGAAATTAGTTTGTTGCATTTGATTATATTTTTTGAACACCAAATCCATTTAAAATTGAGTGCTATTTTGAGCACTAAAAAAGGGCTCTTTGTCAAATAGTGTTGATGAAGAAATTTAGGAAGGGATTAAGCAACTAATTGTTGCTTAATTCCTTTTTGTTTTGGGCCAAACATTTTTGTTATTAAAATAATCCTATTTCTAAAATGGTAATAGTTTCTAAAGCCGTAGGCATTTCTTTTAAGCACTTTTATTTTATTGTTTATTCCTTCAATAGGGCCATTTGTTCTAGTTGGATACTCACAAGTATTTTGAATATATGGCAAGTAAGTCATAAGAGTCTTTAATACTCTTTTTAAACCAGGAGATAGGTCTAATTGCGTAGCTGCTTCAATCGTTTCCTTGAATTCTATATAATCTCTATCCTGTGTACATTCACGAAGTGAATGTACAACCTCATAATCATTTTTTAGAGATGGATTGTTTTCTAAGATATAATCTACGATTCCTTTACTTGTTATGAAGCTTTCAAAAAGCTTATAACGATTATATTTATAGTTCTGAAGTTCATTAGGGTTCTTTAAAATTAACTTCCAATAATGTTTTAACTTTCGATATAATTTAGGATTTTTATAACGATGCTGATTCATGATACGTACCCGAGTTCGATTTAATTCTCTATTCAAGGCTTGTACAATGTGAAAAGGATCAATGATAATTTTTGCGTTAAGAAACATTTCTTTTATTAATTGAATGTATGGCAAGTACATATCGATGGAGATAGTTTTCACCTTTAATCTAGTCTTAGGCTCAAAACGATAAAAATATTGTTTCAAACTGTAAGATTTTCTATCTCGTACAACATCGACCAACTTGTGTGTAGTGCTATCACAAATAATGAAGCTCATATTACTATCGGAAGATTTAACAGATTTAAATTCATCAAAACACAAATGCTCGGGTAAATCATGTAATGGTTTAATCGTTAATAATCGTGCTGTATCATCTATGATACGTCTAACGGTATGAATTGAAACATTTGTTTCTTTGGCAATATATGTTTCAGATACTGTTTCACTTATTTTTGCCTTAATTTCATTTTTTAATCGTTTCGAGATATGACAGTATTTTTCTACAATTCGACTAGTATCTGCAGTAAATGAAGAACCACATTCTCTACAGAGAAATCTCTGATTTCGTAGATTTAAGTAGGCTGGAAGGCCTGAAACAGAACAGAGAGTGATACGAGAAGTTTTCGTCCCGTTTTTAACTATATTGTTATTTTGGCTAACGCACCCACAAACGGCACAAAATTCTGGTTTATGCGTATATGTAGCTGAATAAAATAAAGATTTTCTATTTTTTAATATCTTCTCTTGAACATTATTATCCCAAATAATGTTTTTATCTTTGATTTGTAGTGTAGCTTCTAGTATATTGTTCATATGGTCATCATCCTTTTGTTTTAGGTTTAGGCGCTTTTAATATAATGGATGTTGGCCTTTTTGTATACACTAAAATAGGGTTGGTGGAAAATTTCCATCAACCCTAAAAATTATAGAACCGTTCTTTTTATATCTCATTTATTCTGCCAAGGCACCCATTGGATCCCATGGTGCAAGAACGATTGGTTCTGCTTCGTAAGCAGCTCGTTCTTCTGCTGTCAGTAATTCTTTGCGAACAACGATTTGGTAAGTGTATTCATCCATCCAAGCATCTGAGGCAACAAAGTATCCATCTGTACCGACCTTGTCTCCCCAAGAGTTTTCAACTTTCCACTTGACTGATTTACCGTTTTCGTCCAAATCAACACCTGTCAAGACCATAGCGTGGGTCATTAAGCTTTCGCTGTAGTCCAAACGTCCAGCCTTGTCTTGAGTGAGTTGAATGTCCATACTTGATTCAAAGTCATAAACATCTGTCGCAAGGATTCCTGCTTTACGGTTGCTGAGCTGACCGACATCTGAACCAAACCAAACAGTTTCTCCTGTTTGCATTTGGGCAATCGCCAATTCTTTCAAGCGCTCCATAGGTACGTTAATGTAACGAACTGCACGGCTACCAACGACATTTCCCAACATCTCAACTGTATAAGATTTGCCATAAGGCTTGTCAGCAGTTGGAGCATTGATCACAGAAACATAATCTTCTAAAGGCAGATTGACATATTTCTTGTAAAACTCTTGTGGAGTAATACCCTTTTCACTTTGGTAGTTGTTATCCTTGTCACGATAAGCAAAGTCAAATTTGCGCGGTGGGAGGCCTAGTGACATTGCAAGGAAGTTGAAGATTTCTTGCAAGAGGTCTTCTTTCTTAGCCTGAACAGTCGTTTGATCAGCACCTGAAGCCAAGAGGTCACGCAAGATTTGAGCATCTTGACGAAGTAATTTATTAAGAATGGCATTAAGCTCACGACTGCTACTAGATGAAACAGACTCTGGATAAACAGACTTAGGAACAACACCGTATTTCTCAAAGAGAGAAACCACCATATCCCACTGACCACCATCTTGTTGTGGGGTTTGGAGTAGGAAGCTAACCTTACGGCTCGTCAATTCTTGGTCAGCAGTTGCAATCACTTGCTCCAAGAACCAGTTAGATTTTTCATACTTGTCCCAGAAGAAGGTGTGGGCTTGTGACAATTCAAAGTTTTCAAGTTTGTATTGAGAGATGAGTTTGTGGCGGAAAGTGTTGAGGGCCGCAAACATCCAGCATCTACCAGAAGCTTTCTGGTTAGTAACCTTATCCTTTGTCAAATCAAGTGAGAAAACTGGTGTGTTGTCGACATGGCTTTGACGACGCTCAAGGGCTGCAAAAATTCCATTATGGCTAGCAGCATTTTCGATAGCTTGGTATTTGACATTTGCTTCATAATTAGCAAATAATTTATCTGTAAATGATTCTTGAATAGCGTTCATAAAATCCTCCTTTTATTCTACAGTCTATTATAACTCTTTTCACAAAGGAAGCAACCAAAAACTGAAAAAGGCAAGGATATTTTCCTCACCTTTTTCAAAGATTCCACAGTTTACCCAACACTTTCGCGCAAGCCTTCCACTTCCTCTTTGGTTAAGCGACGCCATTCCCCACGCTTCAGATTTTCATTCAAGGTCAAAGTTCCCATGGTCAGACGTTGCAAGTCCACCACTTCCTTGCCACAGTAGGCTACCATCCGTTTAACCTGGTGGAATTTCCCTTCTACAATGGTCACACGAACCAGACTTTGATTTTTTTCTCTATCAAGAGCCACAAGCTCCAGCTTAGCAGGCTGACAGGTAAAGTCTTTGAGCGGAATCCCCTGAGCAAATTTCTCTACATCCTCTTGGGTCATGATTCCATCGACCAGCGCCAGATAAATCTTATCCACATGGCGTTTTGGTGAAAGAAGAGCATGAGCCAACTGGCCATCATTGGTCAAGAGCAAGAGTCCATGCGTATCGATATCCAAACGTCCTACTGGGAAAACTTCCTTTGAACGAGCTAAGTCATCCAACAAATCCAACACAGTCTTATGTTTTGGATCTTCAGTTGCTGAAATAACACCCTGGGGTTTGTTCAGCATATAGTAAACAAACTCCTCGTAGGTTAGCTTTTGCCCGTCAAAACAAATCTCGTCTGTCTCTTCATTGATTTGTAGCTTGGCAGATTTTTCCTTTTTACCATTGACCGTCACGCGCCCAGCCTTGAGAAAGTTTTTAACCTCTGTCCGACTTCCTACGGTGCAGGCAACCAAATATTTATCTAATCTCATAGTACTATTATACCATGAACAAGCTTAATCTTATACTCTTCGAAAATCAAATTCAAACCACGTCATCGTCCCCTTGCCGTACTCAAGTACAGCCTGCGGCTAGCTTCCTAGTTTGCTCTTTGATTTTCATTGAGTATTAGTACAAAAATAAGCCGCCTGATTGGGCGACTTTATTTTATAGGGAGATTATTATGAAAAATTTTTAGGAGTTAAAGTTAAGTTCTTCTTAACTTATACTTATAGTATAAGCTAGATTCCTAAAAGTTTTCTTAAAATTTTCTCCTCAAACTTAAATTTCTTTAAATCTTCACTGTTAAAATCAAACGTTCTAGCAATACAGATAACGATTAGTTAAAAGTTAAAACCATAAAGAGGAGCAATAACACAAATAGTGATAAGCTAACAAGCAAGGTTAAGACTTTAACAAGCGTATTGCTTTGCCAATAGCTGGGCTTTCCGATATTACTAGTAGCATCCATAGAAAAAATTTGAGTTTGTCTTGGTTGAATGGTCACAAGGATGATTAAGGAAATAGCTAGTATAATGGTCAAAATTATCAATAATTCAGTCATTTTACTACCTCAAAAGTCCTATCAAAGTAAATAATAAACCAATCAAGATAACTAAACCCAACAAGAAAGAGAAAGTTTTACTAATCTTTTCCCCACGTGTTGCTTTTTCTTTTTTAACGGGCTGTTGTTTCATCTCTTCCATACGACCTTCAACATTCTCATAAAATAAATCTTTTTTAGTCATAGCTTTCTCCTAAAATGGTTTCCATCCGCTCCTGATACATAATTGGATCCACATAATTGGCATGGTACCCTTGGTCTCCAAGAGCTCGACCCATCTCTTTGACATGAGAAAGGGCTAACTCAATAGTTTGAATCATCTCGTCAACTGCTTCCTTAGCAAAAATATGATTAGGAGCTGTATAGCGGCGATTATGGGCAGTTTCTTCAAAAGCTAGGACCAGTTGATTGTGTTCAAAAGCCTGTCGAACAGCCTGAAGCAATTCATTCCCATAGTTGATATCCAAGTAAATATCTGATAACTGATAAAGGTCCTGAATCTTTTGGGGACTGGCATTTTGATAGAGTACGACATTGGGATAGCGGAGCATATCCAACAACTTGGATGACATTTCTGTCACTGCTGCGATTCGGAAAGTAACCTTTGGCAAACTTTCTACCAGTTTTTCGATTTGCTCTAGTTGGTCCGAATTGGTCACTATCAAGGCATCAGAACGAACAAAATTATCGCGCTTAAAGTGATAATGATAGCCTAGATGACTAAACTTATGATGGAATTTTTCATCGGTCAATTGCAGAGCGCGTTCATAAGTCGCATAGTCTGGAATGATAATGGTCTTAGCACGAAGTTGGTCATTCTCCAAAATCAATTGCATATTTCCTGGAATATGATCTTGCAATGGTTCTTGCCAAACTAGAATATCCTGACCTGATTTTTCTGGGAAATGGAAGGAAGTCAAAAACGATGTAGATAGGGTATTAAAGAGAATGTGGCCGAGATTCACTTTCAAACCTTTTAAGAAGTCTATAATAAAGGCCACTCGACCAGAAAAATGACGCAATCCTTGACCTTCCAAGGTCAAAAGAATATCACCTGTGACATGATTTTCCAAAATAACTTCCTTTTGATCTACGTTCCGATAGGAAGTCATGATAGCTTGACCAGAAGCATCAAAGGTGGTCTTAGCAAAGCAAGCTCCAAAACGATTGTAGTGATCTACTTGAAAGATCCGACCCGCTGGTGTTTTCCATTCGACTTTTTTTACCAAACGAGCCTGTAAGCCATCTGCAAAATGAATCACTGCTCGTTCTTGATTAAGGTCATTGATGGTCCCAAATTGATTATTACCAGCAATCTCCCAAAAATCTGGGACAGGAACTTGGTTAAAGTACAAGGGTTTACCACTGTCATAACCCAAATAATAGGTGAAGGGTGAGATAACTCCATCTGGTAAAAATCCATCTGGTTCAATAACCACAGTCAAATCAGACAGTCCTGCTTCAGTCATACTATAGTGCAAATCTTGGCTTTCTTGATTATATACATCAAATAACTGAATCATCCACTACCTCCTTGATTGTTTTTTCCCATGTATTCAGAATCTCTTTAGTCAAGAACTTCTCAGCTATCTGGTAGGATTTTTCTCTCATACTTTCCAAACGATTTTCCGAATACAGTTGGCAAATTTTTTCTGCATAAGCTTTCTTGATTTCATCTTCGACATGGTCAGATGAGCTTGGAATCAAGTAACCATTTTCGCCATCTTCGATGAAGGTTTGATTTCCATACGGAACATCAAAACCAATCAATGGCAAGCCAGAACCAATTGCTTCCATGAGTGTCAAACCAAAGCCTTCACTTGTAGAAGCAGTTAGATAAACTTCATATTGAGAGTAAATACGAGACAAATCTGCATGGCCCTTGAGTTTAATATACTCTTCTGCCTGACCTGCAGCGATAATCTCATGTAGACGTCCTTCTTCGCCACCACTACCGTAGATATCAAAGATTAATTCTGGCAATTCCTTATGAGCCTCAATCACAGCCTTGACAAGCCAATCAATGTGTTTTTCCTTGGCTAGACGCGAAGCTGTAATGAGAGAAAATGGCTTACGACTCTCTTGTGGTTTTGTTAATTGGTCAACACTTCCAACTGGAATGGTCACAATCTTAGGAGAGTGCGAGGTATAGCAAGCAAACTGTTGCTCTAAAACTTCCTTTTGACGATCCGTTGAAACGATAAAAAGATCGACCTTATCTGCATTGGTAAATTGATAGTCATAATAGTTGTTCCACAAGATATAGTCATCATTGGTCGCATTTTCACTATAGTGCTCCGCATGAACGACAACAGCAAGGTGAGCAGCACGCGCTTCTTCAAAGACCACCTGACCAATCCCTGTCTCACGATCCAAAATCACTAAATCTGATTTACTTAACCCAAGTGTCTTCATGAAATAACGGATCAAGGCAGGCTTCCCGTATAAGATTCGATCTTTGAAACGGTAGACTTCCTCGGTCCCTTGATTCATGAACATCTCATAAGCTGGAGTCCCATCTTCATTGTAGAAGGTTCTTTGGTAGAGTGTCGCTACATTGTCTTTAGGAGCAAAATACTCTGTGCAGTAGCGTGTGTATGAGAAGTAATCCTTGCGGATCAATTTACCAGCATACACATACTCTACATGTTGGACAAAATCTTTTTCCTCATCTACCAAATAACAAGTGATAAACTTGTCTTCATCTGAGAAGAAGATTCGTTCAATTTTCCCATTTCTTTCACGACGGCTTTCTACACCTTCAAAATAAGCCAGAACATCAGCTACCGTCACACTGGTCGGTGCAATTCTGATATCCGTAAAATAATTATATAGCCAAATAACTTCCTCATCATTAAATCCAATATTAACTGTCAAATGCTGGATATTATCAGCTAAAATCATATCTGTAAAGATAAACTTCGACGGTAGATTCAGACTGCGAAAAATACCCGCACGATAAGCTTGGGCATATTCAACACCACTGCTGGCCCAACCAATTCCTAAATTTATATTGTAAATTGTCATACTGTCCCCTTTTTATGGAAAATAAGTTATAATTTCCCCATCAGGCGAAATGTCTACTCGACTCAATAGAAGATTTCGAACCATATCCTTCTTGACCTGCTTTTTCATCTCTTCAAAGCCATTGTAAGCTTCTTGATAATACTCAACGATAGGATTCTTTTGAGCAGCTGATTGGCCACCAATCGCTAGACTCAATTGTTGAAGGTAGTCTACCTGCTCTACCCAGTTATCATCTATTGCTTTTAGCAATGCTAAGCGCTGAAAATGAGAAAAGAGATCAAGTGTTTCTAGAAGTGTTCGTTTCTCTTGTAGACTCTTTTGAACTATTGTCTCCAAAACTAGCTTAATTGCATCCTTATCCATCATATCTAACTCTCGCGGAACTGCATGGTAAAGAAAACTGATATTTTTAACGATAAAATGATAGAGTTCTTCTCTACTTTCAAAGGATTCTTCTGACAGGCTTTTTTTTATGAACTCATCTAGTACATCTACCACAAAACCGTCTAGATCCTCAGTCCCATCAATCAAGCGGTTTCTTTGACTATAGACCATCTCTCTTTGGATATTCATGCTCTCAGCATACTCTAAGGTTTGCCTTCTTGATGATCTAGCAGCGCTATCGCTTGCCTTTTGCGCTTTTTCTACTAATTTTCGATAGCGTCTTCCTTCTAGGGGTTCAGGGCTTATCTGTTGGTTTACTGTATAATCCTTATACATCTTATGCACCCAAGGAGGACCAAACTTCTTGATAACATCGTCTTCCAGAGATACAAAAAATTTTGATAAACCAGGATCTCCCTGTCGACCAGAACGTCCTCTAATCTGTAAATCAATGCGTTTACTCTCCATCCGTTCGGTACCAATGACAACTAGTCCACCAAGTTCAGCAACTCCTGGACCAAGCTTAATATCAGTTCCACGACCAGCCATAGATGTCGCAACTGTCACCGCTCCCATGCGACCCGACTCTGCAATCATCTGAGCTTCACGCGCCGCATTATGGGCATTTAAAACGTTATGAGCAATTCCTTCCCGTAACAATAGGGAGGAGTAGAGTTCAGACATTTCTACAGATCCAACAAAAATCAATAAAGGATTACCCTTTTCATGATAATATTTAATCTCAGCAAGTGAAGCATACACTTTTTCAGGTAGGGTAACATAGAGATTGTCTGGATAATCAATTCGCTGATTCTTACGATTAGTAGGAATTCGAATGACTGACATACCATAAGTTTCTAGAAACTCTTTCTCTGCAACCTTTCCCGTTCCAGTCATCCCAGAAATTTTTTTAAACTTCTTGAATAAGCTTTGGTAGGTAATCGAAGCCATTGCCCGAGTTTCTTCTGACAAGGGAACATGTTCCTTTTCTTCAATGGCTTGGTGCAAGCCCCCCTGAAGCTTGGTCATTTCTAATAAACGACCCGTGCTTTGATCTACTAAAACAAGTTCCTCACCTTTTTCACCATTACGAATGATGTAGTCTTTATCCCTTTTAAATAAGGTATGGGCTCGTAAAGCAAATGTCAAATGTCTTGCTAATACACTATGTTCTTCTGAATATAGATTATCAATTCCGAGAAAACTCTCTGCTGTTTTAGCTCCCTTTGTAGTGAGCCATACTTCTTTTTTTTCTTCTTTAAATATATAATCTTCGCCCTCGACCAGAGTCGTCATCAAGGTATCAATAATTCCATAAAAATTAGATTGTACCCTAGGTGATCCTGAAATAACAAGTGGTATTTGAGCGCTATCTAGCAAGACTGCATCAACTTCATCTATGATGACAAAGTTAAATTCTGGCATATATTTTTTATCCTCACTAGAAGCTAGATTATCAAGCAAATAGTCAAAACCAAGACCACTGTTGGTGGTATAAACCACATCTGCACTATAAACTTCCCTCTTATCCTCAGCTGTTAACTCTTCATCATCGTCTTCAGAAAAAGGAATACGGATTGTTAGTCCTAAGAACTTGTAGACTTGCCCCATCTCTTCTGCATCGCGCTTGGCAAGATAATCGTTGGTCGTCACCAACATAACACCCTGACCCGTTAAGGCATTAAGATAAATCGGCATCGTAGCTGTCAGAGTTTTACCTTCACCTGTATTCATCTCAGCAACATTCCCTTGGTGGATGACAATCCCACCCATGACTTGTACATCATAGGGGAACATCCCCAAGATTCGTTTATCAGCCTCTCTGACAACTGCAAAAGCCTCTACTAGAATATCATCTAAGCTTTCTCCAGCAGTTAATCTCTCTTTAAATTCTTGTGTTTTACCTGCTAATTCATCATCTGTTAGCGAGGCCATCTCTTCTTTTTTTAGATTGATTTGATGCAAGATTTTTTTCACCTTGCTCAATTGTCTGTTGTTATTCCACATCTTGTTTAGAATAATCCTCTTCTATTGAAAATGAATGAAAATCAACTGATTGAAAACCTGCGCTCAACAGCTGTACTTTGTAATGATAGGCCTCTTCTGGATAGGTAAAGGTGAAATCAAAATCTTTTTCAATCACTTGATCGACCTGCTTATTATAACGATCCATAAAAATGAGTCTAAAATATAAACCATTTTGAGGTTGAACAGTCATCTGACTAACCAAACGGTAACGATGGCCCCTTTTTAAAAGAGGTAAGGTTGGGGTTAAGCGATTTCCCTGAAAATTAAAACTTGAGGTCCACTCATGAATCATAGTACCAGAATTCACCATACTATTTTCAAAATAAACATGATCACGTGAATGGTAGATAACGACTGAGCCATATAAAAAGCTATTCTCTGCTAAAACTCCAAAGCTGGCCCCTCTAAATTCTCCCCAATAAATTTCTTTATTCCGTTTGATAATCATTAAAACTTTCTCCCAAAATTTTGCTCTAATACTATCTTATAAAAATTCATAAACCATGTTGTACTTGTAGCACTATCATCGTTATGGCGACCCGAAGTACCTTTTACCATGATGTGAGCCCCCGAATGATAAAGGGCCTCTACTAATCCCTCAAAAGCGCGTGGATCATAATCTTCCTCTTTCATATATGAGAGTCCAAAAATTGTTTGGCTAAAATCTGCTTTTTTAAAGGCAGTCCAAAAGCGGTCATCCAGTGCTCTCATGGCATCTATGCTAGCATCCCCCTTAGAATGATGACGTAAGATATCAAAAGCAGTCGGGAAAAGTCCAGGTGCTTCGAGTCTACCTCTTTCAGCTATCAAGCCAAGATTGGTTAAGGGTTTAGCAACTATAACTGCTCGGGGTTCAAAAAAAGAGCTATAATACATAGAACCATAGGTCCCCATAGACATCCCTGAAAGGATTAATTCCTTATTTGAAAATCCTAACAAATCTAAATACTCTTGGATCACATTTCGAATCCCATTTTCAAGGTATTCATCGCCTAAATAGAAGGCTCCACCATCTATCCGAGGATCAGAAAATAAGATAAAAGGGGCTCCCAAATATTTCATAATACCGAAACCTTCAAACCCTTCTGCTCGTCGATAACCAGAAAAGTAGATATTTAAAGGTGGCTTAAAGTCTCCTGGATAGAAGAAGTAATTGATTTCCTCACGCTTATCATTATGAATAATGCCACCACCAAGAACATACTTACCAAATTGGTAGCGCGTTAAACGCTGGTGAAGAGCTCCTATTTTCAGACGTCCTGCACCTCTAGCTTCTAAAGAAACGCTGATAAATGAAGAAAAATCATCATCCAGTACTAGGGCAGACTTCATATCTTCAACTGTGAAAACTCGTTCTTTGACAAAATTAGCAGTAGAGGCATCTTGAATATTTCTAACAATGAGGCGAATGTCACAAGTTAAATCTTTCTCATATTCTAGCCAGAGCTCAACTGGATTGAAATCACTAGCTCGGATATTATACTTCCAGCTGATTAAGGGGCGGAAGTCATCACCGTACTTCCCTAATAGTTCTAAATTTTCATAACCATTATAACGAACCTGCCCCGTAAAAGCAGGATTGACAATCATATCAATCGCAACTAGCTTATCCCCGTATTGCCCTCTAAACAGAGCCTTAGATAAGAGTCGTAACAGTTCTGCTGGGTTTGAAAAATCTGTTGATTGAGCACAGGTTTTTTTCAAGAATTCTTGAACATCTTCTGATTGAGGTTCAGCTGTATCGGGATAGAAAATAGTATAAGGAGTCACCATTCTCATCAAAGGAAGCAAATCAGATAGATGCTCAGGATTTTCAACTAAAACAGCTGAAAATGTCTTTAATCCTTCCATTTTCATGACCTTCCTTATGGCAGTCGTTGATCCTGGACAAAAGAAATACCAGTCCATATTCTCAGGAAGTTCATAGTCATGGCTCCAATTTTTAGTTCCTATCTGCAAAATCTGTAATTTATGACTCACTATTTGCCTCCTCTAACCATTTTTCCCACTTATCTATAAATTGATCACCTGTATTTTGTCGAATCTTATCAATTGAGTAAATTAAGGCTTGATTCCAATATTCCAAGGTATCTAAAAAGTAGTGTCCCGCTTTACTAAATTCTGATAAATCCGATAAGATATAACCATTTTGTAAATGGGTAACATATTCTGACTCTGAAAAATTGATTTGAGGAATTCCTGCGCTAATCCCTGCAATCTGAGTATAAATATTAGCGACTGGATTTAAATCAACAATTAAACGAGTGTACTCTAACTCTCGAATCAAGCCCATCTCATCATTTAGATTGATAATCTTAAAGCGATAATCATCTCTAGTATTTTCCTCTAATGTATTTTCTGCATCAGATAGCACAGAATCCTTTAATAGATCCCTCGGGTTAAGATGCTCCATAATCAGCACATCGAATTGATTTTGCAAAGCTTCAATTTGATAACCTTCTGCATTGAATAATGAAAAAACAACCTCCGTCAAAGGATTTTTCGAGACAAAATGTAAGATTTCATACAAAACTTTTGGATCTTGTTGCATCTGTACATCTAATTGGACATAAATTTTTGATTCCTTTAATCGTTGACTAACTCCTAATTTCAAACGCGTATCAAAAGAAGGTAAATGATGCATTTTTGAATCAAATTGGGGATAAGTCTCTTGTAATAGCTCAAGAAAATCTTTCCGATCACTAATCAAAAATCTGGACTTCTCCACTACCTGACGATGATCTTGTAAATTATCTGCTTGATTTCTTTCAATAAAGAAACTTATAATTTTAGGAGCCTCTTCTGGCAATCTTTCTAACAATTGGTTTTGAAACTTGGTATTAGCTGCCAAAACAAATGAATCTCCAACCTCATAGTCTTGATTTAAAAATTTTGTTAAGAACTCCCAAATAACTTCATCTATACTTTCATAAGTTAATTTTCCAAAACGGTAGCCTACTGCTGGATTTACCTTTACAATTGGATCTTCTCCCTGCAAATTTTCCCTTAATTGCCACTGACCTTTTGCATTGTAATAATAACGAGTAACTGGTTTTTGATCCCTATACTCTAGAATACTAGACAAAAAACCACGGTCATCAAAATAGCAAATAAAATCAACTTGGTTATCTTTAAAATACGTGATGTAGCTGATAAATCCTTCTGAACCATATTCAATTTCAGCATAGAGTGCTCCCTTTTGCTTGACTACAATTAAGAAAGGGGTGTAGATAAAGTCACAGTCTTCATCCCATGCTAAATCCTTTAATTGTAAAGGATGCATCTCCTCATGTTCAATATTTTGCATAGCATCAAAAACAGAGAAAACATCAGACTCCAACAGATCTTGTCGATGCAGTAGATATCGTAAATGTGGATGATAGGTCAACCATAGTATCTTAGATTCTATTTTTTGGTTTTTAAAAATACGAATTTGGTGCAACACATCATCAAATTCTAAGCGATAAGGAGTCCTATACCAAGGTACAATACTTGCCTGCCAAGATTGATTGTTATTTTCTAAAAAAGGGATGAAATAATACATATATTCTCCTCACAATTATGAATCGATTTCTAAGAGTGGTCTATAGTTCTCATTTAATGTCAAAGCACCAATTTCTTCCTTGATATTAAACACCATGCCATTAAAAATAAAGAATAATCCTGGAAGCATCGTTAGTTGCATATAGCGCGGATCATATAATACAATCAACATTGGTAATCCTGCCATCAGAACAGTATAGGTAGAACCAATGACTGCAAAACGCAAGATCAACCAATTGATATACCGGCTTGTTTCTTCTCCTGGATATATATTATAGATATACTCCCCAGATTTTTTCATCTTCTCAGCAATTTCTTCTCCATTCATATTAATAAAAGAGAAAGCAAGTCCCAATATAAACAGTACCACAATATATGTATACAGCCAGACCGGTCGTCCAATTGCAAATTGACCTATCCAATCCTGTATCCAGGAAGCATTTGGAAAAATAACTTGGAGTAACATTAGAAAATACTGCGGGATAGATACCAAGGACATGGCGTACATAAAAGGCATCCCTCCTGCAGGATTTAACTGAATATCCAAATAAGAATAGCGTTTAAAACGATTGTGAATCGTAATCTTATTCACTAAAATACGGTAGCGTGCCCTTTGCATGATGACAGAAATATATAAAAAAGCAAGAGAAATTATAAGCAATAGTCCAACAAATAAAAGTCCAACCTGTAATTCTTTAATGCTATTGAGTATATTTTGTGGCATACTAGCTACCATACTAGACATCAAGATAACTAGAGAGCCCCCTACACCAAACAAAGAATTCAGATCCGATAACCAGACTAAGAAAAAAGTTCCTGAAATTAAGAGTAAAACGTTCAAAATCAATACTAACCCATGATTCACCCCTGACTGAATTGGGAGATTTAGGGTAATGGCTAACGATTGAATCAAAGCTATTACAAAAGTTAATATCATTTTTCTTCGATCTTGAACTTCAATTGGCAAACTTCCCAATCCAAGTTTTTTAGACATACTAAACATTTGCCATAAAATCATAGCCGACATCCATGGAGACAGTCCAACTGAAAATAGGGAAAGACTCCGAAGATTACCACCTGTTATAGCAGTTGAAAAGGCTAAGAAAGCTGTAGTTCCACCCAAAAAATTCGTGTCATTTACGTTTACAAAGGGAAGGGTCAATCTACTTCCTAAAACGTAAATAAATAAGAAGGAAATCGTCCACATGACTCTTTTAACGACAACCGATGTCAATTTTTTCTTCAAATTTTTCTCCTACTTTATTTAACCAATGAAATGTTCTAATAAAAATGGCTAAATCTATCAATAAATCTTTTGCCAATAATGGTATTCCCTCATCCTAATGGATGAGGGCAATCCATAACGATCATGCTCTAGATATCCAAAACTTGCATCACTGCATCAATCAATAGTTTTTTTGTAAAGTAGCCTTGTTTCAAGGCATAACTAACTTTATATACATTTTCAACCATGTATTGATAAGCTTCTGCTGTTGTTTCCTCTACTAGACGATTGGCCTCTTCCAAACTATCCACTACATAACCTAAGCCTTTTTCCCTTATGAAACTGGCATTTGAGAGATAGGATGGCACTACTACTGGAATTCCAGCAGCAAGATAGGTGCTAACTTTATGAGAGATATTCAAGCGATAGTAGTCTGCCTCATCCACTGGATTTTCACTGGTTCCCCATACTAAGCCAAAGCCTCCCTCTGACAAAGCAAGAAGCAACTCTGTATCGGTTTTCCAACCTTTAAAGGAAACTGTTGGGTTACGATTCTCTTGATTAGATTCTGAGAAAATATCGAGAGGGGTTGAGTAAGCCCAGTTGGATAAGTGCTCAAAACGCTCCACACTACCCGCAAAAGATAGTTTTTTCTGAAAGGCAGGTTGTCTCAAAGGATAGTCATGAACATGGTCCCACATACCTTGGATAATAATTTTTTGAACTGTCAATCCTTCCTGAATGAGCCGTTCCTTCATTTGTTCTGATGGAACAACTACTAGATCCGATTGGTTGTACATTTCAATGTACTCAGGCATCAAGTAATAATTCGATGGGAACATAAGGGGTGGAACATCATGAATGAAGGTAATAATTTTCGTATTTAAAATCTTACATTTCCTAATGAAATTTTGATCGTACTCCCTACCATTCCATGATGGAGATTGATAAACGACAATATCACCGTAACCCACTCGAGCCATGACACCATCTAAACGACTATTCAACTCACCTTGACTATCACTATAAATATCGTAAAAGTAAAAGCCAAGCTCGTGAAAGTCTAACTTTCTTGCAATTTTAACGGTTTCATTCTGGGCGATCAAAGCTGTACTCTGACCAGACATACCGTAAATATTTGTAATATTTATCTTCATAATCCTATTTAAATCCTTACGACAACTTACTTATTATAAATTTCATCCTCAACTAGCTGAATTTCTTGATCAAAATTATGCTCTGCGGTATGCTTGTGTGAGAATTTTACTTTTGAAGTTGCTCCCATCTTAAACCACTCATATTCGGAATCAATATGACCTAAATCAATCGCTTGTATACCTTTTTTGCTTAAATGATAAGCTAAAACTTTAGCTGTAGGACCAAGCATCAAGAATACTAATTTACCATCGGCCTGTTTCTCTATCGCTTCTTGAATTGACTGAACTTTACTGTGGGCATTTCTAGAAGGGCAGATGATACGCTCAACAGACTGAGCATTGTCAAAAAGATCGTTCCCAACTCCAGAACGTGAGTTTTCACCTTCGACGATCAAGATATCTCGTTTATCCCAAAGTTTCTTTAATTTTTCAAAGTGAGCCACTGAAGCAGACTTATCTTTGAGGTCCATATAAGGACGAGATATAAAAGTCGAACCATAGAAAGGCACTGCACCTCAATAATGGGACAAGAGAAAACCCCTCTTATGCGGCCAGTTTTCTGTACTCTACAGGAGACTGGTCATTTAATTTCTGTTGAATTCTAGTTTCATTATAAAATATGATGTAATTTTTGACAATATCTGTTATACTATCTTTGGTTAAGTTTCTCCACTTATGGAGATAGAAGGTTTCATACTTGAGAACAGAGTGGAACCATTCGATACAGGCATTATCTGCTGGTGTTCCTTTTCGGGACATGGAGCGGGTGATGCCTTTTGCTGTACAAGACTGATAGTAGGCTTTTGAGGTGTAGACAGATCCCTGGTCGCTGTGTAAAAGTGTTCCTTGAGGTAGCTCAAGTTGATGAAGTGTGTCGAGCACAAAGTCCGTATCTTGGCATTCGGAGATGGTATAAGCTACAATTTCACGATTATAGAGATCTATGAATGAAGATAGATAAAGTCTACAGTTCCCAAAGTAGAGGTAGGTGATGTCTGTGACAAGCTTCTCCATAGGCTTGTCTGCCTGGAAATCACGATCCAGCTTATTGTCTGTTACATGGTAAGGCTTCCCTAATTTAGGTCCCTTCTTGGGACGGACACGGCAAAGGCAGCCCTTTTCCTTCATAATACGATAGACATTCTTGTGATTAACGACGAGGTTATAAACTTTCTTGAGCAAGCGAGTGATGGTTCGATAGCCGTAAATAAAGTGATTCTCCCTACAGAGTTGTTCGATTTTATCCGCTATTTCGTCTCTCTTCTTAACCACCTTGCTTTCTGCTTTCCAACGGTAAAAGGTGGAACGTTTGACTCCGAAGCACTCTAAAATAAGAGATACAGGGTAGGTTTTCTGATACTCTTCCACTAGCTTGATAAGACTTACTTTGTCGATTTTCTTATCAAGCTCTGATACTTTTTTAGTAATTCTACCTGCAAACGTAACTGTTCCACTTCAGATAACTGCTTCATCCCTTTACCATAAGTATATTGTTTCCCCACAGGTTGGTGGGAACGGAACAATTCATCATTCTAATACCATTGCCATCAGGTCTTGACCTGACTAACATTTTTAATACCGAGGGTATCCATGATAACCTTATTTGATTGACCTGTCTTTTTCATTTCGAAACAGGCTAGCTTAGTTTCTAGTGAATATGCTTTTTTGGCCATAACAAAACACTCCTGTTTCTAGTTTACCAGATTTCAACAGGAGTGTTTTTCTTGTGTCTCATTTTATGGGGGCAGTGCCTTTTCTCCTTGAGATCTTTTTTATAAAAAATAAAAATATCAAAATGTTTTTCAAGATAAACTAGCCTTATATTGGAAAATCAGATCATCCCCAACATATAAATTAGTGTTAAAGTTTAAACTATTCTGATATAGATTATTCTCTAAAACACTTCATTATATCACATTTTATTTCTTATTGTCCAAATATTTGAGTAGATATCTATATTAATACAAATCTCCATACCTTTTGTAGAGTTCATGTGTATTTAAAGTTTGTTTTTTGTACAATAATCATTTATCTTCCTTTTTAAAAACACAAATCGTACAATTGGGATGCCACACGGAGATATAGAAAATTATCAATCCATCAAAAAAAGCCGCCTGATTGGGCGACTTAATTTTTTTATAGGGAGATTATTATGAAAAAGTTTTAGGAGTTAAAGTTAAGGTCTTCTCAACTTCTGAGATAAGTATACAGCTCCTATCTTAAAGTTTCCTTAAGTATTTTTAACTGTAAGATTTTTCCATTTTTCTCGCCAGTTTTTCTTAGATAAACGCTTTTGATAGAGCTTCATTCGGTCTTCATTTTCTAAAAAATGAGGGGTCGGACAAACCTGAAAGTTCAAAATATCCTCCAAACCATAAGGCGCAAAGAGTTCTAAAGTTGCGTCAGCTTGCAGGCGAAGTCCAACTGCCGTACACCGTTCTGGATACTTACTCATGGCATCGCAGGAATTTCTATACGGAGGTGTATGGGGACTATGCTGATGCATATAGACTTGATTTTTCAGCTCCCATTGATACTGGGGAAAGTCCTCTCTCAGCTTGTTCTCTATAACCAGCGTTTCTTCATAACTCACATCTGGATCAAAGAAAATCACATCCACATCCGTTTCACGGTCAAAGGATGGCTTATCTGACAAGAGATTCCAGATAAAATTTCGAACCGAACCAGCCGCCAACCAGGAATCTTTCAACTCCAAGTCACGGATGATAGTCAAAATAGCCATCATATCAGGATTTTCTCTAAAAGAGTCTAAGATTTCAGACTTATTTTTCAATGTATTCATACCCTAAATGTTCATAAGCCTTAGCTGTCGCCACCCGTCCTGAACGAGTTCGCATGATAAAACCTTTCTGGATCAGGTAAGGTTCATACATATCCTCTACCGTCTCACGCTCTTCGGCGATATTAACCGAAAGAGTGCCTAGACCGACAGGACCACCACCGTACATCTCAATCATGGTGCGAAGGATTTTCTGGTCCACATAGTCCAAGCCTTCATGGTCTACATCCAGCATGGTCAAAGCCTTATCCGTAATTACATCGTCAATCAAGCCATCGCCCATAATCTGGGCAAAGTCGCGCACGCGCTTGAGGAGACGATTGGCGATACGAGGAGTCCCACGACTACGGAGGGCCAACTCAGCAGCAGCTTCATGTGTAATTTCCATCTCAAAGATATCTGCCGTCCGCTCGACAATCTCTGTCAAGTCATCATGGGCATAATACTCCATGTGACCAGTAATTCCAAAACGGGCACGAAGAGGATTTGAAAGCATACCAGCCCGAGTCGTCGCACCAATCAAGGTAAAAGGTGGCAATTCCAAATGAACACTGCGACTGCCTTCACCAGCACCAATCATGATGTCGATGTAGAAATCTTCCATGGCACTGTAAAGCACCTCTTCTACCGACATGGGCAAGCGATGAATCTCGTCAATAAAAAGCACATCTCCTGGCTCCAAGTCATTCAAAATCGCAACTAAATCACCGGCTTTTTCGATAACAGGACCAGACGTTTGTTTGAGATTGACTCCCAGTTCATTGGCAATGACAAAAGCCATGGTTGTTTTCCCGAGACCTGGAGGACCAAACAAAAGAACATGGTCCAGCGCCTCATCACGCATTTTTGCTGCTTCGATAAAGATTTGAAGCTGATCTTTGACCTTGTCCTGACCGATATATTCACGTAAATATTGGGGACGGAGGGTACGCTCTACCAACTCCTCATCACCCATGATTTCATTATCTAAAATTCTACTCATGTTTCTATTATAGCAAAAATCCCGCCCACAAACAAAAAAGCCACCTGATTTGGTGGCCTCTTTAGGGAGATTATTATGAAAAAGAAAAGTTTAGGATTTCTATTAAATAAAGTTAGGAGGTCTTTATTTAATGATTACATAATACACAAGCAAACTTAAAGTTAGCTTAAGATTTTAAATCCATTATTAACAATTTTCTTGAACAGCTGTTTGACCTGCAATACGTCCAAAAGTAAAGATATCCGTAAGCGAATTTCCTCCTAGACGGTTACCTGCATGGAGTCCTCCTGCGACTTCTCCGGCAGCATACAAACCAGGGATTATCTGAGCTTTTTCATTTAAAACATGTGTTGAAGTATCAATCTTGAGTCCACCCATTGTATGGTGAACAGCAGGTTTTCTTGGTGTTGCGTAGAACGGTGCGACCTCACACTTGAGATCGAAACTACCCTTGTTAAATTCAGGGTCAAATCCTGCATCAACATAAGAGTTGTACTTCTTGATTGTATCTGCTAAAACTTGTGGATCAATACCAATCTGAACTGCCAATTCTTCTATCGTATCTGCACGATAGAGAGTACCTGCTTTGACTTGAGCATCGATTTTTTCTTGGCTAGTGTTATAGGCTGTTGCCTTGATACGATCATCTGCAATCAAGTAGAACAAGCCCCCATTGTCAATCGCTGCTTGAGATAGCTTGTCTCGACTACCGTACTCATCCACAAATCGCTTCCCTTCAGTATTTACCATGATGAAGTTAGCTGGAGGAACTTGAAGTCCTGAGAAGAGGGCTCCTGTCACTGGATCGGATACTGGCATCATTTGGCTAAAGCCCATACCCACTAGATCTGCACCTACACTTTGACCCAAGACGATTCCATCCCCTGTTACGGCTGGTGTATTAGATGTGGCAATATCATCCGCGATTTCAGTCCAGTAGGTATTGTATTTTTGTAACATCTTGGTATTGGCGCCAAATCCTCCAGAAGCTAGAACAACGGCATCTGCATGAACGATGATGGTTTGACCGTTTCGACCTTCTGCTCTGACACCCTTGACAGCTCCCTCTTCTACAAGCAATTCTTTGACTGGAGAGTCAGTCAAAATTATGCCTCCATTCTCTAGAACATATTTTTGTAGAACTGAGATAAAGGCATAACCCATTGGTTGAACTGGTTTATGACCCCGACGCCAAAGGGCTCCAACTGGCATTGTGACTTCACTACGAACGAATTCAACACCGATGTCTTCTAACCAGCGAACAGACTCTAGGGCACGTTCGGTTAGTACAGAAACCAAATCATATTGACCATGAATTTCATGTCCTTGTAAATCTTTTCGTTTCCCTCCGATATAAGTTTGGATACGGTAAAGCAAGGTAGAATCAAACAAATAACTAGGGTCCTGCAAATACTGCTCAACCTCAACTTTCAAGGCTTTAAAGTCTTCCAAATATTCTGGATCAATCGTTGATTCATCTGTCGCAATCAATTCTTGAAGCGTATGTGCCTCACCTGGATGAACTGCGAAGGTTCCTTGCCATGCTGGATCTGGTGCATTCATTGGACCACCTGCACGAACAGTATTTCCTCCAATTGCTGGGAATTTCTCTACGACAATTGGCTTCTTACCAGCTTGTAAGACTGCTGCAGCTGCAGCTAAACCAGCTCCTCCACCTCCGACGATGACCACGTCTGCCTGATAAGTTTTATCTTCTTTATCCAAGGCAGATGGAGCTTTGGAACGTTTGCGTAAAACATCTGGATTTGCACCCGCTTGTTTGACCGCACGCGCAACCCCATCCAAGACACCATTTGAAGTCACAGAAGCTCCTGACACTGCATCAACATTTAAAGTTTGCCCCTCAATGATTTCTGCTGGAATACGGGTAAATACGACATCTGCGATCCCTGAAGATTCTCCAGAAGAATCGATTTCAATTTTTTCAATACGGTCTTCAGAAACTGTGACGTCCATCGGTAATTTACCATTATGACCTTCAGTTGTAACATGGTAAGTTCCTGGTTCAAAGCGAATTTCTTCAGGAAGATTTAGTTGATTTGCAACAGATACAAAGCGAAGGAAACGATAGAAACAGCTATCTAAGAAATCGACGGTTCGCTCATCAATCAAATCTCCATTTGCATCAAATGCTCGATGAGCTCGGCCAAGTAAAAATTCACTTCCTGGCATAACTGTTGCGTTTACCCCAGGTGCATCAAGAATCTGACGAAGATGAAGCTGGGCACGCGAAGAACCTTGAACATCATAGGACGCTCCTACAATCATGGTTGGCTTCCCATCTAGTGGATGAATGTTAAAAGACAACCACTCGAGCAAACTATTTAAACTTGATGGAATTGTATGATTGTGCTCAGGTGTCGAAATAATCACACCGTCTGCTTCCGAAATCGCTTGGTTAAACTTCTGAATAACAGGTGTATCTGTTTGATCATCGGTTTCATTGAACATCGGTACATCGGTAATTTCTAAAATCTCAATATCCGCTTTGGTTGCAAAATGTCTTTGCATAAATTGCAACAAACTACGGTTATAAGATTGTTTGGCATTGGTACCAACAATAGCTACTAATTTCATAGATTGTTCTCCTTTCTTGAAATGCTTATGCTTTCAACCATTCTTCCCAAATGAAAGATTTCTTACGGTTCGTATCTTCTGGTTTAACTAAAGCCTTTGTTAGTTCAACAAAATTTTGGAATTCTGCAAAATGTTCTTCCAACTCTGCGACTTTTTCAGGGTTATTCAAATTACAATCATCATCCAACACCTGTTCAGAATGACCTAGGAAAAATTCAGTCCCCGGCATGACTCTTGCTTTCAGTTCAGGCGCATCAAGAATCTGACGCAAGTGTGCTTGGGCTCTAGATGTTCCAAGTAATCCAAGAGAAGCTCCGACAATCATCGTTGGTTTGTTAATCAAAGCACGACTGGTATAGGCAATCCATTCCAAGGCTGAAGCCAAGGGTGCTGGTATCGTATGATCATACTCAGGCGTTGATATAATCACACCATCTGCCTCAAGGATTTTTTCTGAAAAAGCTTGAACTTCGGCTGGTGCCAGCTTGTCCTCAGGTTCGTTAAATGCTGGCAATTGTTTGATTTCCAATACCTCAATGTCGGCTTTATCTGAAAAATGCTTTTGCATAAATTTCAAGAGTTTCCGATTGGTTGAGCGGTCAGAATTTGTTCCAACGATAGCAACTAATTTCATCTTGCTACCCCCTTTTTGTTTTATTCACTTTCATTATACTACTTTAAATTATCTTCGACATTCATGACACTAAAATATTGTGTTATTCTATCAGTTTATCTTACCTTAGTATAACTTAGTGAAAAAATTAACAATATTTTGCGAGAAAGTATTGACCCTCATTTTTAACTATGTTATAGTCTTTGTGAAAAATGTATTAAGTTAAAGGAGGGTCTTCTTATGAAAGAGACATTCAATCGTTGGCAAGTCTTAGCGGCATCAACTGCTATTCTTCTCTGTACAGGTGCTGTCTATTCTTTTTCCGTTTTCGCTGGACCTCTAAGTTCTTCAACAGGTTGGACAATGTCCGAAATCATGCTTGCATTTGCCATCAACTCAGCAATCGGACCTATCCCTATGATTCTCGGAGGATATCTGGTAGACAAGGGATATGTAAAATGGACAATTGCCCTTGGTGCTCTTCTATTTGCTAGTGGCTTTTTCCTAACTGGTTATGCTAGTTCACCAGCCATGCTCTATCTTACCTATGGTTTGATGGCAGGTCTTGGTCAAGGATTTGCTTATTCAGGAGCCCTCTCAAATTCTCTTCGCCTCTTTCCAGATAAACGTGGTTTAGCTTCTGGGATTCTAACAGGAGGTATGGGATTTGCCGCAGTTATCGCGTCACCAGTTGCAAGTAGTCTTATTCAAAAGCAAGATGCCTTCTTTGCTTTTCGAACCATTGGACTTGTCTATATTGTTGTTATTATCTGTGCCATTTTCTTCATCAAGGCAGCCCCAAGCGGCTACCAACCAGCAGGTTGGAAAGCTCCCGTACAAACTAAACAAGGACCTGCTAATAAAAACTGGAAAGAAATGCTACAAAGTCCGCTATTTTACATTATTATCAGCATGTTCTTTGTCGGCGCTTTCTCTGGTTTGATGATTGCCTCTCAAGCATCACCAATTGGTCAATCCATGTTTGGACTCTCTGCGGGAACAGCAGCACTCTATGTCTCTCTTTATTCAATCGCGAACTCAAGTGGGCGCTTTATCTGGGGATCCCTCTCTGATAAAATTGGGCGTTCAAAAACCTTATTGATTATCTATTCAGTCATCGTTTTGGCACTCTTCTCCCTAACAATCGTCCCTGGACAATTTGGTTTTACGCTAGGAATCATCGGTCTTGGCATCTGCTTCGGTGGTGTTATGGGAGTATTCCCATCTATTGTCATGGAGAACTACGGACCTGCAAATCAGGGGGTCAACTACGGTATCGTCTTCACAGGTTATTCTTTAGCTGCATTTTTTGCACCTAAGGTTGCGGTTCAAATGGCAACAGCCAACAATGGAAATTACAGCGCTGCATTCTACGTCGCTATCGCTTTAGCAGTTGTCGGACTTCTCCTCAACTTCCTTTATATGAAGAAGAAAGGTTAGAGAAAGACGTTCTCGTCAAATGCTCATTGCTAGTCTAAAGCAGGGTCGGGATTTTTTGTCCCGGCCTTTTTTGGTATAATTAAACTAGAAATAGCTTATCAGGAGGTTTTATCATGGCTCAGCAATCAAGACTTTTACGAGATAACCCATCTGGTTTCCCCTATGATTTTGAAAAGCAAATTCTATCTAAGCAATCTGCTGATACAATTTATCATTGGCATCCTGAACTCGAGATTATCTATGTCAAAAAAGGAACTGCTACCTTCTATATCAATTCTGAGCGCTTTGAAAGTCATGAAGGCGATATTTTTCTAATTCAGCCAACTTCTCCTCACGCTATCTACCCTATTGAAAATCAAGAACAAATTTCAACAGTTTTTCGTATCCATCTAGATTTTCTAGGTAGGAATCAAATAGACAGCTTTAGCCAACGCTATATTCAACCAATATACTCTGGGCATTTTTATCTCACTCCTAGGATTTCGCCAGATGATCATGCTTATGAACCGATTCGCGATTGTCTTTTATCTCTTTTTTCTATCCTTGAAGAGCAGAGTATTTATTATGATCTTCTCTTAAAGGCAAAACTCTATGAATTTCTCTATCTTCTCTTTAAGTACAGGTATGTCAATCGACACTATACAGATGATACCTATCAAAAATATCAGAAATTAAAAGAAATGATTAGCTATCTTGAGCAACACTATGCAGAGCCCATTCAAATTGACCAGCTTGCTGCTACGTTTGGATATAGCAAAAATCACTTTATGAATATTTTCAAACAACACACTGGGACAAGCTGTATGGAGTATCTCATACGATTGCGTTTGGAAAAAGCTTGCGAAAAACTCATTCAGACCAATCAAAGCGTCCAAGAAATAGCAAGCCAGGTCGGCTTTACTAACCTCTCAAATTTTAATCGACAATTCAAACAACACTTCCAGTTAACTCCCAGACAGTATCGAAATCAACAACTTAAAAAAGAATCCTAACTACATGTCTCCTTAGTGACTCACTAGGGAGACTTTTCTTTATCAAACAAAAAAGCCACCAAATTGGGTGACTTCATTAGGAGATTATGATGAAAAAAGTTTTAGGATTTCTATTAAATAAAGGTTACTCAATGAAAATCGAAATCAAACTAGGCAGAGCGACGCAAGCATAACTAAAGTTAGGTAAGTCGACTCTAACGAAGTATGGTGAGATTTTCGAAGAGTATTAGGAGGTCTTTATTTAATGGTTACATGATACACAAGCAGACTTAAAGTTAGCTTAACTATTTTTAGTTTTTTTCAAATGACTAAAGTTAATGAATATTACCAAGATCCAACCCAAAAAGTCCCCGCCAATTCCCCGACCAAAATCCGAAAATACCGGAAAATATCGGAAAATTATTTTTAGGAAATTCCCAAAAAGCCTGAAATAGAGCCAAAAAACTCCACCTGATTGGGTGGAGTTAAGGGAGATTATTATGAAAAAGAAAAGTTTAGGATTTTTTATTAAATAAAGTTAGGAGGTCTTTACTTAATAACTATATGATACAAGAGAAGACTTAAAATTAACTTAAGATAAAAGAATTATTGTAATTTTTTTCTGTCCACCAAAATCATGCCCGTACACTGGAAACTAGATAAAGCTTCAAACCCCAGAGAACGATAGAATCCAAGAGTCTTTTCAGACTCTTCTGTCGCTAGTTGGATTTGGTAGGCATCCTTATAGTCAGCTAAGGCTTCTTTCATCAAGTCGCTGCCAATTCCTTGGCGCTGATAGCTAGGCAAAACAATCAAATCCTGGACAAAAACGGATGAAAAACCGTCTCCAACCAGACGCACTAAACCAACGATTTCCTCACCATCACGCGCTACATAAATGGCCAATGAATGAGCCAAAGATTGCTCCAGCATCTGTGGTTGATTGGTATAGTTTGTCCAACCAACTGCCTGGTAGAGGGGCAAAACGTCCTCTAGCTTGACAATTTCTTGCTTTTTAATAGTAATCATCTCAACACCTCTTAAATCTCTCTCAAGCTCTTATACTGCCGTCCATTTTTATCAAAGTTTTCAGGAGCCAACCATGTTTCCAAATGGGCTTTGACTTTTGGCCAGTCCTTATCAATCATAGACAGCCAATCTGTATCCCTCGTACGCCCCTTATAAATAACAGCTTGACGGAAGGTTCCCTCATAGACAAAGCCCAAACGTTCTGCTGCTTTTCTAGATGGAAGATTGAGGGCGTCACATTTCCACTCATAGCGACGATAGTTGAGTTCTTCAAAGACATAACGAGCTAGCAAATAGTGGGCCTCTGTTCCCATCCTTGTCTGTTTGAGAGCCGGAGAAAAGGTCACCGCGCCAACTTCAATCACGCGATTAGCTTGGTCAATACGCATAAGAGAAAATGTTCCCAGCGCCTTTCCAGTTGCTTTATCGATAATCGCATAATAGAAACGATCCTTACGCTCAAGCATTTGCTTCAAAGCTACGATTAATTCTTCGAGATTTTCTACTGGTGGTTGAAAGAGATAGGTCCACATCTCACGAGGGGTATCTGGACCATAAACAGCCAGCAAATCCTTCGCGTGCTTTTCTACTGACAGAGCCTCAATAATCGTATACTGCCCCTCTATCCGTAGAAGAGACGGTAAAACTCCAGGTGTATCGTCTACAGGTTCACCAATCATCTGACCATATTCATTTACAGGCATAGTTTTCTCCTTGTCTCACACTTATAAGTTTAAAGATGTGAATAGTATATCACATATCGCAGGTAATCTACAAAAAATCCTCCAGATTATGGAGGATTGATCAAATATGGAAACGAGTGAGTTAATGCCCCTTGTGCTTCTCTCTACGTTTTTGCTGTTTGCGTTCGAATTTCTCTTGTTTGAGCAATTGTTTTTGGACACTAGATTGATGTTTTGAAATCTTTTTCCTTTTCTCATACTGCAACTGCAATAGTTCTTTCGACTTGGAAGAAACTTTCTGCTTTACTTGTTTCTTCACAGCTCGCTGTAATCGTTTAGGATTCTTGATTTTTACATGTTGCTTAACTGTAGCTTCTGGACTAAAAGATAATTGAGTAAACTGAGTCTGTAAAATCTTCAGAATTTCATCATCTTTTGGCTCCTGACCAAATGTCACGCGACAAACTTGATAAGATTCTCGATACGCTTGTTCGAACAAACCATGCCAAAATCCATCTTCAAAATAAACTGTCAATCCAATTGAAATTATTTCCACGACAGCACCTCCTTAAATCTATCCCTAAGAATGGACAACCAAGGAGGAAGGTTACTGATAGGCTTGCCTATGTCTGGACTACCAACCAGAACTGTGTTTTTATCTTAGTTGGAACTATTATAGCATATAGCAATACAAAAAATCCTCCAGAACTTAGCTCTGAAGGATTCATTTTTATTTAACAACGATGTTAACAAGTTTATTAGGCTCAAACAGTTTGGGAAACTTGTTTGAGGTTGCAATTGAGCAAATAAATTGGTTATTTCACAACAATATTAACCAATTTATTTGGTACACTAATCACTTTCACGATTTCTTTGCCATCAATCTCTGCTTTGACTTTTTCGTTAGCAAGAGCTACTTCTTGCAACTCTTCGCGTGAAAGATCTTTAGCAACCATGAGTTTGGCACGGACTTTACCTTTGATTTGGACGACGATTTCGACTTCGTCTTCAACCAATTTGCTTTCATCCCATGTTGGCCAAGATACGTAAGAGATAGATTCTCCTGTTGCTGCGACTGTTTGCCAGAGTTCTTCTGCCAAGTGAGGTGCAAATGGGGCTATCAATTGGATAAAGCCTTTGGCGTAGTCCACATAGAGTTTGTCTTCCTTATTAGCAGCGTTGACAAAGACCATGAGTTGGGCAATGGCTGTGTTGAACTTCATAGACTCGATTTGCTCAGTAACAGATTTAACGGTTTCGTTGTAAACCTTGTCTAGAGCATCATTGTTTTCCGCAACGATTTCTTTACTTGTGATCAAACGGTAAACACGGTCAAGGAACTTACGGCTTCCTTCCAAACCTTCTTCAGACCAAGCAATAGAAGCGTCGAGTGGTCCCATAAACATTTCATAGACACGAAGGGTATCGGCACCGTATTGTTCCACCACGTCGTCTGGGTTGACCACGTTCTTGAGGGATTTAGACATCTTAGCTGGTGCTTGCTCCAATTCTTCCCCTGTTTCCACATGGAAGAAGGAACCGTCACGTTTTTCAACCTTGTCAGTCGCTACAAGAGCACCACGGTGGTCACGGTAGCTTGTTCCCAAAATCATTCCTTGGTTAAAGAGTTTTTGGAATGGTTCCTTAGTTGGAACGACACCGATATCATAGAGGAATTTGTGCCAGAAACGAGCGTAGAGCAAGTGAAGCACCGCGTGCTCTGCACCACCAACATAAATATCTACTGGCAACCATTGTTTGAGGAGGTCCTCATCGGCCAATTTCTCAGTATTATGTGGGTCAATATAGCGCAGGTAGTACCAGCTTGAACCTGCCCATTGTGGCATGGTGTTGGTTTCACGACGACCCTTGACACCATCTTCACGAGTCACTTCAAGCCAGTCTGTCAAGTTAGCCAATGGGCTTTCACCAGTACCTGAAGGGCGGATATCCTTGGTTACCGGCAAGACAAGTGGCAAGTCACTTTCTGGAACGGCTGTTGAAGTCCCATCTTCCCAATGAATAATTGGGATTGGTTCACCCCAGTAACGTTGACGGCTAAAGAGCCAGTCACGGAGACGGTAGGTAACTTTCTCTTGACCACAGCCTTTTTCTTCCAACCAAGCCACAATCTTGGCAATAGCGTCTTCTTTGTTGAGTCCATCTAGGAAGTCTGAATTAACGTGAAGGCCATCCTCTGTGTAGGCAGCTTCTGCTACGTTTCCACCTTCAAGTACTTCGACGATTGGAAGGCCAAATTGTTTGGCAAATTCCCAGTCACGTTGATCGTGGGCAGGCACAGCCATAACGGCACCTGTTCCGTAACTAGCAAGAACATAGTCGGCAATCCAGATTGGAATTTCCTTACCATTGACAGGGTTGATCGCATAAGCACCAGTCCATACACCTGTTTTTTCCTTGGCAAGGTCTGTACGAGCCAGGTCTGATTTCAGACTAGCTTGGTGTTTGTAGTCTGCTACTGCATCTGCTTGCTCTGGACTTGTGATAGCGTCAACCAAGTCATGCTCAGGAGCCAAGACTGTGAAAGTCGCACCGAAAAGGGTATCAGGACGAGTGGTAAAGACGGTGAATTCCTTGTCTGTTCCCTTAACTTTAAAGGTTACATTGGCACCAGTTGATTTCCCAATCCAGTTGCGTTGCATGTCCTTGATAGACTCTGACCAATCTAGTTCATCTAAGTCATTGAGCAAACGCTCCGCATAGGCCGTGATTTTGAGCATCCATTGGCGCATTGGTTTGCGGACAACTGGATAGCCTCCACGCTCAGAAGTTCCATCAGGAAGGACCTCTTCGTTGGCGATGGCTGTTCCCAATTCTTCAACCCAGTTTACTGGCACTTCAGCTTCATAGGCCAAGCCTTTTTCATAAAGCTTGGTGAAAATCCATTGCGTCCATTTGTAGTAGTTTGGATCTGTCGTGTTGACTTCACGGTCCCAGTCGTAAGAGAATCCAAGCGCATTGATTTGGCGTTTGAAGTTAGCAATGTTTTCCGCTGTGAATTCCGCTGGGTCATTCCCTGTATCCATAGCGTATTGCTCTGCAGGCAAACCAAAAGCATCCCAGCCCATTGGGTGAAGGACGTTGTAGCCTTGTGCACGTTTGAAACGGCTGAGGATATCAGTCGCTGTGTATCCTTCTGGGTGTCCTACGTGCAGACCCGCTCCAGATGGGTAAGGGAACATGTCGAGTGCATAAAACTTAGGTTTTGAGGCGTCTGTTCCTGTCTTAAAAGTGTGATTGTCAGCCCAGTATTTTTGCCACTTAGGCTCGATTTCTTTATGATTGTAAAAACTCATGCTGTCTCTCCAATTTTCGTGATGCTCCTATTATACCATTTTTAGGGGGAATTTGAAAGTCGAGAAATGTTCTTTTGGGTTTGGATGGAAAGAAAGACTAAATCGCAAATCCAGCTTATTTAGCAGTATAAAAAATTAGCTAACACTTGAAATTAACTTATATCGATTATTTATCTCTTCCATCTTTTTCCCCTAACGCCTTTGACTCATATTCCTCGTTTTAGATTTCTTTAAGGTTTTTATTATATCCTATAGAACTCTGCAAATTATAAACATTAAGCAAGTCGTAGAGTAAAAACGTTCGTAAAAAAGGAGACTCTTATGAAAAAACTACTATTCTTTCTCTCTTGTGGATGGATATTTCTTACTTTATCAGGATGTTCTTCAACAACAGAAGCGGAAACTAGCTCTGAAAAAGATTCAGATAACACTTTGGTTATCTACTCGCCTAACCCTGAAGACCTTATCGAAGAAACAATCCCAGCCTTCGAAGAAAAATATGGTATTAAGGTTGACTTAGTACAAGCCAGCACTGGTGAATTGTTCAAAAAAGCTGAGGCTGAAAAAGAATCCCCTGTAGCCGATGTCATTTTCGGAGGCTCCTACGCCCTCTTCTCTTCTAACGAAAATCTTTTTGAACCTTATATTTCTCAAGAGAACGACCAGATAATCCCTGAATATCAAAATAAAACTGGATTCTACACGCCTTATACACTTGATGTCAGTGTCATCATTGCCAATTCAGCTCTTACAAAAGATACTAAAATTGAAGGCTACAATGATCTACTCAATCCTAAATTAAAAGGAAAAATCGCAACTGCTGATCCAAGTAATTCTTCTAGCGCCTTTGCTCAATTAACAAACATGCTCGTAGATCAGGGGGGATATGAAAATGAGCAAGCTTGGACCTATGTGAAAAATCTATTTAGCTTAGTAGATGGGAAAATTGCTTCTAGTTCTTCAAATGTCTACAAATCAGTCGCTGACGGAGAAATGGCTGTCGGACTCACCTATGAAGATCCTGCCTTGAAACTCTTAAACGATGGCGTTGATGTAAAAGTCATTTATCCAAAAGAAGGAACCGTCTTTTTGCCTGGTAACGCAGCTATTATCAAAAATGCCAAGCACATGGAAAACGCTAAAAAATTTATCGATTTCCTTCTTTCTCAAGACATTCAGGATAAACTAGGAACTGAAACAACCATTAGACCCATTCGAAAAAATGCTAAAACCAATAAAAATATGAAATCAATGACCGAAATCAATATCGCCACTGAAGATTCTGATTACGTCATCCAAAATAAATCAGCTATTCTTAAAAAGTACAATGATATTTTCACTAATATTCAATCGAAACAGTAAAAGAGGTTCACTATGAGTGAGATCAAAATTATTAACGCAAAAAAAATCTACCATGACATTCCTGTCATTGAGAATTTAAATGTTACGATCCCAAAAGGAAGTCTTTTCACCATTCTTGGACCTTCAGGTTGTGGAAAAACGACTCTTCTTCGAATGATTGCAGGCTTCAACAGTATTGAAGGCGGAGAATTTTACTTCGATGATACTAAAATCAATAACATAGAACCCAGCAAACGCAACATCGGTATGGTTTTCCAAAACTACGCTATTTTTCCACATTTGACTGTTCGAGATAATGTTGCTTTTGGTCTTAAACAAAAAAAGGTTCCAAAAGATGAATTAGTTCAACAAACTAATAAATATCTGGAACTAATGCAAATTGATCAATACGCAGATCGAAAGCCCGATAAACTCAGTGGTGGACAACAACAACGTGTCGCCTTGGCACGTGCCTTAGCTGTTAATCCAAGTGTTCTCCTCATGGACGAGCCTCTTAGTAACCTGGATGCGAAACTTCGCTTAGATATGCGCCAAGTTATTCGAGAAATTCAACACGAAGTGGGAATTACAACTGTATATGTGACCCACGACCAAGAAGAAGCGATGGCCATTTCTGACCAAATTGCTGTTATGAAAGACGGAGTCATCCAACAAGTCGGACGACCAAAGGAACTCTATCATAAACCAGCTAATGAGTTTGTGGCAACCTTTATTGGACGCACAAATCTCATCCCAGCCAAACTAACAAAACAGAGCGACGGTGCTTATATCGTCTTTTCAGATGGCTATGCCCTCCCTATGCCAACTCTTGATCAGGCTAAGGAACAGGCTATTCTTGTAAGTATCCGTCCCGAAGAGTTTATCAAAGATGAATCTGGAGATATTGAAGGAATCATTTCCGATAGTGTTTATCTTGGACTCACCACTGAATATTTTGTAGAGACTGCATTTTCTTCAAAAATACAGGTCAGCGAAGAATCAACTTTTGAAGAAGATCTTCAAAAAGGGGATCGGATTCGTCTACGAATCAATACTCAAAAGTTAAATGTCTTTTCTGCAGATGGTTCCCAAAATCTTATTACAGGAGTTGGCTATGAAAGGTAAAAAACTAAATATTTGGACAGCCTCCTCATTCTTCATCTTTCTTACCTATCTTATTTTTCTTGTTTATCCAATTATTATTGTACTCAAGCAGGCACTGATACATGAAGGTCAATTCTCACTAGCTAATTTTGAGGATTTCTTTAGTAAATCCTATTACTCTGAGACACTAGTAAACAGTTTTAACGTCTCCATTACTTCTACTGTAACTTCCCTAGTTTTAGGGACCTTATTGGCTTACCTCTTTTCTATATATGACTTCAAAGGAAAGAAATTTTTACAGATATTGATTATCATCGCTTCCATGTCAGCTCCTTTCGTAGGGGCATACTCTTGGATTCTCTTGTTGGGACGAAATGGTGTCATCACTAAATTTTTGACAAATGCCCTTCATCTTCCAGCTATTGATATTTATGGCTTCAAAGGAATTGTACTTGTGTTTACACTCCAGCTATTCCCATTAGTTTTTCTATACGTGGCTGGAGCCATGAAAAGAATTGACCATTCTCTTCTTGAAGCCGCTGAAAGCATGGGGGTATTTGGATTCAAACGTATGATAACAGTTATTTTGCCCCTTTTAGTTCCAACTTTACTTGCCGCTGCCCTACTCGTATTTATGAGAGCATTCTCCGACTTCGGAACTCCTATGTTAATTGGTGAAGGATATCGAACTTTCCCTGTTTTAATTTATAATCAATTCATTAGTGAGGTTGGCGGAAATTCTGCTTTTGCATCTGCTTTAGCAATCATGGCGATTATCATTGCTTTAACAATCTTTCTTATTCAAAAATATATTTCCAATCGCTATAGTTTCAGTATGAATTCTCTCCATCCAATTGAGCCGAAAAAAACTACAAAAGGGAAAATGGCAGCAATTTATGCAACAGTTTACGGAATTGTCTTATTTTCTGTTCTACCTCAATTATTTTTGATTTATACCTCTTTCTTAAAAACATCAGGTATGGTATTTGTCAAAGGCTATTCTCTAAACAGTTACAAGATTGCCTTCAATCGCATGGGAGCTACTATTTTTAATACGATTCGCATTCCTTTGATTGCTTTGATTCTAGTTGTTTTATTTGCATCATTTATCTCCTACCTAGCTGTTAGAAAACGAAATTTGTTTACAAACTTAATTGATAGCCTTAGTATGGTACCTTATATCGTACCAGGAACAGTTCTCGGTATTGCCTTTATCTCTTCATTCAATACAGGTATCTTCGGAAGTGGCTTCCTTATGATTACAGGAACAGCCTTCATCTTGATTATCTCCTTATCTTTAAGAAGACTCCCTTATACAATCCGCTCATCTGTTGCTAGCTTACAACAAATAGCACCTAGTATTGAAGAAGCAGCTGAGAGTTTAGGAAGTAGCCGTCTCAATACTTTCAGTAACATCACTGTTCCAATGATGTTACCCGGTATTATTTCTGGATCTATTCTATCATGGGTAACAATGATTTCAGAACTATCTACTTCTATTCTGCTATATAACGCCAAAACAAAAACTATGACCGTAGCAATCTATACAGAGGTTCTCAGAGGAAATTATGGTGTGGCAGCTGCTTTGTCAACTATCCTCACTGTCTTGACAGTTACTTCATTATTACTATTTATGAAAATTTCTAAAAACAATAGCATTACCCTCTAGTTTTTCTCCTAAAGACAGCCAAATTTCTCATTGGCTGTTTTTTTATTTATACTCTATCATTCAATTAATTCTTCATAAATAATATAGATGCAAGATAGGGCTTTTTATGGTAGAATATAGGAAAGTGCTTTCTCAGAAGGAGGAAAATATGGACAAACAAACCATCGCTGTTTTAGGGCCTGGTTCTTGGGGTACTGCCTTGTCACAAGTTCTAAATGACAACGGACACCAAGTGCGTATCTGGGGAAATATTCCTGATCAAATTGATGAAATTAATACACAACATACTAACAAACGCTATTTTAAGGATACTGTATTAGACGAAAAAATTATTGCCTATCATGATTTGGCAGAAACCTTAAAGGGGGTTGATGCTGTCTTGTTTGTGGTGCCAACCAAGGTGACCAGATTGGTAGCTCAACAAGTGGCTGCTGTTTTGGATCATAAAGTGGTTGTCATGCATGCTTCAAAAGGCCTCGAGCCAAATAGTCACAAACGCCTTTCAACCATCCTAGAAGAAGAAATCCCTGAAGAGTTGCGTAGTGAAATTGTGGTTGTATCTGGTCCTAGCCATGCAGAAGAAACGATTGTACGTGACATCACTTTGATTACGGCTGCTTCTAAAGATTTACAGACTGCTCAATATGTTCAAAAACTCTTTAGCAACCACTACTTCCGACTTTATACCAATACAGATGTGATCGGAGTGGAAACAGCTGGTGCTCTTAAAAATATCATCGCTGTTGGTGCAGGTGCCCTCCATGGACTTGGATTTGGTGATAATGCAAAAGCTGCTATTATCACGCGCGGGCTGGCAGAAATTACCCGTCTGGGAGTTAAACTTGGAGCAAATCCATTAACATACAGTGGTCTTTCTGGAGTTGGGGATTTAATCGTTACAGGAACTTCTGTCCACTCACGTAACTGGCGTGCTGGAGATGCTCTTGGGCGTGGCGAAGCCTTGGCAGATATCGAAGCAAATATGGGAATGGTCATTGAAGGTATTTCAACAACCAAAGCTGCTTACGAATTGGCGCAAGAACTCGGAGTTTATATGCCTATCACCCAAGCCATCTACCAAGTTATTTATGAAAATGTTAATATTAAGGATGCCGTTTCTGAACTCATGAGCAATGAGTTCAAGGCAGAGAACGAGTGGTCTTAGTCACCGTTAGAAAGGAAGCTCATGAAGCAAAAAGTTAGAAAAGCTGTTATCCCTGCAGCAGGGCTTGGAACTCGTTTCCTTCCAGCAACAAAAGCCTTGGCTAAAGAAATGTTGCCAATCGTGGATAAACCAACCATCCAGTTCATCGTCGAAGAAGCTCTCAAGTCTGGAATTGAGGACATTCTTGTGGTAACAGGAAAGTCAAAACGTTCTATCGAAGATCACTTTGACTCAAACTTTGAACTAGAATACAACCTCAAGGAAAAAGGAAAAACCGACCTTTTGAAACTAGTTGATGAAACAACTGGTATGCGTCTTCACTTCATCCGTCAAACACACCCTCGTGGACTCGGAGATGCCGTCTTACAAGCCAAAGCTTTCGTCGGAAACGAACCCTTTGTGGTTATGCTTGGAGATGACCTCATGGATATCACTGATGACAAAGCTGTGCCATTGACCAAGCAGCTCATGAATGATTATGAGAAGACTCATGCTTCTACTATTGCCGTAATGCCTGTCCCACACGAAGAAGTTTCTTCATACGGTGTTATCGCTCCTCAGGGAGAAGGAAATGACGGCCTTTACAGTGTTGAAACCTTCGTTGAAAAGCCAGCACCTGAAGACGCACCAAGTGATCTAGCCATCATCGGTCGTTACCTCCTCACACCTGAGATTTTCGGTATTCTTGAAAATCAAACACCAGGAGCAGGAAATGAAATCCAGCTAACAGACGCTATCGATACCCTCAACAAAACCCAACGAGTATTTGCTCGTGAGTTTAAAGGTGCACGTTACGATGTCGGAGACAAGTTTGGGTTTATGAAGACTTCCATCGAATACGCCCTTAAACATCCACAAGTCAAAGACCACTTGAAGGACTACTTGATTGATCTTGGAAAAGAACTTTCAGGAGAAAAATAAACAATTTGTCAAACAGTCAGATTTAACTTAAATCTGGCTTTTTTGATGTCTAAATTTCGAACTCCAATCCCTATCCAAAGCCCTGTTTTAAGCCTAATTTCTTGTAAGAGATGCTTTTATGGTATAATAATAAAGAGTGAGGAATTCTATGAACAAACATGTAACAAGAATCAAACAAAAAGGACTGGCCTTACTTGGGTCTCTACAATTAACGATTTCTAAAATGAATACAAAGAAAAAGAGTGGGAAAAACTCCAAGAAGAAAAAGCAAACGCAAACACCATTCGATATCTGGACTTTATTTGCAAAAATTTTACTTGGAATAAAGGCAACTTTTAACACACTTTTCTTCCTAGCTTTTATTGGCGGTCTCCTTGGAACAGGGGTTGCCTTGGGGTATGCTGTTTCTCTCTTTGATCAGGTTAGTGTCCCTCAAACAGAAGATTTGATCAAGCAGGTCAATAATATTTCATCCATCTCTGAAATCCGCTATGCAGATGGTTCCATGATTAGCGCTATCGAAAGCGATCTACTTCGCACATCTGTATCATCAGATGCCATTTCAGATAACCTCAAGCAAGCTATCGTTGCAACCGAGGATGAACACTTTGCAGAGCACAACGGTGTCGTTCCTAAAGCTGTCATTCGTGCCAGTCTAGGAAAATTCATCGGACTTGGTTCTTCCAGTGGGGGATCTACCCTAACACAACAGCTCATCAAACAACAAGTAGTTGGTGATGCTCCTACGCTTGCCCGTAAAGCCAGTGAAATCGTTGATGCCTTGGCCTTAGAAAGAGCTATGAGCAAGGACGAAATCCTAACCACCTATCTCAACGTTGCACCTTTTGGGCGTAATAACAAGGGACAAAATATCGCAGGGGCTCAACAGGCTGCCAAAGGGATTTTTGGAGTGGATGCAAGCAAACTAACCATCCCTCAAGCGGCTTTCCTAGCAGGTTTACCACAAAGCCCTATTTCCTACTCACCTTACGAGTCTACTGGTGAGATGAAGAGCGATGAAGATATTGAACTCGGTATTAAGCGCTCAAAAGATGTTCTCTACAATATGTATCGAACAGGAGTCCTCAGCCAGGAAGACTATGAAACCTACAAGGCTTATGACATTAAGCAAGACTTCTTGCCAGCAGAAAATGCTAGCGTTACCTCTAAAGGCTTCCTCTACTTCACTGCGCTCGATGAGGCTACCAAGATTATGTATGATTATCTGGTGCAAAAGGACAATGTTTCTGACCAAGAACTACAGAACGAATCGATCCGAAAATCTTATCAAGAATTGGCCGAAAAAGAAATCCAAAACGGTGGTTACCGTATTACAACTACCATCGATAAAACGATTCATACTGCTATGCAAAATGCCGTAACAAACTACGGATACCTTCTAAATGATAGCTCGGGTCAACCTGAAGTTGGGAATGTCTTGATGGACAATCAAACTGGGGCGATTTTAGGGTTTGTAGGTGGACGAGATTATCAGACCAACCAAAACAATCATGCCTTTGATACCAAGCGTTCCCCTGCTTCTACTACCAAACCACTCTTGGCCTATGGTATCGCTATTGACCAAGGGCTCATGGGAAGTGCTAGTATCCTCTCTAACTATCCAACAAACTTCTCTAACGGAACTCCGATCATGCATGTCAACAGTCCTGGAACAGCCATGATAGACCTTAAAGAAGCTCTCAACTATTCTTGGAACATCCCAGCCTACTGGACCTACCGAATGCTCCGTGAAAAAGGGGTTGACGTCCGTTCTTACATGGAAAAAATGGGCTATGAAATCCCAGAATATGGCATTGAAAGTCTTCCAATGGGAGGAGGAATTGAAGTTACTGTAGCCCAACATACCAATGGCTACCAAACGCTAGCTAACAATGGTACCTATCATAAGAAATACATGATCTCAAAAATTGAGAAAACGAGCGGTGAGGTTCTCTATGAACATCAGGCTAAACCCATCCAAGTTTACTCTAAAGCTACTGCAACCATTATGCAGAGTTTGCTAAGAGATGTGCTTTCATCTCGAGTTACTACAAGCTTCCAAACGGATCTGACTTCCATCAATTCCAGTTTAGCAGGTGCTGACTGGATCGGAAAAACTGGTACAAGCAATGAAGAAGGAGATATGTGGCTAATGGTCTCTACTCCAAGATTAACTCTGGGAGGCTGGGTTGGACATGACGATAACAGTTCTCTAGCCCAGGGAGCTTACTACCGCAATGCAAAATATATGGCTCATCTGGTAAATGCCATTCAACAAGCATCCCCTTCTGCTTGGGGTTCAGAACGTTTCAAACTCGATTCAAGTGTCACTTCATCACAAGTCCTCAAATCAACTGGTCAAAAGCCAGGAAAGGTGACTATTAATGGAAAAGAAATTAATCTGAGCGGAGAAACGGTGACTAGCTACTGGGCAAACCAAGCTGGTGCTCCAACTACTAGCTACAAATTTGCTATTGGTGGAAGCGATTCTGACTACCAAAATGCTTGGAACACCATTTTAGGAAGTCTGCCTAAAGCATCTTCTTCCTCATCAAACAATAACAATCGTAATAATACTTCTAATAGTAACGGGAACAATAATAGTAGCTCTAGTTCCAATAACAGAAGTAGCAATCAGAGGCGCTAACTAAACAGCACAATCATTAAGAGTGGGAAAAAAATTTCTGAAAGAAATGATTTTTCTTCACTCTCTTTTTTCTTTCTTCCTTTCATGGTACAATAGCAACATGAATAACTATCAAAAGAATATTTTTAAGGGAACCATTTATTCTCTCCTATCTGGCTTGATCTGGGGGATCTGCGGAATTTTAGGAGAGTACTTTTTTTCACATTATCAAGTATCTTCAGGGTGGATTACTTCTATGCGTCTACTCGTCGCTGGTAGTTTCGTAATCGTCTTATCTAGTATAAAACTCCGGTCCCAGCTCTTCGAAATCTGGAAAAATCGAAACAACTACCTTCCTTTCCTTGCCTATGCTATCTTAGGGATCTTCTCCGTACAATTTTTCTTTTATCTCTGTGTGGAGTACTCCAACGCTACAACTGCAACCATCCTCCAATTTATCAGTCCTGTCTTCATTCTTATCTACAACCGTATTATCTACAAGAAAAAAGCTTCTAAAAAAGCGATCTTCTATGTTCTGACTGCTATGCTTGGAGTCTTTTTGATGGCTACCAAAGGCGATTTGTCTAAGCTATCCATCACTCCTCTTGCTTTACTGACTGGACTTCTCAGTGCCCTAGGCGTCATGTTCAATGTCATCTTACCCCAACGCTTTGCTAAAAAATACGGTTTTGTGCCAACTGTTGGCTGGGGAATGATTATCGCTGGACTTTTTAGTAATTTTCTCTACCCCGTTTATAAGATTAGCTTCCAGGTTGATGCCATCAGTATCTGTATTTGTTTGACCATTGCCTTTTTGGGAACGGCTTTTGCCTTTTTCCTATCGATGAAGGCTGTCTCTCTCGTTTCCCCATTGGTGGTGTCGGTCGTCAGTGCAAGC
Organism: Streptococcus pseudopneumoniae; assembly: GCF_001073085.1. GTDB lineage: Bacteria > Bacillota > Bacilli > Lactobacillales > Streptococcaceae > Streptococcus > Streptococcus pseudopneumoniae_M. Next base: position 85,677 of record NZ_JVFV01000013.1, read on the forward strand.
GAACCTTTATCATCTGCTATTCTAAGCGTTCTCTTTCTAGGTTTAGTCTTGGATGGGTATCTGCTACTGGCTATGATTTTGATTATCATTCCAATGATCTTTCTATCCATTGAAGAATCAAAAAACAAACTGAAAGAATCCTCTTTTAACACTTAAGGCTTCAAAATTGAAGCCTTTTTTGGTAGAATAGTAAGCATTACAAAGAGTGAGGAGACACCTATGACTGCTACAAAAATGAATGCACAAGAAATTATCCAATTTATCGCAAATGCTGAGAAAAAGACAAGTGTAAAAGTGACCTTTGAGGGGCAACTTGCTGGAGCTATCCCTGCTTCTGTTATAAAGCTCGGAAATGTTCTCTTTGGAGACTGGAAAGATATCGCTCCACTTCTTGATGGACTAACAGAAAACAAGGACTATGTTGTTGAACAAGATGCTCGTAACTCAGCTGTACCTCTCCTTGATAAACGTGATATCAATGCTCGTATCGAGCCAGGTGCTATCATCCGTGACCAGGTTGAGATTGGTGACAATGCTGTTATCATGATGGGAGCTGTTATCAACATCGGTGCTGAAATCGGTGCTGGCACTATGATTGATATGGGAGCTATTCTGGGCGGACGCGCTATTGTCGGTAAAAATAGCCACGTTGGTGCAGGTGCTGTTCTTGCAGGCGTTATCGAGCCAGCTAGTGCTGAACCTGTCCGTGTCGGTGACAATGTTCTCATCGGTGCTAACGCTGTAGTTATCGAAGGTGTTCAAATCGGTAGCGGTTCTGTTGTTGCAGCAGGAGCCATCGTCACTCAAGATGTTCCAGAAAATGTTGTGGTAGCTGGTGTCCCAGCTCGTGTTATCAAAGAAATCGATAGCCAAACCCAACAAAAAACAGCGCTAGAGGATGCGCTTCGCACCTTGTAATGAGTAACAGAGGCGGAAATATTTCCAGCCTCTTTATCGTATTAATAGAAGGAAATTAGATATGTTAGATTTAATTCAAACTCGACGCGATCTTCACCAAATTCCGGAGATTGGTTTAGAAGAATTCAAGACTCACGCTTATTTACTCAATGTTATTGAGAAATTAACAGCTAGTAAGGATTTTGTTCAGATTCGTACTTGGCGAACAGGTATTTTAGTTTACTTGCAGGGAAGTCAGCCAGAACGTACCATTGGTTGGCGGACAGACATTGATGGCCTCCCAATCGTTGAACAAACAGGCCTTCCTTTTGCCTCTCAACATCCAGACCGCATGCATGCTTGTGGGCATGATTTTCACATGACTATTGCACTTGGAAGTCTCGAACGTGCTTTAGAAAAACAACCAAAAAACAACCTCCTCTTTCTCTTTCAACCTGCGGAAGAAAATGAGGCAGGCGGTATGCTCATGTATGAAGATGATGCTTTTGGCGACTGGTTGCCTGACCAATTCTATGGACTTCATGTTCGCCCCGACTTAAAAGTTGGACAGATTGCGACCAATACCCATACACTCTTTGCTGGAACTTGCGAAGTCAAGATTCGCTTCAAGGGTAAAGGTGGTCACGCTGCCTTTCCACATGAAGCCAACGATGCTCTGGTTGCAGCTAGCTATTTTGTGACCCAAGTCCAGTCAGTTGTCAGCCGTAATGTCGACCCTATCGAGGGAGCTGTCGTCACTTTCGGTGTTTTTCAAGCTGGTACAACCAATAATGTCATCGCTGATACAGCCTTCTTACATGGAACCATTCGAGCTCTCACACACAGCATGAGCCTCTTGGTTCAAAAACGTGTCAAAGCTATCGCTGAAGGGGTCGCAGCTGCTTTTGATATGGAAGTGGAAGTTGAACTCAAACAGGGAGGATATTTACCAGTCGAAAACAATCCTGAATTAGCTCGGGAATTGATGACCTTCTTTGATGAAAAAGAGGGGATTGAACTTATTGATATTGAACCTGCTATGACAGGGGAAGACTTTGGTTATCTGCTTTCCAAGGTTCCTGGTGTCATGTTCTGGCTGGGCATTGACAGTCCCTATGCTCTTCACCATCCAAAGATGAGTCCTAAGGAAGAAGCTCTGGCAATTGGAGTTGAGGCTGTATCAAGCTTTTTAGCCAAGAAAGCTGCGGAGTAGACTATGAAAAAAGCCATACGCAAGCAGGTCTTGCAAGAACTCAAATCTATATCCAAAGAAGAAAAGGAAGTCATGGACGCTTGGTTGACTGAGCAACTCCTTCAACATCCTTTTTACAATGAAGCACAAACAATCGCTACTTATCTATCTTTTCCCCATGAATTTCAGACTCTTACATTCATCGAACAGGCTCAAAAAGATGGAAAGACTATTCTCATTCCAAAAACTTATCCTCATGGGAAAATGGACTTTGTTCTATATGAACCAGAGAAACTCGAAAGAAATTCTTTTGGACTTCTTGAACCACAGGGAGAGGCTATTATACTTGAACCCTCTCAGATTGACCTGATTCATGTTCCTGGTTTGGCTTTCAATACTTCTGGTTATCGAATTGGCTACGGTGGTGGCTATTACGATCGCTACTTGGAGCATTTTACTGGCCACACCATTAGTACACTCTATCCTTGTCAGATTCAGGATTTCCATCCTGATCCACACGATATTCCCGTTGAGGAGGTACTTATCTATGAAAGAGATTTTTGATCGTCGTTACCCTGTTACGAGCTTCTTTCTCCTTGTAACAACCCTGGTTTTTATACTCATGTTTTTAACTAGTGGTTTCAACTACACAAGCGCAGCTACCTTGTATAAATTCGGAGCTGTGTATCCCCCAGCAATCAAGGCCATGCCTGAACAAATCTGGCGCATATTCTCAGCAACCTTTGTTCACATTGGCTTGGAGCACTTTTTAGTCAATATGCTGTCCCTCTACTTTTTGGGACGTCAGATGGAGCAGATCTTTGGCTCCAAACAGTTTTTCTTTATCTACCTTCTATCAGGTATGATGGGAAATCTTTTTGTCCTCGTTTTTAGTCCCAATGCCATTACTGCTGGTGCTTCAACTGCCCTCTATGGGATGTTCGCTTCTATTGTCGTTCTTCGGTATGCTTCACGCAATCCCTATCTCCAACAGCTAGGTCAATCCTACCTTTCCCTCTTGGTCATCAACCTAGTAGGTAGCGTTTTAATGCCAGGAATCAGCCTTGCTGGACACGTAGGTGGAGCTGTCGGTGGCGCATTACTAGCTATCGTCTTCCCAGTTCGAGGAGAACGAAAGATTTACAGTCCAGGCCAACGTGGCCTAGCAACCCTAGTCTTTATTGCTTTGTCAGCCTTGATGCTTCTTGTCGGACTATTATAAAACAAGAAAAACCATTGGAAGCTCTCTCAGAGAGCTTTATTTCCAATGGTTTATTTGAATCTATTTGAAAAGTAGCTTAAAATCCATTATTGTCGCTGAGTTCTTTGAACCAGTGGCCTGATTTTTTCAGGCGACGTTCTTGTGTTTCCAAGTCAAGTTCAACCAAACCATAGCGGTTTTTATAGCTATTGAGCCATGACCAACAATCGATAAAGGTCCAAATCAAGTAACCTTTACAGTTGGCGCCGTCTTCAATAGCACGATGAAGCTCACGAAGATGACCTTTGACAAAGTCGATACGATAATCATCCTGAATCATGCCATTTTCACGGAATTTATCTTCACCTTCAACGCCCATTCCATTCTCTGTCAGCATCCACTCAATATTACCGTAGTTTTCCTTGATGTTTTGGGCAATGTCATAAATCCCTTGCTCGTAGATTTCCCAACCGCGGTGTGGATTGATCTTACGACCTGGCATGACGTAAGGTTCATAGAAATGCTCAGGCAAGAGTGGGCTGTCAGGATGCTTAGCAAAACGCGGCGCCATGACACGCAAAGGCTGATAATAGTTGACTCCTAGGAAGTCAACGGTGTTCTCACGAATGAGTTTCAACTCTTCGGCTGTGTATTCTGGTAACAAGTCATGCTCAGACAAAATTTCCACTAACTCTTCTGGATAAGCTCCTAAAACAGACGGATCTAGGAAAGATTGTGCCTGGAAAAGGTCAGCAATACGAGCAGCCTTCACGTCGGCAGGGTGCTGGCTACGTGGATAGGCTGGGGTCAAGTTGAGGACAATCCCAATCTTAGAGTCTGGTAAGATTTCATGACAAGCCTTAACTGCAAGAGTGCTGGCTAGCTGGGTATGATAGGCAACCCTAACTGCCGCTTTGGCATCCACCTTGTGAGGATAATGGGCATCATAGAAATAGCCAAACTCTACAGGAACGATAGGTTCATTGAAGGTAATCCATTGGTCCACAAGGTCGCCATAGGTTTCAAAACAGAAACGAGCATAGTCTTCATAGGCCTTAATAGTTGCCTTATTTTCCCAGCCATCGCCATCTTCTTGAAGGGCGAAAGGCAGGTCAAAGTGATAGAGATTGACTAAGAGGCGAATACCCTTGGCCTTGATGGCTTCAAATACCTGGCGGTAGAAAGCCACACCTTGAGGGTTGACTTCCCCACGGCCCTGTGGGAAAATACGAGACCACTGGATAGAAGTTCGAAAGGCTGTGTGGCCAGTTTCTAACAAAAGTTCGATATCCTTTTCCCAGTTTTCATAGAAGGTCGACGTTTTGTCTGGTCCAATACCATTGTAGTAACGATTTGGTTCTACTTGATACCAATAATCCCAGAGATTATCTCCCTTGCCATCACCAGGCACTCGTCCTTCTGTCTGCGGCCCAGAAGTTGAGGAACCCCAGACAAAATCCTTTGGAAATTTTAGCATAGTACTACCTCTTTTTACGCTTTTAATGTTTATACTCTTCGAAAATCAAATTCAAACCGCGTCAACGTCGCCTTGCCGTACTCAAGTACAGCCTGCGGCTAGTTTCCTAGTTTGCTCTTTGATTTTCATTGAGTCTTACTTTCTCTCATTATACAGAAAAAACAAGGCAAAAACTAGTTACATTTTTGTCTTGTTTTTCTTCTGATTATAGATTTTATTTGTTGGTTAAGATTTCAAGGGTTTCAAGCAAGTTATCTGCATGAACTTCGATTGTATCCCCTGTCGCCTTAATCTTGACTTCTACGATACCATCAGCTGCTTTCTTCCCAACAGTGATACGGATTGGAAGACCAATCAAGTCGCTATCGCTGAATTTAACACCGACACGTTCGTTACGGTCATCCGTCAAGACTTCGTAACCTTTGTTGACCAAGGCTTCTTCGATACGATTTGTCAATGCAAGACTTGCTTCATCCTTGACATTAACCGGAATCAAGTGCACATCAAATGGCGCCAATTCTTTAGGGAAGTTGATTCCCCAAGCGTAACGGTATTCACCTTTAGGCGTTTTGTTAACAAAGAGACGAGCGTGTTGCTCCATAACTGCTGAAAGGAGACGGCTGACACCGATACCGTAGCAACCCATGATGATCGGCACAGCACGGCCATTTTCATCCAAGACATCTGCACCCATACTTGCTGAGTAACGAGTACCCAATTTAAAGATGTGCCCAATCTCGATACCACGCGCAAAGTTGAGAACACCTTGTCCGTCTGGAGAAATCTCACCCTCACGGACTTCACGAATATCCACATACTCAGCAGTGAAGTCACGACCTGGATTCACACCAGTTAAATGGTAACCATCTTCATTGGCACCGACAACAGCATTGCGGCTATCTTGTACCTTGCGGTCAGCGATAATCTTAACATTTTCTGGAAGATTGACTGGGCCAAGGGAACCAAAGTCCGCTCCCAACGATTCTTTCACTTCTGCCTCAGTTGCAGGTTCCAAGAAATCTGCTCCAAGGTAGTTTTTCAATTTGACTTCATTGAGCTGGTCATTGCCAACGAGTAGGGCCACAACTGGCTCCTCATCTGCGATATAAACCAAGGTCTTGATTGTTTGCTCTTCAGAGACATTCAAGAAGGCAGCCACTTCATCAATTGATTTGACACCTGGTGTTTCCACGCGAGCCACTTCATCTTCAGTCACAACACGATTGCTTGGTTTGTACTCGTTGGTTGCCATTTCCAAGTTGGCTGCATAGCTTGATTCACTTGAGTAGGCAATGGTATCTTCACCAGAAACCATCCATTTGAGCAATTCAGCCTTGATTTCTTCTTGCACTTGATCAGGAATCTCGTCAAATGATGCGACAGACTTGTCTAATACCACCCAACGGTCAAGGTCTGTACGAGCAGGTGTGATGGCCATAAACTCTTGGCTATCCTTACCACCCATGGCTCCACCGTCACCGATGATGGCTTTAAAGTCCAAACCACTACGAGTGAAGATACGCTCATAGGCTGCCTTGTACTCATCATAAGTAACATCCAAACTATCGTAGTTAGCATGGAAGCTATAACCATCTTTCATGATGAATTCACGCGTACGAAGAAGTCCATTACGTGGACGTTTTTCATCACGATACTTAGGCTGGATTTGATACAAGTTCAAAGGTAATTGTTTGTAAGACTTGACAGAATCACGGACAATAGCTGTAAAAGTTTCTTCGTGAGTTGGCCCCAAGATGAAGTCTGACTTCTCACGGTTTTTCAATTTGTACAAGTCTTCCCCGTAGGTTTCATAACGACCAGATTCACGCCAAAGGTCAGCACTGAGAAGGGCTGGAGCCAACATCTCAACAGCACCCATCTTGTCAAACTCTTGACGCATGATCTTCTTAGCTTTTTCGATAACACGGTTAGCAAGCGGTAGGTAAGAGTAAACTCCTGCTGATACTTGGCGAACATAACCAGCACGCAACATAAGGGCGTGGCTGATAACTTGAGCATCGCTTGGCATTTCGCGAAGCGTTGGAATAAGCATTTTACTTTGTTTCATAATGACTCCTCTAATTCTTAAAAGAAGGTTCGCATGATGTCATTCCAAGTTACGGCGATCATCAAAACGACCATAATGACAACTCCGACCAGAGTGACATAGGTTTCAATTTCTTGTTTTAGTGGTTTGCGACGGATAGCTTCTAGGATATTGAGCACGATTTTTCCACCATCCAGCGCCGGTATCGGAATCAAGTTGAAGATACCGATATTGATGGAAATCATAGCCAAGAAGAACAAGACATTCTCAAGACCATTTTTAGCGGCGTCACTGCTTGCCTTAAAGATAGCAACGGGACCACCTAATTTATTCAAATCAGGTTGGAAGATCAAGCTTTTCAAAGCATTCAGGATGCGTAAAGCTGAATCAGCCGCAGTTGTAAATCCGCCCATAAACATAGACCAGATATCTGATTTGAGCCTTGGCTGAACACCCAATATATAACGACCTTGGCTTTCTTCAGGTGTCACACTGACTTGTTTTTCAGTGCCATTTTCAGAAACCGTCACATCCAAAACGGGCGCTGTTTTGTCCTTGGTTTCTGCATCGACCGCCTGAATCAAATCTGACCAGTTTGAAATCTCATAACTGCCGACTTTAGTGATTTGGGCCATATTTTCAACACCAACCTTAGCCAAAGCGCTATCTGGAATAATACTGAAGTTATTCGTTTGCGTATCACGAACACCGCCTTGCATGAAAATCAAAATCCAGAAAACGACGACTCCTAGGATAAAATTATTCATAGGACCAGCAAAGTTGGTAATCAATTTACCCCAGACAGTCGCATTCTGATATTGGACGTCTAAGGGAGCGATACGAACTTCCGTTCCATCAGCTTCCACAATGGTCGCATCATGGTCTACTGAGAAAGTCTTTTCCTCTTCTAAGACCAAGCCTCTAATAAAGAGTTTATCCTCAAAATCAAACTGAGTGACCTGCATAGGCAGAGCTGTCTGGTCAACCTTTTTACCAGAGAGATTGATACGTTTGACCTTACCATCCGCTGCCAATGTTAGGCTTGCAGGAGTTCCAGTCTTAATTTCTGTCGTATCTTCACCCCAACCTGCCATCCGAACGTAACCACCAAGTGGCAGGAGACGAATGGTATAAGCAGTTCCATCTTTTCCGATGTGGGCAAAGATTTTGGGGCCCATACCGATGGCAAACTCACGAACCAAAATTCCAGATTTCTTAGCAAAGTAAAAATGTCCGAATTCGTGAACCACTACGATAATCCCAAAGACCAGGATAAATGTTAGTAATCCTATCATTTAATTTCTATTTACCTTTCCTTAAAATAAGCCAAAGAGGTGCATAATAGGGAAGACAGCCAGCATGCAATCAAAACGATCCAATACCCCACCATGACCTGGGATAAACTTGCCTGAGTCTTTGACGCCAAAGTGACGTTTCATTGCACTTTCAATCAAATCTCCCAACTGACCAGCTATACTAAAGAAAATAGCAAAGACCATCATTTTGTAAATCCCATAAGGTAAAGCAACAGTACTATCAACTAGCATAAAAATCAAAGTCACTAGCATAGCAGCCACGATACCCCCCATAGCACCCTCTATGGTTTTGTTAGGGGAAACTCTCGGAGCTAGCTTTCTCTTACCAAACTTCATTCCTACTAGATAGGCTCCACTATCGGTTGCCCAGACCATACACAGTCCCAAAAGCGCCTTATCCAAACCTGCAATACGAGCATCGACCAAAGCATTAAAGCCAAAGCCAACATAAAAACTCATGGCAATCGGAAAAACAGCATCCTCAATAGTATAGTTCTTGCTGAAGACTGTTGCCCCTAGTAAAATCAGTATCACGACACTATAAGCTACAACATTCCCATCTACAGGTAAAAACTTCCAGTAGTTTTCCAAAGGTACGGTCAGAGCAAAGGTTGCTAGTAAAGTCAAGAGCCCTTCAGGCGTCATGGTATTTAAACCCTTCATGCGCAGTAACTCATGTACTCCCAACATCGCCACAATCCCCATGGCAATCTGGAGCCATAAGCCACCAATCGCCAAGATTGGGATAAAGATAGCCAAGGCCAAGATAGCAAAAAGGGTTCTCTTTTGTAAATCCTGTATCATAATATCTCCTAAACTCCTCCAAAACGACGGTTGCGACGATTGTACTCGATGATAGCTTCTTTCAAGGCTTCCTCATCAAAGTCAGGCCACAAGACATCCGTGAAATAGAGCTCGCTATAAGCAGCCTGCCATGGCAAGAAATTACTCAAACGAAGTTCACCGCTGGTCCGAATAATCAAGTCAGGATCACGCAAGACTTTTGGCAAATGTCCCGTAAAGAGATATTCCCCAATCAACTCCTCGGTGATATCACCAAGATTGATCTTAGCATCTAAAACATCCTGTGCAATCAACTTGACCGCTTGTGTAATCTCAGCTCGTCCACCATAATTAAGGGCAAAATTGAGAATCAATCCTGTATTTAACTTAGTCAGTTCTTCTGCCTTTTTCAAGGCATCAAAAGTCTGCTTCGGCAAACGATCAGTCTCCCCAATCATTTGAATCTTCATGTTCTTCTGATGCAATTCGGGAACAAACTTATCATAAAATTCAACAGGTAAGTTCATGATAAATTTGACTTCCTGATCTGGACGGGTCCAGTTTTCAGTCGAGAAGGCATAGACCGTCAAGGCTTTGACTCCCATATCACTAGCAGCAATGGCTACCGTTCTCAAAGCATCCATCCCAGCCTTATGCCCAAAGACACGTGGTTGCATCCGTTTTTTAGCCCAACGGCCATTCCCATCCATGATAACTCCGATATGTGCTGGCACCATTGTGGGGGTTTCTGTTGCTTTATCTTTTTTTAAAAATCCAAACATGATTGTATTCCTATTCAAAAATCTATCGTTTCATTATACCATATTTTTCACTTTTCTTCTATTATCGTCTATCATTCTACGGCGAAATTTCCCATATATCTCCTATATTTCCAGTATATCAAGCCTTGCAATTCCTAAAGAAAGTTGATACAATAAAATCATAGAGATTCGATCCTTGTTCAGCCACAGGGATTTTTTATTGAAAGGATTTTATCATGTCAAAGACACTCCAACGTAAAAAACAATTGAGAAACAGCCTACGTCGCTCAGGTGCATTTTCAAGCACTGTAAACAAGGTTGTCGAAGAAACAAAAAAAGTTGTAAAACATGCTGAAAAAGCAGCAAGCGATGCAGGTAAAGCTGTCTCTAAAAAGGTTGAAAAAACTGTAGAAGCAACCAAAGAGCAAGCTCAAAAAGTTGCTACTTCTGTAGAAGATTTCGCAGCTAACCTAGGGGGACTTTCAGTTGACCGCGCTAAAACTTTCTACGATGAAGGTATCAAGTCTGCTGCTGACTTCAAAAACTGGACAGAAAAAGAGCTCCTTGCCTTGAAAGGAATCGGTCCAGCTACGATCAAGAAATTAAAAGAAAACGGCATCAAGTTCAAGTAATCTTTCTTGTTCCTTGCTTTTCCGTCAAAAACTTGTTAAAATAAAGCCATTAGAGGTGTTTTGAGTCCCACATTTTACAGAAAGTGGCGGTGCTGAGAAGTCCACAAATGTGTCAAAACTGGTTGCTAATGGATGAAATTAAAAATTGAAATATAAATCTTTTTGTTTCCTTTTAGGACTAGACAGCGAGTTGCAGGCTGTACTCAAGTACGGCAAGACGAGCTAACGACGTCATAAAAGAGAAACAAGAAGATTAAAGTTGCGGGCATCTGCCCGAAATTGGGTGGTACCGCGGATTAACACATTCGTCCCTGTCAGATTGATGGCAGGGGCGATTTTTATTTTAGACCCCTAGCCAAAGGAGGTTGTCATGAAACAATCTTTTAACACCAGCAAGCTCTACTATGGTTTTCCTATCTTCATCTTGGGATATCAGGACAAGAACTTTGGGCACAATATCACGACCTGCAGTTCCTCTTATAGCCTGGGAGATTGGCTAGTCATCGGTGTTGGCGCTGAGGAAAATGCGGCTGACCAGATTAAGCATTATCAACAGTTTACCGTAAACATCCCTGATGAAAACTTCATGCTCGAAATGGAGCAGGCTGGTTTTATCAGCCATCGGGAAAAGTTAAAACACCTAGGGCTTGACTACGAAATTTCTGTACGGACTCAGGCCCCGATTTTAGAGGCATGTCCAGTCGTATTGGACTGTCAGGTGGATCGGATTATCGAGGAAGATGGCATCTGCCATATCTTTGCCAAGATTCTCGAGCGACTGGCTGATCCAGAGCTCTTGGACGATAAAGAGCATTTTAAAAATGACTGCTTTGCCCCAACTTACTTTATGGGGGACGGTCATCAACGCGTTTACCGTTATCTGGATGACCGAGTCGATCCCATGGGAAGCTTCATCAAGAAAGCGAGGAAGAAGAATGACAAGAGCTGAACTGCCAGAACAAATCGAAACGGAGCGTCTGGTCTTACGAGTCCGTACCGTGGCGGATGCCGAGGATATCTTTGACTATGCTAGTCGTCCAGAAGTCTCTTACCCAGCAGGCTTCCCACCCGTCAAGAGCTTGGAAGATGAGATTTATTACCTAGAACATATCCTTCCCGAGCGCAACGAAAAAGAAAATCTCCCAGCAGGCTACGGAATTATCGTTAAAGGAACCGATACAATCATTGGTTCTGTCGATTTCCCCCGTCGCTACGAAGACGATGTGCTGGAGATTGGCTATACCTTGCACCCGGATTATTGGGGTCGCGGTTATGTACCAGAAGCAGCGCGTGCCTTGATTGATTTAGCTTTTAAAGAACTAAACCTACACAAGATTGAACTATCTTGCTTTGGTTACAACCTTCAAAGTCAACGTGTCGCTGAGAAACTGGGCTTCACCCTCGAAGCTCGCATCCGAGACCGCAAAGATGCCCAAGGCAATCGCTGTGATGATTTGAGATACGGCTTACTGAAGAATGAGTGGGAGGAAACTGTTAGATGAATTGTTCAAAAATTTCGAACAGTTTGGAGATAATATTAGTAATTCAAAGAGAGGTGAAAAATGAATACAGATCAGATTATTATTCTGCTCAGTGGAGCAGGTCTAGGAGCTGTTTTAAGTGCATTTTTAGTTTTTATAAATAATAGCAAAAAGAATAAACTAGATTTTATAACTAAAGAACGTTCAGAGTGGAGAAAGGATATTCAAATTATTTTAGATGACTTGGGTAAAGTAGGTAAGCGTGCAGAAGCTATACAACGTTTAAAGTCACGAATTAATCCATACGGAAAGAGTTTGACAGTTAAGAATGGAGATAATTTTTATTTATATGAAGGTCATATCTGGAGTTTGATTAATACAATTGATATAACCAATACTAGTCAAATAGAAAAGTTATCCGATTATGTGCAACTACTCTGGAAATATGACTGGGAGAGATCCAAGCGGGAAATAAAATTTGATATTTTTAATAGTTTTATATACTTTATTCTTGTTATCGGATCCATATCTAATTCTTTATTAATCCTTTTTAAATTTGACGAATTTTGGTGGAAGGTTTTATTGTGCTCATCATCAATCATTATGATAATACATACATTCTACTTCGAAGAATTTACTAAAAAAATTAAAAAATGGACTGTACTTGATGTCCTATATCTTGTGTTATTAATTATGTCAATGTATGCTAGTATGTATGCTATGTTATTTTGGATAATTCCTACTAACACAACCACATTGGATATGATCATCTCCGCTTTATTGATATATATACCATTAATAGGTACGGAGCGAAATATTATTTTGAAAGCCAATAATGAAGAAAAAGAATATATAGACGCTTTAAAGGAAAAAGAGGAAAACGACAAACACATATCTAAACAACCTCAAGGAGTTCAAAAGTCTAAAACTTTTTCAATCACAATTTCTACCACCAAACGTAACTAGAAAACTCTACCTTAATTAAGCTTGAGGCACAACCTTCAAAGTCAACGAATCGCTGAGAAAGTGGTTTTCCCCATTAATGCTTGTATCTCTAAGGCAGTCGAGATAGGACCTATTGAAGAATGAGTTAGAGGAGAATAGATGCCTAAAAAGAAAAATAGAAAAAAAGAATTAAAACGACAGCAAAAGTTGGATATCAAAGTTATTTCTGAAGAAGAGGCTGCTTGGACAGAAATCATGGCCAAAAATCCAACTTTTGTAGAACGTCGGACCATTCAAAACTTCGATGAACTACATACAGCAGTGATGCAATATGCTGATGAACACGGAGAGTATCCAGATGTTCAGCTAATCAATTACCAACTGAAAAATGGAATTTTTGACTGGCATGAAGATCATGCTTTATTTAGAGAAGCTATGCATACTCCGAATACACAGAAGAGAAATAAACTGTTAAAGCAAGTTTTAAAAATCAATCCAAATTATTTTGCTGCTGATTTCCACCTATTCTTATCAGAAGTTGAAGATTTTGATTTGCCAACCTTTAAAAAAGTATTGGATTTTGAAATTCTAGTTTTAGAAAAATGGAAAATGAACGGATACAATAGTTGGAATTATTTTGAAGCACGCCCTATCCTGTCTGCTCTGATGTTCCTGATTGAATATTATATGACGGAGAACCTTAATTATAAGGCTTTAGAATTGATTAATCTATATTTGAGTAAGCGACCAGAACGGTTTCCTCCTAATTTTGTCTTCTGTATGCTTTCCTTGTATCATATTACTGGTCAGGAGCTAAAGGTTGAACGTTTCTATCATGAAGAATTAAATAAGGGCAAATGGGATGATACCATTCTTATTCATGCCATCATCTCTGCTTTTTCTCAAGGAAAAATTGAGGAAGCAAGTCAGCTATTTGCAAAATTAGTGGAAATCAATGATGAAGCTGTTGAATTCTTTATAGAGGAAGATTGGCAATCCAAAGTTATAGATATCGAAGACCAAGAATGCTATTGTCCAAATTCAGTTGAATCGCTACAAGCTAGTTTGTATCCTTTGTTTGATTATTTACTAGAAAATATTATTTTAACAAAATTTCTAACAAACGAAGCTAAGAAGTTCCATCGTAAACCAGTATTTTCGAAGCATTCCAGTATGATAAGAAATTTATCCAAGGTAAACGACTGGTACTCCTTTATGAGCGAGGAAAAAATGAAGGGAATCCGGATGGATCTTGTTCACATCTTTGTTGAAAATGGGATTCGTAGGTCTACAGATTTCAAAAAATGGACCGAAAAAGAAGTTCTCGCCTTGAAGGGAATTGGTCCCGCTACCGTTCAAAAACTGAAAGAAAACGGTATACAGTTTAAGAACGAGAAGTAATTGTTTATTGAAGGGAGGAGGTGGAATTGTCTTGAATGAAATTTCTAATTTCATCCTGTATACTACACCCAATGGCGACGTTCAGCTAGATATCCTTTTACAAGATGAAAATCTTTGGTTAACTCAAAAAGGTCTTGCGGAGCTCTTTGGAGTTGAACGAAGTGTCATTACAAAGCACTTGAAAAACATTTATGATAGTGGTGAGTTGGCTAAGGTATCAACTTGTGCAAAATTTGCACAGGTTCAACAAGAGGGAAATAGAACTGTCCGGCGTGAACTTGAGTATTACAATCTAGATACTATCATTTCAGTTGGCTATCGCGTAAATTCCAGCAAGGCTACTCAATTTAGAATTTGGGCAACCAATACCTTGAAAGAATTTATCATCAAAGGTTTTATTTTGGATGATGAACGCTTGAAACAAGGACAGACAGTTTTCGGACAAGATTATTTCCGTGAACTTTTAGAACGAATTCGCTCTATTCGTTCTAGCGAACGCCGAATCTATCAGCAAATTACGGATATCTTTGCCGAATGTGCCATAGATTATGATCGAAACTCAGATATTACTAAAAATTTCTATGCTATGGTGCAAAATAAATTTCATTATGCAATTACTGGAAGTACTGCTGCAGAAATTATCTATCAGCAAGCCGATGCTAGTAAAGAAAAAATGGGATTAACTACTTGGAAGAATGCACCTGATGGACGAGTGCTCAAATCAGATGTAACTGTAGCCAAAAATTATTTGCAAGAAAAAGAAATTCGACAACTAGAGCGAACTGTTACAGCCTACTTTGATTATATCGAGGGTTTGGTTGAGCGCCGTAATACTTTTACAATGCGAGGATTGGCAGATAGTATTGATCGCTTTCTATCTTTTAATGAATATGAAATCTTAGAAGGAAAAGGAAGTATTTCCAAGAGACAAGCAGACTCAAAAGCCATCCAAGAGTATGAAAAATTTAACCGAATTCAAAAAATCATGTCAGATTTTGATAAACATATTATGAAGATAATGAGAGAAAGTTAATGCAAAATTTTTCACCGTTTCTTTGCTTATAGAAGATAATGAGAAAAACAAGATGAGTTGAATCAAAGTTTATCTCCCACATACTAATTTTATTTAAAGATATTAACTAGAAAGGACACACACATGTCTAAAGAACTTTCACCTAAATACAATCCAGCTGAGGTTGAGGCTGGTCGTTACCAAAAATGGCTTGACGAAGATGTTTTCAAGCCTTCAGGCGATAAAAAGGCTAAGCCTTATTCAATCGTGATTCCACCACCAAACGTTACAGGTAAACTCCACCTTGGTCACGCTTGGGATACGACTCTTCAAGATATCATCATCCGTCAAAAACGCATGCAAGGCTTTGATACGCTTTGGCTTCCAGGGATGGATCACGCGGGGATTGCGACTCAGGCTAAGGTTGAGGAGCGCTTGCGTGGTGAGGGCATTTCCCGCTATGACCTTGGTCGTGAGAAATTCCTCGAGAAAGTCTGGGAATGGAAAGACGAATATGCCACTACCATCAAGGAACAATGGGGCAAGATGGGGCTCTCTGTAGACTACTCTCGTGAGCGTTTCACTCTTGATGAAGGTTTGTCAAAAGCTGTCCGCAAGGTCTTTGTGGACCTTTACAAGAAAGGTTGGATCTACCGTGGTGAGTTTATCATCAACTGGGACCCCGCTGCTCGCACAGCCCTTTCTGATATCGAAGTTATCCACAAGGACGTCGAAGGTGCCTTCTACCACATGAACTACATGCTGGAAGATGGTTCACGCGCCCTTGAAGTTGCGACAACTCGTCCTGAGACCATGTTTGGGGATGTTGCGGTTGCGGTCAATCCAGAAGACCTACGCTACAAGGACTTGATCGGTAAAAACGTCGTCCTTCCAATCGCTAATAAACTCATCCCAATCGTTGGAGATGAACACGCTGATCCTGAGTTTGGTACTGGTGTCGTGAAAATCACGCCTGCCCACGATCCAAACGACTTCTTGGTTGGTCAACGCCACAACTTGCCACAAGTCAACGTCATGAACGACAACGGAACCATGAACGACTTGGCCTTCGAATTTGCAGGCATGGACCGTTTTGAAGCTCGTAAGGCAGTCGTTGCTAAGTTAGAAGAAATCGGTGCCCTTGTTAAAATCGAAAAACGTGTCCACAGTGTTGGTCACTCAGAGCGTACAGGTGTTGTGGTTGAGCCACGCTTGTCTACTCAATGGTTCGTCAAGATGGATCAATTGGCGAAAAATGCTATTGCCAATCAAGACACAGATGATAAGGTAGAATTCTACCCACCTCGTTTCAACGATACCTTCCTCCAATGGATGGAAAATGTCCATGACTGGGTAATCTCTCGTCAGCTCTGGTGGGGTCACCAAATCCCTGCTTGGTACAATGCTGAGGGTGAAATGTACGTCGCTGAAGAAGCTCCTGAAGGTGACGGATGGACTCAGGACGAAGACGTCTTGGATACTTGGTTCAGTTCTGCCCTTTGGCCATTCTCTACTATGGGCTGGCCTGACGTGGACTCAGAAGACTTCAAACGTTACTTCCCAACTTCAACCTTGGTTACAGGTTACGACATCATCTTCTTCTGGGTGTCTCGTATGATCTTCCAATCATTGGAATTCACTGGCCGTCAGCCATTCCAAAACGTCCTTATCCACGGTCTTATCCGTGACGAGCAAGGACGCAAGATGTCTAAATCACTCGGAAACGGGATTGACCCAATGGATGTTATCGAGAAATACGGTGCCGATGCCCTTCGTTGGTTCCTTTCAAACGGTTCTGCACCAGGGCAAGACGTGCGCTTCTCTTACGAGAAAATGGATGCTTCATGGAACTTCATTAACAAGATTTGGAACATCTCTCGCTACATCCTCATGAACAATGAAGGCTTGACCCTTGAGCAGGCAACTGCCAATGTCGAAAAAGTTGCCAACAAGGAAGCTGGAAATGTTACAGACCGCTGGATTCTCCACAACCTCAATGAAACCATCGGAAAAGCTACTGCTAACTTTGACAAGTTTGAGTTTGGTGTAGCTGGGCACATTCTCTATAACTTCATCTGGGACGAGTTTGCGGACTGGTACGTTGAGTTGACCAAGGAAGTCCTTTATAGCGATAACGAAGAAGAGAAAGTCATCACACGTTCTGTTCTCCTTTACACTTTGGATAAGATCCTTCGTCTCCTTCACCCTATCATGCCGTTCGTTACAGAGGAAATCTTTGGACAAATCTCAGAAGGCTCTATCGTTACAGCAGAATACCCAACTGTCAACCCAGCCTTTGAAGACCTCGCTGCTCACACTGGTGTGGAAAGCCTCAAAGACTTGATCCGTGCTGTTCGTAATGCGCGTGCGGAAGTGAACGTAGCACCAAGCAAGCCTATCACGATTCTTGTTAAGACTAGCGACAGCAACTTGGAAGCCTTCTTTAACAGCAATGTCAACTACATCAAACGCTTCACAAATCCAGAACACCTGGAAATCGCATCAAACATCCCTGCGCCTGAACTCGCTATGTCAAGCGTCATCACAGGAGCAGAAATCTACTTGCCTCTCGCAGACCTCCTCAATGTCGAAGAAGAACTCGCTCGTCTCGACAAGGAACTAGCTAAATGGCAAAAAGAACTGGATATGGTCGGTAAGAAACTCTCTAACGAACGCTTCGTAGCCAATGCCAAACCAGAAGTCGTCCAAAAAGAACGCGACAAACAAGCCGACTACCAAGCTAAATACGATGCGACCATAGCACGTATTGATGAGATGAAGAAGTTGGTGAAATAAAATCGAGTAGCGACTAAGACTAACCCCACTCACACCACGGTACGTGCCATTCGGCATACGGTGGTTCAACTAACTTTTAAGGCATGCCGTTCAAGGTAGTAAAGCAAGTAAGAAACCAGTCCACGTTTTCGAGGACTGGTTTTGATATATCGCGTTTAAGTACCGACCTCTGAGCCCTGATTGATAGTGGTCACCCCAGACAGATACCTTATCTGCTATCCATTTAGGAACCTCTAACTTAAGTAGGCCCCTTAGTCGCCTAGATTTCTTCCTCCATTGCTTCCAGATAATCACGCGTAGGCAAGTACGCAAGCGCTCATCTATGCTGGTTACTATGCGCTTCATATTTCCCAATGAGAAATAGTTTCTCCATCCCCGAATGGACAAATTCAGTTGCTCAATACGTCTCGTTCAGTCTATACTCCACTTCTCAGTATTAGTTTCTTCAACTTACACTTAAATCTCTTAACACTATCTTGATGAGAACAACTTTCCCAACGAACTGATGATTTCTAAAACCCAAAACCTTAGTATTTCAACTCGCTTGGTCTGGTAATCTTAGTCTTGGTCATGTTTACTTTCAAACCTAGTCGTTTCTCAATAAAACGACTGACTGAATACATCACACGCTTAGCGGCTGCCTCGCTTCCGACCGTAATCACACAATCAATCATCTGCGTAGCATACAAATTAAAGCCCTCTCTTCTAATTCCTTGTCCAATTCATTAAGCATGACATTGGATAAGATAGGAGATAAATTTCTTCCCTGTGGCGTGCCAACTAGCGTTTTATTACGCTGACCATTAATAACCGCACCCGAATGAAGATACTTACGAATCAAGGATGCCGTACCCCCATCTTCAATAATGTTGTGCACTTAAGATGTCAATCTATCTTGAGGAACTGTATCGAAAAATTTCCCTAGGTCTATATCCATTTAGGTACTCTAAGAATTTCATGATGACTTTTTCACAAAAATCTTAGTCCGAATTCAATTACTCTCGTGATTTACATATATAGATTACATCTCCCTATTTGGACTTTAGAGTTTGCACCCCCTTATCCACTATACATGCCTTGTGTTCGTAGAGCCACGATTTCGCCATCCCTTCCTCTGACGATTCCTATTTCAAACATCAGACTTAAAACGCTCTATCACCAGACCGTTTTAATCCGCTACCTCACGATAGTCAGGCTTGGGAATCACTATTGAGTTCACTGGTAGCGAGGAACTTCCACCTCAGATGTACAACATGTCTATCGTACCAAAAACGGCAAATCCCTTAAATTGAGATCTGCCGTTTTTTATATATTTTCATCTTGCAAATCTAGCTGCTTCACTCTAGCAATATAGTAGGACATGATCAAAAACAGATTGAAGCTGACAATCCAAATAGAACATTCATGGAGAAAATGCATAGATACAGCCAAGCTAATGGCCCCAACTACGAAACTGCCTACTACAATGCCATAGTTCAAGGCTTGACGACGATATTCTTGAACATCTCCTTCTCCTCTAACGATGCGATACAAAGCAGTCAACATCTTTCGGTAATTTCCAGACGTCATAAAAATGACATAGGGATGATCTTCAATCAAGCTACCCGTAAATGTTAGCATCATCATACCTGTTCCAAAAGCAATAAAAGGAACTTCTAGTAAAGGAAATCGGGAAAAGAAGGGAAGAACAAGAGTCCCAATAAATAAGGGAAGCAGCATCTTAACCCGCCAATAGGCTGTTTTACGGTATTCTTTCATGTGTAAGGCAAAAAGAAATCCTAGGGAAAAGAATATAATAGAACAGAATCTCAACATGGTATTGATGACATGTGAATCGTGCCAATCTGATATCAGTAGGAGAATGTTCCCTGTCTGTGTCGCCACCAAACTATGGTACTGGATATGACAGAACACATCCAAAGAACCACCTATAAAGCCAAGAAATACTCCCATGAGTCGTGTATTTTGAGGTAAAATTAATTTATCCGCCATTTATTCTTCACTCGTTTCCCTTTGATTTTTTCATTATACCACTTTCTCTGAAAGAAACTAAGTGAAAACGGTCAATTCAGGTAGACATGATTACATATACTCCTCAGTTAGTCTCATCTCTGGAGTTCATTTATGACGTCTTATCAACTTCAAATGCTGTAGGTACTCATCAACTGAACTATTTTTAAACAAATTATTTCTGTACTGAAGTCTATGGCTTAATCAAAGTAACACTTGAAACAGTACCATCTGCACCTGTTGTAATTTGGATGACTTTTCCACCACCTACTTCCGCATTGTATTTCCCATCATCAAGGGTATAAGAATAGCTTTGGATAGAGTAGTTTTCTTTCTTACCATCAGCAGACTCTACTGTAAATTGACCAGCTGATGAAACAGTGATAGTTTCACCATTCGCACCCTTCCAATTCCCCGCTGCAGCTGAGAAATCTCTATCCACCATGGTTAGAACTCCCTTGTAACGTTTGTTGTGCTCTGCTTGCTTGTCTTGGAGTTTGCGATCAGTTGCTGGATCATAAGTTGACTGATTCGTTTTTGCTTGTGTTCCTTGTTGATTGGATGGGACCTGTGCAGGGGTTTGTTTAGCAGAAGATTCTTGGTTTTGTTTTGTTTCTGGTGCCGGTGTTGCTTGCGATTGGTTAGCAGTAGTCGCTGACTGATCAGAAGAAGACTTAGCTTTTTCTGATGAAGCTGAACTTGAGGACTTCTGAGTCTTGCTCTCTTTACTTGAAGAACTTGCCTTAGAACTAGAAGATGCTTGTGTTGTCTTGCTAGAACTATCACTTGTGGTATTTTCTTTCTTATTACCACAAGCCCCCAATAGTAATGTTGAAGCGAGTACAGTTGCAGCCATTAATTTGATAGAAGTTTTATTTTTCATTTTATGCTCCTTTGTAACATTTTTGAAATGTTAAGAAATATTTTTGTAACATTATTGTAATATTTGTTTTTGAATCTGTCAACTATTTATCTAAAATTTTTTAGAATTATTTTTTAGTACATTTATTTCCTTGCCCTCCCTATATCTTTTATTCGTAAAAGATTTTAAAAAACAGGAAAATTTTTCCTATTGAAGATGCTATATTTTAAAAGTGTAATCGCTTGCATTTTTTTCTTAAAGGACTATAATAAAATTGAAATAGGATATTGGAGGGGTAGGCATATGTTAAGAAACTATTACAAGTATCTTCCTTGGTTGATTTTAGCTGCTTTCTGTTCTTATGGGGGTGCTACTCATTACGCTCAAACAACATTTGATTTGTTCTACTTAACTGCCATTTTCATGATTGTCTATGTAGCTTTATTGTATTTACACGAAACCTATTTAAAATATAAATACAAAGATTTATTCATTCGAATCATGAGCAATTCTAATAAAGATAAACATCCTTAGTAGTCAAAAAGAGAGAGTGGGACAGAAATCGGTAATTCGTTAGAATTCGATTTCGTCGTCTCACCTCCGCACAGTTGAGTAGGGCTGTAAAAGCTGATGAAATCAGCGTAGTAGAGTCCACTCAACCACTGCGTCTTGCTCGACAATCCAAAGACAATTGAGAGGCTAGGACTTTTGTCCCAGCCTCTCGCTTTTTTATGACTAATAAGTCTTTGACACGATGGCTGAATTGACTTTTGACACAAACTGTATTTTCTCTATTCTCAAGCTCAACCAGCCATCGGACTTGTTGAAACTTCTCAGGACTGAAACTAGGAAACCAAGACTTGGTCTATCGATTTCGGTCCCCAATCTTTTTATTTTAATCGATAGGTTTTTCTTGGTTTCTTTTTAGGCACTCGTTTGAGCCCAACTTCTTCTACATATTCACCGTATTTAACTAGAAAGTTATTGCTGACGATTGGTCGTCCTGGGTTGATGAGATTGACTAATTCGGTTCCTTCATAGACAGTGAATTCCTCCTCTAGCAGATAGAGGAAGGTCGGATTCCAGTCAAGACGTCCTTGAATTCGTTTAATAGACTCTTGGATAATGGCATAGTGGTCAAAGGCGAAGGCTCGCTCCCCCAGCTCTAGTCCCTCTAGGAAGCACTTGCCCGTCTGAAAATCGACATCGACAAAAACCACATCCTTGGCATCATCTCCAGCTTGAACGAGATCAAGTGCGCGGCTAGGTAGATACACCAAATGGGCGATAGTAACCGTCCAGCCCCGTGGATCACGACCTGGAGTAGATACTGTCATCAACTGCTCGATTTTTTCCAAAGGAAGGTCGAGGTTAACCTCCTCTCTCACTTCACGCTGACAAGCATGCCTTGCATCTTCGCTCTTATCCATAAAACCACCGACCAAAGCCAAACAGTTTTGATAAGGATGGGCCTTGCGACGAATTAGCAAAAGTTTGATTTTCCCTTCCACAAAGCAATAAGCTACCATATCCACCGTCACGCTTGGTTTTTCATACTGAGGAAGATCCTGTTTGCAGTACCAGTCTAAAAATTCCTTCTCAGTCGCATGAATCTCAAAATATTCTCTCTCTGTCATTCCAGCCGGGATTATCGTTTCAGTCATCTTATCCCTCCTTGACAGCCTTAGTCCATTGGTACCAACCGACTAGACTATTGAGGGTGTAGACCCAGTACATTCCTTGGATATGGATATTTTCACCCCACCAGAGGTAGATACTAAAGAGATTGGTTGCAATCCAGAAAATCCATTGCTCACGGTAAAGACGTGTCATCAAGAGCTGACCAACACCATTGGTCGCATCGGTAACACTGTCACGGAAAGGACGAGCACTGCTGATACTTTGGTAGGCTAATCCCATGCCAATCCAGATGATAGCAGTCAAAGCCAAATATTTGAGCCAATCAATCAGGCCAAGTTTCTTAGCTTCAAAGTGGGATTCTTCTGGTTTTCCTTGCTCATTGATACGATTAGACAACCAAGTATAGAGACCAATAGGCTGCATCACAAAGAAATAAACTGTAGTCAATACTTCACCATAGAAAGTGGCATCCATGGCTAATACCAAGTAGATAGCAGAGTTAATAGCACCAAAAAGGTAGTTACTAGCTCGACCTTCTGCAACCAATATAACGCAGACAATCCCTGTCCAAGAGGCTAAGAGACCAACCCAGTCATGACTTTCCGTGTTTTGTGTAAACTCCAGAATAAGAGGAACACTTGATAAAACAATCAAATAGAGCCATTGGAAAAGACTGCGTCCCACAAAGAGGTCATTCCAAAGCAAACGCATAACTCCTGCAAAACCAATTTTACGAGCTTCTGCATGAACATTTTTAAAGTTTGCGATAAATCTAGTGATTTTTTCAGTTATTTTTTTCATTTTCTTCTCCTAATCTGCTTGGTAAATAGCATCGATAGCTACTTTTGCTGCTTCATAATTTCCTAGATAATCATCCGCTAGATAAACATGAGGAATATTAGCTAGATATTGCTCCCTCATCATATCCAAATGCTGAGAAAAACTATGACGGATATGGTCTTCTGCCATGGTCATGTCTCGAAAACCATCATTGACATAAGAGCCGACAGGTTGCACAAAAAGAATTAAATCCCACTTTTCCTTGGCTAAGATGGAAACAAAGAGATTATCAAAGGTCTCTACGGACAAATCCCCCTGCTCTTCAGTTTCCATGTAGTAATCGTAGTAGCCCTTGGTTACCAATGAGTTGGTGTCTGCAATGACCAAGCCTCGATTGGCATTACTATCGATTAACTTGGAAGTTTGATCATATTGGCCCAAAAGAAGGTAATAATAATCTTTGGGGGTAAGCTCATCATCTCTGACATTATTTTTTATCTGATACTCACGAGCATACTCCAGACTGACTGGCGCATCATAGAAGCGAGCTAAATCCTTGGCTAGAGTTGTTTTACCATTACTAGCACTTCCCATAATCAACACTTTTTTCGTAAACTGACGGCGGAAAGGTTGAGCGATATATTTCCAATATTTACTTGGATTTTCTCGAATCATGGTAGCCGAAATTCCAAAGTTTCTTTCCTGTAGAACAGTCTCAAAACCACGTTCTGACAATTCTTGTTGGTATTCAGACTCTCCTACAAAAAAGATAAGCTCCTCACTAGTCTGGTCATAGGAAATGGCCTGCAACATCTGATCCAACCACTCCTGCCAGCCCATTGGATAGCGTGGAATATTGCTTTCGTCAAGTTTACAAACAGAGGTCAACTCATCATCTCGAAAAGCTTCACGAATATAGCGAAATCTCTTTTGTAGTGTAAGCCCCACCTGTTCACCACGATCTCCCTTATAACCTGAAACCACCACCCATACAGCATCACATTGACGTTTTGCTCTTTGGATTAAATCAATATGCCCCTGATGCAAGGGAGCAAAGGTTCCAAAAACCAATGCTATCTTTTTTTTCATGTCTTTTCAACCTTTTTATAATTTTTTATATTTTATATCGTACTATTCCTTCTATTGTTTGTCAACACTTTTTTATTATTTTTTATAAAAACATTGCTACATGATAAGAATTTTTTACTTGATATGCAAAACCTGATCAGGAGAATTCTGTTTTAAAATCCTTAAAATAAATGCACAATCCAAGTAGCTATTTGGGCAATAACTTTTCAAAAAAGAGGCTGAAACAATCTGTTCCAACCTCACAATTTTAAACAATCTCAAATTTTAATTGACCAGCTTTGACACCAATCTTCAGAGCCTTACCAGCTTCCAATTCACCTTTTAGGAGAAGTTCTGCTAGTTTGTCTTCTACTTCTGTTTGCAAAGTTCTGCGTAGTGGGCGAGCCCCCATCTCTGGATCATAGCCTTGCTGAGCTAGAAGTTTTAGGGCAGATGCTTGGAGTTTCAAGTCAATTCCTTTTTCTGCCAGGCTTGCAATCAATGGTTTGACCATAATCTTAACTACTTCCTGCATATCTTGACTTGACAAGCTATGGAAGACTACCTTCTCATCAATACGGTTGATAAACTCTGGACGATAAGCCTTTTTCAGCTCCTCAAACATCCGTTTTTCCATATTTTCTTGGTCAAAACGAATATCCTTAGCTCCAAATCCAACTGTTTTATCATCACGAAGAGCTGTCGCACCAAGGTTTGATGTCATGATAATGATGGTGTTTGAGAAGTCAACCTTGCGACCTTTACTATCTGTCAAGACACCATCATCCAAGACTTGCAAGAGCACATTAAAGATGTCTGGGTGCGCCTTTTCAACCTCGTCAAAGAGCAGAACTGAGTAAGGTTTGTTTCGGACCTTCTCGGTCAACTCTCCACCTTCTTCGTAACCTACATAACCTGGAGGAGCTCCGTTGAGACGGCTAGCTGCAAATTTCTCCATATACTCACTCATGTCAAAACGGATAAGGGCTGATTCGTCATCAAAGAGGACTTCTGCTAAGGCTTTGGCCAATTCGGTCTTACCAACACCTGTTGGTCCTAGAAACATAAAGGATCCGATTGGACGTTTATGACTACGAATACCAGATTGATTACGGCGAATAGCACGACTGATACTAGATACAGCCTGTTCCTGTCCGATCACACGTTTATGCAGTTCAGCTTCAAGGTTGAGATACTTCTTGGCATCTGTTTGTGTCAATTTTTGAACAGGAATTCCTGATAAGCGACTCAAGGTGGTCAAAATATCAGATTCTTCTACTACATCTTTATAAACAGGTACTTCCTGTTCTTTTGCAATGAGTTGAGCTGCTTGCTTCCATTTTCCATCCATCAAGGCCTTATCAGCTGGTGTTAAACCTGACTCTTCTTGTTTAGCGTGTTTCGATTTATTTTGCACTGTTGCTGCCGCTTCATCCAAAAGATCGATTGCTGAGTCTGGCAAGTGACGACTCGTCAAATAACGATGTGCCATTTTGACAGCTGTTTCGACTGCATCGTCTGTAATTTGGACATGGTGGTGTTTCTCATAGGTTGCTTTCAAGCCCTGCAAAATAGCCATACTATCTGCTAAACTTGGCTCCTCAATCATCACCTTTGCAAAGCGACGAGAAAGAGCTGCGTCTTTTTCGATGTGCTTTTGATACTCTTCCTGAGTAGTCGCACCGACAGTTCTCAGAGTTCCACGCGCCAAGGCAGGTTTTAGGATATTGGCCGCATCCAAGGTCGAATCAATCCCACTTCCTGAACCCATAATGGTATGAAGCTCATCGATAAAGAGGATGACCTTGCCATCTTCCTCAATATCTTTGATGATATTGTTCATACGTTCTTCAAAATCACCACGGAAACGAGTCCCCGCAACCACATTCATCAAATCAAGCTCTAAAACTCGCATCTTAGCCATTTCAACTGGCACATCCCCGTTGGCAATACGTTGTGCAAGGCCAAGTGCCAGTGCTGTTTTACCCACACCCGCATCTCCAACTAGAACTGGATTATTTTTGGTCTTACGACTCAAGATTTGAATCATACGAGAGATTTCTTGATCACGTCCGATGACTGGTTCCAATTTACCTGAGCGAGCTTGCTCTGTAAGATCATGCGTATAATCTTCCAAACCTCCACTTGGTGTCTGAGGCATACCCATCATATTAGCCATAGAATTTTGCTTGTCCGCTACCGTACGATGGCGTTGACGAAGGGCCTTCAAGTCATCTCTAGTCCAACCAGCACGCGCTTCAAGACTACGACGAAGTCCAGCAATCTTGACTTGATCCTTCTGATCTTCGTAAGAAAAGCCCGCTTTTTCCAGAATTCGAGTAGCTAAGGCATTGCCATCATGTAAGATAGCATAAAGAAGGTGCTCTGTTCCCAATACCTTGGCATGCACAACAGAAGCAACGTGCTCTGCTTCCAACAACAATACCTTCAAACGGTGGGAAAAAGGAAGCTCCTGATAATTTTCCTTATCGCTATACTTTGTTTCAGTCAGCTCTACAGCAACTTCCTCCAGACGATCAATCTCATATGGAAATTCGTTTAAAGTCGCCCCAGCTACACTGTAACTATGATTGGCCATAGCAATCAATAGGTGCCAAGACTCTAGGTATTCTGCCCCAAAATGACTGGCGACCAGAAAGGCACTTTCTATACATTCTTTCAATGCTTTTGAATATTTCATTTAGTTCTATTTTCCTTTTCTATCTACCTCTTGTAATAACTGCCGAAGCATATTGGCACGGATAAGATTGGCATCATCGCCTAAAACTCGGTCTGTCGCCATCGCTAATAATAGATTCATCTCCTGACGGGTCACCAAATCCTGCTCAAACAAGAGTCTTAAAACATCTTCAAAGATAGCTATGCTAACTTCTTCACCTACCGAATACAGTAAATCTCGAAGCATATCATGATGGTTGGAAAATTCAATTCGACCAATGCGAATATAACCTCCGCCACCTCGCTTACTTTCAACCAAGTAGCCTCTACTTTCCGTAAAGCGTGTCTTGATCACATAGTTAATCTGACTAGGAACAACCTGAAAAGTATCTGCTAACTGACTCCGTTGCAACTCCACAATACCAGATTGATCTAAAATTGCCTTGATGTAGGCCTCAATATGATCCGATGTATTTTTAAATCTCATTACAAACCCACCTCTTTCTTTAAACCTTGACTATCTTTGACTATTATACCGAATTTTTCGATTTTTTAAAAGAAAAAGGGGCTGGTAATGAACAATCCTCACCAACTCCCTGTCTTTCTAATTATTTAATCCCAATTCCGCTAAGATTTGGCGTTTATAAGCAATTTTTTGAACTTCCTTGTCTTCGGTTTCAGACCAGTCGAGTTTGACTTCAGAGACGATCTGACCAGGCCTATTTTTCAAGATATAGATACGGTCACTAAGATTAAGGGCCTCCTCGATACTATGCGTAATGATGAGTGTCGTCAGGCCTAGCTGTTTGTGAATCTCCAAATACCAGGCGTGGAGCTCCATCTTAGTCATCTCATCCAAGGCACTAAAGGCCTCATCTAGAAGAAAGAGCTTATGTCCAAAAAGATAGGTACGAAGTAAGGCCACACGCTGGCGCATCCCACCACTAAGCTCATGAGGATACTTGTCCCGTATTGCCGTCAACTGAAAGGTAGCAAGGATTTCATCTGCTTTCGCAACAGCTTCTGCCTTATCCACCTTTTGGATCAAGAGGGGCAAAATGATATTGCCAAGTACCGTCTTGTGTTCCAAGAGCAGATCCTTTTGTAGCATATAGCTCACGTGCCCCTTGAGATTTTCCTCCCCATCAAGCACAATTCTACCTGACTGGACTTCTAAAATGCCTGCAATCAGGTTAAAGAGGGTAGTCTTCCCTACACCACTGGGGCCTAGGATAGAGACAACTTCACCTGAAGTCACTTGTAGGTTAATATCCTCTAAAATCTTTTCATCATCGTAGGCATAGCTTACATGTTCTAGTCTAATTTCTGTCATTATTTTACAAATTCGTTGGTAAATCCTTTATCTGTCAAGTCTTCCTTGAGAATCCCATTTTCTTTATCCCATTTGTAGAAGGCATTCCAGCGATCCGCATCAAATTGTCCCCATTTTTCCTTGTCGCTTGCATATTCTTTTGACAAGTATTTTTGAGATTCGATGACAAAATCACGCTTATCTTTGAGTTCTGGGGCATTCTTGATCAGGATATCTGCAGCTTCTTCTGGGTGCTCCATAGCGTATTGGTAACCTTTTTTGATAGCTTGGATGACTTTACGAGCTTCTTCCTTATTATCTTTCAAATAATCATTGTTAGCGATGATAACTGGTGAGTAGTAGTCAAACTCTTTGACGTAGTCTTTCAAATACATAAAGTTGGCATCCACTCCTTGAGATTTAGCAAGAATACCGTCCCAACCATAATAAATCCAAGCAGAGTCAAAAACGCCATTGGCAATCGGAGTGATCGAGTTTGAATCGTTGTTTGGTACTTTTTCAACCTTGTCAAAGTCTCCACCTTGAGATTCTACCAAGGTTTTCAACATAGCAAGTTCTGTTGGGTCATTCCAAGTTCCATATTTCTTCCCAACCAAGTCTTTAGGACTATTGATATTGTCAGACTTACGAGAGATAATTCCTGATGTATTGTGTTCTACAATCGCTGCAACGGCAGTAATTCCTGCCCCTTTTTCCAATTTCTTAGCCATGTAATCTTGGAAATAAATAGCAAACGGTGCCTTGCCATTGATAACCAAGTCAGACGAGCTTTCTTCTGGTGGCAATTTCAAATCAACATCCACTCCAGCTTCTTTGAAATAACCTTTTTCTTTGGCTACATAAAGCCCTGTGTGGTTGGTATTGGGTGTCCAATCCAGGATAAAGTCAATTTTTTTGAGTTCTGCTTCTTTGTTATCCTTAGAAGCAGTTCCTTGGCCGCAAGCCACAAGCACGACAGCTAGAAGAGCTGTTACAATCGTTAAAAACACTTTCCATGTTTTCTTCATTTTTATTTCCTCTTTTCTTTTTCCAAAACGCTTCTTTTAAGTACGTTTCCATTTAATCACATATTTTTCACTGATATCGACTAGCTTCATACCCAGAAGACTGATCAGTGATACCAGAATAATAATCGCGAACATGGTATCATACTGAAACAGTTTTTTGGACTGAATCATGTAGACACCTAGTCCTTCAAAGCCTCCCAACCACTCAGATACCACTGTTGTGATAAAGG
This sequence comes from Streptococcus pseudopneumoniae, assembly GCF_001073085.1. Taxonomy (GTDB): domain Bacteria; phylum Bacillota; class Bacilli; order Lactobacillales; family Streptococcaceae; genus Streptococcus; species Streptococcus pseudopneumoniae_M. The sequence goes on from NZ_JVFV01000013.1 coordinate 115,228, forward strand.
CGTAGGAAACACTGACCCTAAGCCCTGCATAAAAGTAAGGCAGGCTGACAGGGATTTTAAAATGCCACAGGATTTGCCAAGGATTGGCTCGCATCAGACTAAACAAGGTCAGCATATCCTTGTCACAATGCCTAAAACCATCTAAAATACTGACGATGATAGGGAAGGTCGTCGTCAAGATAATCAATACAATCTTGGGCAAGATTCCATAACCCAACCATAAAACTAGGATAGGGGCTATGGCAATGGTCGGTATGGTCTGGACAACTACCATCATGGGGTAAATCAGGTCATTGAGCCAACTCAGACTATCCATAAGGACGGCCATGATACAGGCAATCAAGACACCCAGCACCAAACCTAGTAAAGCTACTCTCAAGGTTGCCCAACTATGGTACCAAAGAAATTCTCTGTCACGAACAAAAGACTGGAGGATCTCAAGAGGAGTTGGCAGGATAAACTTGGGGAGAAGTTTAAGCAAACCTGCTAGCTGCCAGACCGACAAGACTCCTAGAAAACCCAATAGACTAATGTGTCGTCTCAGTATACTTTTCAAGTTTCTCATCAATACTTAGAATCTCTCCTACATTTATTTTGACATTGGCAAAGACATTATCTGCCTCCTGCCCGGCCACTTTCAGCGCTTCTTTGAGAATGCGCATAAGTTGATCAAAGTCTCCCTCTAAGACCGTTTCAAAGGGTGTCACCACCATGGTCACGGACTGAGCTTGCAGATAAGCAATAACCTGATCGATAATAGCGATCCGGTTAACCCCCTGCGATAGGGGTAAGACTTGTAAAGCAATGCTTGCTTTCATTAAATCCTCCTTCTAAGTTACAGTTTTTCTTTGTAAAAAAGAAAAACCTCTTTCATATATGAAAAAGGTGCAAAATTAGGCCAAGTATCGTTCCCTACGCTGGCATTACCCAGATCAGGTGCGGTCGAAGTTTAACACTTCCTCTCAGACTGTACACAGACTCCCATATATTATATGGACATATGATAACGCAAAACAAACAAGATGTCAAGGAAACTGCTTACAGAAAAAGAGACGGCAAACCGTCTCTTTCTCTAATTATACAGATGAACTAGCTCTTTCAATTAAAGCATAGGGGCGAATAACTGAGCTACTTCTTTGATTAATGTTTGATACCAAGTAGGCTTGATTGTTCCAGGAAAAATTTCTTGCGACTCTTCAAAAATTTCTTTAAAATCATTGCGAATAGTTGCAATGGATGATGTTTCATACAATAAAACTGCATTTTCATAGTGGTGAACCAAGCTGCGATAATCAAGGTTTATGGTTCCAACAACCGCAAATCGATCATCAACAATCATTTGCTTACTATGGATAAAACCAGGAGTATACTCATAGATACGTACACCAGCAGACAAAAGATCAGGATAAGACCCTCGAGTTACTAACTGGATGAGCTTTTTATCTGGGATAAATGGAGTTATAATTCTCACATCTACACCTCGCATGGCTGCATTTTTTATATCCTCTGTCAAATCATAATCAATAATGAGATAAGGCGTGGTGATATAGACAAAATCTTCCGCTTGATTAATCAGATTTTGATAGACGATTTTACCCACCTTCATTTTATAGATAGGCTTAGGGCCACTTCCATACGGGATACAAAGACCACCACCTGGTCGTGTCTGATTTTCCAAATGATACTGATCAAAATCACTAATTTCTCCACGGTTGATGTACCAGTTCATGAGAAATAGTCTGGTAAAGGCTTGAGTCGCCGGACCGTCTATCCGAATCCCACTATCTTTCCAGTGTCCAAAACGTTCAATCTGATTGATGTATTCGTCTGCAAGGTTGATCCCACCAGTATAGGAAATCTGCCCATCAATGACTAATATTTTTCGGTGGTCACGGTTATTATAGGCCACTGTCATACGAGGAATCACCTTATTAAACTTATGAGCATCAATCTCTTTAGAACGCAAATGAACGGTATAATCCCCAGGCAAAGTCACCATACAACCAATATCATCGTAGAGCATCTTGACCTCGACTCCCTGAGCAGCTTTTTCTTCAAGAATTTCAAGCATACTATCCCACATCAAACCTTCGTCGACAATGTAGTATTCTAGAAAAATAAATTTTTCAGCCCTCTTCAGATCCTCCAGCATCTGTTGCCACATTTCTTTTCCATTAGCAAAGAATTGTGAGTCTGTATGGTCATAAACCTCTGCATTACTATCCATATGTAGCAAGGCATTGATGATCCCGTAGGCAGATTTATCTGTTTCCTGCAACTGCAGATGGAGTTGGTGCCCCTGATTCTCATGAAAGGCAATAGAATTCAACTCCTGGAGTTGTTTCTGTTCTTTTTTTGATAGTCTTCTCTCACCGAACATGAGATAAAGCAGTGGACCAAATACCGGCACAAAGGTCACAATCAACCAAGTCACTTTGCTTTCAGGTGTCATCGAACGATTCACAATCGCTATAACAGTTGCAACGCTGATCAAAAATACAAGAGTCACCCAAATAATCGGAGCAATCTGGCTCATGTAAAGAATAATTCCGAAAACAAGAAATAATTCTATCAAAATAATCGCAATACTAAAGCCATACTTGGACATCAATAATCGAAATTTTCTTATTCCCATCTCTCCCTCTCAATTTCTAAGTATACTCCCTAATATACCATCTGAAAACGCTTGTTACCTTCTAGTATACTTAGTTTCATAAAACTTATCAAGTTTTTTCTGTATAGGCCGATGGTTCTATCTATAAAATCAATCATGACCACTCGTCTAACGGGTGGTTTGAACCAGGGCTACAAGCCCAAATCACCAGCCAGCGCCTAAAGACGCTGGCTTTCACGTTGTTCAAGCCTCATTGCTCTTGACTCGTCACTTGCCTCTTAAAGAGGCGTGAGTATTACTTACCACTATCCCTAAAGGGATCCTCATATTCTTTTTCACTCAATTTATCTAGTGCTATATCATGCTTTTCCTGATCTTGAATATATTTCTTAATTGTGGCTTCATTAAGCCCTACTGTACTCACATAGTAACCTTCTGCCCAGAAATGCCGATTCCCAAACTTGTACTTGAGATTAGCGTGTTTGTCAAACATCATGAGTGCACTTTTACCTTTTAAATAACCCATGAAACTTGAAACACTTATCCTCGGTGGATTACTGACTAACATATGTACATGATCAGGCATTAAATGGCCCTCGATAATCTCAACACCTTTATAACTACATAATCGGCGGAATATTTCTCCCAAACTACTTCGATATTGATTATAGATCACTTTTCGTCTATACTTAGGGGTGAACACAATGTGATACTTACAATGCCACTTTGTGTGCGATAAACTATGAGCCTTTTGTGCCATATTTTTCTCCTTTCGCTTTACAATTGGCTTGAACACCTTTATTGTATCGCGTTTGGAGTTTTTTGGGTATATCCTTCGACGCGCACCCGCATAGCGGGTGGTTTTTTTGTCTCGCACCTAACGGAGCGAGACGGACTGAAAGTCACATAATTAAAAGAGCAGGCCTCGTATCTAGGCCTGCTCCTATTTTACAATTTCAAAGCCAACATATTGACCGTCATACCAGCTGCAGTTCCCATCAAGAAGATGGTATCTCCTTCTTTTACATAGCCATGATCGAGTGCATAGGCTAAACCAAAAGGTACCGCAACGGAGACCATATTCCCATAATCCGTAACGAGGTTAAGGTACTTGTCTTCATCTACACCCAGTTTTCCCATGACCAAAGGAAGAGCGCGACTGGCTTGGTGGGGAATAATATAGTCTACAGCATCTTTAGAAATACCAGATTTCTCTTGGAATTCTTGGAACATTTCTGGGATGACACGAGCAGAAAGCAAGAGAATTTTCTTGCCTTTCATATCAAACATAAAATTTGTCTTGGTCTCTTCAGAGTACTCTTTTGGCTGATAAGAAGTCAAACCCCCACGAATCTCTGTATCGTGAGCCCCCTCTGACCAAGTACGTTGGAGACTAGCGATAACTCCTTTGTCCTGATTACTTTTTTGGAAAATAAAGGCAGCTGCCCCATCACTAAAGAGCTCAAAACTTTCTTTTTGCTTTGGATTAAGACCCAAGCTACCGACTTCACTGGATACAATCAAAACACGACGGTATTCCCCAGCTTCAATCAAATGTGACATGGTTGATAAAGCAGAGATAAAACTTGTACAAGTCGTATTGATATCCATAGCTGGGATAGAGAGCCCTTTTGCCACGCGCTCATGGATCAAGGCTGCTGTACAAGGAATCGGTTGAACACCTACCGCACTAGCTGATACCAGGCAATCAATATCTTCGATTTTTAAATTTGCCTTTTCAAGGGCACGCTGAATCGCTACTTCTGCTAGATCTAGCTGGGTTTCTTCATTTTCAACCACACGATAACGGGTCTGGTCTTTAAATTGCATCGTATTTTTTGGAAGGCAGACTCCATAACCTGCAATTGCTACATGTCTTTTTACTTCTGTCATAATTTTTTGTCCTTTCATAAACGTTGGATACGTTTGAGCTTACGACTTGTATCCCAATGATAATCTGAAAATTGTATTTCAGGTTCTTTAAACTCTTTTTGTTGCGCCAAAAGTCGAAACTGCTCTGTAATCGCTGTTTCTACTTGCTCATCTCTTCGACTCAAACAAACTTCCACTAACTTCTCAGAGTGTTGCTTGACTTGGTAATCTCCAACATTCTCCACAAAGAGAATACAACGTCTGATAAAGTCAGGATAAATCGTTACCTGACCTCCATCTCGTCCATCAAAATAGAAGATGTCGTCAGAACGCCCTTCGACCTTGTCAATCCTTGTGTAATGGGAGCCACATGGGCAAGGATTAGGATTTTCAACTAAAATATCATTGAGCTGGTAGCGATAAACAGGCTGACTGCTTCGCTTAAAGTCCGTAATCACTGGATAAAAACGCCGTTCATCCAAGTAGTGTTTTTCCACAAAAATGATATCTTCATTGAGATGAAGATTGCCAGCTGAGCAAGTACAAGCTAGAAAACCTTCCGTTGCCTGGTAGACTTGGTCAATAATCGGCAACTCAAAAGCACTCAAAATTCGCTCTTTATCACTATCTTCCAAGATTTCAGCCACCGAAACGATTTTTTGTGGGTGAATGACTAACTCTCCATCTTTTAGATGCTTACTCAATTCAATCAACATAGAAGCAGGTGCCACTACAATAGTCGGTTGATAATTGTTGAGACGCTCTATATGCTCATCTGTATTCTTGAAAATATCAAAGTACTCTAAACGAATAAGTGCCGTATTGATGGTCTGATAGAGTTCATTATCCGCCCTCAGGAAAAAGGCTATGCGGTGCCCAAAAAGTTGGCCCTTGGGCAACATCTTTGCCAAGATAGCTGCTGCCCACATACTTCTCTCTTTTTCAGTTGTGATAAAGAGTCCCCGGTGTCCAGATGTTCCAGAAGACAACCCAACAGCTATTTCTCCTTTAAGCTCTGTAAAATTTCGAGTCTTTTCACTTTCGATTGCCAAAGCCAAGGCCTCGTCTCGATCCACTCCTTGGGTGTTGAGCTCATTGAAATGACTCATCATAAAAGCCTTATCCATATGATCAAAGTCGTTAGGTACACCATTTTTAAAATAAGGTGACTCACGTTTGAGAAAGTCCATATAGGCAGCCAGTTGCTTTTTCTGATAGTTTTCTAAAGCTTCTCTAGACTTAAAATTATGAAGCCAACGAGTTTGGAAAAAAGTTTTAAGAAAGGTTATTTTTTTCATATAAAATCCGCTCAATCCTTTCTACAGGGTCATGGCTAACTAGCACTTCTATTCCATCCTTTAAAACCTCTTCCAAGAGCTCTGTTCCTCTGATATAGTCAGCCTTACTATCTTGCACCAAGGAAGGAATCAGATGCATCTGTTTCGTATAGGGTAAAAGGTCAATTCCCCAACAAAGGTCGGCTGCAATAAAGAGATCATAGTCTGGAATAAAGAGACAAGCTTGCCCCCTGGCATGCCCATCTATCGAAGCTACAAGGATACTTCCGTCTCCAAAAATATCGATGGTAGGGCGATACTTAAAGTCAGCATTTTGCTGATCCACCTTAATAACAGTCAACCTTTCCTCAAAAGTAGTCGGCAAAAATTCTTTAAAAATTAAATCTTTTAGTTTTGGTTTTTTATAAACATCATAGACTTCCTGGGTCAGAATAAAGTTTGCATTCGGAAAGAAGCTAGCCCCTCCCAAATGATCTGGATGTAGATGAGACAGCAAGACATAGTTAATTTCTTCTGGTTTAATTCCTTTAGCCTTCAGCAAATGTAAAATCTGATCCTTGTCCGTCATTTGAACAGGCGTTCCTAGACGGTACAAGCCATAACGAAGTTTCCTCTTAATATCATAGTGATAACCAGTATCATAAAGCAGATAACCCTTTTCTCTATGCTTAATTAAAAAGACACCTGCTGGGAAAGTCATCTTTCTATTTTTGACACCCTTAAATAGCAAACCAGCATAACTAGTACAATATCCTGCTGGGAAATACTCAATGCTTTCGATAATCTTGGACATATTGCTCAATCCCTTCTGAAATACTAATTTTCGGATGATAACCCAAGCCCTTCTCAGCCTTGCTAATATTCAAAGTTTGACTATAACGAAGCAAGTAATAGGTATATCGAGTTAGAGGGGGCTCCTCTTTAAGGTTCAAGGTCTTGTATAGAAATTCTAAACTACTAGCAATTCCCGATAATAGAGATGCTGGAATTTTTCTATATTTGATTGGATAACCCAGACCTGTCAAACTTTCCTCTAGCAAATCTCTAAAAGCCCTCGGTTCACCATTAGTAATGTTATAAACCTCACCTTTGGCTTCTGGAGCTTCTATTGCCAAACGGATTGCCAGAGCAACATTTTCCACGCAAGTCATGTCCATGAGCTGGCGCCCATCTCCAATCAAAGGAATTCCTATTTTTTGACTAAGATTGATCACACGTGGCAAAATACTGGTATCCCCAATCCCAAAAAGCCCCCGAGGTCTCAAGATGATACTCGGAACATCTGGATAATCTTTAAAGAGTTTCTCCGAAGCCAATTTACTACGGATATAGTTATTGAGATTATTTTCCTCTGGAGCATCCGTTTCTTTAATACCAAGTTGGTCTTTGGGTGCAGCATAAATACTGGGTGAGGACACATACACCAAACGTTGAACCCCAGCTTGACGACAAGCTTGGAGAATATATTTAGTTCCTAAAACATTGGCCTGATAAAAATCTTCCCACGGACCCCAAACTGTTGACAGAGCTCCCGCATGAACGACCAGATCCATCCCCTTGCAAGCCTCTAGCACATCATCAGCTTTGGTCAAATCACCCTGAAAAAAACTGACCGAAGAATTTTCCAAGGAGCGACCTACCTTACTGTTCCTACCAAAAGCTCGCACTTGGTAACCATGCTCAACTAGTTCTTTAACAACATATTTTCCAAGAAAACCAGTGGCTCCTGTAACTAATACTTTTTTCATCACTCTTTCTCCTTAGTTGCTAACAGGCGGTGGATTTCACCTTCCAATATTTCTGTCGGATGATAAGATTGTGCGACTTGGCGGAGATTCTCCAATTCTGGCCAATTTTCTTTAGCCAATAGCCTATCAAAGGCCTGCCCAATCTCCTTGCTATTATCTCTTTTAGCTGTATAAGCAACACCCGCTTCCACACCCCGAACAGCATAATCAAATTGGTCGTAGTCATGAGGCAATATCAAAGCAGGTTTGCCATAAATAATGCACTGATAAAAGATACCTGCTCCACCATGATGAATGACATAGTCCATCTGAGGAATGTATTCCTTGTAAGGAAGATAAGAAACAACGGAAAGATTCTCCATCAGATTCTCACACTTGAAAGGTTGTCCACCAACTCCACGAGTCACAAAAAAGTGAAAATCAGGATGTGCTTTAGCTAGTTGCTTAGTTTGATAGATTAGATTATCTTTGGCCCAAGCTAGTTGCGTCCCACAAGTTACCAAAACCTTCTTGCGATTGGGAAAAGCCGATAAATCTAATGGATAATCCTCTACAGCCTCAACAGAAGCTCCAGAAGGACCAACCCACTTGTAGTGTTTTGGAAATCCTTTCTTCAACTCCACTTCTTTCATCCCAATACCTAAGATAGAATAGGGAGAATAAATAGTCTCTTGTCCTTTCTGATTGTAAAGTTTAAAATGATAACGCCTTAAGCGGTCTCGTAATAAAAAAGTTACTATCCGTTTTCCCAAATGAGTTATTTTTCTTCCAAGAAACTGTTGTAAAACCTGCCAGCTATTCCGGGGAGTCCCCATTCCTCCAAAGAAACAAGGAGGTCCCTCTGTCGTCTCAATCGCAAACTGGGTCGCCATAGTTGTTATCCACGGAATCCCCATCTGCTCAGCTACAAGTCCACCAGATAGTGTGATAAAGTCCACTATGACAATGTCCGGACGATGATTTGTCCATTCTTGGATTAATTGGTCCGAAACTAGGTTTATCAAATCAAGACTAGCAGACAACTGCCGATAGGCTGAAAAAATTCCTAACTGCTCCTTATTGTTGGCAGCTTTTTCAAATTCCTTTACGTGTCCTTCTAAAATGGGAAGAACTTGAAAACCAACCGCCTCTGCAACAGCCTTTTTCTGGGGACCTGTAAATAAACGTATCTCATACTGAGGATTTTGTAATAGTGGTGCAAGTAAATTCATGGTTGGATACAAATGTCCACTTAAAGGAACAATCACAACATCGATATTGATTTTCTTCATAATCCTAGCATATCAAATTTTCCAAAAAAGAACTATCGCAAGGATAGTTCTTCTTAAATATTATTGGTTTTAAATCATAGGAATAGTATTTGATTCCCTAGTACATTATTTGAATATTCGGGAGGAATTCGTAATGTAAGAATCTTAAATTTACTATCCCTAAAAAATTCCAAAGTAGCTTTGCTTAGAATAATTCCTTATAGAAAGCAATGGTTTCTTCCAAAGTTGGCATGAATGGATTACCTGGTGCACAAGCATCAATCAAGGCATTCTTAGAAAGGTATTCAAAGTCAAAGTCTTTTTCTTCGATACCAAGTTCAGTCAGTTTCTTAGGAATACCGACAGTTTCAGAAAGTTTTTCAATTTCAGAAATAGCATAAGCAGCACATTCTTCATCTGATTTTCCTTCGATTTGCATACCCAAGGCCTTAGCAACATTACGGAAGGCTACAGGTACACGTTTGGCATTTTCACGCTCAACAACTGGCAAAAGCATGGCACAGCAAACACCATGAGGCAAGTTATAGACAGCACCCAATTGGTGAGCCATTGAGTGAACATAACCAAGTCCAGCATTGTTAAAGCTCATTCCTCCAAGGAAGATGGCATTAACCATACCTTCACGAGCTTCGATGTCGTGACCGTTTTCTACTGCACGTGGAAGATATTCTTTGATTAGCTCGATAGCTCCGATAGAGAGTTTCTTAGTCACATCATAAGCACCTGGTGTTACCAAAGCTTCAACAGCGTGAGTAAGAGCATCCATACCAGTAGCAGCAGTCAAAGCTTGAGGTTTTGAAACCATCAATTCAGGGTCATTAACAGAGAGAAGAGCAAGACTGTTCTTATCAACCATTACCATTTTAACCTTACGTTCTTCATCAGTGATAACGTAGTTGATGGTAATTTCTGCTGATGTACCTGCAGTAGTATTGATAGCTACAACAGGAAGGCCTTTTTGAGCAGACTTATGCAAACCTTCATAATCCTGTGGCTTACCACCATTAGTCGCGATTACAGAAATACAGCTAGCAGCATCCTGTGGAGAGCCACCACCGACAGAGATGATAAAGTCACAGTTATGCTCTTTCAAAGCAGCAACCCCATCCATAACATTTTTACAAGTAGGGTTCGGCTCAACATCACTAAAGATAACGTAAGCAATCCCTTCATCATCTAAAGGTTTTAAAATTTTTGGCAAGATATCACTTGATTCGATATACTTATCTGTCACCAAAAGAGCCTTAGTATAGCCCAACTCCTTAACATAAGGCCCAACTTCATTTACCACACCTTTACCAATAAGGTTAACTGCTGGAACGTAAAATGTTGCCATATTTTTTCCTCCTTGCGTCTTTCACGCTATATATTTAAGTTAATTATATAATATACTTTCTATTTTTTCAAATATTTGTGATTTTTTTAACACATTTTCATAAGAAAAAAGTCCCATATGACCTATAATGAAAAGCGACAAAACAACTCATTAGAAAGATTCATATGGAACCATTACATTTTATCACAAAACTACTCGAAATCAAAGACCAAAGCATCAAGATTCTAGATATCATCAATATGGTTACTCACAAGGACATCATCGCTAAACTGGATTACAATGCCACATCTTGTCCGGATTGCGAAAGTCAAATGAAGTAATTGGACAGTCTGCGAGTTCGTAAAACAGATAAAATTGACGCTGAAAAGTTGGCTAAATCTCAGCTTGTGCACAATCGTAAACCAACTTGCGTGCAGGAAGAAATTTATCAACACCTGCCTGATTTAAGCCGTTTCTATCAAAATATGACTGAAGATCTTGTTCGAGCTAAAAACCGTCTGCACAAGGTCCTTCAAGTCACCTTTCCTGAATGGGAAAATCTCTTATCCACACCAACTGGAGAACAATATTGGAACTTAGTGATGGCTTTCCCATGCAAAGAGTTTGTATTAAGCCTATCTCAAAGTGACTTGTGTGAGATTATCCGTCAATCTACTTCCAAACGCATCTCTGAAAAGCGTATTGCTTACCTGACTGATAAACTTATAAAACTCGCTAAACAATCTTTTTGTGCGGTCAAGAAAACCTCTCCAATGCTTGAAGAGGTTCGTTACTATGCCCAAGAATGGCTTCGTCTTTCTGAACGCAGACAAGTTGTCTTAAACGACATGGTAGCTCTAGCTCAGCCTTTACCAGAGTATGATATCTTACGGTTAATTCCTGGCATCGCAGAAACCACAGCGACATCTATCATTGGCGAATTGGGAGATATTCGTCGCTTTCAGTCTACCAATC
>NZ_JVFV01000014.1 GCF_001073085.1 Streptococcus pseudopneumoniae
AGATAGCAAACCAAGGACGATAGATAGGATACCTAAAACAAGTGATGGTTTTTTCTTTTCATTCATCTTCAAAAAACTCCTTAAACTAAACACAAATGAATAATACCATAAAAATCGGCTTTATCAATTGGGTGAAAAATTTTAGCACTTTGTTATTCGGTTCTTGAACCGAGAAGAGTGGATAAAACAAAAAAAGCTTTTAAAGATAAAGCTTTTTTTGTTAGAATCCTGATTAGTGCATCATTAAGATGAGTCCTGCAACCCAGTTAACTACAGAAATTACAATCCCAACAATATTGAGAATTCGTTCTGTTTTATAATCAAGTTCAGATTCTTTTTGATGTGAATTAGCCAAGACTAGACCAATGATCCCCAAAACGAGACCTACGATTGGAGATAGCAAACCAAGGACGATAGATAGGATACCTAAAACAAGTGATGGTTTTTTCTTTTCTTGCATCTTCAAAAAACTCCTTAAATTTTATACTAACAATTATACCATAAAAAGCCGAGACTTTATATTAAACACATGTGACAAGTTTTTTCACATTGTTAATTAGACTTCACCTTCCCAGTCCATGAATCCAATCCGTAAGAGAGGATATAGATTTCTGAGAAGCCTTGCTTTTTCAAGAAAAGTGCTGCATTAGTCACACGTTGCGCACGTTGATTTTCATATAGAAGGACTGGTTTATCCTTGCGAAGAGCTGCAAGACTTGTCTTCAATTGATTTGAAGGAATATTACGAGCTCCAAGGATATGTTTTCTGTGAAAGTCAGCTGGATCACGCAAGTCAATTAACTGACCTGTACGAATCAAAGACTCAAACTCTGCATTGTCTACAATTTTAGCTGCACGGCGAATGCGAAGGTAGTTGTATCCCATCCAAGCCAACATCGCTACAATAAGTCCCCATAATACCCAAGTTACCATAATATCTAATCTCCATTTTTTTCTAAATAGTCTAATTCTAGTTTGTGCTCTCTGCGAAGAACAGCTTCTGCTTCAAGATAATCTAGCTTGTCCATCAAGCCTGCATCATAAATCCGTGATAGTTCAATTTTCATCAGTTCAATGTCATAGAGACGTTTTCCCATATAAACAATGATACCGAACTGTTTTAGATATTGTTGCACATCGTAGAGTGTTTTCATAGCTCTCATTTTAGCAAATAATCAGATTTTTTTCAATAGTTCCCTAATAGTTTGGAGTAGGTTTCCTTTTTTCACTATTATCTGAATTTCTTTACACTATGACAAAGAAGAAATCCTAGAGTCATTCCAACAACATTTTGCATGAGATTTGGGATGATTTCTGGAATAGCTGCACCCCAACCATTCATCCAAGCTGATGCCAAGGCATAACCAGCTACCATGAATAGAGTCGCCAAGACTAATCCTAACCATTGCCATTTCCCTTTAAAGCCTGCAAAATAGCCTTGCAAACCATGATTGATTAAGCTAAAAATCATCCACTGAGGGTAGCCTGAAATGAGATCAATGAGAAATCCTGCTAACCCTCCGACAACGGCTCCTTCACGGCTTCCAAAGTAAAAGGCTGTGAAGAAGACTCCAACGTCCAAAAGTGTTAGAAATCCAGTTGGTGTCGGGATTTTTATAAAATACCCCAATACGACAGAACTGGCTGCTAAGATAGATACTAGGGCGATTTTAGTTGTTTTGGTTTGCTTCATACTGTCTCACTCCATATTGATCTGCTTGTGCAATGGCACGGTAAACAAAGGCTTTGGAACTCTCAACCGCAGGTAATAGCCCCTCTCCCTTGACTAACTGACTAGCAATGCTTGACGCAAAGGTACATCCTGCACCAGCATTTTGTCCTTCTATGACTGGATTCTCAAAAATGGTAAAATTCTTCCCATCATAAAAGACATCCACAGCCTTATCCTGACTGAGGCGATTCCCACCCTTGATAATCACTGCTGGCGCACCCAAATCACGCAGTTTTTTGGCTGCATTTTTCATGTCTTCCAGACTTTCAATCTTTTGGTCTGCAAGCAACTCTGCCTCAGGAAGATTAGGAGTAATCACTGATACATAAGGAAAAAAGCGAATCAACTCTTGACAGAGCTCACTAACTGCAACGTCGTGCGTTTCCTTACAAACCAATACAGGGTCCAAGACTACTGGAACTCCTGATCTTTCCTTGATGAAATTCAAAGCTCTCTCAGCAACACCAACTGTCGGCAAGAGACCAATCTTAATCCCTCCAAAGTCTACGCTTTTAAGACTATCCAACTGTTGTTGGAAAATAGTCTCATCTGTCGGGAAGACTTCAAAACCATTTTCTGTCAAAGCAGTCAAGCAGGTCATGGCTACAAAACCATGCAAACCATTCAAAGTATAGGTCGCAAGGTCAGCAGCTAGTCCACCACCACTAAAAATATCATTTCCTGAAAGTGCTAAAATACGATTATTCTTCATAACGAATCTCCTTTAAATACAATCCATTAGGTGCTGCAGTTGGACCTGCCAACTGTCTGTCTTTTTTCTCCAAGATGAGGTCAATCTGTTCAATCGGCATACGGTTGTTGCCAATTTTCAGCAAGGTTCCGACCATATTTCGAATTTGCTTATAGAGGAAACCATTGCCAGAGAAAGTAAAGGTCAAAAACTGCCCTGTTTCGTCAATCCTAAGACTGGCTTCCGTAATCGTCCTAACCTTATCCTCTACACTAGTCCCTGATGCTGTAAAACCAGTAAAGTCATGTGTTCCCTCTAGTTCTTTTACAGCAAGCTGCATCCGCTCCACATCTAGTGGGTAGGGATAATGAGTCGTATAATGACGGCGCATAGGATTTTTAGGACGTCCTCTATCCACGATAAACTCGTAGGTCTTGCTATGCTTGGCATAGCGGCAATGAAAATCATCAGCCACAATCTCAATCGAAATCACATCGATGTCTTCAGGACTTTGGGTATCAAGAGCAAAGCGAAGTTTTTCCTCATCCATCTGATAGGGGAGATCAAAGTGGATGACCTGGCCTAATGCATGAACACCACTGTCCGTTCGCCCAGCGCCATGAATGGTAATAGCTTGTCCTTTATTGAGTTTGGTTAGAGTTTTTTCAATTTCCTCTTGGACACTACGCGCGTGAGGCTGCCGTTGAAAACCAGCAAAGGCGTAACCATCATAGGAAATGATAGCTTTATATCTAGTCATGTATCTATTTTATCAAGAAAATTTCTCTGCAACAAGTTTGAAAACCAAAAATTGTACGGGGACAGTTTTAGATATCAACTAGTCCTTACCTCGATTTTCTCATTATATATTTACGTTCTGGAACTTCAATGGTTTGAACGATTTCAAATCCCTCTTTTTGGTAAAGATTTTTGGCTGTTTGATTTGACTCAAAAACCGTTAGGGAAATACTCTCAATTTCTTCATTCTCAAATATTTCTTGAACGAAGCCTTGGAAAGCTTTTCGACCTATTCTTTTTCCCTGCTTCTGTGGAGCTATGAGAAATCTTCCAATATGAAGATTTTTATCTTCTAGCCTGATTTTCTGGATGACACCTACAAACTCTTCTTCAGCAAAAATGGAAAAAATTCCTTCCAGCTTTTGTAAGGATTGGACAATCAAGGGATAAGAAATTTTGGGTCCCATCCATTGTTTCTGAAAACTTTCTCCCAAAGCATTAGACCAGCGACAAATGAGTTGGGCATTTTCTATCTGAAGTCCTTTTTCAAAGTGAATTTTCATATTTGCTCCTAAAATTTCTCCTTTATCCAACTATTATACTCTTTCTCTTATTTTTTCCGAATAAATAAGTATGATTCATCTTTACTTTTTTCTTGTTGGAGCTATTATTGCTTCCTTTCTAGGTCTTGTCATTGACCGCTTTCCTGAGCAGTCTATGATCTTTCCTGCTAGTCACTGCGATTCCTGTCATACTCGCTTACGTCCCTTGGATTTGATTCCGATTGTCTCTCAAGTAGTACATCGCTTTCGTTGTCGCTACTGTAACTCAAGCTATCCCTTTTGGTATGCTCTCTTTGAGTTTGGATTGGGGCTTCTCTTTCTAGCTTTCTCCTGGGAATTTCTGACCTTAGGACAACTTATT
Source organism: Streptococcus pseudopneumoniae (assembly GCF_001073085.1). Lineage (GTDB taxonomy): Bacteria > Bacillota > Bacilli > Lactobacillales > Streptococcaceae > Streptococcus > Streptococcus pseudopneumoniae_M. The sequence continues at coordinate 4,086 of NZ_JVFV01000014.1, forward strand.
CTGATAACTGCTGGCTTGACCTTAGGAATCTATGATTTCCAGCATCAAGAATATCCCTTGCTAGTCTGGCTGACCTTTCACCTAATTCTCATGGTTTGCTGTGGTTGGAATCTAGTTATGATTTTCTTTCTTATTCTGGGAATTTTGGCTCACTTTATCGATATCCGCATAGGTGCAGGGGATTTTCTCTTTCTAGCCTCTTGTGCGCTTATCTTTAGTCTGACAGAATTACTAATTTTGATACAGTTCGCTTCTACAACTGGCATTCTAGCTTTTCTCCTGCAAAAGAAAAAGGAAAGGCTCCCATTCGTGCCTTTCCTCTTATTTGCTACCTGTATGATTATTTTGGGTAAGCTTTTGCTTTTAGGATAGTCAGGCCCTCTATGAGGGCTTTTATTTTGTCGTCCTATTCCTTAGATAACTTTTTCAATGAAGTTTAGTATGGTTGATAGTCCATCTGGTGTCCCTATACTTTCTGGATGATATTGAAAGCCATAGATAGGGAGCTTCTTGTGTTGAAAACCCATGATAACCTGATCGTCTATCGCACGAGCGGTAACTTCAAAGTCTGCGGGTAATTCCTCCACCATAAGACTATGGTAACGCATGACTGAACAGTTATTTTCTATACCCTGATAAAGAATGGATGGAGCTTCAAATTGGAGCTGACTTTGTTTACCATGCATTACCTTTGGAGCCAAACCTAGTTTTCCACCAAAAGCCTCTGCAATAGCCTGATGTCCCAAGCAAATCCCCAAAATTGGCTTTTCACCAGCAAAATCTCGAATCATATCCTCCATTTTTCCAGCATCAGCTGGCCAACCAGGTCCAGGCGAAAAGACAAGAGCTCTTGCCTTTTCTGCTACTTGATAGAGACGAGGATCGTCATTTCTCAAGACCTCAACAGAAGAAAAAGTTCCGATATATTGAGCTAGATTGTAGGTAAAAGAATCATAATTATCAATCAATAAAATCACAATTTTCTCCCTTTAATCTTGGAATGATTAGTTATTCTTTGCTTCAATGTAGTCTGCAATGGCAGCTACGTCCTTGTCTCCACGACCAGAGACATTGATGATGATAATCTCATCTTTACTTAGTTTTGGTGCGCGTTTGACTGCTTCAGCGATAGCATGTGAGCTTTCAATTGCTGGGATGATTCCTTCTGTTTTACTTAATAAAAGCAAGGCTTGGACAGCTTCTTCGTCTGTCGCTGCTACATATTCTACTCGACCAGAGTCTTTGAAGAAGGCATGTTCTGGACCAACCCCTGGATAGTCCAAACCTGCTGAGATAGAGTAAACTGGCGCGAGTTCTCCATCTTCCTTAAAGACTGCATAGGTCTTCATTCCATCGACAATTCCGACACTACCCTTGGTCATTGTTGCTGCGTGTTTGTCGGTATCTAAACCATGACCAGCAGCTTCTACTCCAACCAATTTGACTTCTTCATCAGCTACATACTGTGAAAAAGCTCCGATGGCATTGGAACCACCGCCCACACAGGCAATGACGTAGTCTGGCAGTCGTCCTTCTTTTTCCAAGATTTGACGACGTGATTCTTCACTAATAACCTTTTGGAATTCATGGACAATGGTTGGGTAAGGGTGCGGACCTACAGCCGAACCTAAAACGTAGAAAGCATCAAGGTCATTCATCCATGCTCCAAAGGCTGCATCAACCGCATCCTTCAGTGTACGAGTTCCCGTTTCAACTGAGTGAACAGTCGCTCCCATCATCTCCATACGGAAGACGTTGAGACGTTGACGTTCCACATCTTCTGCCCCCATGTAGACATCACATGCCATACCAAACTTAGCTGCAGCAGCAGCCGTCGCAACACCGTGCTGACCAGCTCCTGTTTCAGCAATCACACGTTTTTTACCCATACGTTTAGCAAGAAGGATTTGTCCAAGGACATTGTTAAGTTTGTGTGAACCAAGGTGGTTAAGATCTTCACGTTTGAGATAAATCTTAGCCCCACCTAGATAATCCGTCAAACTTTCTGCAAAATAGAGCGGAGTCTCACGACCTGAATAATCCTTCAAGTAATGGCGAAACTCAGCTAAAAACTCTGGATCATCCTTGTACTTTTCAAAAGTCACTTCTAACTCATCCAACAAAGCCTGAATAGGCTCTGGTACAAAACTACCACCAAATTGTCCAAAATAACCTTTAGTTGTCATAAGATTCCTCTTTTCTATTGATTCCAAGATATGAAAAAAGCCCACACACAGAAAAAATCTGTGTGAGGGCGTTCGGGACGCGGTACCACCTCAATTGTAAAGAGAATATCCCCTTTACATCTCTGCCTTGTCTAACAACAAGTTGCACTGTAAGGTGTGCCTACCGAATTTTCATTGTTTCAAATTCACTTTTAAAATCAGCCCAATTTCACTAGTTCCAACCACCTGTTCACAGTAACCACAGGCTCCCTGAAGATTAAAAATAATTACTTTTCTGATTTGTTGAGTTAATTATATGTTATTGTTTTTTCTTTGTCAACCGTTTTCACTAATTTTTTACTAATTTTTTTAATTATTTTTGTGAAGCACCTAAAACTTCTTCAGAAACTCGGACAAAAGTCTCAATGATATAATCTACTTCTTCATCCGTTAATTTGGTGTGAAGCGGTAGTGTAATCTCGTTTACAAAGTAGGCATAAGCCTTAGGATAGTTTGCCATGTCAAAGCCAAGATTCTTGTAAGCTGTCAAAAGTGGAAGCGGTTTGTAGTGAACGTTACTTGCGATTCCTGCTTTGGCCAATTCTTGGATAATTTGATTGCGTTGCTCGAGACTAGCACCTTCTACATGGGTAACGTAAAGGTGACGACAAGATTCAACAGTATCTGTCTCATGAGCCAATGGGTGAATACGAGTTCCTGCAAATCCACGGTCATAGCGAGTTACGATTTCTTTACGACGTTGAAGCAAGCCAGGATAACGATCCAATTGTGCCAAACCAATTGAAGCCATGATATCCGTCATGTTGCACTTGTAGGCAGGAGTTACGATATCGTATTCCCATGAACCTAGTTGCATCTTGGCAAGAGCATCTTTTGTTTGACCATGAAGAGATAGGATTTGGAATTCCTTGTACATTTCTTCATCATCAATAGCTGGATTAGCTTTCCAAGTAGCACTTCCTCCTTCAGCAGTTGTAAAGTTCTTGACAGCGTGGAAAGAGAATGACGTAAAGTCTGCAATGGAACCAGCTGGTTGCCCTTTGTATGTTGAACCCAAAGCATGGGCGCTATCTGAGACAACAACGATACGGTTAAAGACTTTTTGCCACTTGCTAGTAGCTGTAAAGAGGTCACGTTTCTTCTCAACAACTTGGAACAAACGGTCATAGTCACAGACAATCCCTGCAAGTTCTACTGGGATGATAACCTTAGTCTTCTCAGTAATCGCTTGCTCAAGCTTGTCATAGTCCATTTCAAAGGTATCACCTTGGATATCAACCATAACTGGTGTAGCACCTACGTGAGTGATAACGCTACATGATGCTGTATAAGTCATAGCCGGAACGATAACTTCATCGCCAGGACCCACTTCAAGCACGCGCAAGATCAATTCAAGAGCTGCTGTTGCAGAGTTGAGGCAGACTGTCTTAGGTGTCTGAGTATAGACGGACAGACGACGCTCCAATTCTTTTGTCTTAGGTCCTGTTGTAATCCAACCAGAACGAAGGGTATCTGCTACTTCAGCAATTTCAGCTTCGGTAATATCAGGTGGTGAAAATGGAATATTATACTTTGTCATTGTTTTACTCCTTTGATCGGTTTCAATCTTGCGACTACTTTATTTTAAAACTTCAAATACAGTCTGGAACATGATCTTGATATCTCCGAAGAAATTAAAATCACGTAGGTAGGCTAGATTATAGTGCATCTTTTCTGGAAGGACTCTTTCGACATAAGCTTGGTCGACCGTCATACCTTTTGCAGTCATTTGACTGATAATGGCATCCTCGTCCTTATAATTAATGCTGGCAAGGGATGTAATCCCTGCTGGTAAGAGCAAGGTAGCCATCATTTCAGGGCTATACTGCTCTGTGTAGCGTGGTACTTCTGGACGAGTTCCCACAAAGGACATCTCTCCTTTAAGAACATTGACCAATTGTGGAAGTTCATCCAAACGAACACGGCGAATGAAATTTCCAACTTTGGTGATGCGACTATCATTTGCAGAAGTTACTAGGCTTCCTTTTTTATCAGCATCTGTCACCATGGTACGGAATTTCCAAATCTTGAAGTGTCGGTTGTACTGGGTTACCCGCACCTGCTTATAAATGACTGGACCCTTACTATCTAGTTTGATCCAAATACTTAGAATCAGAAATACGGGTGAGGTCAAGATTAACAAGATCAAGGCTAGAACCAAATCTAGACAACGCTTGAGAATCAGTGAACCTTTTCTTCCAGAGACGAGCTGGTAGTATGGTTTTACCTCGCTCAATTGCATCTCCTGAGGTAGTTCATCCCATTTCAGCATGCACATTCTCCTCTGTTTTTTAATATGTAATCTTTAAACATTCTACATTATACCACAAAATGAAAGAGGCAGTGCAAGAAATCTGTATTTTAAAGGAATTCTTCTCTAAGAAAGAGCCCCTGCCTGTAAACTATACATCTTGTGATAGGTTCCTCCTAAGACCAAAAGTTCCTCGTGTGTGCCGCTCTCGATGATTCGTCCCTTATCTAGGACATAGATACAGTTAGCATCCTGAATGGTAGAAAGACGATGGGCGATGGCAATGGTCGTCCGACCTTGTCTCATCTTGGCTAGAGAATTTTGAACTAGGGCTTCTGTTTCAGAATCAATATTGGCTGTCGCTTCATCCAAAATCAGAATTTTAGGTTGACTGGCAACAGTTCTAGCAAAGGCCAGTAGCTGACGTTGACCAGTTGAGAAACTCGAACCACGCTCTGACACAGGAGCATCATAACCTAAAGGAAGATCCTGAATGAAGGAATCTGCATCCACAAATTCTGCTGCAGCCTTGACTTGGTCATCACTGATATCTTGGTACATGGCGATATTGGACTTGATGGTCCCATGATAGAGGAAAGGTTCCTGTAGAACCAGTCCGATGTTTTTTCTCAACTCCTCTTGACTATACTTACGAATATCCACACCATCAAGGAGAACTCGACCAGACTGGAATTCATAAAAGCGCATGAGAACATTGATGATAGAAGATTTCCCAGAGCCAGTATGCCCGACAAAGGCGATGGTTTCACCTTTATTGACGGTAAAGGAGATATCATCTAGAATTTGGTGTTTTCCATCATAAGAGAAGGACACATGTTCAAAACGGATATTTCCTTCTTGAATCTCCACTTGTCCATTTTCTTGGACCGGTTCATAGTTGGTCTCATCGATAAGTGCAAAAACACGACCTGCTGAAACCATAGATGTCTGAAGGGTAGAAAAGTTCTGCGTTACCTCAATCAGGGGATCAAAGAGGCGATTGATATACTGGATAAAGGCATACATGGTCCCTGCTGTTATGCCTAGATAGAGACCACGATAGCCAAAGTAAGCCATCAAAACTGCATAGCCCAATAACTTCAACAAACTCATGGCCGGACGTAAAAAGAGGGAATCCAGGGCTACTGAACGGTTAGCGTAGACCAGGTGTTCCTGATTTATCTCATCAAACTCTTCTTGCAGGCGCTTTTCTTGATTAAAGGCTTGAATGATGCGAATCCCTTCGATGTTTTCTGCAAGTTTACTGTTGATATCTGACAAGAGACTTCTGGTTTTTTCGATAACCTTGACCGATTTTTTACGGTAGAGATTGACCAAAAGGAAAACCAAGGGTAAAAAGAGTAGAACCAAAGCTGTCAGACGATAGTCCAGAACAAGCATGGTATAAAGGGTTGTCACAAAGATAAAGACCGCCGAGATAAAGCTGGACAAAATCCCTGAAAACATATCACTGATTGTCTCTGTGTCATTGGTCAAACGAGAAACGATGGAACCTGCTGGTGTTTTATCAAAATAAGACATGCCTAGTTTTTCCATATTGGCAAAGGCATCACGTCGAATATCTCTAACAATGCTGTAGGACACACGCGCAAAGAGGCGATTCCCCACATATTGGACAATGGTTTGAAGAATGTAGAGACCATAGTAAACTAGCAAAACTGTAACAGCAAGCTGGTTGAGATTATGTAGATACTGGTCGATAAAGTGAGAAGCTACTAGGGGAATTACGCTCTTAATAACAGTCGTCATAAGGAGAAAGGCTAAGGCTAAAAAGGTGAGGAGACCGTAAGGCTTGAGATAGGACAACAAGCGTTTTAATACAGCCCATTGTGCTTGTTTATTGCGCATCTTCTTCCCCTTTCATTTCTAATTGTTGTGACTGGTAGGTTTGTGCATACCAACCATCCAAGGCTAGTAAGTCTTCATGTGTACCTCGTTCAATGATGCGACCATTTTGCATGACCAAAATCAAATCCGCATGAACAACTGCACTGAGACGATGGGCAGTGATAATGGTCGTTTTATCTCTGCGAGTTTCCTTGAGATTATCGATAATAGCGAACTCTGTCTTGGCATCTACAGCTGACAAGGAATCATCTAAAATCAGGATATCAGGATTTAAAATCATAGCCCGACTCATAGCCAGACGTTGCTTTTGTCCACCAGATAGACTGACACCTTTTTCACCAATAACCGTGTCAAATCCCTGGGGCATGGCTTGAATATCTTGATAGACTTGTGCCAGCTTAGTTGCTTCTTCTACTGCAGAGAAAGGCAGGTCGGGATTTCCAAAGCGGATATTGTCTAGGATAGAGCTAGCAAAGAGAAATTGATCCTGTGGGACGTATCCCATTAAACTACGCAAGTCGGCTAGTCGATAGTCACGAATATCGTGACCATTTAGATAAATGGCTCCTTGGTCAACGTCATACTCACGTAAGAGCAACTTAATCAAAGCAGTTTTCCCTGAACCAGTCTGACCAACCAAGCCCAGAGTTTGCCCTTTTTCAAGGATAAAATGAATATCTTTCAGTGTCTCTTCGTCTTCAAAGGCGAAACTATCAATAGCATAGTCCAAACGGCCATTTTCAATCCCGTCAAGTGGAGATTCTGGATCTTTGACAGGTGACTCTTGAGACAAGAGACTCTCAATCCGTTGGTAAGAAACTTTCCCTCTTTGAGTAATATTAAAGAGGAACCCAATCGCCATCAAAGGCCAGACCAACATATCCAAGTAAGAGATAAAGGTGACCAGATTACCGACGGTTACTTGTCCCGCTTGCACCATAAAGGAACCGACCAAGAGAGTTAAGACATAAGAAGAACCTACAAAGAGCAAAACCATCGGGTCAAAGAGACTATCATATTTCATGGTTTGGAGATTCTTTTGGAAGGTCAAATCATTGACTTCCTGGAAAGATGCCAATTCATCAGACTGATAGCCAAAGGACTTGGTTACCTTGATACCTGATACAGACTCTTGAACCTTATTGTTGAGCTCAGAAAAGGCTGCTTGCGATTCGCCAAAAGCTTTGTGGGTCTTTCTCCCCAAACGACTAGTCGCATAGGCCATAAATGGCAAAGGTAGAATGGCAACCAAGGTCATCTGCCAAGAAATGCTAAAGAGCATGGTCAACAAAGTTACCAAGGCTGTGATTGAGGCATCCACTGCCATCATGACACCACCACCTGCTAAACGAGTCAGAGCATTGATATCATTGGTTGCGTGAGCCATCAGGTCCCCGGTCCGATAATTCTGATAAAAAGCAGGCGACATCTTTGTAAAATGCTCAAATAGTCTTGAACGCATGATTTGTCCCAGTCGGTAGGAGGTTCCTAGGATATACATGCGCCAAACATAACGCAGATAGTACATCCCGAAAGCAGCGAGCAGGAGATAAAAGAGATGATGCAGGAGCTCATCCTGTGTTAATCGTCCCGAAGTGATGGCATCGATCACGCGCCCCATAACCATAGGTGGGATGAGGTTAAGCACAGAGACCAAGACCAAAGCCACGATTCCAACTAGGTAACGACGTTTTTCTAACTTAAAAAACCACCAGAGTTTTTGGATGATAGACATAAAATTCCTTTCTAATGACAAATGGAAACCTGAGGCATGAACCCCAGGTTTTTCTTATTCATAGGTGACGACGCTTAGTTGACCCTTATCATACTCAGCGATAAATATATTGGCCACATTATCATACCCTTGCTTATTCAGATGATCTAGGAGCCATTCTTCCGTTAAGCTGAGAGTATCGAGGACATCCGACTGAATGACACCATCTGTGATGACAGGATACTTAGGATTTTCATCTCCATTTTGTACTACAATCAGCTGACCGTTTTGCTCCTGCATAGCTCGTTTGACTTGTTTCATTTGGAAAATTCCCTGACTACGGAGCTTAAGAGCTACGTCCGCTGCTGACAAACCAACCGAACGGCAAGCTTCTGGATCAATCTTCCCATTTTTGATGAGCAGGGTTGGCTTCCCATCAATCAAACGTTTCACAAAGTGAACATTGTTGTTGAGCCATTTGAGAGTCAAGACCAGAATGGTCCACATAATCAGGATAACTGCATACTGAAGGATACTGATGGCGCTATTGTAAATCACCCCACCGATGATACCCCCTAGCACATAGTTCTGGATTTGGTCTATTGCTGAGTTAGGCGCTAGGTTGCCCTTTCCTGTTACATTGATTACAAAAACCAGAGAAAAGAGACCCAAGGCTAGTTTGATTAAAATTTCGATATAATTAAGTGTCATTTGTTCACCTCCACCAGTTCAATTGCATCTGTTTTATACAATTCCACTTTCTCTAACAGGTACTTGTCTGGCTCACTGCCGTTCAGGACACGATAATAACGATCTCCCACCTTGATAAGTGCGCCATCAGTGTTTGTGGAAGTATTAACATAGACTTCTGACTTGTCTACTCCCAAATCTTTGGAAACAACCTCGATGAAATGAAGTGAAGTTTGAAATTTATTGTTAGAAACTTGATTGTTTTGATAAGTCGTGATGCTGACCAAAAGTAGAGCTAATAAGGTCAGAGCTGAAATCATGACCAACTCACGAAATTTGGTCCCCTTTTTATCATGGTATGCCTTAAAAGCAAAAAAACCTGTCACAGCTAATAGAACAATCCCAAAGCCAACCATGATACCATTTTGCTGACCGATTTGGCTGAGTACATAGTCATAAGAGTAGAACTTCATCTATTTTCACTCCCCTTCATAAAATCATTCTTAATTATAAACGAAAGAGGGTGATTTTTCAAACTATACGCTGGGGAAATACGCGTATCAGACCAACTTCTCTAACTAACGACTCAAATACCTATTTCAAGATTCTGATTTTGATAATTGATAAGAATAGACACTAGGAATTATCACTACAAAGAAAAGTGTCAAGAAGAATACCCAGTAAACATATAGCTGAACAAAGGCATTTAGAAACAATAACAATCCTCCTAATACCCAAATTTTTCCAGCTAGGCGATGCGTTTTGCTCCAGTTCTCATCATTCTCCAAAGTCCACGGAAGTCGAATACCGATTATATAATTTCGGCGTGTTTTTGGTAGATAATTTCCAATTACAATCATGATGACTCCCATAAAAATCTGAGCTAGAATTCCACTTATCATAGAATAACCCAAAGATGCTCCGTAGATAGAAATCATCGATAGACAAGATACAAAAGGAATAATCCAGTAAATCAAAAGTTGTATTTTTGAACTAATATTGCTGGACTTAGGATCCTTGATCATCAAGAATAGAATCAACCAATGCATCAAAAGCATGAGAGCCGGTAATCCAAAGATAGCAAACATTTTATGATCGTAGCCATCTGCTTGGCCCAGTAGATTAAAATGAGTCGGCATCTTCTCTGGTAGTTGAAACCAGAAAACACAACCTATAAGGGTAGGCAGTAGGATAAGAATGCTAGTATATAATACCAATTTCTTATTGATTTTTATCTTCATCTAAAAATCTCCTTTCAGTTCTGCTAACCACACCATCATATCCTCTAAAACTGATGTATTTAACTCATAATAAATAAAGTTTTTCTCTTTCATTTCACGAATCAAATCCGCTGCTTTCAAAATCGTAAGGTGGTGTGAAATTGTTGCACCTGTTAACTCAAAATGACTGGCAATTTCTCCTGCAGATAACCTGCCTGTTTTAAGCAAATTCAAAATCTCCCTCCTGACTGGATGAGATAAAGCTTTAAAGCTATTTGCAAAACTCATGGTGCTTCCTTTCTATTCGCAATATCAGTAAGGCAAGGAATAAGCAGGGTAGCACTGCTATCAGTCCTGCTGGTGACGGACCAAAAATCAAGAGGCTTGAAGCTTTTTCTCCAGGCAGTTGAAAGAGTAGTCCAAAACCTGCAGTTGCATTGATTGCCCCATGAAATAGTGCTGAAGCCCAGATAGAACCTGTCTTTTCCATCAACCAGCTCAACAATATTCCTACACTAAAACAAAATAGGAACATGGCAACAATTCCCAAAACAGGATAAGCAAAATAAGTTAGTCCATAATTAAAGCCTTGCAAATTAATTGGTAAATGCCATAGACTCCAAATGAGACCAAGTAAGACATGAGTCTGTACTAGTGAAAATCGTTCTCTTAGAGTTGGGTAAAGATAACCACGCCAACCAATTTCCTCTCCCAATGCAAATAAGCTATTAAGAAAAGGAGCGTAGGTTAAACTAGCTAGAATTTGAATCAAGACCAAAGAAGATAGGGGGATCGGTGATTGAAGTACTCCTTTTTCTTGTAAGATAGCTTGAATAAATTCAAAACCAAGGCTGAAATTGTTAGGAAATACAAGAAAATAAAGTCCTGCTCCTAAGAAACTGATAACTGCTGGCAACCAGATAGCTAGTAAGTAAAAGCCCCAGTTCCTCTTGAGATTCACGACTAATTTAGACTTGATTCCACTAGGTTTTTTCGTTATTTTCCCTAAGAGAAAGACTGCAAGCGCAGGCATCCACATGGCCACAATACTAGCAAGCTGACTCCATGGAGAATTTAGTCCAATACCACTTAGCCATAGTGCCAACCATATTATCCAAGCAAGACCATAAGACAAGACCACAAAAAGAAGGATTGTTCTCTTATTTGACATATTTGTAACTTCACTTTCTATTTAGATGTTTTTCTAAATAATATTATATACCTTTCCACTCCAAATACAAGAACTATTTAGATTTTTTTCAAAATAGTTGCGAGAATTTTTTGTTTTCTAAGGATAAAGTTTAAAGAGTGAGTTTACGAACTAGAAACTCGCTGGCTTTACTTTTTTTTGATAAAATATAAGAAATACATCTAGAAAAGGTACACACTATGAAACTGATCTCATGGAATATTGATTCCCTCAATGCAGCATTGACGAGCGACTCTGCGCGTGCGAAATTGTCACAAGACGTTCTCCAAACTTTGGTAGCCGAAGATGCTGATATTATCGCCATCCAAGAAACCAAGCTTTCAGCTAAAGGTCCTACTAAAAAACACCTTGAGGTACTAGAAGAACTCTTCCCAGGTTACGAAAACACCTGGCGTTCCTCTCAAGAGCCTGCCCGTAAAGGCTATGCTGGAACCATGTTCCTCTATAAGAAAGAACTCACTCCAACTATCAGCTTTCCAGAAATCGGTGCTCCTTCTACCATGGACTCTGAAGGCCGTATCATCACTTTAGAATTTGATACATTTTTCGTGACTCAGGTCTACACACCAAATGCTGGGGATGGTCTCAAACGCTTGGAAGAACGTCAAGTTTGGGACGTCAAATATGCGGAATACTTGGCTCAACTAGACAAGAAAAAACCAGTCCTTGCTACAGGTGACTACAACGTTGCCCACAAGGAAATTGACCTTGCCAACCCAGCCAGCAACCGCCGTTCACCAGGTTTCACAGACGAAGAACGTGAAGGATTTACAAACCTTTTAGCCAAAGGATTTACTGACACCTTCCGCCATGTCCATGGCGATGTTCCAGAACGCTACACTTGGTGGGCACAACGCAGCAAGACTTCAAAAATAAACAACACAGGCTGGAGAATCGACTACTGGCTCACAAGTAACCGTGTGGCAGACAAGGTTACCAAGTCAGATATGATTGACTCAGGCGCACGCCAAGACCATACACCGATTGTCTTGGAGATTGAATTATAAGGATTTTCTATATGAACTACAATGCAGTTATTCCCGAGTTTATAGTCTCAAATTTAGAACAGTCTCGTTCCTTCTACTGCGATTTACTGGGTTTTACAATCGAATACGAGCGACCAGAAGAAAACTTCCTCTTCTTATCGCTTGAAGATTGCCAGCTAATGTTAGAGGAGGGAACAAAGGATGAATTAGTTGAACTGACCTACCCCTTTGGTCGTGGAGTCAACATTTCCTTTGGCATAGAGGATGTCCCTCGACTCTATCAGAAAGTAATCGAGTCTAACTATCCTATTCATCGTCCTTTGACCAAAAGAGAATTTCGTGTTGGTGAACAATATATCTATCCTCATGAATTTGCAGTTTTAGACCCAGATGGTTATTTTTTAAGATTTAGTGAATAAGAAAAAGGAGGCTGATAGCCTCTTTTTCAGTAGGTAAACATGAATTGACAGACCTGTAAATCCATTGATCAAAATCTTTGCTAAAGCCTATGAAATCAGTATGTCAAAGAACTTTGATAGCCGTTTTTTGTATAATTGAGTAGAATGAAATCAGAAAGCGAGGAAATTTTATGCAAGTCGGAAAACAAATCCAGCACTATCGTAAAGAGAAAAAATTATCTCAAGATGATTTAGCTGAAATAATTTTTGTCAGTCGCCAATCCATTTCCAACTGGGAACGCGGCGCGACTTACCCTGATATTCAGAACCTACTCTTGCTGAGCAAGGTCTTTGAAGTGTCATTGGACAAACTAGTAAAAGGAGATTTGGAAACTATGAAACAAATTATTCACGATCAAGAGTTTATACGTTATCAAAAAGATGGAATAATCTTTAGCATACTGCTATTTGGTTTTCCTATCATCAGCATACCCTTAATTCTTTATTTGAATTGGTACGGTATCGCTATTAGTTGCTTGATTTTTGCTATCGCTATGTTCTACGCCCTACGCATTGAAAAATTCAAGAAACAGCATAATCTTCGCACCTACCGACAGATTGTTGCCTATGTTCAAGGAAGCAGCCTAAGCGAGATTGAAGAAGCTGAAGAAAGGGGTAAAGCTCCCTACCAAAGAATCACGCTTCCCATTCTATTTGGCCTTGGAATTGGTGCTATTGCTCTGCTATTTTATTGGCTCTTACTTCCTTTCTTCCCTATCAAATAAAAGCGAAGTCATCAGACCTCGCTTTTTAAATGTATTAAAATTTATAGGGTTGTGGATAGTGAACACACTCTGGTTTTTTAGGGCGTAGCTATCTACCATGTTTTCCTATATCCTCACCTGTCTATCTTCAGATCGTTGTCCTGTGACAAACATGGTGAAGGTTGCCTTGCAGACATTTCGGCCATCTTGGTTGGTGATATCAACATCGACGACACAAGTGGTACGTCCATGATGGACACATTCTCCTTTGATAGTGAGAACGTCCCCTAGATTTCCAGCTTTCAGATAGTTGATAGAAGACTGGAGCGTCACTCCATCTAAGCCAAGCGAAATCACCACAAGACCACTGATTTGGTCACAAAGGGTAAATAGATAGCCTCCATGGGCATTCCCATAATAGTTGAGTGAGGAGTCCACTACTTTTGTCGTCACTACAACGTGACCATCTCTCATTTTTTCAATTTCGTAGTTTTCAAAGGCAGATATAGCGTCAAAGTGAAAATCTTTCATACTTTCCTCCTGATATTTCAAACGACACTATGATACTACTTTTCAAGACTCTACGCAAGGGAGAAGCACTTATTCAGGTAAAATCCTAACCTGCTCCACAAAGCGCATAAAGGCTGCTTGTCCTTCTTCTGTTTGCTTGTAAACTCCTGCATCTTCCAATACCCGAGCGAAGATTTTTCCAACAGATTCTTGGACGATTTCAAGAGCTTGGTCTTTATCAGTCAATCCAGGATGAGTTTCCTTCAACTCATCTGCCCATTTTTTGTGATAATCTGCTACTAAAACATCCTCTCCGACTAGATAAGCTGCTACTTGCTCTACTTCTTCCTTCAAGCGTGGTGGCAAAATGGCTAAGCCCATAACCTCAATCAAGCCGATATTTTCCTTTTTGATATGTTGGACATCCTTGTGGGGATGATAGATGCCGTCTGGATGCTCTGGAGAGGTTTGATTGTCCCGCAAGACCAAATCCAACTCAAACTGCCCATCTCTTTTACGCGCAATCGGTGTGATAGTATGGTGCGGAGTTCCATTGCTTTTCGCCAAGACCTGCACACTTGGATCGGAGTACTGACGCCAAGAAAGTAAGATTTTCTCAGCAAGGTTGGTCAGCTCGTCTTTTGAATCCGACGTCAATCGAATGGCTGACATAGGCCACTGAACAATCCCTGCTTTGACAGATTCAAAACCTTCAAAGGTAAAGCTCTTTTGTAAAGGAGCCACTTCCATTGGGAATACATGGCGACCACCTTGATAATGATCATGTGTCAGAATAGAACCACCCACGATTGGCAAATCAGCATTCGAGCCTGCAAAATAGCCTGGGAATTGCTCCACAATTGCTAACAAACGTTCAAAACTTTGGCGACTAATAGCCATAGGACGATGCTTGCTGTCTAGGAAAATACAGTGCTCATTAAAGTAAGCGTAAGGCGAATACTGGAAGCCCCACTCCTGCCCAGAAATATCAAAACGGATAATACGATGGTTGCTTCTAGCTGGATGATTGACACGACCATGGTAGCCTTCGTTTTCCATACAAAGCTGACACTGAGGATAGTTGCTCGACTTGACCAACTTAGCTGCCGCGATCTCTTTTGGATCCTTTTCAGGCTTAGACAGATTGATGGTAATCTCCAGTTCACCGTATTCAGACGGTACACGATAAGCAATATTCTTTGCGATAGCTTTTAGTTTGATGTAGTCATTCTTCTGACTGAGTTGGTAGAAGTCCGCAATCGCCTGCTCTGGTGACTGGGCATAAGTAGCCCAAAAGTCTCGATTAACCTGACTTGGACAAGGCGTTACCAAGTCCATTAGGTCTGCACCGAGAATCTCACGAGCAGCCAGACTATCTTCAATCGTTTCCAAGCGAACGGCTTCCTCGACAAGCTGATCTTTAAGGTCAATCAAGTTATCTTGGTCAGTCTCAACTTCAAGAACTCCATCTCCCACCAGTGCTAAAACACGATTGGTCAGATAGATACGATCCAACTCTTCAAAGCTACTTTCTGCAATGACTTTGGTAACAAATGTTTCTACTAAGGTCACTAGAAAACCTCCTTTTGACTAATCAAGAACGCGAGTTCCACCTGCCACTTCAGCGATATAGAAACTTGGAGCGTAGCCAACTACTTCCTCGTAGTGCTTGCCTACAGCTTCCTTGAAGGCCTCAACAGCATCCTTTTGAACCAAGGCGATCGCACAACCACCAAAACCTGCTCCTGTCATACGAGCACCAAGAACACCTTCTTGAGCCCAAGCAGTGTGAACAAGGGTATCTAATTCCAAGCCAGTCACTTCGTAATCGTGCTCAAGAGAAACGTGAGATGCATTCATCAAACGACCAAACTTGTCCAAATCTCCTGCTTGAAGAGCCGCTTGCGCTTTAAGGGTACGTTGGTTTTCAAGAATGGCATGGCGAGCACGTTTCAAGCGATTTTCGTCTTTGATGAGGTAACTGTATTCATCAAAAGCCCACTCATCCAATTCACCCAAGGTTTGAATGTCCAAGGCCACTTGGAGTTCTTCTACTGCTTTTTCACACTCAGCGCGGCGTTCATTGTACTTAGAATCTGCTAGTTCACGGCGTTTGTTAGTGTTCATGATAACAACAACATTGTCCTTCAAATCTAGTGGGACCAAGTCGTATTCTAGAGTATTAGTATCTAGGTAAATAGCACGTTGGTCTGCCCCCATACCGATAGCAAATTGGTCCATGATACCAGAGTTAACACCGATAAAGTTATTCTCTGTCAATTTCCCGATTTTTACTAAATCTAGACGATCCAATTTTAGGTCAAAAAGGTATTCTGCCACGACACCAGTCAAAAGCTCCAAAGATGCAGAAGAAGACAAGCCCGCACCATTTGGGATATTTCCAAATACATAGAAATCAAAACCTTTATCAATCACATGACCAGCTTCTTGCAAGAAATGAAGGACACCTTTTGAATAGTTGGTCCAGTTGTGCTCTTTCTCAAACTTAAGGTCAGCTAGAGGCACTTCAATGATGCCTTTGTCCTCAAAGTTCGCGGAGTAGAAACGCAATACTTGGTCATCGCGCTTGCGTGCAGCTCCGTAAGTTCCTAATGAAATAGCTGCCGGGAAAACATGCCCACCGTTATAGTCAGTATGTTCCCCAATCAAGTTGATGCGCCCTGGTGAGAAGAAGGTTTGATCCGCTTCTTGACCAAAAACAGCAAGAAAATCCTTGCGAAGTGCTTCAGCAGTAAGATGTTGTGTCATATGAGTTCTCCTTTGACGAAATATTAGGTAAAAAACTTTATCCTGTAATCGTTTTCTTCTATTGTACCCAAGGGTTTTGCTTAGGTCAACATTTTTACCGATATTTTACTAAACTATGAGTAAAAAGGAAGAAAAATATGCTATAATAACCTAAAAAGGAGGGGAATTATGGCTACACTCAAAGATATTGCTCAGCTAGCCTCTGTCTCGATCGCAACTGTATCCCGTGTCCTCAATCGCGATCAGAGTCTATCTGTGACAGAAGAAACCAGACACCGTATTTTAACCGTTGCCGAAGAACTAGGTTATACCAAACATCTCAAAACAGGCGAAAGTCACAAACTGAAACAAAAGATTGCCATTATCCAATGGGTCAGCGAACAAGGTGAGTTGGAAGACCTCTACTACTACCAGATTCGACTAGGAATCGAAAATAGGGCACAAGAATTAGATTACGAAATCTTACGCTATTTCAATGATCAACCTTTTACGCTTAGCGAAGAAGTTATTGGAATTCTTTGTATTGGGAAATTTAGCCAAGCACAGATTGCATCATTTGAAGAATATCAAAAACCTCTAGTTTTTCTAGATAGTGACACCATAGCCTTGGGACACACCTGTGTCATTACAGATTTTAATAATGCTGTTAGACAGGTAGTCGATTACTATACAGACCACGGGATTAAGAAGATTGGTATCTTATCCGGTCTTGAAACTACTACTGACCAAGAAGAAGTCATCGCAGATAAACGCTTAGGTTACTTTAAATCCTATACACAAGAAAAAGGAATTTATAACGATAAATTCATTTTCCAAGGTCTATTTACTGCCCAATCTGGATATGACTTGATGAAAGAGGCTATCGAAAAATTAGGAGATAAACTTCCACAAGCCTTTTTTGCAGCTAGTGATAGTTTGGCAATCGGTGCCCTTCGCGCCCTTCAAGAAGCCAGCATCAGCATACCAGAGCGCGTCAGCATTATTTCCTTTAATGATACTATTCTAACCAAGCAAGTGTTCCCACCCCTTTCCAGTATCTCAGTCTACACCGAAGAAATGGGACGTACAGGAATGGATATTCTTAACAGAGAAGTTCTTCATGGGCGTAAAATTCCAAGCCTCACTATGCTTGGAACCAAACTGACGTTAAGAGAAAGCACCTTGCATTAAGCACAACACTTGAACATAAAAAAACCTAATAGAGATTCTCAAATCCTATTAGGTTTTTCTTTTTATACTCAATGAAAATCAAAGAGCAAACTAGGAAGCTAGCCGCAGGTTGCTCAAAGCACTGCTTTGAGGTTGTAGATAAAACTGACGAAGTCAGTCACATATATAATCCAAGGTGAAGCTGACGTGGTTTGAAGAGATTTTCGAAGAGTATTAATCCATCACAATCATAGACTTGATAGTCTTGCGTTCATCCATAGCCTTATAAGCTTGGTCGATATCTTTCAGTTTATAGCTTGAAGTAAAGACGCGACCTGGATTGATATCACCATCCAGAACGGCTTTAAGCAAGAATTGCTTATCGTATGTTGTTGCAGAAGCTGCTCCACCTGCAACAGTTATATTTTGCATAAATGTTGAACCAAGAGCACGATTCTTATAATGTGGAACTCCTACAAATCCCATGCGCCCTCCATTGTGAAGCACACCCAGTGCTTGCTCAACAGCTGCCTCAGTACCAACACACTCAAGCGCTGCATCTGCTCCACCGCCGAGAATTTCACGTACCTTGGCAATGCCTTCTTCACCACGTTCTGCTACAACTGCTGTCGCACCTGACTCCAAAGCCATCTGTTGACGGTCTTCGTGACGGCTCATGAGGATAATTTGGGAAGCTCCACGCATTTTAGCTGCAATAACAGCACATTGCCCAACAGCTCCATCCCCAATAACCACAACTTTATCGCCGGGTTTTACACCAGCTACACGCGCTGCATGATAGCCAGTCGGCATGACATCAGCCAGAGTCAAGAGAGACTTGAGCATCCCTTCTGTGTAATCAGACGGTTGCCCAGGAATTTTAACAAGGGCCCAATTAGCGTAGTGGAAACGGAGATATTCAGCCTGGAAATTCCCTCCTAGATTATTTCCGATATGATTGTCACAAGAACCATCAAATCCAGCACGACAGGCGTCACATTCACCACAACCATGAGTAAATGGCACAATCACAAAATCACCGGGTTTGACTGTTGTAATGGCTTTTCCAGTTTCTTCAACGATTCCAATTGCTTCGTGTCCACTATTTTTGTGACCCGCTTTAATATCTGGATTACGATAGCTCCAAAGGTCCGAACCACAAACACAAGCACGTACCACACGGATAATAACATCATCCGCCTCTTGAATACTTGGGCGCTTGATTTCCTCAATACCGACCTGACCTGCCTTGGTATAAACTGCTGATTTCATAAAATTTCCTCTCTGTATGTAACTACCTTAAGTATACACTTTTTATCAAGCTTTCGCTCACTTATACTACATCTCATTAATGATGATGTTCATGTCCATGACTTTGACCTACTTCCAACTCCTCAATTTTTCGCTTATGGGCTTGATGAGTTGCTAGATCTGCATCAACCTCAATGGTGATATTTTGAAAACCACAATCTTTGAGTAGGGTTCGAATGGATTCTTTACAAATCTCCATCTGTCCGATCTCTTTTAGACAAACATGGACAATGGCATTTTTTTCCAAACCATCCATGGTCCAGAGGTTTAGCTGATTGATACTAGCAACGTAGTCCAGTTGCTCCAAATCACTCTTGACTTGCTCAATATCTACTCCTTCTGGCACAGCATCCAGGAAAATCTTGAGCGTGCTCCAAAAACGTGGAATGGCTTTTGATAGAATAAAGAAAGAAATGACCAGAGACAAGAGAGAATCTAGGATATACCAGTCGGTAAATCGCAGAACAATGGCCATAAGGATAACAGCCAGCCAACCCAGAGTATCTTCCAGAAAGTGCAGGCTAAGGATGGATTCGTTTTTTGTTTTTCCTTTACGAACGACAAGACTGGCTAGCACATTAATACTAACAGCAATGATTCCTAGCCAGAGAATGCCCTCATCATTGACAGGTTGTGGATGAAAGAGTTTTGTTATATTTTCCAAAATCACCAGAACAGACCCCGTCATAAGAATCACAGCTGTTACCATGGCACCTAGAAGGCTAAACCGTTTGTAACCCAAGGTGTAATGACTATCTTCTTCACGATTGGAAATTGCTTCAAGAAAGGCTGATATCCCAATTGCGATTGCATCTCCAAGATCATGGACAGAGTCAGCAAGGACCGCACTAGAACCAAAAATCTCTCCTGCGATAAACTCAACAATGGCATAACTTAAATTCAAGAAAAAAGCTAACCAAACTGTATGTTTTGTCTTCATAATCAACATTCCTTTGTTATAATAGATTCATGAACATCTTGTTCATTATCATTATCTAACATTCATTTCAGAAAGGATAGGAGCAAATTGTTTACTTTGTAAGATACGGAACAGTTTGTTCAAAGTGTCCATATGACTGCTCAAGATCGTCGCATTACCAAGACTCGAAAATCTATCTATACTGCTTTTTTACAATTACTAAATCAAAAAAGCTTTGAAACGATTACCGTTCAGGAGATAATAGACCTAGCAGATGTCGGGCGTTCCACCTTTTATAGCCATTATGAAAGTAAAGAATTACTCCTAGACGAGCTCTGTCGTTATCTCTTTCATCATCTTTTTGAACGTGAGGAAAATATATCTACAGAAGCTTATTTGTCTCATATCTTTTCGCATTTTAAGAAAAATCAAGACCATATCACCAGCCTCCTTTTCTCAAAAAATGACTACTTCCTCCGTCAATTACAGAAAGAGCTAGAACATCATGTTTACCCCATGGTAGCAGAGGACTTGCATGCTTCTTATCCTACTATTCCTGCTTCCTATCTCAAACACTATGTTGTAACTAACTTTATCGAAACATTGACCTGGTGGCTGAAAAAGGGAAAATCGAATACGGAAGACCAAGTCGTGAGATTTTACTTAGATGTCTTAAAGATGAAGTAGCAAACACAACTATAGATTTCATACCCACTCAAAAGAAAAATACCAGTCGACATTTTATCATTCAAATATTCCATTCACCATGAATATTTTGCCTCTACTTTCTACTTACTAATCTGATCAAACTATGTTTTTTAAGCCAGTAAATTCACTAAAAAAATTCTAAGACAAAAAGTCTTAGAATTTTTTATCGTAACCAACTTTCGTCTAACTGGCCTTTACTTTTGCTAAAAACTTTCCCATGTTCATCAATAACAGCATGAATCTCTTGGCATTGTTTGAGAGTAAGTCCTTCCAATACGTTACAATAAACAGCCTGCATTTCATTATAGGTATCAAAATTTCCAAATCCTAATCGTCGAAAAAGTCTTCTAGCATATTCATCCGAAATAAAAACTGAACGATCAAAAAGATATAGTAAAAGTGCATCTGCAGTCTCTGGTCCAATCCCTTTTAACTCCAAAAGTTGCTTCCGTAAATCTTCTGTTCCAATCCTAGCAAGAACCTCAAAACCACCATTTTCTCTTAACCAGATTAGAAGTCCCCTAATCGTTTGAGACTTTTGCTTAAAAAATCCAGCAGGTCGAATACGTTCCTGTAAATCTTCTAGTGATAACCCTAGGATACCCTCTACTGTCATGACATCCATAAGACCAGCTAAAGCCAACTTAGCATTTTTCTCAGATGTTCGCTGGATAAGAATAGTAGATACCAGATCTTCAAGCTTGTTATCCGATTGCCACCAATTTTGTTCTCCATAGTGCTTACAGAGTCGCAAAAGAGTCTCTTGTATTTCTTCTTGCCTCATCATTTCTTCAATAATCCCTGTTCCACCAAGAAATCATGTGCAACAGTATAAGCATCCTTACCATCAATACCAACCTGATAGTTCATCTGACTCATCTGGCTCTCGGTGATTTTACCAGCTAGTTTATTGAGGACTGCTTCCAACTCAGGATGTTTTTTGAGTAATTCAGCTCTCATGAGTGGGGCACCTTGATATGGCGGGAAGAGTTGTTTATCATCCTCCAAAACCACTAAATCATAGCGAGCAATTTCAGCATCTGTTGAGTAAGCATCTGTAATTTGAATGTCCCCTGACTGGATGGCTTGGTAGCGAAGAGCTGGCTCCATGGTTGCCACATTGAGATTCAATCCATAAACAGACTGCAAGCCCTTGTTTCCATCCTCACGGTCATTAAACTCCAGAGTGAATCCCGCCTTGAGCTGTCCTTCTACTTTTTTCAAGTCTGAAATCGTCTTAAGCCCATATTCTTGCGCAATTTTTTTAGGAACTGCTATAGCATAAGTATTTTGATAAGCCATGGGTTTAAGAAAGGCTAGTTGATCCTGTTTGGCAATACCATCACGAGCCACCTCGTAAACCTTTTCTGGGTCATGCCCAATTTGTGGAGATGATTGGAGGAGACTCTCCGTCACTGTTCCAGAAAATTCTGGATAAATATCAATATCTCCTTTTTTCAGTGCTTGGTAAAGGAAATCTGTCTTCCCAAAGTTAGGTTTGACCGTCACCGTCATATCCGTATTTTCCTCGATGAGAAGCTTATACATATTCATCAGAATTTCTGGCTCAGGTCCCAGCTTCCCTGCAATGACGAGATTGTCTTTCTCTTTGTTAGGGATCATGTTTGGAGCATAACTAGCTCCCAAACCAAGGACCATGACAGCAAAGGCCGCAACAATCGTACGCAACTTTGCCTTTTCCAACCATTTGAGAATGACATTAAAGAGAATGGCCAAGATGGCTGATGAGATTGCTCCGATTAAAATGAGACTAGCATTCCGACGATCAATTCCCAAAAGGATAAAGGATCCCAAGCCTCCAGCTCCAACAAGAGCGGCTAGAGTCGCTGTCCCAATGATCATAACGGTCGCTGTACGAACCCCCGATACAATGACAGGCATGGCCAGTGGAATTTCAAACTTCTTGAGTCGCTCCAACTTGGTCATTCCAAAAGCAATTCCTGCCTCCTCAAGACTAGGATCAATGCCGTTCAAGGCTGTGATTGTGTTTTCTAAAATCGGGAAAATAGCATAAATAACTAGAGCCGTGAGGGCTGGTAAGGTTCCAATCCCCATGAAAGGAATAAAGAGCCCCAACAAAGCCATTGAGGGAATGGTCTGGAAGACACCCGCAACTTGTAGCACCCAGGTCGCTGCTTTTTTGTGACCATTTAGATAAACCGCAAGTGGGATGGTCAGAAAAATAGCGACCAATAAGGTCAAAAGCGATAATTGTAAGTGTTGACCAAGAGCGGTTAACCATTCCCCAAAACGCTCTTGAAAGGTTGAAATCAAATTAGACATGAAGGCTACCTCCAAACAAGTTCGCTACAAATTCTGTCGCAGGCGCTTGTAAAATTGTTTCAGGTTCTGCTACCTGGCGAATTTCTCCATCCTGTAAAACAGCAATTCGATCCCCTAATTTTAAAGCCTCATCCGTATCATGAGTAACGAAAATAGTTGTCATACCGAACTCCTTGTGCAAGTCTTTGGTGAGAGCTTGCAACTGCTTGCGGGAGATAGCATCCAAAGCTGAGAAGGGCTCATCCATCAGCAAGATTTTTGGTTCCCCAATGATAGCCCGCACAATCCCAATCCGCTGTTGCTCCCCACCAGATAACTCGCTTGGTAAACGATGAGCATAATCTGCAGCAGGTAGGCCAACCTTGTTCAAGAGTTCTTCTGTTTTAGAGGCGATTTGTTCCTTTCTCCAACCCTTCATCTCAGGAATCAATGCTATATTTTCAGCAACTGTCAAGTTAGGAAAAAGGGCAATGGCCTGAAGGACATAGCCGGTACTGAGACGTAACTCCCGTTCATCATAGTCCTTGATGCGTTTCCCATCCATATAAATATTGCCATCTGTCGGCTCCAAGAGACGGTTCACCAACTTGATCATGGTGGTCTTTCCAGATCCTGAAGGACCCACTAGCACCATGAATTCTCCATTTTCAATGCGGAGATTGACATCTTTTAAAATGTCCTTATCCGTGTAGCGCAAGGCTACATGTTTGTATTCAATCATTTAGTCTTCCTCATTTTTCACAATAACTTTGCCAAAAGAATAGCTTCCTTCCAGATAAGCATGCGCTTCCTGAATTTGGTCAATCTTATAAATCTTTTCAGGCCCTACATCCACATGGTAACGCTCGACAAAGTCTACCAATTCCTGAAGCTTGTCTTGAGACACATTGGCAGAAGCAAAGGTCGTCAAGTAGAGATTGCGAGAGAGCATCTCGATTGGATCAAAGTCTGGAACAGTCCACTGACCACCCAGTAGGCCACAAGAACAGATAATCCCACCTTCTGCTGTCCGCGCAAAAGTATCGAGAATAGCGCTGGGACCAACAAGATCCAAAACCTTATCGAACTGCTCTTTCGTGTGCAAGACACCGTACTTGTCCAAAATCACCTGATCAAATCCGACTGCCTTCAATTGGTCTTCCTTAGCTAAATTTCGGCTAGTTCCTGCTAGGTGAATCTTAGGAAATTTTCCTTTAAGCAGTTTAGCAAAAGCAATTCCTACACCACTGGTTGCTCCGCGGACTAACACGCTATCTTTCTCCTCAATCTTAAGATTGAGAAAAGAGCCAAATGCCGTGTAATAGGTTTCAGGTAGTGCGATCAAGCTTTCCAAATCAAGTTCTGTCTTGATCGGATAAATTTGTTCATTTGGAAGAAGTGTATACTCTGCATAACCTCCATCAAAGGCTCGCCCCATCTCTCCCATAATGGAAATGATTTGTTGTCCAATCTTCAAATCCGGTCGTGTCGTTTCTTCCACAAGACCGACACACTCAATCCCTAATACACGAGGAAATTTCACAGATGGTGATTGTCCCTTACGGGTAAAAATTTCACTATGATTGATGCCAAATCCTTGGATTTTCACTAGGGTCCAACCTGCCTTCAGGACTGGTTTAGGTCGTTCGACAACTTCTAATACCTCCGGTCCACCTGGAGTGCTTACAACAACTGCTCTCATAATGTATTCCTTTTTAAAATTTCCCACTATTGGTCAAGGCTTCTACCTTAGGCATAACTTCCTTATTATCCCAATGTTCAACAATTTTCCCATTTTCTAAACGGAAGATATCGTATTGAGCATAGGCAACGCCATCAATCAATACCTGACCATAACTCACTGCAAAATTTCCTTGAGTCAAGAGTTGGAAAACAAAGTCATAGGCCACATGGTGCTCGCGTACGTAATCCTTATAAGCTTGACTCCATTGCCCAATCTCATGATTATGCTGAATCACATCCTCTGCTACAAAGTCTTCCCATTGATCGAGCTCCTTGTTTTGGAAAATTTCTGTCAAGAAACGACGGACCAGCTTTTTATTTTCCGCTGACTTGTCCAAGTCCTTGATTTCAAAATCTCCAAAGATCTGATCGAGTTGCTCATTTTCAGGTGTACGATAGTAGTCAATAACATCCCAATGCTCAACGATACGAGCATTTTCATCTGCACAGAAAGTATCTGTCGTCACCCATTGGGCTTCTCCACCGTTTAGGTACTGGTGCACATGAACAAAAACCAGATTGCCATCTTCAATGGTACGAACAATCTTGATTTCACGTTCTGGATGGCGCTTGATAAAATCTGCAAAAAAAGTAGCGAATCCTTCTTTCCCATCCGGCACTCCTGTCGAGTGTTGGATATAGGTATCCCCTACTGAGCTTGCTTGCGCTTCTGCTACACGGCCATCTTGAATAGCACGAATATATAGATTTTGTGCATTTTGTGCTTGAATGGACATGATTTATTCCTCGTTTTCTTTTTTCTTTAAATTAGTGATAATACGCTCTTGATAAGCTTCAAATTCCTGGATTTCTTGATCCGAAAATCCTTGGTAGAAAATTTCACCTAACTCTTTACTGACACGGTCTCCAATTTCTTTTTGCGTCCAACCGAGATCTGTCAAAGAGATATATTTTTTTCTTTTATCCTGTGTACAAGGCTTAATCGTAACCAAACCCTGTTCTTCTAATTTCTTAACCATACTGGTCAGCGTATTGTTTGCCAGACCTGTCGCAAGAGCAATATCAGTTGCGGTAGCACAACCCAACTCTTGCTTCCACAAGATTGTTAAAATTTTTCCCTGCTCACTTCTGTATTGGGCATCTGGTTCCTTGCTCAAGAGTTTTTGAAAGATACGCCCATTCAACAATCGAATCTGTAGAGCTTGGTAGCCCCCTAACATCTTGTCCATTTTGTCTCCTTTACTTCTATATCGAACTTTCTGAATTTATTGTAAGATTTTTCATTACATCTGTCAACTATTTCGATATAGAAATAACAAAAAACTTCCTACCCAAAAGTAGAAAGTCATCATTTTTATAAAATTATACATGAATCACATCTGAAGCATTCCTCTTAAAGAAACTACTATGGACCAGATAAGGACCATACTTAGAATTTTGACTAGAAACCAAGCATAAAGGAATGATAAAAATTTTTATAAAGTAGAGTAAGCAAAAAAGTAAAAAATAACTAAAACTAAGAGTTTTTAAATCAAGAAAGTAAAGATAAAATAAAAGTAAAGCATTTAATAGAATATTAAATCCCGTAGCAAAACTAGCCGATAAGATATTCGTCTTGATCTGAGAATTAAAGAGTTTGACAAGAAACAAGGCTAATAAAGAAGTGTTATAGATACAAATCGGTTTATAATTATTACGATAGAAAACTAAACATTTATTGTTATAAAAAGCAAGCCCTCTGCTAAAATTACTTGCTTTGTTAATCCAAACATGGGAAACTCCACTGATATCACTCCAAGGAACAAATAAATCTAACCTTCTAATGTATATCCCATCCTGAGTAATATAAAATTTCCAAGGAAAAAGAAAATTAATACCAATACCAACGAAAATTAATAAAACAAAGGAATACCCTAACTGTGTTTGATGAAAGTTAAAGACGTAATCAAAGATAGTAACTGTTTGAATTCCTCGACCAACAATTTGATGAGCACCCAAAAGATATAAAATAACTATAAAAAGAACAAATCTATAATAAATACTACGAAACTTCACACTTTTTGGCATAGAAATTATTCTCCCGGATTATAGAATCATCATCAAATAATGCTTTACGTTCTTATATAACACTAGTATACCATTAAATACTCAAAGAATATAAAAATGAAAGAAGAGATTTTAAAAAATAGAGCTTGGCCTTGACCAAACTCTTCATTTTTCTACTCTTCCTCAACTAAGCGTTTAAACTCTGCTTGGATCTCTGTATTCTCTGTCGGTTTTAAGTACATAACCCCACCATTTGTTGTTGGAGAATGAAAAACAATCGCTTCCCCAGTATCAGTTATCGCAAAAAAGTAGCTATGCACGTCTGGGTATTTATCCCAGTTACTATAGCGTTCCACAATTCGATACTTAGCATTTCCTAAACCTGTATCCGTGTATTCGGCATTCATTTTTTCGCTTGGTCCATCTCCAAAGGTATAGAGATTATCTGCACCAACATCACCACCAGAAATTCCCTTTTTGTAATTTGGTTGACCAAGTCTTTCACCCCATCCTTTAATGAAGGCTTCTAATTTTGCAGATTTGCTTGCATTCCAAGGAGCTTTTTGTTTCTCCTCGGAGATAGAAGAGCTAGTCGAAGTTTCAAATTTCTGCCAATCAAAACCTCTTAGATCAATTTGATCAGATTCAGTTTTTCCAAAATTAGATCCAATATAATTAGATTCTATTTGAAATTCTTTTTCCTGAAGTTTACTAGCCCCCTTTTGCTTTTCATTTAACTTATAAAGAGTTCCATAACCTTTACCAGTTCCTGACGACCAACTTAATTCAAGAATCTCCCCACCTTGATAAATAATTGTCGCATTCCTAGCTCCACCATGTCCTGCAGCAAAACCTTCTGCTAAAAGCACAGGTTTACCTTCTTGTATAGAGTACACTCCAGTTAAAAAGTATTTTCCACTTAAATTAAGATCCGCTACAAGTAACTCCACAACGTCATCATCATTTAAATCAACAAAAGAGTAACACATATCATCTGAACGATTTATAGCATTTTCAATAGACCAACTATTGATAGGACGTTCAGTAGCTTTTAAACTTTGATAAAGATTTGAAATTGCAGTTGAATCATTAGAAGTAGAAAATATTTTTTGGTAATCATCAAAAACTGACTTGTACAAATCTTTATAATCTTTCTTAGACTCCCCAGACTTTATCTCATTACTAGTAGTTGAAGTAGATAAACTAGTATCTTTACTAGAAACCTCAGAATTTTGATTACTACAACCAACTGTAAAAAAACTAAATATAAGAATAAACAGACTTCCTACTATACTTCTATTCCCCATAAAAATCTCCTCTTGAAATGAATGGTGACCATAGCTTTGCCTACATTATATCAAATATTTTAGAGTTTCGGTAAAATAAAAAATCTTATATATACAAATACTAAGTAAATAAGTTCTATAATTCTTACATTAGATACACCTTCGATAAATCCTATAGATCAAAACATATTGTAGAAAAGGCCAATAGGACCTATAAAGAAAAGAGATTAACCATTATTTAAAGGTAATTTGTAATATAATTAAATTATAATAGAAACTTACAGGAAAATAAAGAAAAGAACATTAACACATCGAAAGACTAAAATAGAAATGCAGATAGAATCTAGGAAAAAGACTACAAAATCACTAAAAAAACTTAAATATTCGGTTAGTTTAATAACATTAAACCTAGAAACTTCCTAAGAGTGAAACAAAAAGAGTAAATCATTTTGTTTCACTCCAGATTGTAACAATGCATCGCCCTACCATAGTTATCAAAAAGCCTAAATTTTACAGTCAAAAACACAAAAAAAGAGCTAAGAAGCTCTAATTACGGAGAATAAGGGATTCGAACCCTTGCGCCAGTTACCCGACCTAACGATTTAGCAAACCGTCCTCTTCAGCCTCTTGAGTAATTCTCCTACTAATGGGCACGAGTGGACTCGAACCACCGACCTCACGCTTATCAGGCGTGCGCTCTAACCACCTGAGCTACGCGCCCAAGTTAAATAACTTGGTAAATGAACTATATGTTCAAAGCGGGTGACGAGAATCGAACTCGCGACAACAGCTTGGAAGGCTGTAGTTTTACCACTAAACTACACCCGC
>NZ_JVFV01000015.1 GCF_001073085.1 Streptococcus pseudopneumoniae
TTCGAACCCCCGAACCCGAAGGAGCGGATTTACAGTCCGCCGCGTTTAGCCTCTTCGCTATCTCTCCAATGATCAACGAAAACTATTATATCATGAAAATTTACAAAAAACAAGCTTTATTTTGCTAAATTATAGTTTTCAATCAAAATTTTCACAGCTTTTTCAAGTTTTTTATAAAAACTATCGACATTTCCATTCTTTATGATTGCGAATTGATTATCTAGTTCAGCAATTTCACCGATAATCTTTTTCCCAATGGTTAATGTGTAGCCTTCGAACTTTTCCTGACCAACTAAAACAGTTGCGTCTGTTAATTGAATTTCAATTTTCTTATCTTTTTTACTCATACCATACCTCTTTTCACTCTCCCTATTTTACAAGAAATTTAGAAAACTGGCAAGAAAAAACTCTATACCAAAGCAATCTTGATAAAGAGTTTTTGTGTAAAATCTGTTTTTTATCTAGAGATGAGTTTTTATTAGTGGGTTGTCCCACCCACTAATTTTATGTCCTTATCTTTATAATCTACGATAGCACCAATCGCAGCTTCGATACCTCTGACGATATCAGTTAAATTCATAGATGCTGTATTAGGCTTATTTACCACTTGTTCTGTCATATAAGGAATATGCATAAAACCTGCTCTCATATTGGGAAACTTTTTATCCACTAAATAGAGAGCCTGATACATCAAATGATTGCAAACAAAGGTTCCTGCTGTATTGGACACTGTAGCCGGTAACCCTTCCTCTTTAATCGCTTGAACCATTGCCTTAATAGGTAGTGTGCTAAAATAGGCTGCTTGTCCGTCCAGGCGTATAGGAGTGTCAATCGGCTGATTCCCTTGGTTATCTGGAATTCTAGCATCATCTTGGTTGATGGCAACTCGCTCAGGAGTTAGACTAGCTCTTCCTCCTGCCTGTCCGATGCAAAGCACAGCATCTGGATGGTATCGATTTATTTCTGCTTCTAAAACCTCTGCTGATTGATAAAAGACCGTTGGGATTGCTACCCAATGAACCTCTGCGCCATGAATCTCTGACGGTAATGATTTAACAGTTTCCAAGGCTGGATTGACCTTTTCACCACCGAAAGGATCAAAACCTGTTACTAATATTTTCATTTTATTTCCTTTGCTAAAATGCCAAAAAGTACATCAAAAATACATGGATGATAATCATAACAATAGCTACTCCTACCTGCGCTTTGATAACCCCATTTGGATCTTTCATATTCAGGAGAGCTGCCGGTAAAGCATTAAAGTTAGCCGCCATTGGAGTCAATAAGGTTCCACAGCAACCTGCCGTCATTGCTAGAGCTGCAGCCACGATTGGATCAGCTCCCAAGGCAAATACAAAGGGAACACCAATTCCAGCAGTAATAACCGTGAAGGCAGCAAATGCATTCCCCATTATCATGGAGAATAGAACCATCCCAAGGACATAAGCGACTACTCCCATAAAACGACTACCCGAAGGAACTAGAACGCTGATTAAATGTGAAATCAAGTCTCCAACGCCTGCAACGGTAAAAATTGCTCCCAAAGCCCCTAAAAGTTGAGGCACAATCCCACTAGTTGAGACTTGCTGAACCATGCGATTATTTTCTGCTAACAAGCTTTTAGGAGAACTCTTAGTGATCAATAAAAGAGAGACGGTTGCAAAAAATGCTGCAAGGCTGATAGCAATCTTACTAAAGTCAGGAATCATTTTTGCTAATACCAAAGCAATCAAAGCCATTAACATGACCGGAATAAAAATTTTATTCTTTAGTCGTTTAGCTTCAATGTTTGCCTTGACTTCATCCAGAGACGGTAAGGTTCCGATACGAACCTGTTTAAAGAGAGTTAGTAGTGCTAATAGCACTACGATAACTCCAATACAGATAGAAGGTAGATAAGAACCACCGATAAAACTGATGCCCAATAAAGCCCAAAACCCAGCTGTTCCAAAGCGAACTGGGTTTGTTTTATCTTTATAGCTACAATAAGCCGTATGAAGGAATTGACAACCAATCACAATATAGGTCAACTCTAATAACTGACTTGCTAGATTGCTCATTCTTCTTTTCCTTTACTAAGCTTTTTCACTAGCAGTTTTCTATCAAACAGGTAATTGTAAATTCCTACCACAAGTAGGGCCACTCCTGCAACAATAAGCGAAGCCGAAGCGATGCCTGCATAATTACTTTCATAACCTAATTGGTCCAGAGTGCCCCCCACCAAGAGGACACCACCTGCACCAACGAAAGTGTTCTGAGCAAAGAAATTTGCAAAATTATCATTTGCTGCTGCACGCGCTTTTAGCGCTTCGCTCTCCTGCTCCGTTAATTTTCTACCTAATTGAAACTCTGCTGCTGCTTGTCCCATGGGTTGAACCAAAGGCCTTACAAACTGCGGATGTCCTCCTAGACGAATGGCAAAGAAACCATCAAGTTCCCGAAAAAAGAAATACACTGTATAAAAACTTCCAACTGTTAGTCCCTTTATCTTTTGAATCAAGTCAATCGAACGTTGCTTGAGGCCAAAAGTTTCAGATAAACCTACCAGTGGCAAGGTTACCATAAAAATCGTCAGAACTCGTTGATTACTAAATTCTTTTCCCAAAATTTCCAAGAACTCAACAAGAGAAACTCCAGAAACTAGAGCGGTAACTAAACTAGCTAAGACTACCGTTGCAATGGTATCTAACTTATAGACAAAACCAATCACAATGATAACTATCCCTATTAGTTTAATCCATTCCATATAGGCCCCTTTATTCCAAAAGTACTAGTCTGTTTTATTTGACATGACTTTCTAGTTCTTTTTGGTATTTATTATTTGATTCCAATTTTTCTTTTTGCCATTTTTCAAGAGCTGCTTGATATTCTTTAGCAGATACAATCTCTTTTTGCAATTTCATTCCCTTGAAGATGTATGGATCACCCTTAATACCAACTTGTGAGTATGGTTTAGAGAAAGGAACAATGTTGCTGACAACTGGTGAACCACCTGATGAAGCTGTTGGCATCAGGAGAGAACTATCAGTGAGCCATGCTTGAGCTTTAGCATATTTTTCATATCTCTTATCCAAGTCATTTTTCTCAGAAACTGCATCATCCAAGAGTTTCTTATATTCGTCCAAACCTAGTTGAGCTACTACTTCTTTGTCTTTTCCTTTAGTAATACCAAGGTGTTTCATAGCAGAACCAGTCTTAGGATCCATGATATTGAGATAACTTGCTGGATCTTGGTAGCTTGGAGCCCATCCAGTACTGTTCAAGTCATAGTCTTTTTGAGCAGGAACACGTGCTTGAGATGTAATGCTTTCCTTCTCGTTATCA
Source organism: Streptococcus pseudopneumoniae (assembly GCF_001073085.1). Lineage (GTDB taxonomy): Bacteria > Bacillota > Bacilli > Lactobacillales > Streptococcaceae > Streptococcus > Streptococcus pseudopneumoniae_M. The sequence continues at coordinate 3,325 of NZ_JVFV01000015.1, forward strand.
GTCATCTGAAGGACATCGATCACGACATTTTCAGAACCAAGAGTTGACTCGATTGATTGTTTAAAGGAATTGCTTTGTTGAACGGCAATGGTATCTGTCTGTTCAACTGGGACATCCAAGTGAATTGGGAAGGTTACACCTTTTGCTTCCAATTCTTTCTTAGCTTTTTCAAATGAAGCTTTGGCTTTGTCAGGATTGTAGATGGTATCTTTTCCGTCTACAAGCTCAACACCTTTCCATTGGTCTCCATAGTTGACCAATTCTTTTTGAGCGATATCACCAAAGTTTTTACCACCAGATTGTACAAAGTTATCTGGTACTAGGCTATTACGAATAATCTTATCCGCACCATCTTCACCGTTAAGCTGTGCAGCATAAGAATGACGGTTGAAGGCAAAGTTGATTGCTTGACGGAAGTCCTTGTTCAACATTGCTTCTTTTGTAGAAGTTTTCTGTTCTTCACTTGTTTTCGCAGTCTTATTGAAAGATTGACGGTTTACGTTAAAGGTAAAGTAGTAACTAGTTGAATCCTGCGGGCTGTAAGTAATTTTATCTCCGTATTGTTCCAAAGTAGAAGCAAAGTTTGAGCTACTTGGGAAGAGGCGAGCTGTTGTATAAACACCTGAAGAGAAGCTACGAATCAAGGATTCTTGGTCTGAACCATCATAGTAAGTTAATTTAACTTTCTCAATTTTAACCTTCTCTTTATCCCAATAATTTGGGTTCTTTTCATATTCGATTAAAGATTTTGAAGTCAATGTCTTCAAAATATATGGACCGTTATAAAGAATACCAGCTGGACTGACCGTTCCATAATTTTTACCAGAAGCTTTGAGGAATTCTTCATTTACTGGCAACATAGTTGCTGAAGTTACTTTGGAATTCCAGAAAGTTTCAGGTGCGTTTAGAGTGTACTCAACAGTATAATCATCCACTGCCTTAACTCCAACTGTTGAGAAGTCGTTAGTCTCACCAGTCATATATTCATTCAAGCCCTTGATTGAGTTTTGAATAAGAGTGACACCGTCTGATTTGCCATCAGCTACGTGTTTCAACCCAGTAACAAAATCATGCGCAGTTACTTCAGCGTATTCTTCACCTTCTGACGTGTACCATTTAACCCCTTTACGAAGTTTATAAGTATAAGTCAAACCGTCTTGTGAGACACTCCAATCCTCAGCGAGGGAAGGAATCAAATTCCCATACTGATCGTTTTCTAACAAACCATCAACGACGTTACCGATGATATCAGTTGTTGAAGTACGAGTTGCGATACTGTAGTCCAAAGATGATGGGTCTACTCCATAGACATAAGAGAAAGTTGTAGGCGCATCTGCTTCCTTGTCGGCTTTACCACAAGCTACAAGAAGAACTGCTGTACTCAGGACCACTCCTGCTGTTAACATCCACTTTTTCGTTTTCATAAAGATCTCCTTTAATAATTTTTAATCTACTTTTACAATCCAACCTTCTGGTGCTTCAATGTCACCAAATTGAATACCTGTCAATTCATCGTATAGTTTACGAGTCACTGGACCAACCTCTGTCTCACTATAGAAAACGTGGAAGTCATCACCATGTTGGATTCCTCCAATTGGTGAGATAACTGCCGCAGTACCGCAAGCACCTGCTTCTACAAATCGATCCAGACTATCAATTGGTACATCTCCCTCAACAGGCTTCAAGCCCAAACGATGCTCTGCCAAATAAAGTAATGAGTACTTGGTAATCGATGGCAAGATTGACGGACTCAATGGGGTTACAAACTCATTATCAGCTGTAATTCCAAAGAAGTTTGCTGAACCAACTTCTTCAATCTTGGTGTGGGTTGATGGGTCTAGATAAATAACATCTGAGAAATGACGGGATTTAGCCATTTTCCCTGGCAAAAGACTAGCTGCATAGTTCCCACCGACCTTGGCAGCTCCTGTTCCATTTGGTGCAGCACGGTCATACTCGTCTTGAATCAAGAAATTTGTTGGAACCAATCCACCCTTAAAGTAATTTCCAACTGGCATAGCAAAGATGGTAAAAATATACTCCTCAGCTGGTTTTACCCCAATGATATCTCCAACACCAATCAAGAGCGGACGAAGGTAAAGGGTTCCACCAGTTCCATAAGGGGGTACGTATTCTTCATTTGCACGAACAACGGCTTTACAAGCTTCTACAAACATTTCTGTTGGAACTTGTGGCATCAAGAGACGGTCACATGTACGTTGCAAGCGTTTGGCATTTTCATCAGGACGGAAGAGTTGAATACTGCCATCCTTTGTACGATAGGCTTTCAATCCTTCGAAGGCTTGCTGTCCATAGTGAAGGCTTGGAGATGATTCTGAAATATGCAAGGTTGCATCTTCTGTTAATTCTCCTTGAGACCATTGTCCATTTTTAAAATTAGCGATATAACGATAAGGTAGTTTCATATAGGAAAAACCGAGATTTTCCCAATCGATCGTAACTGTCATGACAATCTCCTTTATTCTAATCAAGCTTTGTGTTCTATTCTACACTATTCTCCTAAAAATTCAAGTATTATTTGTAATTTTCTGAAAATTTTACTTATAAAAAATCAGTCACTAGGACCGATTTTTAATTTTCTTTGATTTCTTTAAAGATTTCTTTGAGATAAGCATCAAAAACTTCTTCATCAGAAATGCTATCTGAAATGAAGCTTCCATTACTTGTGCGTTCCGATAAATTCAAATCTTGTAGGATTGCTTCGTAAGTCGTTCCATTATTTGATTGGATGACAAGCGTTTGCTCTCCATCTTCTACTTCTGTACTAAAGAGATCTCCAACAAATCCTTGTTCAGAAACTGCACCAGCAAGGAAGACACGATGTGGTTTGCTCTTTAATTCTCTAAGGACTTGAAGACCACGATTAGCACGACTGGTTGCTGGAATTCCCTCAATCGAAACGCGCTTAAGACTTCCACGATGCGTCAAAAGATAGAAAGATGAAGTGTTGCAGATAAAGGCTGCTTGTATCACATCATCTGCTTTGAGATTCATGGCTTTCACCCCTGCAGCTTTGGCACCGATAACTGGCACTTCTTCGATGTTAAAGCGGAGGGCATAACCGTTTCGACTAATCAAGAGGACATCATCCAATTTAATCGGAGCTACTGCTACAATCTGGTCAGTATCATCTTTCAACTTAGCATATTTGACAGACTTAGAACGATAGGTTCTCCATGGAGAGAATTCTTTTCGTTCGACACGCTTGATTTGTCCAAGGCGAGTCGTTGCAAAGTAAGTTGTCGCATCATCAAACTGATCCACAACTTCTACATAGATCACTTCTTCATTGGTTTCAAAGTTTGTAATAGACTGGCTCAAATGCTCTCCGATATCCTTCCAACGAATATCTGCTAACTCATGGACTGGTCGGTAAATGACATTTCCAAGCGTTGTAAAGATTAAGAGGTGCTGAGTAGTTTTGACAGATTGAACGAATAGCAATCGGTCGTCATCCCGTTTACCAATTTCTTCCAGTGTTGAAGCTGCAAAAGAACGAGGGCTAGTCCGTTTGATATAGCCCGCCTTAGTCACGCTGACGTAAGTATCTTCTTCAGCGATAAGACTAGCTGTATCAATCTCAATCACTTTTGCTGTATCTTCTAAAGTACTCAAACGTGGAGTCGCAAATTTCTTCTTGACTTCACGGAGTTCTTTCTTCATGAGATTGTACATGGTTCGTTCGTCACCGATGATAGCCGCAAGCATAGCAATCTTTTCACGTAGTTCAGCTTCTTCTTCTTGCAAGACAACCACGTCTGTATTGGTCAAACGATACAATTGCAAGGTAACGATGGCCTCAGCCTGTTCTTCTGTAAAATCATAGCTAACCTTGAGGTTTTCCTTTGCATCAGCCTTATTTTCAGAAGCACGGATAAGGGCAATAACTTCATCCAGGATAGAGATGACACGAATCAAACCTTCCACAATATGGAGACGTTTTTCGGCTTTTTCCTTATCAAAGCGAGAACGCGCCAAGATAACTTCACGACGATGGGCAATATAGCTAGACAAGATTGGCACAATTCCAACTTGACGAGGGGTGAAATTGTCAATAGCCACCATATTAAAGTTGTAGTTGATCTGCAAGTCAGTGTACTTGAAAAGATAGTTGAGAACAAGCTCAGTGTTCGCATCTTTCTTAAGTTCGATAGCAATACGAAGACCGTCACGGTCAGACTCATCACGAACCTCAGCGATTCCTGCCACCTTGTTATTGACACGAACTTCATCAATTTTCTTGACTAAGTTAGCCTTATTAATCTCATAAGGAATCTCAGTGATAACGATTTGTTCCTTACCACCTTTTAACTTCTCAATTTCAGTCTTGGAACGAACGACCACGCGCCCCTTACCAGTTTCATAGGCCTTTTTGATCTCGTCACGACCTTGGATGATAGCTCCTGTAGGAAAGTCTGGCCCAGGTAAGAATTCCATGAGCTTATCAACCTTAGCAGTTGGGTGATCAATCATGTAGACTGTCGCATCGATAACTTCAGCCAAATTATGCGGTGGAATATCTGTGGCATAACCAGCTGAAATACCTGTTGAACCATTGACTAGAAGGTTTGGAAAGGCTGCTGGTAAGACAGTTGGCTCTTTCTCCGTATCGTCAAAGTTCCAAGCAAAAGGAACTGTCTTTTTATCGATATCCTGAAGAAGATAGCCTGCAATCTCTGATAAACGAGCTTCCGTATAACGCATAGCCGCAGGCGGATCTCCGTCCATGGAACCGTTATTCCCATGCATTTCAACTAGAATCTCACGGTTTTTCCAGTCCTGAGACATACGAACCATGGCGTCATAGATAGAAGAATCACCGTGTGGGTGGAAATTCCCCATAATGTTACCGACAGACTTGGCCGACTTACGGTAGCTCTTATCAAAAGTATTGCCATCCTTATTCATCGAATAAAGAATACGGCGTTGAACCGGCTTCAATCCATCCCGAATGTCTGGCAAAGCCCGGTCTTGAATGATATATTTGGAGTAGCGACCAAAGCGCTCTCCCATGATGTCCTCCAAGGACATATTTTGGATATTACTCATATAAGATACAAAGGGGCGATTCGGCGTGCCGAAAATTTCTGTAGAAAAATAGGAAATCGATGCAGGGTTCGATGAACCCTAGACGATTTATCTTTTTTCATAAGAAATTAGTCCCGTGTTCAGTTACCTCTAGTAACCAAACTATCCTTTCTGTAGTTTAAAATACGTTTTAAAAGATGCGTCAGGAGTTTCCACACAGCATTTAGGGCGTGTTCAACTCCTTTCAAAGAATGTAGAGTAGATTTTTATACAGTGAAGGATACTTTACAGAAATTAGTCCTTTATTCATTTAAGATACAAAGGGACGTTTCGGCTTGCCGGAAATTTCTGTAGAAAAATAGGAAATCGATGCAGGGTTCGATGAACCCAAGGCGATTTATCTTTTTTCCTAAGTCTTAGTCCCGTGTTCAGTTACCTCTAGTAACCAAACTATCCTTTCTGTAGTTTAAAATACG
>NZ_JVFV01000016.1 GCF_001073085.1 Streptococcus pseudopneumoniae
GCTATCTCCAATCGTAGGTCTCGTTTTGGGGATCATTGGTCTAGTCTTGGCTAATTCACACCAAAAAGAATCTGGACTAGACTATAAGAGAGAAAAAAATTTGTCCATCCTAGGGATTGTAATATCTGCACTTCACTTTATTTTAGGTGTTATGCTATTCGTACGCTAAAGAAGATTAAAAAAAGCTTTATTTGTTTAAAGCTTTTTTGTTTTATCCACTATTTTCTAAGTAATTTTTTATAACCTGTAATTCTTCTTTGTTCAGAAGTCGGAACTCACCTTCTGCTAGCTCAGGGTCCAATATAAAATTCCCGAATTGAACTCGTTTGAGAGCAGTTACCTTGACACCGACTGAGAGGAACATTTTTTTGACTTGATGAAACTTTCCTTCAGAGATGGTGATAGTGGCTTTGCTGAGACTAGGACTTGAGGATAAAATCTCAAGTTGAGCAGGTTTACAAATAGTTCCGTCAAGAAAGATAATCCCGTCTTTGAACTCTTGAATATGGTCGGGAGTTAGTGGCCCATTGATCTCTACTTGGTAAGTTTTATCGACATGGTATTGAGGATGGAGGAGTTGAAAACCTAGAGGCCCATTGTCCGTTAAGAGGAGGAGTCCTGTCGTATCCCGATCCAGACGACCGATAGCATAGAGTTGGTCTGATTGGAGGTGTTGAGGTAGTATGTCCATAACCGTTGGGAGCTTCTTGTCCTTGCTTGCTGTCACGACACCATTTGGTTTGTGAAGCATGATATAGGTGTGATCATATCCTTGGATTTTTATACCCTGAAAAATCAACTCTTGTAATCCCGTATCAACATTCTGTGCAAGGGAACTAGCAGGGAGTCCATCAACTAAAATTTCTTTTTTCAAAAGAGCTTGTTTCATGGCTTTTCGACTGATTTTTTCCTGGGCTAATAATTTATCTAAACGCATACCAGCCTATCTTATCACAAGTCGGAATTTTTGAAAAGAAAAGAGAAGGAATGAATTTTCTTTTGAAAACATTTACACTTACTTGAGTTAAGTCATTTGCTCAAAATTGTGGTATAATCGTTCAGTTAGAAAATAAATTTTTGAATACAATAGAGGAAATCATGACAAAATTAAGAGAAGATATCCGTAATATCGCGATTATCGCCCACGTCGACCACGGTAAAACTACCCTTGTTGACGAATTGTTGAAACAATCTGAAACTCTTGACGCGCGTACAGAGTTGGCAGAACGCGCAATGGACTCAAATGATATTGAAAAAGAGCGTGGAATTACCATCCTTGCGAAAAATACAGCAGTTGCCTACAACGGAACTCGTATCAACATCATGGATACACCAGGGCACGCGGACTTCGGTGGAGAAGTTGAACGTATCATGAAAATGGTTGACGGTGTTGTTTTGGTCGTAGATGCCTACGAAGGAACCATGCCACAGACTCGTTTCGTATTGAAAAAAGCCTTGGAACAAGACCTTGTGCCTATCGTTGTGGTTAACAAAATCGATAAGCCATCAGCTCGTCCAGCAGAAGTAGTAGATGAAGTCTTGGAACTTTTCATCGAGCTTGGTGCGGATGATGACCAACTTGACTTCCCAGTTGTTTATGCGTCAGCTATCAACGGAACATCTTCATTGTCAGATGATCCAGCAGACCAAGAAAAGACTATGGCGCCAATCTTTGACACTATTATCGACCACATTCCAGCTCCAATCGATAACTCAGATGAGCCCCTTCAATTCCAAGTGTCACTCTTGGACTACAATGATTTCGTTGGTCGTATCGGTATCGGACGTGTCTTTCGTGGTAGTGTAAAGGTTGGGGATCAAGTTACCCTTTCTAAATTGGATGGTACAACTAAGAACTTCCGTGTCACAAAACTCTTCGGTTTCTTTGGTTTGGAACGTCGTGAAATCCAAGAAGCTAAGGCTGGTGACTTGATTGCCGTATCAGGTATGGAAGACATCTTCGTTGGGGAAACAATCACTCCAACAGATGCAGTTGAAGCTCTTCCAGTTCTTCACATCGACGAACCTACTCTTCAAATGACCTTCTTGGTTAACAACTCACCATTTGCTGGTCGCGAAGGTAAATGGGTGACTTCTCGTAAGGTTGAAGAGCGCTTGCAAGCAGAATTGCAAACAGACGTATCTCTTCGTGTAGATCCAACAGACTCACCAGATAAATGGACAGTTTCAGGACGTGGGGAATTGCACTTGTCAATCCTCATCGAGACTATGCGTCGTGAAGGTTATGAGCTTCAAGTATCTCGTCCAGAAGTTATCGTAAAAGAAATTGATGGCGTCAAATGTGAACCATTTGAGCGCGTGCAAATCGATACTCCAGAAGAATACCAAGGATCTGTTATCCAAAGCCTTTCTGAGCGTAAGGGTGAAATGTTGGATATGATTGCAACAGGTAATGGTCAAACTCGTTTGGTCTTCCTAGTTCCTGCGCGTGGTTTGATTGGATACTCGACTGAGTTCTTGTCAATGACTCGTGGTTACGGGATTATGAATCATACCTTCGACCAATACTTGCCATTGATTCCGGGTGAAATTGGTGGACGTCACCGTGGTGCCCTTGTTTCGATCGATGCTGGTAAGGCTACAACTTACTCTATCATGTCTATCGAAGAACGTGGAACTATCTTTGTTAACCCAGGTACTGAGGTTTACGAAGGAATGATCATCGGTGAAAACTCTCGTGAAAATGACTTGACTGTTAATATCACTAAGGCTAAACAAATGACCAACGTTCGTTCAGCTACTAAAGACCAAACAGCGGTTATCAAAACTCCTCGTATCTTGACTCTTGAAGAATCACTTGAGTTCTTGAACGACGATGAATACATGGAAGTAACGCCTGAGTCTATCCGTTTGCGTAAACAAATCCTTAACAAGGCAGAGCGCGAAAAAGCAAACAAAAAGAAAAAGTCAGCTGAATAAAAGCTAGAAAGAGCAGAAAATGGTCTATTTAATCATAGGGATTTTATTACTCTTACTCTATATATTTGCGACACCTCAAAGTATCAAGGGAACGGTTAATATTGTAATTCTTGTTTTTGGTCTCGTTTCCCTCGTGATTTTGCTCATGTTGTCCATCCTGCAAATCTTTCAGCTACCAACAGAATTCTTTATCACAGTAGCCATGCTGGTCCTTGCTTACTTTAGTTTGCGAGATATCAGTCTCATGTCAATTCGAAAAAAACACTAATCATCAATTCGAATCCTAAAATAACAAAAACTTCTATTAGCAACTAGTTGGCTGATAGAAGTTTTTTTGATTAAGATAGATTGCTTTTTTCTTCAGAATAGCGTTGATAGAAGTCAACTTTCAGTTGGATAAAGTTTTCCAATTCGCGCAGGAGTTGAAGTAATGTTGCGCGCGTTTCAAATTCTTCCCTTGTTTTAGGGAGGCTACGATTGCGAAATACCTGCAGGTAGCTTTCAATATCATTTAATAGATCGTTGGCTGGATTGGTCTGACTGAGTTGATCTGCAATTTTAGCGAATAGCTGGGCAAGGATTAGGCTTTCGCTTGCTGCTAGATTACAGGTGTTGATTTGCTGGGCCATATTACGAAGAATGCGACTCTGTCTCTGTCTCATTTCGAAATAGTGGATATGATAGTCGGTCTGATGAAAGAGATGGTCAGAGTGATCAAGATAGACCAGTTTGAGAGCTTCTTCAAGAAGCTGATCCAGTTCCTCAACGAGTTGAGCACGGTTACGGCCATCGCCCTTTCCAAGATAATATTCAAAACGTTGTAGAATGTGTTTGAGTTTTTCTTCTACCTTGAGATGATAGAGATGGATTTCTTCTTGTCGAGAAGGCATATAGAGATTGACAGTCAAGGCAAATCCCGTACCGATAAGAAATAGGAGGAGCTCATTCACTAGCAGATCTGGTGATGTAGACTTCTGAACCAAGAGATGACTGACCAGGACACTACTCGGGGTAATGCCAATTTCCCAGCCGAATTTATAGGCAAGGGGAACATAGAGGGCCAAATAGAGACCGAAACTCCAGATATGGTAGCCAGTCAGGTGAAAGGAAAGGACACCAATGAAAAGAGCAAGAAGGGTAGAGAATAAACGATTGCGAGCTAGTTTTATAGTGCTTCTACGAGTATCAGACAAGCTCAAAAGGGCAATGATACCAGCGGACACTGCTGAAGATAAATCGAGAAAGTAGGCTAGGACACAGGCAAAACAGGTTGCCAGAACGAGTTTTAAAGTACGTTGGGTGATGGACATGAGACATTTCCTATAATGAATGATAGAAACCAGACAAAACAAGCCCTAAAAAGGCTTGTCTAGATTAGTTTTTGTGAGCAGAGGAAAATTCTGCTACTGCTGTAAAGAGGACATCTGTTGAAGAGTTGAGGGCTGTTTCGCAAGAGTTTTGAATAACACCAATAACGAAACCAACACCCACAACCTGCATAGCAATATCGTTGGTAATCCCAAAGAGACTGCAGGCAACTGGGATAAGTAGGAGTGAACCTCCGGCGATTCCTGAAGCACCGCAGGCAGAGATGGCTGCAACGATACTGAGTACAAAGGCTGTTGCAAAATCAACTGAGATTCCTAGAGTATTGACAGCTGCTAGGGTTAAGATGTTGATGGTAACAGCAGTTCCAGCCATATTGATGGTTGATCCCAAGGGGATTGAGACAGAATAGGTATCTGGATTAAGACCTAGATCCTCACAGAGTTTCATATTAACAGGGATATTAGCAGCGGAACTTCGGGTGAAAAAGGCTGTAACGCCACTGATACGCAAGCATTTCCACACCAAGGGATATGGATTTTTCTTGATAAAGAGAAAAGCAATCAGAGGATTGATCACTAGGGCAACGAAAACCATAGTGGCAATCAAAAGTCCGAGTAGGATTCCGTAATTTGCTAAACTAGCGATACCTTGGTCTGAGATGGTTTTAAAGACCAAGCCCAGGATACCAAAGGGCGCCAGGTTGATGATCCATTCCACGATTTTTGAAGTCACACTGGCCATTGTTTTGAGTAGTCCCTTGCTATTTTTGCTAGCTTCTCGCATGGCAATCCCAAAGACGATAGCCCAAGACAAAATTCCGATATAGTTAGCTTCGATGATGGCATTGACAGGATTATCTACTATTTTTAGCAGAAGATTGCTGAGCACTTGTCCGATACCGTCTGGAGGAGTAACTTCTGTGCTAGCGCTACTCAAGACCATCTGAACAGGGAAGAGAAAACTAGCCAAAACTGCTACAAGAGCCGCAGCAAAAGTCCCCAGCAAATAGAGGAAAATGACTCTTTTCATATTGCTATCTTGGCCTTTTTGGTGTTGGGAAAGGGCGTTAGCGACTAAAGCAAAAACCAGGATAGGAGCGATAGCTTTTAGTCCTCCTACAAATAAATCTCCCAATAAACCAATGCCAGTTAGATTAGGAACGAATAGGCCGAGGATAGCTCCGATGGTCATTCCGATTCCGATACGTTTGATCAAATTTGTTTTGTTCCAAGCACGAATGATTCTTTTCATAGAGGTCTCCTTTTTTGTGTATTGTTTATGATTATAGTATAAATATGCTTGAAAAGCAAGTGAGTTATATGTTTCGTTGGAATTAATGAATATTTATGAAAAGGATGGCTGGGAAGGATTTATGGTATAATGGATAGAAAAGGAGTTTTATATGCAAGAATTTTTTCAACGTTATTTAGATAAATTAGATTTAACAACTGTATTAGAGAATCTCTTGACTAAGGTGATTTCTCTTCTACTTCTTATCCTTCTATTTTATATAGCTAAAAAGTTCCTCCATGTTGCTGTAGGAAAGATTGTTAAACCTTCACTTAAGTTTTCAAATCGAGATGCAGGTAGACAAAAGACTATTTCTCGTTTGCTTGAGAATATTTTCAACTACACACTTTATTTCTTCTTGATTTACTGTATCTTATCTATTTTAGGGTTACCTGTTTCTAGCTTGCTTGCAGGTGCGGGGATTGCTGGAGTGGCTATAGGTATGGGGGCACAAGGCTTCCTTTCAGACGTCATCAACGGCTTCTTTATTCTCTTTGAACGTCAGTTGGATGTAGGAGATGAAGTTATTTTGACCAATGGGCCTATTACTGTATCAGGAAAAGTAGTTAGTGTCGGAATTCGAACGACTCAACTGAGAAGTGATGACCAAGCCCTTCACTTTGTTCCTAACCGCAATATTACTGTGGTTAGCAATTTTTCAAGAAAAGAAGAGAACTGAAATTTTACTTGATTTATGGTACAATAGAAAGAGTTTGGTAAAGGAGAAACGATGTTTTTAGATGAGAAATTAGGAAATGATTGTGTTTGGATCAATCTAGATGTAGAAAAAATTAAAAATCTTGAAGATTTATCTGAAATCTACGGATTGGATAAAGAAACTATCGAATATGCGCTGGATAAAAATGAACGTGCCCATATGGATTATAACCGTGAGAATGGGACTGTGACCTTTATCTACAATGTTCTGGATTTAGAAAAGGACAAGGATTACTATGAAGCGATTCCCATGACCTTTATCGTTGAAAAGCAACGAATGATTACCATCAGCAACCATAAGAATGCTTATGTCATTGATCAGATGTTAGCTTATCTGGATAGCCATGAGTCGCTTTCTATTTACAAGTTTCTCTTTGCTGGTTTAGAGATTATCAGTAACGCTTATTATCCTGTCATTGAAGAGATGGATAAAAGTAAGGACGAAATTAGTGCCTTGCTACGTCAAACTACAACAAAGAAAAATCTCTTCGCCCTCTCTGACTTGGAGACAGGTATGGTTTACTTGACAGCAGCGGCAAAACAAAATCGACTCCTCTTGGAACATATCCAGGGCCATGCTCTTTATCGGAGATTTAATGATGTCGAACGAGAGCAGTTTGATGATGCCATGATTGAAGCCCATCAGTTGGTGTCTATGACAGACTTGATTTCTCAAGTCTTGCAACAACTCTCAGCTTCTTACAACAACATCCTAAACAATAACTTGAATGATAGTTTGTCAATTTTGACTATTATCTCCGTCTTACTAGCAGTACTTGCGGTTATTACAGGTTTCTTCGGAATGAATGTTCCTCTACCATTTACAGAAGAGCCAAATGCTTGGATTTATATCTTAATGGCTAGCTTGATTTTATGGGCAGCCTTATCTCAATGGCTGAAGAAAATTACTAGAAAATAAAAGAAAAGGAGCCAAAATGGTGATTGAAAACTACATGCCAGACTTTGCTGTAGAAGCAGTTTATGATTTGACAGTCCAAAGCCTGCAAGAGCAGGGGATCAAGGCTGTTTTGGTTGATTTGGATAATACCCTGATTGCTTGGAATAATCCAGATGGAACGGTAGAGATGAAGCAATGGTTGCATGATCTGCGCGATGCTGGGATACGTATCATTGTGGTATCTAACAATACTCCCAAACGTGTCAAACGAGCAGTTGAAAAATTTGACATTGACTATGTTTACTGGGCACTGAAGCCCTTTACTTTAGGAATTAACCGTGCCATGAAACATTTCCACTATGAAAAAGACCAAGTGGTCATGGTAGGCGACCAGCTGATGACGGATATTCGAGCAGCCCATCGAGCAGGTATTCGTTCGATTTTGGTTAAACCCTTGGTTCAGCACGACTCTATTAAGACTCAGATTAACCGAGCGCGTGAGCGTCGTGTGATGAGAAAAATCGCTGAAAAGTACGGACCGATTACATATAAAAAAGGAATCTAATTATGGAAGAAATTCTCTGTATTGGTTGTGGAGCAATCATTCAGACGGAAGATAAGACTGGTTTAGGTTTTACACCTCAGTCAGCACTTGAAAAAGGTTTGGAAACTGGAGAAGTTTATTGCCAGCGTTGTTTCCGTCTTCGTCACTACAATGAAATCACTGATGTTCAGTTAACGGATGATGATTTCCTCAAACTCTTGCACGAGGTTGGAGATAGCGATGCCTTGGTAGTAAATGTCATTGATATCTTTGACTTCAATGGTTCTGTCATCCCAGGTTTGCCACGTTTTGTATCGGGTAATGATGTGCTCTTGGTTGGAAATAAAAAAGACATCCTTCCTAAGTCTGTTAAGCCTGGTAAAATTAGCCAATGGCTCATGGAACGTGCCCATGAGGAGGGTCTTCGTCCAGTTGATGTCGTCCTAACTTCTGCACAAAATAAGCATGCCATTAAGGAAGTCATTGACAAAATCGAGCATTACCGTAAGGGACGCGATGTCTATGTCGTTGGGGTAACCAACGTTGGAAAATCAACTCTAATCAATGCCATTATCCAAGAAATCACGGGCGACCAGAATGTCATTACGACGTCACGCTTCCCAGGGACAACCTTGGACAAGATTGATATCCCGCTTGATGATGGTTCTTATATCTACGATACGCCTGGAATTATCCATCGTCACCAGATGGCTCACTACTTGACGGCCAAAAATCTCAAGTATGTCAGCCCTAAAAAGGAAATCAAGCCAAAAACCTATCAGCTAAACCCTGAACAAACTCTATTTTTAGGTGGCTTGGGACGATTTGACTTCATTTCAGGAGAAAAGCAAGGATTTACAGCTTTCTTTGACAATGAACTCAAACTTCATCGTACCAAGCTAGAAGGGGCTAGCGCCTTTTATGACAAGCACCTGGGAACTCTTCTAACACCACCAAATAGCAAAGAAAAAGAAGACTTTCCAAAACTAGTCCAACATGTCTTTACTATCAAGGATAAGACAGACCTAGTCATCTCAGGACTAGGCTGGATTCGTGTAACAGGCACCGCCAAAGTCGCCGTCTGGGCCCCAGAAGGCGTCGCCGTCGTCACACGAAAAGCAATTATTTAAACACAGAAAGGAAAGAGTTGTCTTTATAAAGGTGAGCATTACGAGCCCAGAAAAGTATAAAAAGAAACTCTCTTAAATGAATTATGTCATTAACATCGAAACAACGTGCCTTCCTCAACAGCCAGGCACACACCCTCAAACCCATCATCCAAATCGGGAAAAATGGACTCAACGACCAAATCAAAACCAGCGTTCGTCAGGCACTTGATGCTCGCGAATTGATCAAGGTTACTCTCTTGCAAAACACAGATGAAAATATCCACGAAGTAGCTGAAATCTTAGAAGAAGAAATAGGTGTGGATACAGTCCAAAAAATCGGACGTATCTTGATTTTGTATAAACAATCAAGCAAGAAAGAAAATCGCAAGATTTCTAAAAAAGTCAAAGAAATTTAAGAATGACACTCCAAAAAACTGTTTTTACAGAAAAGTAAAGGAGATTAACCTATGGCAATCGAATTATTAACTCCCTTTACCAAAGTGGAGTTAGAGCCAGAAATCAAGGATAAAAAACGCAAGCAAGTTGGAATCTTAGGGGGGAATTTTAACCCTGTTCACAACGCCCACCTTATCGTGGCAGACCAAGTCCGCCAGCAGTTGGGATTGGATCAGGTCTTGCTCATGCCCGAATATCAACCACCTCACGTAGATAAAAAGGAAACCATTCCTGAACACCACCGTCTCAAAATGCTTGAATTGGCAATTGACGGAATCGAAGGTTTAGCTATTGAGACTATTGAGCTAGAGCGCAAGGGCATTTCCTACACCTACGACACCATGAAGATTTTGACAGAGCAACATCCAGATACGGATTATTATTTCATTATCGGAGCTGACATGGTGGACTATCTGCCTAAGTGGTATCGAATTGACGACCTGGTTGACATGGTTCAGTTTGTAGGAGTTCAGCGCCCACGTTACAAGGCAGGGACTTCTTATCCCGTTATCTGGGTGGATGTGCCTCTCATGGATATTTCATCTAGTATGGTGCGTGATTTCATCGCCCAAGGACGCACACCCAACTTTCTCCTACCCAAACCAGTGCTAGACTATATCGAGAAAGAAGGGCTTTACTGATGGCATACCAAGACTACATCAACTGTTCCCGTGAAGAATTGTTGGAAAAAATGGCAGAGCTCCTACCTGAAAAACGTCTAACCCATTGTCTGGGTGTAGAGCGTGCAGCCATAGAATTGGCTCAGCGCTTTGGTGTGGATGTTGAGAAGGCAGGTCTAGCAGGGCTACTTCATGATTATGCTAAAAAACTATCAGATCAAGAGTTTCTAGACTTGATTGATCGATATCAACTAGATCCAGACCTTAAAAACTGGGGCAATAATGTCTGGCATGGTATGGTCGGCATTTACAAAATTCAGGAAGATTTGAACTTGCAAGATCCTGAAATTTTACGGGCTATCGAAATTCATACAGTCGGAGCAAGTCAGATGACAGACCTTGATAAGGTTATCTACGTCGCAGACTATATCGAGCACAATCGTGCCTTTCCAGGTGTGGACCAGGCACGTGAGATTGCTGAGCTATCTCTCAATAAGGCTGTGGCCTACGAAACAGCTCGTACTGTGGAGCATTTAGCTCACCAGGGATTTCCCATCTATCCCAAAACCCTTGAAACCTATAACGCCTATGTGCACTATTTGAAAGAGGATTAAATGAAGACGGCTTTTATCATTATTGATGTACAAAATATTTTAGTGGAAACGGGGTTTCAGACAAAAGGTCTATTGGAAAAAATTTCTTATTTACAAAACCAAGCTAGAAGTAAGAATATCGAAATTATCTATGTTCAACATATTGAGAACCCTGAAGCCCAAACATCAGAAGATTGGCAGTTATCTACGCTTTTAAATCGAAAACCTGATGAAAAGGTCTTTCAGAAGAAGTATAATAGTATTTTCAAAGAAACTGGCTTAAAAGAATACTTGGATAAACAGGGGATTGAAAAATTAGTTTTATGTGGTATGCAGACAGAATATTGTGTGGATACCTCTGTCAAGGTTGCTTTTGAATATGGCTATAAGCTTATTATTCCAGAAGGAACTTGCACAACGTTTGATGGGGATGACATTCCAGCAGAAACGATCAATGAATTTTATGAGGACATTTGGGAGGAGCGCTTTGCAGATGTCCTAGATTTTAAAAATATTTTTTAAAAGAGGATTAAATGAACGAAAAAGAATTACTAGAACTAGTCGTGAAAGCGGCTGATGAGAAACGTGCGGAGGATATCCTCGCACTTGACGTACAAGATTTGACCAGTGTGACAGACTATTTTGTTATTACTAGCTCTATGAATAGCCGTCAGTTGGATGCTATCGCTGATAACATCCGTGAAAAAGTAGCTGAAGCTGGCTTTAAAGGTAGCCATGTTGAAGGCGATGCAGCTGGAGGCTGGGTCCTATTAGACCTCGGTAGTGTCGTAGTGCATATCTTCTCAGAAGAAATGCGTGCCCACTATAACCTCGAAAAACTATGGCATGAGGCAAATTCTGTAGACATTTCAGAAGCCTTAGCATAGAAGATGAACTCAGTTGTAATCAACTGGGTTTTATTTGCTTATGTTAGAAGAAAATTGTTAGAAAGGTAAGGGCTAGTGGTGTTTACCATGGGGCTCTTGGTATCATGATTATGGCAACTTATGAAACCTTTGCGGCTGTTTACGATGCTGTGATGGATGATAGTTTATACGATAAATGGACGGATTTTTCTCTACGTCATTTGCCTAAAACCAAGGACAGAAAGAAACTATTGGAGCTTGCTTGCGGGACAGGGATCCAGTCTGTGCGCTTTTCTCAAGCTGGTTTTGATGTGACTGGACTTGATTTGAGTGCGGATATGTTGAAGATTGCCGAAAAGAGAGCGGCTTCAGCCAAGCAAAAGATTGATTTCATTGAAGGCAACATGCTGGATTTGTCCAAGGCTGGTAAATACGACTTTGTCACTTGTTATTCGGACTCTATCTGTTATATGCAGGATGAGGTGGAAGTCGGGGATGTCTTTAAGGAAGTTTATAATGCCCTCAATGAAAATGGTATCTTTATCTTTGATGTGCATTCGACTTACCAGACAGATGAGGTCTTCCCAGGCTATTCCTACCATGAAAACGCTGAAGACTTTGCCATGCTGTGGGATACCTATGAGGACGATGCTCCTCACTCCATCGTGCATGAACTGACCTTCTTTGTCAAGGAGGCAGATGGTTCCTTTAGCCGTCATGATGAGGTACATGAGGAACGGACTTACGAGGTCTTGACCTATGATATTTTGCTGGAGCAGGCTGGTTTCAAGTCCTTCAAACTCTTTGCGGACTTTGAAGACAAGGAGCCAACAGAAACCAGTACCCGTTGGTTTTTCGTTGCTCAGAAGTAGGAGATTTCCATGACCATTACAGGTATTATCGCGGAGTTCAATCCCTTTCATAATGGCCACAAATACCTACTGGAACAGGCAGAGGGACTGAAAATCGTTGTCATGTCTGGGAATTTCATGCAGCGTGGGGAGCCTGCTATCGTGGATAAGTGGACACGGGCTCAGATGGCGCTGGAAAATGGGGCGGACTTAGTGGTAGAATTGCCCTTTTTAGTTAGTGTCCAAGCAGCAGATTTTTTCGGTCAGGGTGCAGTGGCTATCTTGGTTCGTTTGGGGATTAACACTCTTGCTTTCGGGACAGAGGAAGTTCTGGATTACCAGAAAATTGCTGACTTATACACAGAGAAAGGTGCTGAGATGGAGAAATTTGTGGATAATTTACCTGACTCTCTCTCCTACCCTCAGAAAACGCAAGCTATGTGGAAGGAATTTGCAGGTCTTGATTTTTCAGGCAATACGCCCAATCATGTCCTTGCTCTCGCTTATGCCAAGGCGGTTGCAGGACGAAACATCAGACTTCATCCGATTCAGCGTCAAGGAGCCGGCTATCATTCTGTGAACAAGGATGTAGACTTTGCCTCGGCCACAGCTCTCCGTCAGCACCAAAGTGATAAAGATTTCTTAGAACGCTTTATGCCTTCTCTTGCCCTTTTTGAAAATGCTAGTAAGGTGAGCTGGGAAGATTATTTTCCGCTTTTACGCTATCAAATCTTGTCAAATCCAGAACTAACTACTATCTATCAGGTTAATCAAGAGATGGCTGTGCGCATTAAGGAAGCCATCAAAACAGCCCAGTCTGTAGAAGAATTGGTTGAGTTAGTGGCGACCAAACGCTACACCAAGGCCCGTGTCAGACGCCTCTTGACCTATACCTTGGTGCAGGCCAGAGAAAGTGGCCTGCCAGAAGGTATTCACATCCTTGGTTTTACCGAAAAAGGCAGACAACACCTTAAAGCTCTCAAGGAGCAGGTCAATCTCGTCAGCCGAATCGGTAAAGAACCTTGGGATGCTATGACTCAAAAGGCAGACCAAATTTATCAACTGGGACATCCAAGTATAGAAGAGCAGAATTTCGGCAGAGTACCCAATAGAATAGAATCAAACTAAGTCTACTGAAAGGTAGGCTTTTTGAGATTTTTTCGAATAAATAGATAGAAAAGAAAAAACTTGTACAAGTTCCTGACAATTTCTTTCTTTTTGTGTATAATAGTGGAAAAGAGGTAAAACGAGGTATGGTTATGGAAGCAGTTCTTTACTCAACATTCCGAAATCATTTGAAGGATTATATGAAGAAGGTAAACGATGAGTTTGAGCCTTTGACGGTGGTCAATAAAAATCCTGACGAGGACATTGTAGTCCTTTCAAAGAGCGAGTGGGATAGTATTCAAGAAACTTTGAGAATTGCTCAGAATAAGGAGCTTTCTGACAAGGTCTTGCGAGGAATGTCCCAAGTTCGTGCGGGACACACTCAGGTGCATGTGATTGAGGAATGATGGATGCTACTCAAGTTTACAGAGGATGCCTGGGCAGATTATTGCTATTGGCAAAACCAAGATAAGAAAACATTAAAAAGAATCAACAAACTAATTAAGGATATTCAACGTGATCCATTTACAGGAATTGGTAAACCAGAACCACTCAAATATGACTACCAAGGAGCCTGGTCACGGCGTATTGACGCAGAAAATCGCTTGATTTACATGATGGATGGAGATAGCATCGCTTTCTTGTCCTTTAAGGATCATTATTAAGTCTACTGAAAGGTAGACTTTTTAACTTTTTTTGAAAAAAATCTTTAAAAATTTAATAAGGGAGAACAGCCTATTTTATTAGGAAAAATAAGGATTTTTAGCCTTGAAATGACCAAAACATCTTCCATTTAAGGTTTGTTAAAAATGATTTTTTATGGTAGAATGTATAAGAATGCATATCATTCGGATAAACAAATAAATTGAGGTAAAAACATGGAAATTATGGCGATTGTTATCGTTGTTTTTGCCGTCATCATTGGTTTAGTCATTGGATATGTCAGCATCTCAGTCAAGATGAAATCATCACAAGAGGCTGCAGAGCTGATGCTTTTAAATGCTGAACAAGAAGCAACTAATTTACGAGGACAAGCTGAGCGCGAAGCGGATTTATTACTCAATGAAGCTAAGAGCGAAAGCAAGTCTCTTAAAAAAGAAGCACTATTGGAGGCCAAAGAAGAAGCCAGAAAATACCGTGAAGAAGTGGACGCTGAATTTAAATCAGAACGTCAAGAACTCAAGCAAATCGAAAGTCGTTTGACCGAACGTGCTAGCAGTCTTGATCGTAAAGATGACAATTTGACGAACAAAGAAAAAACACTTGAACAAAAAGAACAAAGTATTTCTGATAGAGCAAAAAACCTTGATGTACGTGAAGAGCAACTAGAAGAAATTGAGAAACAAAAGCAAGCTGAACTAGAGCGTGTCGGAAGTCTGACTCAGTCGGAAGCAAAAGACATTATCTTAGCCCAGACAGAGGAAAACTTGACTAAGGAAATTGCTAGTCGCATTCGTGAGGCTGAGCAAGAAGTTAAGGAACGTTCAGACAAATTGGCTAAGGATATCTTGTCTCAAGCCATGCAGAGAATTGCTGGTGAGTATGTGGCTGAGTCTACCAACTCTACGGTTCATCTGCCTGATGATACGATGAAAGGTCGTATCATTGGTCGTGAAGGACGTAATATCCGTACTTTTGAAAGTTTGACAGGGGTTGATGTCATCATTGATGATACGCCAGAAGTGGTAACCTTGTCAGGTTTTGATCCTATCCGTCGCGAGATTGCCCGTATGACTATGGAAACCTTGCTTAAGGATGGACGTATTCACCCAGCTCGTATCGAAGAGTTGGTTGAGAAAAATCGTCAAGAGATTGATAACAAGATTCGTGAATATGGTGAAGCTGCAGCCTATGAAATTGGTGCACCGAACCTTCACCCTGACTTGATGAAGATCATGGGTCGCTTGCAGTTCCGTACTTCATACGGACAAAATGTCTTGCACCACTCGATTGAAGTGGCTAAGTTGGCTGGTATCATGGCTAGCGAACTTGGTGAAAATGCTACCCTTGCTCGTCGCGCGGGATTCCTTCACGATATTGGGAAAGCCATTGACCGTGAGGTGGAAGGTAGCCACGTTGAGATTGGTACTGAATTGGCTCGCAAGTACAAGGAACACCCAGTTGTGGTGAATACTATTGCCAGTCACCACGGAGATGTAGAGCCTGAAAGTGTGATCGCAGTCATCGTTGCTGCAGCGGATGCCTTAAGCGCAGCCCGTCCAGGAGCTCGTAGTGAATCGCTTGAAAGCTACATCAAACGTCTCCATGATTTAGAGGAAATCGCTAATAGCTTTGAAGGAGTTCAAAATAGCTTTGCCCTTCAAGCAGGTCGTGAAATCCGAATCATGGTAAATCCAGGTCAAATCAAGGACGACAAGGTCACAATCTTAGCTCACAAAGTTCGTGAGAAAATTGAAAGCAACCTCGATTACCCAGGAAATATCAAGGTAACCGTGATTCGTGAACTTCGTGCAGTTGATTATGCAAAATAAATAAGAAAGAGCAGTTGAAAAATTACTGCTTTTTTGTTACACTAGATAGAAAGATTGTAGTGTGCAGAAATGGCTTTAGACATATAATCTTACAGAAATTTTCAAGTCATTTCACAAACTATCCAAAGGAGACATAATGGCAGACCGTGGCTTACTAATCGTTTTTTCAGGTCCTTCAGGAGTTGGAAAAGGAACGGTTAGACGAGAAATTTTTGAGAGTTCTGAAAATCAATTCCAATATTCTGTATCTATGACAACACGGGCTCAACGTCCAGGTGAAGTAGACGGAGTTGACTATTTCTTCCGTACGCGTGAAGAATTTGAAGAATTGATCCGTCAAGGGCAGATGTTAGAGTATGCAGAGTATGTAGGCAACTACTACGGAACTCCTCTGACCTATGTCAACGAAACACTTGATAAGGGAATCGATGTCTTTCTTGAAATTGAAGTGCAGGGAGCTCTCCAGGTCAAGAAAAAAGTGCCAGATGCTGTCTTTATCTTTTTGACACCACCAGATTTGGAAGAATTGCAAGACCGTCTCGTAGGCCGTGGTACCGATAGTGCAGAAGTGATTGCCCAGCGTATCGAAAAAGCTAAGGAAGAAATTGCTTTGATGCGTGAGTATGACTACGCTATTGTCAATGATCATGTTCCTCTTGCAGCAGAACGTGTGAAACGTGTCATTGAAGCTGAACATTTCCGTGTAGACCGCGTGATTGGTCATTATCAGGATATGCTACCAAAGTCTCCGACTATTCGATAAACTATAGAAAATAGGTACAAACAAATGATGCTTAAACCCTCTATTGATACCTTGCTTGATAAGGTACCATCAAAATATTCACTCGTCATCTTGGAAGCAAAGCGTGCTCACGAATTAGAAGCTGGAGCACCTGCTACTCAAGAATTTAAATCTGAAAAATCTACTCTTCGTGCTCTGGAAGAAATTGAATCTGGGAATGTAACCATCCACCCAGATCCAGAAGGAAAACGCGAAGCTGTTCGTCGTCGTATCGAAGAAGAAAGACGATTGAAAGAAGAAGAAGAAAAGAAAATTAAAGAGCAAATCGCGAAAGAAAAAGAAGAAGGTGAAAAAATTTAAGGTTGGGGGGACTCAATCTTATTTTTTCTATTGCAAGAATACTCAATTAATTAAAAGGATTTAAGAAGAGAAGGAGGTGAGGATATGGCTATTGCAAAAATCATTGTGGATGTTCCCTTGATGCAGACAGACCAGCCCTATAGCTACAAGATTCCAGAGGAATTTGAAGAGATGCTGAAAGTTGGCATGCGGGTTCATGTACCTTTTGGGAAGGCCAATCGCTTGATTCAGGGAATTGTTCTTGGGTTGGAGTCTCAATCTGATGCAGATGTGGCAGACGAGGACTTAAAAGAAATTGCCGAGGTGCTGGACTTTTCTCCTGTCTTAACGGAGGAACAGCTCTGGTTAGCTGAAGAACTACGTAAGTCAGTATTCTCTTATAAAATTTCCATTCTTAAAGCTATGCTTCCGGGATTTTTGAATTCTAGCTATGATAAGATCCTCTATCCTCTGGAAGGCTTGAGTCAGAAGGACAGAGACCGTTTGTTTGGTTCGCAGGAGTCTCTAGCATTTTCATCTCTCGACCTAGAAAAGCAAGCTGAGATGATGTGCTTGACCCGAAAAGGGCTCTTGAAACTAGAGTATCAGGCTGTAGACCAGAAAAAGGTTAAAACGCAGTCTTGGGTTGAAGTGAATCCTGACAAATTAGAAAAACTAGAAATCTCGAACCGTGCCAAGAAGAAATTGGAACTGCGAAAATATTTATTAGCACATCCTGAAAGTGCACCTTTGGCTGATTTGTTAGAACATTACTCACGCGAGCAAGTTAACTTCTTTGTGGGACGTGGTGCTGTTACCATCGTTCAAAAGGAAGTCCAACGTTCAGCTGCCTACTTTGAAGGAATTGAATCGAATCAAGCCCTAGAGTTAAATCCAGAACAAAAAGAAGCCTGTGAGGCAGTTGTTGGAGCGATTGGGAAAGAACATCCTCCATTTCTTCTACAAGGAATCACAGGAAGTGGGAAAACGGAGGTTTACTTGCAGATTATCCAAGGAGCCTTGGATATGGGGAAAACAGCTATCGTTTTAGTCCCAGAAATCTCTTTGACACCTCAAATGACAGAGCGTTTCATTGCTCGTTTTGGTGATAAAGTAGCCATTCTCCATTCAGGTTTGTCCAATGGTGAAAAGTACGACGAATGGCGCAAGGTGGAGCGAGGAGAAGCCCAGGTAGTTGTTGGTGCTAGGTCTGCCATTTTTGCACCTTTGAAAAATCTAGGGGTAATCATTATCGATGAGGAGCACGAGGCCAGCTACAAGCAAGACAGCAATCCTCGTTATCATGCTAGGGATGTGGCTCTTTTACGTGCCCGGTACAATCAAGCAGCATTAGTCCTTGGTTCTGCAACCCCGAGTCTAGAAAGTCGTGCGCGTGCTGGCAAGGGTGTCTATCAACATCTACGCCTGACGCAACGGGCCAATCCTTTAGCAAGTATTCCTGAGGTTCAACTGATTGACTTCCGTGACTATATCGGGCAGAATGAAACGTCCAACTTTACACCACCACTGATTGAGGCAATACAAGATCGACTGGATAAAAAAGAGCAAGTGGTTCTCATGCTCAACCGCCGTGGCTATTCTAGTTTTGTCATGTGCCGGGAATGTGGGGCCGTGGATACCTGTCCAAACTGTGATATTTCTCTTACTCTGCACATGGATACTAAAACTATGAATTGTCATTATTGTGGTTTTTCTAAGGATATTCCTCATGTCTGTCCAAACTGTCAGAGTCGCAGTATTCGTTACTATGGAACAGGAACTCAGAAGGCCTACGATGAGCTAGCTGAACTCTTTCCAGAGGCACGTATTCTGCGCATGGATGTGGATACAACTCGTAAAAAGGGTAGTCACCAAGCTTTACTTGAACAATTTGGCAATGGTGAAGCGGACATATTGCTAGGAACCCAGATGATTGCCAAGGGCTTGGACTTTCCAAATGTAACCTTGGTTGGTGTTCTCAATGCGGATACAGCCTTGAACCTTCCTGATTTCCGTTCTTCTGAGAGAACTTTCCAACTCTTGACCCAGGTGGCAGGACGAGCAGGAAGGGCTGAAAAAGCTGGGCAGGTCTTGATCCAGTCTTACAATCCTCAGCACTATGCTATTCGCTTTGCCAAGGATCAGGACTATGAAGGCTTTTATGCCTATGAAATGGGTATCAGACGTCAGTTGGGTTATCCACCTTATTATTTCACAATTGGAATTACCTTGTCTCATAAGAAAGAAGAAGAGGTTCTTAGACGTGCTTATCAAGTCATGGAAATATTGCGGTCAGGTTTGTCGGATGCTAGTATCATCCTTGGACCAACGCCAAAACCTATTGCTCGGACTCATAACCTCTATCATTATCAGATTTTAATTAAATACCGTTTAGAAGATGAGCTAGGTCCAACCCTTAACCAGGTCTTGGCCTTGACACAAGAACGGGAAAATAGTGAACTTCGTCTCAGTATTGACCACGAACCGCAACAATTTTTATAAGAAGGAGAAGATATGACAAAACTAATATTTATGGGAACGCCTGAATTTTCAGCGACTGTTTTAAAGGGACTTTTGACAGATGATCGCTACGAGATTGTTGCAGTTGTAACTCAGCCAGACCGTGCGGTTGGACGTAAAAAAGTCATCCAAGAAACCCCAGTCAAACAAGCAGCCAAAGAGGCAGGCCTACCTATCTACCAACCTGAAAAATTATCAGGTAGTCCAGAAATGGAAGCCATCATGAATTTGGGAGCTGATGGGATTGTAACAGCAGCTTTTGGACAATTCCTCCCAAGTAAACTCCTTGATAGCATGGATTTTGCAGTCAATGTTCATGCTTCGCTCCTTCCTAAACACCGTGGTGGTGCTCCTATCCATTATGCCTTGATTCAGGGTGATGAGGAGGCAGGAGTAACCATTATGGAAATGGTCAAGGAAATGGATGCAGGAGATATGATTTCTCGTCGTAGTATTCCCATTACTGATGAGGACAATGTAGGAACCTTGTTTGAGAAATTGGCGATTGTTGGTCGTGATTTGCTTTTGGATACTTTGCCTGCATACATTGCTGGCGAGATTCAGCCTCAACCACAGGACCCAAGCCAGGTTACATTTTCGCCTAATATCAAACCTGAAGAAGAAAAGTTGGACTGGTACAAGACCAATCGTCAACTCTTTAACCAAATTCGTGGTATGAATCCTTGGCCAGTTGCTCATACTTTTCTAAAGGGCGAACGCTTCAAAATCTATGAAGCTCTGCCTGTAGAAGGCGAGGGGAATCCAGGTGAGATTCTTTCCATCGGTAAGAAGGAATTGATTGTCGCAACAGCAGAAGGAGCCCTGTCTTTCAAACAGGTTCAACCAGCAGGAAAACCTAAGATGGACATTGCTTCCTTCCTCAACGGTGTGGGACGAACTTTGGCAATAGGAGAACGATTTGGTGATTAAAGTGGAAACGGCTAGAAGTTTAGCTTTAGAGGTATTGGAGGATGTCTTTATCCAACAAGCTTACTCCAATATCGCCTTAAATAAACACCTTAAGGGAAGTCAACTGTCAGCGGCAGATAAAGGCTTGGTGACAGAGCTTGTTTACGGAACCGTAGCTCGAAAACTAACTTTAGAATGGTATTTGTCTCATTTTATCCAAGACAGAGAGAGGCTAGATAGTTGGCTCTATGTTCTGCTTCTCATGAGTGTCTATCAACTCCAATACTTGGATAAGCTACCTGACCATGCAGTGGTCAATGAAGCAGTGGAACTAGCTAAACTTCGCAAAAAAGGTAGCGAAAAACTAGTCAATGCTGTTCTGCGCCGTATCCTGCGAGAAGGTTTGCCAGATATTGCCAGTATCAAACGTAAAAATAAGCGTGATTCTATCGCCTACTCTTTGCCAGTGTGGTTGGTTTCTAAGCTCAAGGAAGAGTATGGAGAAGAGCGAGCGCAAGCGATTTTTGAGAGTCTTTTGCAACGCAATAAAGCCAGTATTCGCGTAACAGATTTGAGCCGAAAAGAGGAAATCAAAGCTCTGCTTGGTGCAAGTGATTCTTATTTATCTCCTGCTGGTCTGGTTAAGGAACAGGGGCATTTTGCTAGTCATGACTTGTTTTCAGAAGGACTTATTACTATCCAAGATGAGTCAAGTCAACTGGTTGCACCAACACTAGAGCTACAAGGCGACGAGCAGGTTTTAGATGCTTGTGCAGCTCCTGGCGGAAAGACCGCCCATATGGCATCCTATCTGACGACAGGTCAGGTGACGGCTCTAGATCTCTATGACCACAAACTCACTTTAATTCAAGAGAATGCTCAGCGTTTAGGTGTAGCGGACCGTGTCCAAACGCAAAAACTAGACGCTCGAAAAGTGCATGAATTTTTTGGTAAGGATCAATTTGATAAGATTCTTGTTGATGCCCCTTGTTCAGGGATTGGTCTATTGCGTCGAAAACCAGATATCAAATATAATAAAGAGACAGCAGATTTCGCGTCATTACAGGAAATTCAATTGGAAATATTAGGTAGTGTTTGTCAAACGCTACGTAAAGGTGGTATAATAACGTATAGTACCTGTACTATTGTCTCGGAAGAGAACTTTCAAGTGGTTCAAGCTTTTTTAGAAAGTCATCCCGACTTTGAGCAGGTTAAACTAGAACATGAATGTAAGGATATCCTAAAAGATGGCTGTATCCTCATTACTCCGGAATTATACGGAAGTGATGGATTCTTTATCAGCCAATTTCGTAAGATATCCAATTAGGAAGGAACTGACACAATGGAGATTTCATTATTAACAGATGTGGGTCAGAAACGTACAAATAATCAAGACTATGTCAATCTTTTTGTCAACCGTGCCGGTCGTACAATGATCATCTTGGCTGATGGGATGGGAGGACACCGTGCAGGTAATATTGCCAGCGAGATGGCAGTAACTGATTTGGGTGTTGCCTGGGTTGATACGCAGATTGACACCGTTAATGAAGTTCGCGAATGGTTTGCCCACCATTTAGAAGTTGAAAATCAAAAGATTTATCAAATGGGGCGTGATGAAGCCTACAAGGGAATGGGGACAACTCTAGAAGCCCTTGCAATCATTGATCATCAAGCTATTTACGCTCATATTGGAGATTCTCGTATCGGTCTCATTCGAGGAGAAGAGTACCGTCAACTGACAAGCGATCATTCCTTGGTTAACGAATTGCTCAAGGCGGGTCAATTGACACCTGAAGAAGCTGAAGCACATCCACAAAAGAATATTATCACTCAATCTATCGGACAAAAAGATGAAATTCAACCTGACTTAGGAATTGTCAGCTTGGAAGCAGGTGACTATCTGGTCATGAATAGTGACGGTCTAACCAATATGATTTCAGGTAGTGAGATCTATGATATTGTGACTAGCGATATCTCTCTTGATGATAAGGCAGCCACTTTGGTACGCTTTGCCAACAATGCCGGAGGGCTTGATAATATTACAGTTGCCCTTGTTTCGATTGAGGAGGAGGCGGCACTATGATCCAAATCGGCAAGATTTTTGCCGGGCGGTATCGGATTATCAAACAAATTGGCCGTGGAGGTATGGCAGATGTCTACCTGGCCAAGGATTTGATCTTAGACGGGGAAGAGGTAGCTGTTAAGGTCTTGAGGACTAACTACCAGACTGACCCGATTGCTGTTGCGCGTTTTCAGCGTGAAGCGCGTGCAATGGCTGACTTAGATCATCCCCATATCGTTCGGATAACGGATATCGGCGAAGAGGACGGTCAACAGTACCTAGCTATGGAATATGTAGCTGGTCTTGATCTCAAGCGCTATATCAAGGAACACCATCCCCTCTCAAATGAAGAAGCTGTCCGTATCATGGGTCAGATTCTCTTAGCGATGCGCTTGGCGCACACTAAAGGTATTGTCCATCGTGACTTAAAGCCTCAAAACATCCTTTTAACTCCGGATGGGACGGCTAAGGTAACGGACTTTGGGATTGCCGTAGCCTTTGCAGAGACCAGTCTGACTCAGACCAACTCTATGCTGGGCTCTGTCCACTACTTGTCACCTGAGCAGGCTCGTGGTTCTAAAGCAACGTTCCAAAGTGACATTTATGCCATGGGGATTATTTTCTATGAAATGCTGACAGGGCATATCCCTTATGATGGCGATAGTGCAGTAACCATCGCTCTCCAGCATTTTCAAAAACCTCTTCCTTCGGTCATAGCTGAAAATCCATCTGTTCCACAAGCTTTGGAGAATGTGGTTATCAAAGCAACTGCTAAAAAGCTAACAGATCGATATCAGTCGGTTTCAGAGATGTATGTTGATTTATCTAGCAGTCTATCTTATAACCGCAGAAATGAACCTAAACTTGTTTTTGATGATGCTACTAAGGCGGACACAAAGACATTGCCAAAGGTTTCTCAAACAACCTTGACCTCTATTCCTAAGGTTCAACCACAGGCAGATGCCCATCAGGCAACTAAAGCTAGCCCAGAAGTAAGCGCTAAAAAATCTGTGGAAAAACCAGTGAAAAAACGTCGTTTTAAAGCACGTTATCTAGTTCTACTAGCAAGTTTCGTACTGGTTGCCGCTTCTCTGGTGTGGATTTTATCCAGAACACCAGCTAACATCGATATTCCAAATGTAGCAGGTCAAACAGTTGCTGAAGCTAAGGAAACCTTGAAAAAAGCCAACTTTGAAGTTGGTGATGAGAAAACGGAAGCTAGTGAAACAGTCGAGGAAGGGCGAGTGATTCGGACAGACCCTGAGGCGGGTAGTAACCGAAAAGAGGGGAGTAAGATTAATCTGATTATTTCGTCTGGTAAGCAATCCTTTAAGATTGGTAATTACATCGGTCGGAAATCGACTGATGTCATTGCTGAGCTCAAGGAAAACAAAGTTCCTGAAAATCTGATTAAGATTGAGGAAGAAGAGTCCAGTGAATCGGAACCCGGTGTTGTTTTAAAACAGAGCCTTTCAGAAGGGACGACCTATGATCTTACCAAGGCCACTTCTATCGTTTTAACTGTTGCTAAGAAGAAAAAGGTGACGACGATAACTATGCCAAACTACATTGGCTCAAATCTTGAATTTGCTAAAAATAATCTTAAAAGTATTGGTATTAGTGAAGATAGAATTGAAATTAAAGAAGTGGAGATAGCACAAGAAGGAATTAAAGAAGGTGAGATTGCGAAACAAAGTCCCGCACCGGATGAAAAACTTGATTTAAGCAATCCGATAGTTAAACTCTATATTTATAAACCTAAAAAAACTTCACCACCAATTAGTCAACCTTCGTCAGAACATAATTCTGGTCAAACTGACACAACAAACCCTACAAACCCTACGCAGGGTAACCATCCAACGACTCCTACACAAGATGGAACTGGAAGTCAACGAAATCAATAGACTCTCTATATATAAACCAATCTTTGTCACAGTTTTTGTGACAAAGATTTTTTTTCCTCCGAAATTATGATAAAATAAAATGGAGTTTGAAAAAGGAGGGAAATATGGAAGAATCAAAAAAACTGAATGCAGTTATTGATGTCGTCATGCTAGCTGGAACAATTCTGCTTCGCAATGGTTCTGAGATTTATCGTGTTGAAGATACCATGATTCGGATTGCTCATTCACAGGGCATTATGGATTGTAATGTTTTGGCCATGCCTGCCGCCATTTTTTTCTCCATTGAAAATACAAATATCTCTCGTATGAAGCGAGTGACATCCTCCTCTTATAATATTGAGAAGGTATGTGATGTTAACCAAATTTCAAGGCAGCTTGTAGCAGGACAGCTTGATCTGGAGACAGCCTTTATCCAATTAAAGGAATTAAATGCTAAGGCGTCTCCCTATACCAATGTTCAACTAACTGCTGCAGCGGCTCTCAGTGCTCCCTTCTTCTCTATCATGTTTGGGGGGAATGTCTATGATGCCATCGGAGCGGGAGTGGCGACCTTATTTGCCTTTACTTGCTCTCTCTATGTAGAGAAGTTTATTCGTATTCCTTTTATGACAGCTTTTGCAGGTGCTCTTGTCTTTGGTTTGATTGCACAATTTTGGGCGCGCTATTCTGGTTTACCATCGACGGCGGATTTGGTGATTGCGGGTGCGGTTATGCCTTTTGTACCTGGAATTGCCCTGACCAATGCTGTTCGAGATATTATGACCAATCACATTAACTCTGGTATGAGCAAGATGTTTGAATCCTTGCTGATTACCCTTGCCTTAGGGGCTGGAACATCAGTCGCCCTCGTACTAATGAACTAATATGACACTAACAACATTTTTATTGCAAGCTCTGGCAAGTTTGCTTGCCATTATCACGTTTTTAATCGTTTTAAATGTCCAGCGTTCCATGCTGATTCCTGGTGGAGTTTTAGGGATGTCTATCTGGCTACTCTATCTAATACTTAAGGAACCAACCAATGTCATTTTGGCAACCTTTATTGCTGCTGTGATTGGTTCTTGTGTCAGCCAAATTATGAGTATCCTCTATAAGACACCAGCAGTTGTTTTTGCTCTGGCAATATTGGCACCACTAGTACCAGGTTATCTGTCCTATCGAACCACTTCCTTCTTCGTTACAGGTGACTACAGTCATGCCATTTCTAGTGCCATGTTAGTCATGATGTTGGCTCTCGTTATCTCCATTGGAATGGCCAGTGGAACAGTTTTGTTGAAATTGTATCATTATCTCAAAAAGAATCGAGCTAGCTAAGACTCGATTTTTTATAGCCCTAAAGTTCTGTTTGTTGGACTAGCCTAAAAATGAGACAAGGTTTTGAAAATGAACTTGATTTGGTGAATCAAGTCTTTTTTCGCTCATTTGATCTCAATTGTGATAAAATAGAGGTGAACGATTTTTTACAATGAATGATAAAAATAGAGGTAAATATGACAATCGGTATTGATAAGATTGGTTTTGCGACCAGTCAATACGTTTTGAAATTACAAGATTTAGCAGAAACCCGAGGAATTGATCCTGAAAAATTGAGTAAAGGACTCCTTTTAAAAGAATTGAGTATTGCTCCTTTAACAGAGGATATTGTGACCTTGGCTGCCAGTGCAGGAAGTTCTATCCTGACTGAAGAAGAGAAGCAAGAGATTGATATGGTTATCGTAGCGACAGAATCTGGAGTCGATCAAAGTAAGGCTGCTGCGGTTTTTGTACACGGTTTGCTTGGAATTCAACCTTTTGCTCGTAGTTTTGAAATCAAAGAAGCTTGCTATGGTGCAACTGCGGCCCTTCACTATGCTAAGCTACACGTAGAAAATTCCCCAAAATCTAAGGTTTTGGTCCTTGCTAGTGATATTGCAAGATATGGAATCGAAACTCCAGGTGAACCGACCCAGGGGGCAGGTAGTGTCGCTATGCTGATTAGTCAGAATCCACGTATCATGACTTTCAACAACGATAATGTTGCGCAGACTCGTGATATTATGGACTTTTGGCGTCCAAATTATTCCACGACACCATTTGTAAATGGAGTCTACTCAACGCAACAGTATCTTGATAGCTTAAAAACGACTTGGGAAGAGTACCAAAAGCGTTATGACTGTACTTTGGATGATTTTGAGGCTATTTGTTTCCACTTGCCATATCCGAAACTAGCTCTCAAGGGATTGAAAAAAATTCTTGATAAATCTCTACCTCAAGAGAAAAAGGATTTACTTCAAAAGCACTTTGATGAATCTATTATTTATAGCCAAAAAGTTGGAAATATCTATACGGGTTCACTCTTTTTAGGACTCTTGTCTCTTCTTGAAAATTCTGATAGTCTGAAAGCTGGGGATAAGATTGCCCTCTACAGCTATGGTAGTGGTGCTGTATCTGAGTTCTTTAGTGTAGAATTGGTTGAAGGCTATGAACAGCAATTGCAGAAAAATCGCTTAGAATTGCTAGACCAGCGTCAAGCATTGAGCGTAGCTGATTATGAACGAATCTTCTTTGAGGAAGCAAACTTGGATGAGTCAGGTTCTGCAACCATGTCAGGCTATGAAGGGCAGGATTATGCTCTGGTTGAGATTGTAGACCACCAACGTCGCTACAGCAAGGTTGAAAAATAATGAAAAAAAACTGGAATGGATTTGCTAAAAAATCAATTCAAGAGCGCCTAGAACTAGTTAAGTCTCAGGCGCTTACTTCTATTGAAGCCCAAGAAAGTCTTGAGCAAAATGAAAATCTCAGTCTAGCAGTTGCGGACCAATTGAGTGAAAATGTGGTGGGGACCTTTTCTCTCCCATACTCAGTAGTTCCAGAAGTACTGGTAAACGGTCAAGAGTACACCGTTCCTTATGTAACAGAAGAACCATCCGTCGTTGCTGCAGCTAGTTTTGCAAGTAAGATTATCAAACGTGCGGGTGGTTTTACTGCTCAGGTTCA
Organism: Streptococcus pseudopneumoniae; assembly: GCF_001073085.1. GTDB lineage: Bacteria > Bacillota > Bacilli > Lactobacillales > Streptococcaceae > Streptococcus > Streptococcus pseudopneumoniae_M. The sequence goes on from NZ_JVFV01000016.1 coordinate 27,268, forward strand.
TCAACGCCAAATGATTGGTCAGGTAGCTCTTTATCAGGTTTCAGATAGGGATAAAGCTTGTGAGGCTATTCTGAGTCAAAAAGCAGAGTTGCTCGAACAAGCAAACCAAGCCTATCCCTCTATTGTCAAACGTGGTGGTGGAGCCAGAGAGCTAACAGTTGAGAAAATTTCTGGTGAGACGGACTTTTTAGTGGTTTATCTCTATGTAGATACTCAAGAAGCCATGGGAGCCAATATGCTCAATACTATGCTTGAGGCTTTAAAACCTAGCTTAGAGGCTCTAAGTCAAGGGCAAAGTTTAATGGGCATTCTATCCAACTACGCAACAGATTCTCTAGTAACTGCAACTTGTCGGATTGCCTTTCGTTATTTGAGTCGCCAGAAGGATGAAGCACGTGAACTAGCAGAAAAAATGGTTTTAGCCAGTCAGTTTGCCCAAGCAGATCCTTATCGAGCAGCCACTCATAACAAGGGTATCTTTAATGGGATTGATGCTCTCTTGATTGCTACTGGAAATGATTGGCGTGCTATTGAAGCGGGAGCGCATGCCTATGCGAGCCATGATGGCGCCTATCGAGGTCTCAGTCGTTGGACTATGGATTTGAAAACAGAAGAGCTAATTGGAGAGATGACCATGCCGATGCCGGTTGCTACCAAGGGTGGATCAATTGGTCTCAATCCTCGAGTCGTGCTCAGCCATGAGTTGCTAGGTCATCCATCTGCCAAAGAATTGGCTCAAATTATCGTTTCGATTGGTCTTGCACAGAATTTTGCAGCCCTTAAGGCTTTGGTCAGTACAGGTATTCAGCATGGACACATGAAACTTCAGGCAAAATCGTTAGCGCTTTTAGCAGGTGCGACTGAGGCAGAAGTGCCTAAGTTGGTAGAAAGCTTGATTGCAGAAAAAACTTTTAATCTAGAAAAAGCACAGACTCTTTTGAAAAAATTAAGATCATAAGAAAAACTCAGACGAAACTAGTCTGAGTTTTTTGTTTATACTCAATGAAAATCAATGAACCAACTAGGAAGCTAGTCGCAGGTTACTCAAAACACTGTTTTGAGGTTGTAGATGGAAGCTGACGTGGTTTGAAGAGATTTTCGAAGAGTATTAAATACTTTTACCTGGTAAGAGACTAACTGGTAAGAAATAACCAGTCGTGGCAACTTCTTTCCCCTCGATTTTTTGGAGTAGTAAATCAACTGTCAGGCGAGCAATTTCTTCCAAGGGTTGTTTAATGGTAGTGAGGTGAGGGTAGAAATTCTCAATGAAATAAGTCCCGTCATATCCGATAACTTTAAGTTGTTCAGGAACAGAGAGACCAAGCTCCTGAGCAATCTTCATAACCAAAATAGCAGTCAAATCATCAGAGGCGAAAATCGCATCTGGTTTTTGTTTGGTCAAGATATTTTTAATTTCCATTTCCTTACGAAGGGGTGAAAAGTCACTGGAAACATTGATAATAGGAGCCTTGGGTAAGATTGAAGCAAAACCAGCATGACGAAGTCCAGTTGGAGAATTGGAGTTGTCATTACCCGTAATCATGATGATAGTCTTGGCTCCAGTTTTAGCCAAGGTCTGAGCGGCTAGGACTCCGCCAGCATAGTTATCAGAAGAAACAACAGGAATATCTGGTGACAAGTTTCGGTCAAAGGAGATGATAGGAGCCGTTACGCGATTGTAGTCTTCAATCCCTAAGTTATGGCTACCAGAGATAATACCGTCCACTTGGTTGGCTTCTAGCATTTCAAGATATTCACGTTCTTTTTCCGAATCGTGTTCACTGTTACAGATGATTGTCTTGTAGCCTTTTTTGAATAGTTCGTGCTCTAATTTATCAATTAACTCTGCGTAGAAAACATGGCTAATTTTTGGGAAAATTAGCCCAATTAACTTGGCGGATTTTCCTTGAAGACTGCGAGCCAGATTGTTAGGTTTATAGCCTAGCTCACGCATAGCATCTTTAACCTTTTGAATAGTTTTTTCTGACAGGTAGCCTTTTTTATTAATAACACGTGAGACAGTAGTTGGGCTGACGCCTGCTAGTTCTGCGACATCAGTTAGTTTTGCGACCATATTCTAATTCGTAGTATGTTCCGGTTGGGTTTCCAGATTTAATGAGGATTCCATTTTGATCTTCGTGAGGGAAGACACGACCAGAAAATACTTTTTCTCCTTTATTGATAAAGATTTCAAAGACTGAGTTGTCGATGAAGATATTGACAGTAGTTGCTTGATTAGTAACTGAGCAAGAGCGAGTAGTTCCAAATTCTTGAGCATATTGTTCTCCAGCTTGACTGCGGTCAACAGTAACTTGACCATTGATAAGGTCAAAGCTGATAGAGAGTCCTTTGCCATCTTTATCAGCAAGAAGGACTATTTCACTTTGACTATCGGCTTCTAAGTTAAGTTCAAGTTCGTAGGTGTTTTTGGTTTCAGAACGATTTGAAAATTCCTCTTTTGAAGCTCGGAGGTCCTGGATAGCTGCTACAGGGTACTGATAGAGTTTGCCATCTTTAATGGTAAGTTCTTTGACTAATGAGAAGGTTCCTTGATGGTCAAAACGGTCAGATGGGTAAGAAACGTCTGGTAGACCAAGCCAGCTGACGGCCAGGGCACGACCATCAGGAGCGTTAAAGGCTTGAGTAGCATAGGCTTCAAAACCATAATCAAGATTGTGAAGTTCAGAAACATCAACCATACGAGCATTTTCTGGATCAAAGGAAGTGCCGATTTTATACATGTTTGGATAGATATTGTCGTATTCAAGAACCTTTTTATCCAAACCTTGTGGGCAGTAAAGAAGGACAGGTTGTTCTCCGACAAAGACTAGATTTGGGCACTCCATCATATAAGCAGTGCGGTCATTGTTGAAGTCAAGGTCTCCGACTTCTTGCCAGTTTGTATAATCATTTTCGATAGCCTTATAGAGACGGACAAATCCTTTTTTGTCCAAATCTTGACCACCAACGATAGCGTAGTATTGCCCTTTAAAGTTAAAAATCTGTGGATCGCGGAAGTGGTCAGTAGCATCAGCAGGCTGATCAATCAAGATTTTATCAATCTTTTTAATATTTCCATCCTTATCCATCAAGGCACCGATCTGATAAGGGTGGCGTACCCAATTGTCATCACGGACATTTCCAGTATAAAAGAGGAATAATTGATCACCAAACTGCATAGCAGAACCAGAGTAAGCACCGTGGCTATCAAGTGGAGTATCAGGTAAGATTTTTACACCTGTTTCAGTAAAGTGCACCAAATCGTCGCTTTCAAGTTGAACCCAAGATTTTAAGCCATGAGCTGCACCAAAGGGGAAGTTTTGGTAAAAGATAACCCACTTACCATCAAAATAAGAAAAACCGTTTGGATCGTTGAGGAGACCTTCCTTTGGCTCAATGTGATAGCTGACATGCCATGGGGATTGTGCCATCTTTTCTTGGATTTCTTTTCTTTCTTCTTGTGTCCAATCTTCATAACGTCTGTAACGACGTTCAGTAGTCCATTCCATTTCTATTTCCTCCATAAATTCTACTATCTTAATAGTAAACGTTTCCTTATAAAAAAGCAAGTCTTTTACACTAAATTAACGAAAAAAATGTCAAACGTTTGACAGAATATAGAATCACTATTTTATGAAAAATAATGAAAATATGAAAGTTTTTGAAAATTTCAAAGTAAAAAACTTGAGTTTATAGGGTATTTATTGCTGTATTGATGAAAAAAATAGCAAAAACAATCAAAAAATAAAAATTAGCAAATTTTTTTCTGCAAAACGCTTGACATATTTTTAAAACGTGATAGAATAATATTCGTAGGGCGGATAAAATCGCTTTCAAACAAGAAAAATTTTATAAGGAGATTTTTGCAAATGACGAATACAGAAATTGCAAAAAAAGTCATCGAAGCCTTGGGCGGACGTGAGAATGTTAACAGTGTAGCCCACTGTGCGACTCGCCTTCGTGTTATGGTTAAAGATGAAGCGAAGATTAACAAAGATGCTATTGAGAACTTGGAAAAAGTTCAAGGTGCTTTCTTTAACTCAGGTCAATACCAAATTATCTTTGGTACAGGTACAGTTAACAAGATGTACGATGAAGTCGTAGCTCTTGGCTTGCCAACATCATCTAAGGATGAGATGAAGGCAGAAGCTGCTAAACAAGGAAATTGGTTCCAACGTGCCATCCGTACTTTCGGTGACGTCTTCGTACCAATCATTCCAGTTATCGTAGCAACTGGTCTCTTCATGGGTGTTCGTGGTCTCTTGAATGCTCTTGGAATGACACTTCCAGAAGATGTGACAACTTACACTCAAATCTTGACTGACACTGCCTTTATTATCTTGCCAGGATTAGTTGTTTGGTCAACATTCCGCGTATTCGGTGGAAATCCAGCCGTTGGTATCGTTCTTGGTATGATGCTCGTATCTGGCTCACTTCCAAATGCCTGGGCTGTTGCATCTGGTGGTGAAGTAACTGCAATGCAGTTCTTCGGATTTATCCCAGTTGTAGGTTTGCAAGGTTCTGTTCTTCCAGCCTTCATTATCGGGGTTGTCGGAGCTAAATTTGAAAAAGCTGTTCGTAAAGTTGTTCCAGATGTTCTTGACCTCTTGGTAACACCATTCGTAACACTTTTGGTCATGTCAATTCTTGGTTTGTTTGTTATCGGACCAGTATTCCATGTTGTTGAAAGCTATATCCTTATTGGAACAAAAGCTATTCTTAACTTGCCATTCGGACTTGGTGGTTTCTTAATCGGTGGAGTTCACCAATTGATCGTCGTATCAGGTGTTCACCACATCTTCAACTTGCTTGAAGTTCAATTACTTGCTGCTGACCATGCTAACCCATTCAACGCTATCATCACAGCTGCCATGACTGCTCAAGGTGCTGCGACAGTAGCCGTTGGTGTGAAAACTAAAAATCCTAAACTTAAAACACTTGCTTTCCCTGCTGCTCTTTCTGCCTTCCTTGGTATTACAGAGCCTGCTATCTTCGGGGTTAACTTGCGTTTCCGTAAACCATTCTTCCTTTCATTGATCGCTGGTGCTATCGGTGGTGGATTGGCATCTATCCTTGGTCTTGCTGGTACTGGTAATGGTATCACTATCATCCCAGGTACAATGCTTTACATTGGTAACGGACAACTTGCACAATACCTTCTTATGGTAGCTGTATCATTTGCTCTTGGTTTTGCTCTTACTTACATGTTTGGTTATGAAGATGAAGCAGAAGTAGCTTCAGAAACTACAACTGAACGTTTGGCTGACGAAGCGGTAACTGGTACTATTGTTGCTCCTAGCGAAGGTGTCATCCAAACACCAATCGTTGGTGATGTTGTTGCACTTTCAGACGTTAATGACCCAGTTTTCTCAAGTGGAGCTATGGGACAAGGAATCGCTGTGAAACCTAGCCAAGATGTTGTCTATGCACCAGCTGATGCTGAAGTGACAATCGTCTTCCCAACAGGGCATGCTTATGGTTTGAAAACAGCAAACGGAGCTGAAATCTTGATTCACGTTGGTATCGACACTGTTTCAATGAACGGTGAAGGCTTCAACCATAAAGTTGCCCAAGGTGACAAGGTTAAAGCTGGAGATGTTCTTGGAACATTTGACTCAGCTAAGATTGCTGCTGCAGGCCTTGACAACACAACTATGGTTATCGTGACAAACACTGCAGACTTTACTTCAGTAAATCCAGTTGCTTCTGGATCAGTTGCTAAGGGGGATGCAGTCATTGAAGTTAAAGCTTAATACTCTTCGAAAATCAAATTTAAACTGCGTCATACTCGCTTTGCCGTATGTATGTGTTACTGACTTCGTCAGTTCTATCTACAACCTCAAAGCTGTGCTTTGAGCAATCCGCAGCTCGATTCCTAGTTTGTTCTTTGATTTTCATTGAGTACACTACTTTCGATTTAATAGATCAAAAAACGAACAAATGTCATGTTTGTTCGTTTTTGTTTAAATGGTAAAATTTACAGAGGAAAATCTAAAATATTGAGCAATTTTCAGTCTGGAAATATGCTATAATAAAGAAAATAAATACAAGAGGTTAATCATGACAAAACTATACGGAAGTTTGGAAGCAGGCGGTACAAAATTTGTCTGTGCTGTCGGAGACGAAAATTATAACGTTGTAGAAAAGGTACAATTTCCTACAACAACACCTATTGAAACAATCGATAAAACCATTGAGTTCTTTTCAAAATTTGATAATCTTGCAGGACTTGCGATTGGATCATTTGGTCCAATTGATATCGACAAAAACTCAAAAACTTATGGTTTTATTACAACTACACCGAAACCTCACTGGGCCAATGTTGATTTGCTTGGTGCTCTTCGTCGCGCTCTAAACGTGCCAATGTACTTCACAACAGACGTAAACAGTTCTGCCTACGGTGAGGTAGTTGCTCGTAATAATGCTGGTGGCCGTATCGAAAACTTAGTTTACTATACAATCGGTACAGGTATCGGAGCTGGTGTTATCCAACGTGGTGAGTTTATCGGTGGTGTGGGACACCCTGAAATGGGTCATTATTATGTGGCTAGACACCCAATGGATATTGAAAAAGAATTCAACGGTGTTTGTCCTTTCCATAAGGGATGTCTGGAAGGCTATGCAGCTGGACCAAGTCTTGAAGCTCGTACAGGTGTTCGTGGGGAAAACATTGAACTCAACAACTCTGTCTGGGATGTTCAAGCCTACTACATTGCTCAAGCTGCAGTGAATGCGACTGTAACTTTCCGTCCAGATGTCATCGTCTTTGGTGGTGGGGTAATGGCTCAACAACATATGCTTGACCGTGTACGTGAGAAATTCACATCCTTGCTCAACGGCTACCTACCAGTTCCAGATGTACGTGACTATATCGTGACTCCAGCTGTTGCTGGAAATGGTTCAGCTACACTAGGAAACTTCGTTCTTGCTAAGAGCGTTGCAAAATAAGAATATAAAAAACTCCCAACTGAGAAAGTTGGGAGTTTTGCTTTAGTCTTTTTCTATTTTGGTTTCCTGATGGAAAATATTTTGCCAAGTTTCGTGGCGACGCCAGATGCTGGTATGAATGGTATCACCGACTTGGTAGCGGATGAGTTTAGTCTTTTGACTGATAGAAGTTAAATGAAGCTCCTTGATAGCAGAGGTTAGTTCTTTTTCAGCCTTATAGGCTCCCTTGTCAAGTTCTTGTCCGTCCTGGCGGATATAAACGAAGTCTTCTGCAAGTAATTCTTCCAGTTGATTTCCTTGGTCAATCAGTTGCTCTCTCATGAGCAATTTTTTATATACATTATCTAGGATTTCATCCTCAGGGATTGGTGCTGGTTCGATATGAATGTCTGTATCAAAGACACCAAATCGTTCTGATAACATGGATTCGACTTGGTCTGCAATTTCGTGACTTTCAAAAACAGACAGGTCTGGGTTCATCTCAAGTGTGATATCCAGATAAATATTGCTTCCGTAGGTACGACCGCGTTGTGATTTAACCTTGCTAATCTTAGGAATTTCCATGATAGCTTTTTGATAATCTTCTAGCAAGTGTTCGTCAAAACCATCAGAAAGGCTGAAGGATGACTCGATAAAAATGTCATAAGCTGTTTTAAGGATAAAGAAGGTAATGATAATCGCGACTAACTTATCCACGATTGGATAGTTGAAGCTGCTAGCCAGGATAGCAATAGAAGTTCCAAGAGATGTTACCGCATCTGATAAATTATCCTTAGCGGCTGCCTTGAGAGCCTTTGATTTAGCTTGCTTACTCAGATGGGTATTGTAGAGATAAACGGCGAACATGATGATAGCAGAGATGACTCCCAGAGTCGCACCAAGTGGGTCAATGACCGTTTGTTCTCGGCTGAGTATTTTTTGGATGGTATCCCGTAGAACATCAAATCCAACGTAAAACATGATGATGGAAGTGATGAGACTTGCCAAGTCCTCGATTTTCCAGTGACCGAAGCGATGATCTCTATCTGCCGGTTGGCGAGCCAAACGAATCCCGATGAGAAGGGCTACATTTCCAACGATATCTGAAACGTTGTTAAAACCATCCGCCACCAAACTGGACGAGTGAAGGAGGTGACCTGCTGCTAACTTAGCTGCTGACAAGAAAAGGTAGGTCAAGATGCTAATAATAGCACCACGCTCAGCTAATTTCAAATTTGAAACTGATTGGTTCATCTAACTCTCTTCCTAGAATTTTTATATTCTATCATTATACTGGTTTTCCATAGAAAATTCAAATGGAGGGGTCGTTATAAAGGGGATACAAATCAGAAAATGCTTTTTTTTTTTAGGAAAAATGATAAAATTATATAGGATAAATATGGGAGAATAAAATGAAAAAAAATAATTTACTTATTGGGTTTGCATCATTATTTTTTACTGTTTTAGTTTGGTTATCTATGGTTACAAGCGTGAAAAAAGGTATTCCCTTTTCTGATGCTAGTATTTTTGAATACTTTGGATATGCAATGAATCGCGGAGACCTTATGTATGCTAATTTATTTGATCATAAAGGTCCCGTGATTTTTATCGTGAACTATCTAGGTTATTTTATTAGTGGTTCATTAGGCATAAAATTTCTGTATTTGTTTTGTACTTTTTTATTTTTTGTAATTAGTTTTCTGACTTCTAAATTGTTTACAGGAAATAAACAATCGATATTAGTGTTATTCTTACTTTTTTTGGTATATGAACATTTTTTTGATGGTGGTTGGAGTTTAGAAGGGTATATTCTTCCTTTAATTTCATACTCTTTGTATGTGTTTTTAAAATTTTTCATTAAAAATAACATCAAAAATTATGAGATTATATTAGCTGGTTTATCTTTTGCAATTGTATTTTTTACGAAAGCAAATATGATTGGGATTTGGCTTATTTTTGGCCTTTATATAATTGTTCATTATGTTACCTTGAAAAAATATAAAGAATTAATTGATACATTAATTAACTTTTTTACTGGAGTGTTAATTTTTACAATTCCTCTATTTCTTTATTTAATTTATAAAGGTATTTTTGTTGATATGTTATATCAATCGATAGGGGTTAATTTTATATACACTACAGAATCTAATAATGGATCGATGAAAGAAATATTTAAATGGTATTTATCTCAGTCTAATTCATTAAGTTTAAATTTAATAATTCTTTTATCATCTTTTCTATTATGGAACAAGTATAAATATAAATCGATTCTATACCATGTTGCTTTCTTGTTTTGTTTGACATTAGCACTTATTTCGAAACGTAGTTATGGACATTATATTCTTGTAATTATTCCATTCCTAGTACCGTATATTTCTTATATGTTTAATTTATTTAAAAATTTTACTGTAAAGAAATTTACATTATTATTATTAGGTTTATGTATAGTATATATAGCGAACATTAATTACGTAAGGGAAAACATAAAAACAAGAGATAGAAATACATCTTATTTACAACAAAGTGTTGCAAGCTATATAAAAAGTAATTCTCAAGCGGAAGATAGAATTTATACTCATCGACAAAATGGGACAATCTATTTATATAGCGAACGGTTATCTAGTACTAAATTTTTCTTTATTCCAGCAGTAACTAATGATCAAATATTAATCGAAGATTTCAAAAATTCTATTACTGAAAATCCTCCACTTTATATTGTATTTGATACTGAATGGGATTACGGAAAATTGACAGATTCTTTTATAAAAGAATATGTACGTAGTAATTATAAGTTAGAAAAACAGATTGAAACATCTATGATTTATAGAAGAATAGGAAGTTGAGATGACTAGAAATAATCCGATTTTATATATCGTTATTCCGTGTTATAACGAAGAGCAAGTGTTGCCTCATACCAATCCGATGTTTGTTGGGAAAATTGAGGAATTGGTAAAAAATCAAGAGGTTCATCCAAATAGCAAGGTCATGTACGTAAATGATGGCAGTAAGGATAAAACTTGGGAACTTATCCAAGAATATGCTTCATCGAATCCATTTGTTGTAGGTATTTCTCAAAGTCGAAACCGTGGTCATCAAAGTAGTGTTCTTGCTGGGATGTACGAAGCTGCAGAATTTGCGGATATCGTGATTACGATTGATGCGGATGGTCAAGATGATATCAACTGCATGGATCAAATGGTTGCAGAATATAAAGATGGTTCAGAAATTGTTTACGGCGTTCGGGATAATCGAGATACGGATTCAGCATTTAAGCGGATTACCGCAGAAGGTTTTTATAAAGTGATGCAACTATTTGGAGCGGATGTTGTTTTTAATCATGCGGACTATCGTTTAGTCTCCAAACGATTTATTCATGAACTTGCTAAATTTAAAGAAGTAAACTTATTCCTTCGTGGAATTATGCCTCTTGTGGGATTTAAGTATTCGTTTGTGACTTATAAACGCCATGAGCGGATTGCTGGTGAGAGCCACTATCCACTTTCTAAAATGTTTGGCCTAGCAATGGACGGAATTACGAGCCTATCGATTAAACCCATACGCTTGATTACCAGCTTGGGTGTTATGACTTCACTCTTTAGTTTTTTGTTGATCATCTGGGTTTTGTGGAGTAAGTTTTCAGGAACGGTTGTAGCCGGTTGGGCTAGTACCTACGCCATTGTAAGTTTACTTGGCGGGGTTCAACTTATTAGTCTTGGTGTAATTGGTGAATATATTGGGAAAATCTATCTAGAAACGAAGCAACGTCCAAGATATATTATCAGTGATCGTACCTATGATGAGAGTGATGAGTAACCCCACCCCAGCACTTGAAAACTTTTGAATTTCTGATATAATAGAACTACTCAAGGGAGTAGCTGGCGGGAAACCGCGATAGTGTCGTCATTCCGAATTATTTCCGGCACTATATTAAACAGCGAGACTTGTTTTTTTAAAAAACAGGTCTCTTTTTTTGTAAAAGAGACCAAAAAGGAGGAGACTGTTTTGTCAAAAGAACAAAATAAAGACTTGTTTTACACGCAATCTTCTGAGGAAGTCCTAAAGAATTTGGACTCATCTGTTGAAGGTTTGTCAACTGCTCAAGCTCAAGAACGCTTAGCGAGTTATGGTCGTAATGAGTTAGAAGAGGGCGAAAAACGTAGCCTACTAGCTAAATTCCTTGATCAATTTAAGGATTTGATGATCATCATCTTACTAGCGGCAGCGGCACTTTCTGTAATTACAGAAGGAATGGACGGTTTAACAGATGCCATTATCATCTTGGCCGTAGTTGTCTTGAATGCAGCCTTTGGTGTTTACCAAGAAGGTCAAGCAGAAGCGGCTATCGAAGCTCTGAAAAATATGTCTAGCCCCATGGCCCGTGTTCGTCGTGATGGTCGTGTTATTGAGATTGACTCAAAAGAATTGGTACCTGGGGACATCGTCTTGCTAGAAGCTGGAGATGTGGTGCCTGCCGATATGCGTTTGCTGGAAGCGGCGTCTCTTAAAATCGAAGAAGCTGCTCTTACTGGTGAATCTGTACCAGTTGAAAAAGATATTATTCAAGTGGTAGAAGCAGATGCTGGTATCGGTGATCGTGTCAATATGGGTTACCAAAACTCAAACGTAACTTACGGTCGTGGTATTGGTGTCGTGACCAACACTGGTATGTATACTGAAGTTGGTAAGATTGCGGATATGTTGGCCAATGCCGATGAGACAGAAACACCATTGAAGCAAAGCTTGGAACAATTATCTAAAGCCTTGACTTACTTAATCGTTGTGATTGCGATTATCACTTTCTTGGTTGGTGTCTTCGTTCGTGGTGAACATCCGTTGGAAGGCTTGATGGTTGCAGTTGCTCTTGCGGTTGCGGCAATTCCAGAAGGTCTTCCTGCCATTGTAACCATCGTTCTCTCTTTGGGAACTACAACTCTAGCTAAACGTAATTCAATCGTTCGTAAATTGCCAGCCGTTGAAACACTTGGTTCAACAGAAATCATCGCATCTGATAAAACAGGTACCTTGACCATGAACCAAATGACGGTTGAAAAAGTCTACACCAACGGTCAATTGCAAAGCTCTGCAGCTGAAATTAATGCGAATAACAATACGCTTCGCATCATGAACTTTGCCAATGATACAAAGGTGGACCCATCTGGTAAATTGATTGGCGATCCAACGGAGACAGCCCTTGTACAGTTTGGTTTGGATCACAACTTTGACGTTCGTGAAGTTTTGAAGGATGAGCCACGTGTAGCAGAATTGCCATTTGACTCAGAACGTAAACTCATGTCTACCATCCATAAGGAAGCAGACGGTACTTACTTTATCGCTGTCAAGGGAGCCCCTGACCAATTGCTCAAACGTGTGACTCGTATTGAAGTCAATGGGGAAGTTCGTCCAATCACAGAAGAAGACAAACAAGCTATCCTTGCAACCAACAAAGATTTGGCTAAACAAGCCCTTCGTGTCTTGATGATGGCTTATAAGACAAGCAATGAAATTCCAACCTTGGAATCTGAAATCGTTGAGTCTGACCTCATCTTCTCAGGTTTGGTCGGCATGATTGACCCTGAGCGTCCAGAAGCTGCAGAAGCTGTCCGTGTCGCTAAGGAAGCAGGTATCCGTCCAATCATGATCACGGGTGACCACCAAGATACAGCTGAAGCCATTGCCAAGCGTCTTGGAATCATCGATCCAAATGATACAGAAGACCATGTCTTTACAGGGGCTGAGTTGAACGAACTCTCTGATGAAGAATTCCAAAAAGTTTTCAAGCAATACTCTGTTTACGCTCGTGTATCACCTGAACACAAGGTTCGTATCGTGAAAGCATGGCAAAAAGAAGGTAAAGTTGTTGCCATGACAGGTGATGGAGTCAACGACGCACCATCACTTAAGACAGCTGATATCGGTATCGGTATGGGGATTACTGGTACAGAGGTTTCTAAGGGAGCTTCTGATATGGTCCTTGCCGATGACAACTTTGCAACCATTATCGTAGCGGTAGAAGAAGGACGTAAGGTCTTCTCAAATATCCAAAAATCAATCCAATACCTCTTGTCTGCCAATATGGCTGAGGTATTCACCATTTTCTTTGCAACCCTCTTTGGTTGGGATGTATTGCAACCAGTGCACCTTCTCTGGATTAACTTGGTAACAGATACTCTTCCAGCCATCGCCCTTGGTGTGGAACCAGCTGAGCCAGGGGTTATGACCCACAAACCTCGTGGACGTAAATCTAACTTCTTTGACGGTGGTGTATTCGGAGCTATCCTTTATCAAGGTGTCTTCCAAACCATGCTCGTTCTAGGTGTTTACGGTTGGGCAATTCTCTTCCCAGAACATCAAGCTCAAACTGAAATTCACGCAGATGCCCTTACTATGGCCTTTGCAACTCTAGGTTTGATCCAATTGCTCCATGCCTTTAACGTCAAGTCTGTTTACCAATCAATCTTTACGGTTGGACTCTTCAAGAACAAGACCTTTAACTGGTCAATCCCAGTTGCCTTTGTCCTCTTGATGGTGACAATTTTGGTTCCAGGATTTAACAGCCTCTTCCACGTTTCACATTTGAGCTTGACTCAATGGATAGTGGTTGCTGTAGGAGCACTTATGATTGTGGTCCTTGTTGAGATTGTTAAGGCAATCCAACGAGCACTCGGAAAAGATAAAAACGCTATTTAAGCACTATGAAAAGTCATCTTCGGATGGCTTTTTTTGGTTTTATATAAGATAAACTGACAAAGATTTTGTGATATAATCAAGTAGAGAGAAAGATGGAGGAAAGAGTAGTTGGAAAAGAAAATTGTCAAAGATATGATGTTTTTATCGCAGGTATCCCAGCCTGCTAATCAGGAGGATTTACCACTGGCAAAGGACTTGCAAGATACTCTACAAGCCAAAAGAGAAACCTGTGTTGGACTAGCGGCCAATATGATTGGGGTACAAAAACGCGTCATTATTTTTAATATCGGAATGATTCCCATGGTTATGTTTAATCCAGTTCTCAAATCTTTTGAAGGGTCATACGAAACAGGGGAAGGTTGTTTGTCTTTGACAGGAGTGAGACCAACAACTCGGTATGAAAAAATTACAGTAAGCTACAGAGACATCCATTGGCAAGAGCAAACCATTATCCTGACAGGATTTCCTGCTCAGATTTGTCAGCATGAATTGGATCATTTAGAAGGTCGTATTATTTAGGCTCAAATCCTTGGTAGTCTTAAAAAAATATGCTACACTAAGACTATGAAAATTCTAATCCCAACTGCAAAAGAAATGAATACAAATGTTCCTAGTTTTGAAGCAAATCCTTTGCGTCCTGAAAGTCAGGCAGTGCTGGTTGAATTGGCAACATATTCTGCCCAAGAGCTGGAGAGTTTTTACAAAATATCTGCCGAAAAAGCGCAAGAGGAGTATGACCATATCCAGGCCTTGAAAAATGAAACTGCGACAAACTATCCAGCCTTGCACCTCTTTGATGGACTCATGTATCGCAACATCAAACGGGACAATCTCACCAAGGAGGAGCAAACCTATCTGGAGAAACACCTCATGATAACTTCAGCTCTCTATGGTGTGATTCCAGCCTTTGAACCGATTGCGCCTCACAGGCTGGACTTTTTGATGAAGCTTAAAGTTGCTGGGGAAAGCCTGAAAAGTCACTGGCAGGCAGCTTATGAAGAGTCGGTGAAGGGTGAAGAACTAATCTTTTCACTCTTGTCTTCGGAATTTGAAACTGTCTTCCCTAAAGAGGTTCGCGAGCAAATGGTGACCTTTAAGTTTATGGAAGACAGAGATGGAAAACTTAAAGTCCACTCAACCATTTCAAAGAAAGCTAGGGGTGCTTTCTTAACAGCCTTGATGGAAAATCAGGTCACTTCGGTTGAAAAGATTAAAAAACTCAGCTTTGCAGGTTTCCACTATCGAGAAGACCTGTCTACTAGCAAGGAATTGTCTTTTGTAAAATAACAAACATAAAGCCTGCCCATGAATCTATCGGGGCAGTTTTTTTGTGATTTGATGCTCCTATTTTTAGTTTTGAATGGTAGGAATTTTCACACAATTTTGGTATAATAGGACTATTAGAAAATTTCGAGGAGACAAACATGTCAGTTAAGATTGCTTTACTTGGATTTGGTACAGTAGCCAGTGGTGTGCCATTCTTGCTAAAGGAAAATAGAGAAAAAATCGTTCAAGCAGCACATTCAGAAATTGAAGTCGCCAAGGTTTTGGTCAAAGACGATGAAGAGAAAGTACGCTTGCTTGAAGCAGGAAATGATTTTAATTTTGTAACAAATATTGACGAAATCTTGTCAGACAAAGATATCACGATTGTTGTTGAGTTGATGGGACGTATCGAACCTGCTAAAACATTTATCACTCGTGCTTTAGAAGCAGGGAAACATGTCGTGACAGCCAACAAGGACCTTTTGGCTGTTCATGGTGCAGAATTGCTTGAGATTGCTAAAGCTCATAATGTTGCTCTTTACTATGAAGCAGCTGTTGCGGGAGGAATTCCAATCCTTCGTACCTTGGTTAACTCACTAGCATCAGACAAAATCACTCGTGTTCTTGGTGTTGTCAATGGAACATCTAACTTTATGATGACCAAAATGGTAGAAGAAGGCTGGTCTTATGAAGATGCTTTGGCAGAAGCCCAACGACTTGGTTTTGCTGAAAGCGACCCTACCAATGACGTTGACGGGATTGATGCAGCCTACAAGATGGTTATCCTTAGCCAGTTTGCATTTGGGATGAATGTCAAATTTGAAGATGTTGCCCATCAAGGAATCCGCAATATCACTCCAGAAGATGTGGCAGTTGCCCAAGAACTTGGGTACGTGGTTAAATTAGTAGGTTCTATCGAAGAAACACCTTCTGGAATCGCTGCCGAGGTTACTCCAACCTTCCTTCCTAAAACTCATCCACTCGCAAGTGTTAACGGTGTTATGAATGCGGTCTTTGTGGAATCTATCGGTATCGGAGAGTCTATGTACTATGGACCAGGTGCAGGTCAAAAACCAACTGCAACAAGCGTTGTAGCTGATATTGCCCGTATCGTTCGTCGTTTGAATGACGGCACCATTGGCAAAGCCTTTAACGAATACCATCGTGACCTTGTTTTGGCTCAGCCAGAAGATGTCAAAGCCAACTACTATTTCTCAATCTTGGCTCCAGATTCAAAAGGTCAGATCTTGAAATTGGCTGAGCTCTTTAATGCGGAAGATATCTCCTTCAAGCAAATCCTTCAAGATGGTAAGCAAGAAGGCAAAGCTCGTATTGTCATCATTACCCATAAGATTAACAAGGCACAGCTTGAAAATATTACAGACGCTTTGAAGGCGGTAGCCGAGTTTGAACTTCTCAACACCTTCAAGGTTTTAGGAGACTAAGATGAAGATTATTGTACCTGCTACAAGTGCCAATATGGGTCCTGGCTTTGACTCTGTTGGTGTAGCTGTAACTAAGTATCTAGAAATTCAGGTTTGTGAGGAACGTGAAGAATGGATGATTGAGCATCAACTAGGCAAATGGATTCCACGTGACGAGCGTAATCTTTTGCTGAAGATTGCTTTACAAATTGTTCCAGACTTACAACCTAGACGCCTGAAAATGATCAGTGATATTCCACTTGCGCGTGGACTTGGTTCATCGAGCTCGGTCATCGTTGCTGGGATTGAACTGGCAAATCAACTCGGAAACTTGAAGCTAAGCAAACATGAAAAATTACAATTGGCGACTAAGATTGAAGGGCATCCTGATAATGTTGCACCTGCTATCTATGGAAATCTGGTCATAGCAAGCTCAGTCGAAGGTCAGGTTTCTGCTGTTGTAGCGTCTTTCCCAGAGTGTGCTTTCCTAGCTTATATTCCAAACTATGAATTGCGTACTCGAGATAGTCGTGGTGTCTTGCCTAAGAAGCTTTCTTATAAAGAAGCTGTTGCAGCAAGTTCTATCGCCAATGTGGCTATTGCAGCCCTACTGACTGGAGATATGGTCAAAGCAGGCCAGGCTATTGAGAGTGACCTTTTCCATGAGCGTTACCGTCAAGAACTGGTGAGAGAATTTGCGACCATCAAGAAAGTTGCTAAGAGAAATGGTGCTTATGCGACCTACTTGTCTGGTGCTGGTCCAACTGTTATGGTCTTGGCTGATCCTGACAAGATGCCTAAGATTAAGGCTGAACTTGAAAAGCAACCTTTCAAAGGCAAGCTTCATGATTTGCAAGTAGATACACAAGGCGTTCGCGTCGAAGCAAAATAAACAGAACAATAGGATGGGGAAACTCTCTATTAGAGGCTTCCTGTCCTTTTTTTGAAAATGAAACATGGGATATGAAATGATTTCCAGTTTTGTCGACCGACAGACGGTCAAGGAGGATTTGAAATGGCAGAAATATATTTAGCAGGTGGTTGCTTTTGGGGTTTAGAGGAATACTTTTCCCGTATTTCTGGAGTGTTGCAAACAAGTGTTGGTTATGCTAATGGTCAGGTAGAAACCACCAATTATCAACTGATCAAAGAAACAGATCACGCAGAGACTGTGCAAGTCGTCTACGACGAAAAGGTGGTCTCGCTCCGTGAGATTTTACTCTATTATTTCCGAGTCATTGATCCTCTTTCTGTCAACCAACAAGGGAATGACCGTGGTCGTCAATACCGCACAGGGATTTATTACCTAGATGAAGAGGATTTACCGACTATCAATACAGTAGTTCGCGAACAAGAACTCCTCATCGGTCGTAAAATTGCAGTGGAAGTGGAGAAGCTTCGCCACTATATCTTAGCTGAAGACTATCACCAAGACTACCTCAAGAAAAATCTTGGTGGCTATTGCCACATTGATGTGAGAGATGCAGAGAAGCCACTCATAGACGCTGCTAACTACGAAAAGCCTAGTCAGGCAGTTTTGCGAGAAAGTTTGTCAGAAGAGTCTTATAGAGTTACCCAAGAGGCAGCGACGGAAGTTCCTTTTAGCAATGCTTATGACCAAACTTTTGAGGAAGGAATTTATGTCGATATCACGACTGGTGAGCCCCTCTTCTTTGCCAAGGATAAGTTTGCCTCAGGCTGTGGTTGGCCAAGTTTTAGCCGTCCTATTTCCAAGGAACTCATTCATTACTACCAGGACTTGAGTCATGGTATGGAACGTATCGAAGTTCGGTCACGTTCGGGTAATGCCCACTTGGGTCATGTCTTTACCGATGGACCTCAGGAACTAGGTGGTTTACGCTACTGTATCAATTCTGCCTCTTTACGATTCATTGCTAAGGATGAAATGGAAGAGGCTGGTTATGGCTACCTACTTCCATATTTGAACAAATAAAAAAGATGGTGGTTTTCCACCTTCTTCATTTTGAAAATAGAAGGGACATATGAAACAATTACTTTCTTACTTTAAACCCTACCTCAAGGAGTCTTTCCTAGCGCCCTTGTTTAAGTTGCTAGAAGCCGTTTTTGAACTCTTGGTTCCCATGGTGATAGCTGGGATTGTCGACCAATCTATCCCCAAAAAAGATCAGGGTCACCTCTGGATGCAAATGGGTTTCCTCTTTGTTTTTGCGGTTATCGGAGTTTTGGTAGCCTTAGTTGCTCAGTTTTACTCAGCCAAGGCAGCAGTAGGATTTGCCAAGGAGTTGACCAATGACCTCTATCGTCATATTCTTTCCTTGCCCAAGGATAGTAGAGACCGTTTAACGACTTCGAGTTTGGTGACGCGTTTGACTTCAGATACCTATCAGATTCAGACAGGGATTAATCAATTTTTACGCTTATTTTTAAGGGCTCCTATTATTGTTTTTGGTGCCATTTTTATGGCTTATCGTCTCTCGCCTGAATTGACCTTATGGTTTTTGGTAATGGTTGCCATTTTGTCCTTTGTCATTGTCGTGTTATCACGCTTGGTCAATCCTCTCTATAGTATTTTGAGAAAGAAAACAGACCAGCTGGTTCAGGAAACACGCCAACAGATACAAGGGATGCGCGTGATTCGTGCCTTTGGCCAAGAAAAACGAGAAATCGAGAACTTCCAAGTACTTAATCAAGTCTATACGGCTATCCAAATGAAAACAGGCTACTGGTCCAGTCTCTTGACCCCCTTGACCTATTTGATTGTCAACGGAACTTTGCTGGTGATTATCTGGAATGGTTATATTTCTATCCAGGGAGGTTGGCTCAGTCAAGGTGCTTTGATTGCCCTGATTAACTATCTCCTGCAAATCTTGGTAGAGTTAATCAAACTGGCCATGCTCATTAATTCGCTCAACCAGTCTTATATTTCTGCCAAGCGGATTGAGGAAGTTTTCGCAGAAGAACCTGAAGATGTTCTTTCTGAGATGCAGGCAGGAAGAGTGTCTGGTGCCCAAGTTTTACAAGTCAGTCACTTGACATTTACCTATCCAGATGCAGCTCAACCTTCTCTAAGGGATATTTCTTTTGGAATGAAAGAAGGGCAAATTCTTGGGATCATCGGTGGGACAGGTTCTGGTAAGTCATCCTTGGTTCAGGTATTACTTGGGCTCTACCAACTAGATAGTGGCACTGTAACCCTTTATCATGATGGGCGTAGCCCTCGAAATCTTTCTGAGTGGCGATCCTGGATGGCCTATGTCCCTCAAAAGGTTGAACTCTTTAAGGGAACTATCCGTTCCAACTTGACTTTGGGTATGGAAGAGACAATCTCTGACCAAGAACTCTGGCAGGCTTTGGAAATTGCCCAGGCCAAGGATTTTGTCAGTGAAAAAGAAGGGCTCTTGGACGCAGAAGTCCAAGCAGGAGGCCGAAATTTCTCAGGTGGTCAAAAGCAACGCTTGTCGATTGCCCGAGCAGTTTTGCGCCAAGCTCCTTTTCTCATCCTGGACGATGCGACTTCAGCCCTTGATACCATTACCGAGTCCAATCTTTTAAAGGCCATTCAGGAAAACTTGCCCAACACCAGTTTAATCCTGATTTCCCAACGGACTTCTACCTTGAAGATTGCAGATCAGATTCTTCTTTTAGAGAAGGGTCAACAATTAGCACTTGGAAATCATGAAGATTTGATGAAGACTAGTCAAGTCTATCGTGAGATCAATGCATCCCAACATGGAAAGGAGGACTAGAATGAAAGGCAAACATGCAAGTCAAACCCTCAAACGATTAGCAAAAGATTTAGCAAGTCATCCCGTCCTTCTTTTTCTAGCTTTCTTGGGAACCATTGCTCAAGTGGCCCTATCCATCTATCTACCAATCTTGATAGGTCAGGTGATTGACCAAGTCTTAGTGACGGACTCATCTCAGGTATTCTGGCAGATTTTTCTCCAGATGATTTTGGTGGTTATCGGAAATACGCTAGTACAATGGGCCAATCCCCTCCTCTATAATCGTCTCATTTTTTCCTTTACTAGGGATTTGCGAGAAAAAATCATTGAAAAACTCCATCGTTTGCCGATTGCTCTTGTAGACAGACAAGGTAGTGGGGACATGGTCAGCCGAGTGACGACAGATATTGAACAGTTGGCCACAGGTCTGAATATGATTTTCAACCAATTTTTCATCGGAGTATTGATGATTTTGGTCAGCATCCTTGCCATGCTCCAAATTCATCTCTTGATGACTCTCTTGGTTTTGCTCTTAACACCTCTGTCTATGGTTATCTCACGCTTTATCGCTAAGAGGTCCTACCATCTCTTTCAGAAGCAGACGGAGACCAGGGGGATTCAAACTCAGCTGATTGAAGAGTCACTTAGTCAGCAGAACATTATCCAGTCTTTTAATGCTCAAGAAGAATTTATCGATAGACTTCATGAAGCTAATGACAATTACTCAGGTTATTCTCAATCGGCTATCTTTTATTCATCAACGGTCAATCCTTCGACACGTTTTGTTAATTCCCTCATTTATGCCCTTCTTGCTAGTGTAGGAGCCTTGCGCATCATAGCGGGTTCCACTTTGACGGTTGGTCGTTTGGTGACCTTTTTGAACTATGTGCAACAGTATACTAAACCCTTTAACGATATTTCATCAGTTTTAGCCGAGTTGCAAAGCGCCTTAGCCTGCGCAGAACGTGTTTATACTGTTCTAGAAAGTCTTGAAGTTACAGAAACCGGTGAAGAAATCATAAGCAGTGAGCAAGTTAAAGGAGCCATTTCCTTTAAGCATGTTTCTTTTGGATACAATCCTGAAAAGATTTTGATTAAGGACTTGTCTATTGATATCCCAGCTGGTAGCAAGGTTGCTATCGTTGGTCCGACAGGTGCTGGTAAGTCTACCCTTATCAATCTCCTCATGCGTTTTTATCCCATTAACTCAGGAGATATTTTGCTAGACGGTCACTCAATTTATGACTATACCCGAGCATCATTGCGACAGCAGTTTGGCATGGTGCTTCAAGAAACTTGGCTCAAGCAAGGAACCATTCATGACAATATTGCCTTTGGGAATCCTGGTGCTAGCCGAGAGCAGGTCATTGCAGCAGCCAAGGCAGCGAATGCGGATTTCTTTATCCAACAATTGCCTCAGGGTTATGATACCAAGCTTGAAAATGCAGGTGAATCACTATCAGTCGGACAAGCTCAGCTCTTGACCATCGCCCGTGTCTTTCTAGCCATCCCTAAGATTCTTATCTTAGATGAAGCGACATCCTCCATCGATACTCGGACGGAGGTGCTGGTTCAGGATGCCTTTGCCAAACTCATGAAGGGGCGGACAAGCTTCATCATCGCCCATCGTTTGTCGACCATTCAAGATGCTGACTTGATTCTTGTCTTGGTGGATGGAGATATTGTCGAGTATGGCAATCACCAGGAACTGATGACTAGAAAAGGCAAGTACTACCAAATGCAGCAAGCAGCGGCTTTTAGTCCAGAATAGACTTTACCTAGTTTCTTAAGCAAATACAAAATAAAAGTTGCCTTCGGGTGACTTTTTTGTTACAATAGCTAGAAAAATTGTGATATCTAATACTCAATGAAAATCAAAGAGCGAACTAGAAAGCTAGCCGCAGGTTGCTCAAAACACCGTTTTGAGGTTGTGGATAGAACTGACGAAGTCAGTAACACATATACGGCAAGGCGAAGCTGACGTGGTTTGAAGAGATTTCCGAAGAGTATAAATTGTCTTTAGAGAAGGAGAAGCATCATGAAAGTCTTTCAGCATGTAAATATCGTGACTTGTGACCAAGATTTCCATGTCTACCTGGATGGTATCTTAGCTCTTGAAAATTCTCAAATCGTCTATGTCGGTCAGGAGAATCAAGAAATTCTCAAGCAAGCAGATAAAATCATAGACTATCAGGGTGCTTGGATTATGCCTGGTTTGGTTAACTGCCATACTCACTCTGCAATGACAGGCTTGAGGGGGATTCGTGATGATAGCAATCTCCACGAATGGCTAGAGGACTATATTTGGCCGGCAGAAGCAGAGTTCACACCAGAGATGACCACAAAGGCCGTCAAAGAGGCGCTAACAGAGATGCTCCAGTCAGGAACGACAACTTTCAATGATATGTACAATCCTAATGGAGTGGATATAGCGGAGATTTATGATGCGGTCAAGGCTTCCAAGATGCGTTGCTATTTCTCTCCGACCCTCTTTTCTTCAGAAACCGAGACGACGGATGAAACCATAGCCAGAACTCGATCTGTCATCGAGACAATCAAAGGCTATCAGGATCCCAATTTCAAGGTCATGGTGGCCCCTCATTCGCCTTACAGTTGTAGTCGAGACTTACTGGAGTTTAGTTTGAACTTGGCAAAAGAGCTGGATATTCCCCTTCATATCCATGTAGCAGAAACACAGGAAGAGTCAGGGATTATCCTGAAACGTTATGGCAAATGCCCATTAGCCTTTCTGGATGAGCTTGGCTATTTAGACCATAAAGCTGTCTTTGCCCATGGTGTGGAGTTAAATGAAGCAGAAATTACCCGCTTGGCAGATTCGCAAGTCGCTATCGCCCACAATCCTATCAGCAATCTCAAACTAGCCTCAGGGATTGCACCAGTCGTCCAACTTCAAAAGGCAGGAGTGCCAGTCGGGATTGCGACTGACTCAGTTGCTTCTAACAATAACCTCGATATGTTTGAGGAAGGACGCACGGCAGCCCTTTTACAGAAAATGAAGAATGGCGATGCCAGCCAATTTCCAATCGAAACTGCCCTCAAGGCCCTGACCATTGAAGGAGCTAAGGTGTTGGGAATGGAAGATGAGATTGGTAGTCTAGAAGTTGGCAAGCAAGCAGATTTTCTCGTCATCCAACCCCAAGGAAAAATCCATCTCCAACCTCAAGAAAACATGCTTTCTCACTTAGTTTATGCTGTCAAATCCAGTGATGTTGATGACGTCTACATTGCAGGTGAACAAGTCGTGAGAGCTGGGAAGGTACTAACAGTAGATTTGTAAGTGATACTCTTTCTAATTTTTTAAAGCTAGGTCGGTGTTGTCTTGACCTCGTTAGCTCTAACAAGTTTATTGAGTGAGTATTTATTGTGTAGGCCGTATAGAAAAAAGAAGACTCTGTAAGGTCTTCTTTTTGTTGCATCATATTTGATTTGAATATTTTTGAGAAGGATAAAGACCTCTATCCTCTTTTAATCTTAGCACCAACTAAGTCAAGCGCATAATGAAGTGTTTTATCTTTGATAATAAAGAGTGTGATGGCGTAATAGATGCCACAAGCTGCGATTGTAGAAAGAACCATGCTAATCATCTTCATCGTAACTTCATAGCTATGAACTTGGAAGAGGGTTTTAAAAACATAATAAATTGGGATGAAACCAAGTGATACGATTGTGTAGCGAGCCAGAGTTGTAAAAATCTCTTTCAAATCCAATAGTTTGTGTTTTTGAATAAAGCGAATTTCTAGCAGAACTACGATTGATTCAGCTATAATGGTTGTTCCGATGTAGTATGCTGGAGTAAAGATATTGTTAAAAAGGAGTAGAGAGTTTAGAATGACATTGACACCGCCACCGATAAAGTAAAAGGCAGTCAAACGATTTTCATGGTCATTAATAAAGATAATCTGTTTTCCAAGGATTAATTCGATAGCCCAGATAATGGTACGAAAGGCAAAGACACTCGTTACGATTCCTGCTTCTAGATATTTCTCAGAAGAGTAGATAACTGTAGCATAGGTTCCTAAAACCATAATACCAATACTGGTAGGAACCATGAGGAAGTAAAAGAGTGATGCGCCCTGATTGACCAAATTTTTATAAGAAGTAAAATCTTTTTTTCCTAGATAATAACCAAGTCGTGGGATACTGACGTTGATAGCGCCACTAAGAACACTAGCAATCAGCATAACGATACTGGAGGCGATGGTGTAGTATGAGATGAAATTCTCATCAGGTCCTTTAGTGATGAACATACGATCCAGCAAGGTATAGAGCATATTAGCATTTGCTAGAAGGAGCATGGTTAAGAGTGGTTTAGATGACTTGAGAAGTTCGATGAACTCAATCTTAACAAAGGAAACCTCTCGTTTAATCCATAGGAAACTGAACAGATAGTTGATAATGGTTGTCGCACTCATGATTGTGGCATAAGGGACGATATCATCAGGTGTCTTAACGAAGGCAAAGATAGCCACTAACATTCCAATTCGGATAACCAGTGTTTTATAAAGGATAAAAGAATAGTTCTCGTAGGCTTCATTCATCCACTCGATATTCAGAAATTGGAAGAGGGCTTGAATTCCAAGGATATAGTAAAGGATTTTCAGATTGACAATACTAGTATCAAAATGAATAAAGAGGAAGTAAATTGCAGTTGTCAGAATTGAAGTAATCAGGGAGATATAGAACAACTTAGAAAAGACATAATTGATTTTATTTTTATCATCCTTAACCTTACTGATAGCTCGAATCCCATAATTGTATATTCCAAAGGCAGCGAGTGGAATGACAAAGCTTGCCCAGGTGTTGGCAGTGTTGAAGTAACCGTAATTCGATTTACTAAGAATCCGTGTTAGATAGGGATTAGTAATCAAAGGAAAAACGATATTTAAGATATTGACCAGCAAGCTAGCCAAAGCATTTACTTTAATATTTTTCATGAAATTTTCTTTCTTATATTCTAAAATAGATACTAGTATTATATCACATTCCAACGCCATTCTTTTGATAAAATCTGTGAAATCTTGTATAATAGATAGAACTGAAAGTATGAGGTTACGAACTATGAAAATGAAACAAATCAGTGATACGACTTTAAAAATCACCATATCTTTAGAAGATTTGATGGATCGTGGAATGGAAATCGCAGACTTTCTCGTTCCGCAAGAGAAAACAGAAGAATTTTTCTATGCCATTTTGGATGAGCTAGAGATGCCAGATAGTTTTTTGGATACGGGTATGCTTAGCTTCCGAGTGACTCCTAAGCCAGATAAGGTTGATGTCTTTGTGACAAAATCTAAGATCGACCAGAATTTGGATTTTGACGATTTGGCAGATCTTCCTGATATGGATGAGTTAGCTAAAATGTCTCCAGATGAGTTTTTGAAAACCTTAGAGAAAACCATGGCAGAAAAAACTAAAGACGATATTGAAGCTATTCAATCTTTAGAGCAGGTTGAAAAGGAAGAGGAAGCGGCGCTTGACGAAGCACTTGGAGTAGAAGAAGGAAAAAGAGAACCGTATATCTATTACATCTTGCGCTTTGACGATTTATCTAGTTTGGTTTCTTTTGCCAAAATGGTTGACTACCAAATGGAAACTTCAGAACTCTATAAGATGAATGGCCAGTACTATTTGACAGTCTTAGTTGATGTAGAAAATCAACCTAGCCTTTATCCAGCTTGGTTGTTGGCTCGTATGCGAGAATTTGCGGATGATAGTGATATCAGTCGTTCTGTCCTCCAAGAATATGGGCAACTACTCATTAATCATGATGCTGTTCAAGGACTCCAAAAAGTTTAATCTAGAAAAAGAGGTTGGGACAAAAGATCCCAACCTCACTTTTTATTAGCAATCATATTTTGATTCGGTAGCTGATTGAACTTTTTGTTCGTCTTTTAGACTCTAAGAAGCTCCTAATCATCCTCGCGGGGCTGGGACTACGAAATCGAGATTTTATCTATCGATTTCTGTCCCACCGCCTTTTGTTATCTTCTCTGTAAAATCTAGTTTTTTAAAAATTGGATTCGGTTTGTATTCAAAAAACTGTCATATTATAATTTAAGAGTGAAATTAAAGTTTGATCATAATTTCATGAAAATTTTCTGAATCATCATCTAAATCTACAAGGACGAAAAAGTGGCTAAAAAATAAGCAAACTAGTAGCTTTAATAGAAGAAATGGGATAGAATTGTAGAAGTTGCTTTTCGGTAGCTTATAATCGAATTGGCAGACAAATCTTTTAGGTGTAAATGTTGTTAGATCAACGATTTTACTAAACTATTATATTTTTTTGTTTTCAAAGTATAATTTATCTTATATTTGAAACTAGATGAATTTGAATCAGTTTTTAAAAAGAGCCCTCATATAGTTTTTGAATCCTAGCAAATGGTATTCCAACGTCTTCCAATCTTGCTAAAATTGATGAAAAACGATATGATAGAATGAAAAAAAGCGAGGTGAAATATGGACCAAAGACGGATTCAAACAGAAACACAGCAGATACTTGAAGATGTATTAGACAAGGCTTCTTTACAGGAGGGAGCACTATTTGTTTTGGGGTTGTCTTCGAGTGAAGTGCTGGGAGGACACATCGGAAAAGATTCGAGTCAGGAAATCGGTGAATTAATTGTCAAGACACTGTTGGAGTTGTTGGCGGCTAAGGGAATTCACCTAGCTGTTCAAGGTTGTGAACATGTCAATCGTGCCTTAGTTGTTGAACGAGAAGTAGCTATAAAACATCAGTTGGAGATTGTAAGTGTACTCCCGACCTTACATGCAGGAGGATCTGGTCAATTGGCCGCCTTTCGCTTTATGAAAGATCCTGTGGAGGTCGAATTTATCAAAGCTGATGCAGGTATTGATATTGGAGATACGGCTATTGGGATGCATATCAAGCATGTTCAAGTGCCGATACGTCCAGTTTTAAGAGAGATTGGCCAGGCTCATGTGACGGCACTTGCTAGTCGACCAAAACTCATTGGAGGGGCGCGTGCTCAATATCCAATAGATCACATTAGGAAGATATAAAATGAATACTAGAAAAATGCAGTTTGAGAGAGTCATCAAATACTCTATTCGGAAGTTCTCAGTTGGTGTCGGTTCTGCGGTAATCGGGACATTTCTTTTGGGGGCAAACAACTTTTTAGCTGAAACTGTTGTAGCTAACGAAGTAGCGACACCTAGCCAAGTTCATTACCGTTATTTGGCTGAACAGGAATTGACAGAAGCAGAAAAAGCTTTGATCCATCGCGAACTCCCTTCAGATTTAAAACAAGATGATGTTGTTTATCTTGTTTACAGAAAAAAGGAAGTAAATTCTCAACAATTGCCTAACACTGGAAGCAAGGAGTTGGCATTGGCAACTCTCGGTTTTGCAACAGCATCTTTGGTTGTTGTGGTGATGTCTAAAAAACACCGCAATAAAATGTTGGGTCTTCTCTTTATTGGTGCTCTAGGTGGTAGTTACTTTATCCCTCAATCAGCCCAAGCCTTTGAGAATAAAATCTTGGTGTCCTACAACCAAACGATTGTTGCAAGTAGTCAAGAGGACTTGGAAAAAGGTGTCATTCAGATTGAAGGATACGAATACGTAGGTTACTTTAAAGCATCAGATTTCCAAGAACAACCAGAGCAAATTGCTACTGCTAAGGGAACGCAAGAAGCAGGTCATGAAGGTGAATCTCTGATTCAATCAGAACTACCAGCTTACACAGGTGAGATTAGCGCTAAAGGCACTCAAGAAGCAGGTCATGAAGGTGAATCTCTGATTCAACCAGAAGAACCAGCCTACACAGGCGAAATTACAGCAAAAGGCACGCAAGAAGAGGGCCACCAAGGTGAGTCTCTAGTTCAACCAGAAGCCCCAGCTTACACCGGCGAGCTTACAGCCAAAGGTACCCAAGAAGAGGGGCATCAAGGTGAGTCTCTAGTTCAACCAGAAGCTCCAGCTTACACCGGCGAGCTCACAGCCAAAGGTACTCAAGAAGAGGGCCACCAAGGTGAATCCTTGGTTCAACCAGAAGCCCCAGCTTACACCGGCGAGATTACAGCAAAAGGAACTCAAGAAGAAGGCCACCAAGGTGAATCCCTGGTTCAGCCAGAGTTGCCAGCCTACACCGGCGAAATTACAGCCAAAGGCACCCAAGAAGAAGGTCACGAAGGTGAATCCCTAGTTCAACCAGAAGCCCCAGCATACACCGGCGAGCTTAGTGCCAAAGGCACCCAAGAAGAAGGTCGCGAAGGTGAATCCCTAGTTCAGCCAGAATTACCAGAGTATACAGTAGCTGAAGCAACTGTCACAGAAACTGAAACTGTAGAAGTCCCATACACAAGAGAGTATGTAAATGACGATACTCGCTACACTGACGAAGAAACAGTGATTCAAAATGGTCAAGCAGGAAGTCAGCTGATTCATCGTGTCTATAAGACAGTCAATGGCCAAAAAGTTGGGGACCCAATCAGCACGAGTACAGAAACTGTTAAGGCTCCAGTAAACGAAAAAATTAGTCGTGGTACCAAGGCTATTGAAGGTCAAGTAGAAGAAGTTTCATTTGAAGAAATTCCTTTCGAGACAAGAACAGAAGTAGACAGCACTCTTCCGAAGGGAACAGAAGTTGTTGCTCAAGCTGGTCAAAACGGTAAGAAAAAGATTACCAAAGTCTATAAGACTCTTAAGGGCGTGAAAACTGCAGATGCTCCAACGATTTCAGAGGAAGTTGTTGAAGCAGTTCAAGATCATATCATCAAAAAAGGTGATCAAATCCTGACTGAGCCAACGTTGACCCTCACTCATATAGATAAAGAAGAATTAGAGCGCCGTGCTAAGGTTCGTTACCAATTGGTCAAACCAACAGGTGTAACCATTAAATCTCTTGAAGTTGTCTTGAAAGACGGAGACACTAGCCTTCAAACAGTCAATATGTCTGAGGGAGATTTGACTGCTAATCTTACAGACTTGAAGTACTACAAGGACTACAAGATTGCGACCAAGATGGTTTACGACCGAGGAAATGGGAATGAAGAAGTTGTTCTCACGGAAGAACCACTGCGACTGGATTTAAAGAAAATCGAGATTAAAGATATTCTAAGAACGGATTTGATCAAATATGAAAATCAAATCGAAATGGATGAAACTCGACTGACTTCAGTGCCAACCGACTTGTCAAACTATTATCTGAAAGTTACCTCTAATGACCATAAGACCAATTTACTAGCGGTTCAAAAAATCGAAGAGTCAACAATTGATGGAAAACAAGTCTACAAGGTAACAGCAGTAGCGGAGAACTTGGTTCAACGTAATGTTGATAATCGCTTTAATGAAACTTATACCTACTATATTGAAAAACCAAAAGCTAGTCAGGATGGTGTTTTCTACGACTTTGGAGAATTGATCCAAGCCATTCAGGCAAATCCTGCTGGTGAATTTAAACTGGGTCAAAGTATGAGTGCTCGTAACGTTGTTCCTCAAGGGAAATCTTACATTACTTCGGAGTTTACTGGTAAGCTATTGAGTGATGGAGACAAACGTTATGCTATCTATAATTTGGAACATCCACTCTTCAATGTCATTAATGGTGGGACTATTAAGAACATCAACTTTGAAAATGTAGATATTAATCGTTCTGGTCAAAATCAAATTGCGACGGTTGGATTTAACCTTAAAAATAAAGGTCTAATTGAAGATGTTAAGGTGACTGGTTCGGTTACTGGTAACAATGATGTTGCAGGTATTGTCAATAAGATTGATGAAGATGGTAAGGTTGAAAATGTCGCCTTTATTGGTAAAGTCAACTCTTTAGGGATTAACTCGACAGTTGGTGGTATTGCTGGTTCAAACTATATGGGCTTTGTCAATAGAGCCTATGTAGATGCGACTATTACGGCCCAAAATGCCAATGCAAGTATGCTAGTACCATTTGTCACTTATATGCTAAATAGTTGGAAATCAGGTACAAAAGCAAGATTAACAAATTCTGTTGCCAAGGGTATCCTTGATGTTAAAAATACTAGAAACGTTGGTGGGATTGCCTCTAAAACATGGCCATATGGAGCTGTACAAGATAACGTAACATATGCTAAAGTAATCAAAGGTCATGAAATATTTGGTTCTAACGATGTTAACGATGAAGACGGAAGCCCACATATTAAAGACTTATTCGGAGTTATCGGTTATAGCTCTGCAGAAGATGGAACTGGTAAAGATACTAAGAATCCAAGTAGGCTAAAACACTTAACTAAAGACGAAGCTGATGCTCGCGTTGCTGGTTACAATATTACAGCTGATAAATTCATAAGTGAACCTTATGAATTGAACAAGTTGAACAATGTAAGCACTCGTGAAGCAGCTTATGAGTCTATTCAAGACTACAATCCAGACTATAAACTTGCTTATAAGAATATTGAAAAAATACAACCATTCTATAACAAAGATTTTATCGTTAATCAAGCTAATAAACTAGATAAGAGCCACAAGTTAAATACTAAAGAAGTTATTTCTGTTACTCCAATGAATGATAATAACTTTGTAACAGATTTAAGTGTTGCAAACAAAATTATTGTTCACTATGCTGATGGAACAAAAGATTACTTCAACCTATTTTCTAGTGATGAGGGTCTAAGTAATGTTAGAGAATACACTGTAACAGACTTAGGTATTAAATATACACCTAATATCGTTCAAAAAGATCATAGTGTTTTAATTAACGGTATCGTAAATATCTTAAACCCTATCGAGCTTCAATCTGATTCAATTTACCAAAAACTTGGCAGAACAGGACCTAATAAAGTAAATGCGATTAAAAATCTATTCTTAGAAGAAAGTTTCGACTATGTAAAAGCTAATTTAAACACATTAGTAACTAAATTAGTTGAAAATGAAGATCATCAACTTAATAATTCTCCTGCAGCTCAACAAATGATTCTTGATAAAGTTGAGAAAAATAAAGCTGCCCTATTATTAGGTTTAACATACTTAAATCGTTACTACGGCGTTAAATTCGGTGATGTTAACATTAAAGAATTAATGTTATTCAAACCTGATTTCTATGGTAAAAACGTTGATGTTCTTGATAGATTAATTGAAATTGGCTCTAAAGAAAATAATATTAGTGGTTCAAGAACATATGATGCTTTCGGTGAAGTTTTAGCGAAATACACTAAATCTGGAGATTTAAATGGTTTCTTAGACTACAACAGAGGATTATTCACTAATATCGATAATATGAATGATTGGTTCATTGATGCGACTAAGGATAAGGTCTATGTAGTAGAAAAAGCTTCTCAAAATCCAGGAGTTGGCGAACATAAATATCGTGCTTATGACAATTTGACTCGTGGTCTTCATAGAAAAATGATTCTACCTTTGTTGAATCTAGATAAGACAGAAATGTTCCTCATTTCTACTTACGATACGATGTCTTATGGTACAGCTAATAAGTACAATACTACTTTGGAAAAACTTAAACCTGAGATTGATTTAGCCGCACAGCGTCAGATTAATTATCTTGATTTCTGGCATCGATTGGCCTTGGATAATGTGAAGAATAGATTGTTCAAAGATATCGTCTATCCAGTTTGGGAAGGATTCTATGTTTGGGGTCACGGTTGGCCAGGCTGGCCTGAACGCTATGGTCAATTCAAAAATAGTACTGAAGTATATGCCCCAATCCGTGAAATCTACGGACCTGTAGGAGAATACTACGGTGATAATGGAGCTGTTGCTGGAGCTTATGCAAGTATTTACGATAATCCAAATGATAATCGTGCCAAAGTAACTTTCGTTATGTCTAATATGATTAGCGAATACGGAGCTTCTGCGTTCACACACGAGACTACACACTTAAATGACCGTCTTGTTTACTTCGGTAATTTTGGTCGTCGTGAAGGTACAAATGTTGAAGCCTTCGCCCAAGGTATGCTTCAATCACCTGCAACACAAGGCCACCAAGGTGAATATGGAGCTCTAGGATTAAACATGGCATTTGAAAGACCTAACGATGGTAACCAATGGTATAATACGAATCCAAATGATCTTAAATCACGTGAAGCTATCGATAACTACATGAAAGGTTATAACGATACTCTGATGATGTTAGACAATCTTGAGGCTGATGCAGTTCTTGGACAAAATAGTCAAGAATTGAATAATGCTTGGTTCAAGAAAGTTGATAAGCAAATGAGAGGAAACTCTAAGAACCAATACGATAATGTTCGTGGTCTAAATGATACTGAAAAAGCTATTCAACTTCATTCCGTGAATGACCTAGTAGATAACAACTTTATGACTAACCGTGGACCAGGAAATGGTGTCTATAAACCAGATGACTTTAGTTCTGCATATGTCAACGTCCCTATGATGACAGGTATCTATGGTGGTAACACAAGTGAAGGTGCTCCTGGGGGAATGTTATTTAAACATAATACATTCAGATTATGGGGTTACTACGGATATGAAAAAGGCTTCCTAGGCTATGCTACTAATAAGTATAAACAAGAGGCTAAGGCTGCAGGTAAGAACACCCTAGGTGACGACTTTATTATCAGCAAGATTTCTGAAGGTCGATTTGCAAACTTAGAAGAATTCAAGAAAGCTTACTATAAAGAAGTGAAAGACAAGGCTACAAATGGTTTGACAACCTTTGAAGTAAATGGAACTAACATTTCATCTTACAATGATCTTCTTCGCTTATTCAAGGAAGCTGCTGCTAAGGATGCTGCAACCTTAAAAACAGAGAAGAATGGTAATAAGTCTGTGTCTACAAATAATGTAACCAAACTCAAAGAAGCTGTTTATAAGAAACTTCTTCAACAAACAGATAGCTTTAAAACTTCTATCTTTAAATAATCCAAAACTCTCATCTGCTTGGCAGGTGGGAGTTTTTGTAATCAAGAAGCTTAATGATTTTCCAAACAGATTCTAAGTATTTTTAGCAAGGTAGGTATATAATAGAACTACAAAGTGAATATCTATATTCATATGATAATGAGGAGGGTGACGAAGATGAAAAAATGGCAAGCAACTGTATTGGTCTGCGCTAGTCTGGTCTGTCTATCAGCTTGTAAAAATCAGATGGAGAGCCAAGCTGATAAGCAAAATGGAGACAAAAATGCACAAGTTAGCTCTCAAATGGCAAAACAAGGGGAAGCAGTTCCAGACTTTGAGCTTATGGGAGTTGATGGTAAAACCTATCGCCTATCAGATTATAAAGGCAAAAAGGTCTATCTCAAATTTTGGGCATCTTGGTGCTCTATTTGTCTAGCCAGCCTCCCTGATACCGATGAGCTTGCAAAAGAAGCAAGTGATGACTATGTCATCTTGACAGTGGTTTCTCCTGGTCAAAAAGGAGAGCAAGCAGAAGAAGCCTTTAAAAAATGGTATCAGGGTTTGGACTATAAAGATTTACCAGTATTGCTAGACCCTTCGGGACAACTTTTAGCGAGTTACGGAGTTCGTTCTTATCCGACTCAGGCTTTTATTGATAAAGAAGGTAAACTCGTTAAGACCCAGCCAGGCTTTATGGACAAGGAAACTATTTTACAGACGTTAAAAAGCATAGATTAGAGGCTCATCATGAATGATAAATTAAAAATAATTGTATTCATAGGAATCATCATTTGCATTATTATTGGAATGTTATTCCTTTTGGAAAAAAGAAACGCTGTCTACACCGATACCTCTCAAATTGAGAAGGCAGCTGTTAGCCAAGGTCAAGGTGCTAAGAAAAGAACGGAGCCAGATAAAGAAGCTGACTTACATGATATCTATCTAGCGGGAGGCTGTTTCTGGGGAGTCGAAGAATATTTTTCTCGAGTGGCAGGTGTGACAGATGCTGTTTCTGGCTATGCGAATGGCAGAGGAGAAACAACCCAGTATGAATTGATCGGCCAAACCGGGCATGCTGAGACTGTTCATGTGACCTACGATGCCAATCAAATTTCTCTAAAAGAAATCTTGCTCCATTATTTCCGCATTATCAATCCAATCAGTAAGAATAAGCAGGGAAATGATGTGGGGACTCAGTACAGAACAGGAGTCTACTATACAGATGAGAAAGATTTAGAAGTCATCAATCAAGTCTTTGATCAAGTTGCTCAGAAGTACGACCAGCCTCTAGCGGTTGAAAAAGAAGTCTTAAGAAATTTTATCGTGGCTGAAGATTACCACCAAGACTATCTCCAGAAAAATCCTAATGGCTATTGCCATATCAATGTCAATCAAGCAGCCTATCCGGTCATTGATGCGAGTAAATATCCAAAACCGAGTGACGATGAATTGAAAAAACTCCTCTCTCCTGAGGAATATGCAGTGACTCAAAACAGTCAAACAGAACGGGCCTTTTCAAATCGTTACTGGGATAAATTTGAAGCAGGTCTTTATGTAGATGTAGCGACTGGAGAACCCCTCTTTTCTTCGAAAGATAAATTTGAATCGGGTTGTGGTTGGCCAAGTTTTACCCAGCCTATCAGTCCAGACGTTGCGACCTACAAGGAAGACAAGTCTTATAATATGGTCAGAACAGAAGTCAGAAGCCGAACTGGTGATTCCCATTTAGGACATGTCTTTACAGATGGACCTCAGGACAAGGGAGGGCTACGCTATTGTATCAATAGTCTATCCATCCGTTTTATTCCTAAGGATCAAATGGAAGAAAAGGGCTATGGCTATTTGTTGGATTATGTTGAGTGATCTTGATTTTATAAAAAAGAGTTTACTAAAAATGTTTTAATTCATAAGAAGTGTAGAATTTGGATTTTAGAAGCGGTTGGGCAATTTAATCGAACGTGTTGGGATTACTCCCGCAAATTTTTGATTTTGAAAACAAGTAAGGCGAAGGGCATCCGTTTTTCAATGATTGAAACTATCTACTAATAACTGGGTCGCTAGATAGGGGATATATTGGAGTATGTGCCAGACTAAAAATGTGGTTCAGCCAATGCTGATCCGCTTTTTTATTTAAAAAATATCAATTTATCTCGGAAATATTTTGTAAAAAAATCAACAAAATATTATAATAAGATTATGAAAACGGAACAAAGGAGATGTCTTTAAGGACAAGACCAAAGCTAATATGGAAGATAGAAAAAAGCTACAAAAATTTGCCATTCGCAAACTGAGCATGGGAGTGGGCTCGGTATTGATTGGACTTGCCTTCATTGGAGGAACACTTGAACCAAAACTAGTTCAGGCTGATGAGACCAAGCAAGTTTCCTTTCACTATTTAGCAGAATCGGAGTTGACAGCTGCTGAACGTGAACTCATTCACCATGAATTACCACAAGATCTGAGCCAAGAGAGCTATTATCTAGTCTATCGTAAGCAGGGACAAGCCGTCTTACCTCAAACAGGATCAGTCACCTTCCCCTTGGCTGGTCTTGGTCTTCTGACGGCTAGTTTGGTGGTTTTCCTATTTTCTAAGAAAAAACCTTCAAAGATAGTTGGAGTGTTATTGATTGCTTCGCTAGGTAAGAGCTTATTACTCCCTTATCAAGTATTTGCTTTTGAACACAAGGACTTGCTAGCTTATGATCAGACTCAAATCCTTGTGTCTGCAGATGGTTTATCTCAAGGGATTATTGACATTAAAGGCTATGACTATGTTGGCTATTTATTAGAGTCGGATTTAAGAGGAACAGGACAAGATCTAACATCTAGTGGAAATTCAGAAATTCCTGCAAAACCAGTAAATCAAGCAGCCATTCATGAAATTCCCGAATTTACAGGTGGTGTATCAGGCGAATCCTTAGTTGAGCCAACAAAACCAACATTTGAAGGTGGAGTCAATGGCCAAGGTACGGTAGCAGAAAGCTTACCAGAGTATACACCAGAATTTAGCAGTCAAAGTGGCATCCCAGAAGTCCATGACAAAGCAGACTTTACTGGCGGCGTATCGGGCGAATCTTTGGTTGAGCCCACAAAACCAACATTTGAAGGTGGGGTCAGTGGTCAAGGTACAGTAGCTGAATCCTTGCCAGAGTATACACCAGAATTTAGCAGTCAAAGTGGCGTCCCAGAAGTCCACACCAAACCCGACTTCACAAGCGGCGTATCTGGCGACTCCTTGGTTGAGTCAACAAAACCAACATTTGAAGGAGGCGTCAATGGCCAAGGAACAGTATCCGAAGCCTTACCAGATTATACACCAGAATTTAGCAGTCAAAGTGGCATCCCAGAAGTCCATGACAAACCCGACTTTACAGGTGGCGTATCAGGCGAATCCTTGGTTGAGTCAACAAAACCAACATTTGAGGGTGGTGTTAATGGCCAAGGAGCAGTAGCTGAAACCTTACAAGACTATGAAGGTGGTGCAGTTCCAGTTGAAACTTTGAAACAGGAAATCCCCGACTTTACAGGCGGAGTATCTGGCGGATCCTTGGTTGAGCCAACAAAACCAACATTTGAAGGAGGCGTCAATGGCCAAGGAGTAGTATCCGAAGCTTTACCAGAGTATAAACCAGAATTTAGCAGTCAAAGTGGCGTCCCAGAAGTCCACAACACACCAGACTTTACAGGCGGCGTATCAGGCGACTCCTTGGTTGAGTCAACTAAACCAACATTTGAAGGTGGCGTCAATGGCCAAGGTACGGTAGCAGAAAGCTTACCAGAGTACACACCGAACTCGAGTAGTCAAAGTGGCCTTCCAGAAGTTCACGCCAAACCCGACTTTACAGGTGGGGTATCAGGCGAATCCTTAGTTGAGCCACCAAAACCAACATTTGAGGGTGATGTTAATGGCCAAGGAGCAGTAGCTGAAACCTTACAAGACTATGAAGGTGGTGCAGTTCCAGTTGAAACTTTGAAACAGGAAATCCCAGACTTTACAGGTGGGGTATCAGGCGACTCCTTGGTTGAGTCAACTAAACCAACTTTTGAAGGAGGCGTCAATGGCCAAGGAACAGTATCCGAAGCCATACCAGAGTATACACCAGAATTTAGCAGTCAAAGTGGCATCCCAGAAGTCCATGACAAACCAGAATTCACAGGCGGTGTATCAGGCGAATCCTTAGTCGAGCCAACAAAACCAACATTTGAAGGAGGTGTCAATGGTCAAGGTACAGTAGCTGAAAGCCTACCAGATTATGAAGGAGGCGCAGTTCCAGTTGATACTCTGAAACAGGAACTCCCTAGCTATAGTGGTGGTGTGAATGCTACTGAAGCGCTAGTTTTAGATGCAAAACCGACTTTACATATTGAAGTCCGAAAAGAGTTGATTCCTAAACAAACTAGGGAAAAGATTGATCCAGACATGCTTGTCGGTGAAACAAGAATCGAGCAAGTCGGTCAAGATGGTGAGAAAGAGATTGTTACCAGCTATGAGGAAAAAGATGGGAAACGTATTTCAGAGCCGAAAGAAACAACACGGATTTTAACAGAAGCTAAAGATCAGGTTATCATCCGTGGCAGTAAGGAAAAAGAAGAAATTAAACCTGAACCTGTCCTAACTCTTTCAAATATTACTGGAAATTCGATGGGCCGTTCAGCTCGCTTAAGTTATAACTTGGACAAGGCAGATGGTGTTTCCGTTTCAAAAATTAGTGCCATTATTAAAGCCAAGGGGCTAGAGGATCAGACTCTTGACTTAACGAGTGATCAGCTGGAAGCAACAGTTGATAATCTAAAACTTTATACGGATTACACCATATCTACAAGGATGGTCTACAATCGTGGTAAGGGTGAGGAGAGCACTCTGCTTGAGGTCAAGAAGCTTCGTTTAGAGCTTAAAAAGCTAGAAATAAAAGATATTAAGGAAACAAGCCTTGTTAAGGTTGAAAATGGCAAAGAGTCTGTGATTCAGCACTTGACAGAAGTGCCAAGAAACTTGGAAGACTATTATCTCAAGATTAATTCAGAGGACCATAAGACCAGCCGTTTAGCCATCAAGTCAATCCAAACTGAGAGAATAGCTGGAAAAGAATATTATAAGGTGAATGCTGAAGCAACTGACTTGATTCAACGCGATGATCAGAAAAATTTTGAAGAAGGCTTTAGCTACTATCTGGCTAAGTCAAGTGCTGATTCTCCTACGATTGCTAATGTAAAAGAATACGCTTATCAGGATATTCAAGATTATGATAGTCGCCACGATCAAGCCTATCGCAACCTTGAAAAATTGCAACCGTTCTACAATAAAGAATGGATCGTTAATCAAGGGAACAAGCTGGATCTTGATCACAATCTAGCCAAGAAAGAGGTAATCTCTGTTATCGCCATGAAAGGGAAAGACTTTGTAACGGATCTTTCAGTGGCAGACCATATCATGGTTCATTATGCAGACAAGACCAAGGATGTATTTACGATTAGCGCTCAGAATTCTGGCTTGACTGCTGTTAAGGAGTATAAGATTGCTGACTTAGACGTGCTTTATACTCCAGATATGCTGGTTAAGGACCGTTCAGCCCTAGCCAAGGAGCTAACATCTATCCTGAAAACAGTGGACTTACAGTCTGAGGGAGTTTATCGAATCCTAGATGATCAAACCACTAGCCTTGATAA
The DNA here is from genome assembly GCF_001073085.1 of Streptococcus pseudopneumoniae. Classification (GTDB taxonomy): domain Bacteria; phylum Bacillota; class Bacilli; order Lactobacillales; family Streptococcaceae; genus Streptococcus; species Streptococcus pseudopneumoniae_M. Next base: position 65,784 of record NZ_JVFV01000016.1, read on the forward strand.
GAAGGTTGAGGCAGTGAAGAACTGGTATCTAGAAGAAAGCTTTGCAGAGGTCAAAGCACAGCTAGGAAACCTGGTTGATAAGTTGCTTACCAATCTAGACTATCAGTGGAATGATTCACCTGCTCGTACCGCTGCTCTGAAGAAAAAAGTTCAGGACAATCAATCAGCTATCATGCTGGGACTTGCTTATCTCAATCGTTATTACGGTATCCGATTTGCCGATTACAATCTGAAAGAACTCATGCTCTTTAGACCAGATTTTTATGGGCAAAACGTCGATGTCTTGGATCGATTGATTGAACTTGGTTCAAGAGAGAGTAATCTAAAAGGCGACCAGACTCATGAAACTTTTGCTAGAGTTCTAGCCAAGGATACAAAATCTGAAGATTTACATGCCTTCTTAGACTACAACAGACAGTTATTGACGACTGACAAGGATATGAATGACTGGTTTGTGAATGCCACCAAGGGCCATGTCTACATAGCAGAGCGAGCTTCGAAGAATCAAGAAATTGCAAATCGGAAGCATCGGGCTTATGACAATCTTAATAACTGGTTGCATCGAAATATGATTCTGCCTTTGTTGAATGTAAAGAAGGCACAGATGTTCCTGATTTCCAACTACAATACCATTACCTTCGGATCAGCTGATAAATCTGGCAAAACCATAGACCAGATGAAGGCTGACATTGATCTAGTAGCGGACCGCCAGTTGACTTACTTGGACTTCTGGTATCGACTAGCTGCTGATGATGTCAAAGACCGTATGGTTAAGAGTGACTTTAATGTAGCTACACCAGTTTGGGAAGGCTATCGCGTTGATGGACGTGGCTGGGTAGAGCGTTATGGACATACTAGTGGTATGGAAGACTACGCGCCAATTCGTGAGGTATTTGGACCAGCAGGTCGCTACTATAAAGACAATAAGCTAGGAGCTTATGCCTCTATCTATCCAAAGATAAATGCCAGAGATGCTGTTCACTTTGTGGAAATCGATATGATGAGTGAGTATGGCTTGTCTGTCTACACCCATGAGACAACTCACGTCAACGATCGCATTGTCTATCTGGGTGGCTACAAACATCGTGAAGGAACCTATGTAGAAGCCTATGCTCAGGGTATGCTCCAGTCACCGGCTGAGGAAGGTCATCAGGGTGAGTACGGCGCCCTCGGTATCAATATGGCTTACATGCGACCAAATGATGGGGATCAATGGTACAATCCAGATCCAACCAAGTTGCAAACACGCAAGCAGATTGACCACTACATGAAGGGGTATAATGAGGCCTTGATGCTTCTAGATTATTTGGAAGGGGAACGAGTCCTCGCTAAGAATGATCTCGCTTTAAAGAAGGCCTGGTTCAGCAAGATGACCAAGCAGATGCGCTATCAGGACCAGGATAATAAACTCGTTGCTCCAAACCAGTGGGACTATGTCCGTCCATTGACAGATGAGGAAGCCAAGACTCAGCTAAATTCTGTGGATGATTTAATCAAACATAACATCATCACCAACAGGCATTATCAGGGAACTTACCGACCAGAAGAACTCAAGACAGCTTATGTCAATGTCAAGATGGTAGATGCTATCTACGGCGGTAATACAAGTCAGGGAGCTCCTGGAGCCATCTCCTTCAAGCATAATGCCTTCCGTATGTGGGGTTATTATGGTTACGAAAATGGTTTCCTAGGCTATGCTTCTAATAAATACAAGGATGAGGCACTTAGCGAAGGGCATGACACCCTTGGGGATGATTTCATTATCCAGAAGGTTTCGAAAGGCAAGTTCCAGAACTTAGAAGAATGGAAGAAGGCCTGGTTTGACGCTATTATTACTAAGGCAAAACGAGGAATTCATAGTTTTGAAATTGATGGTCAGCAAATTGATTCTTATGAGAAATTGCAAGACTTGTTTGACAAAGCAGTAGAAACGGATTACCGAAACTTCAAGTACGGAGGCTCAGTTGCCAATTATACAGTAGCTCTGAAGAAAAAAGTCTTCCAAAAACTATTGCAGGTGACAGATGCCTTTTCATCCGAACTCTTTCCCAAAGGATAGATAACAGTCGGTGTGATAAAAGAGAATACTATGTTCAGATTTTCTTAGAAAGTGACATCTACTTTATCATTCTCAAAGAATAAATTGCCAGATTTCCTGTTGGGGTCTGGCTTTTATGGTATACTTAGGATATGCATAGAAAAACAGTGATTGATTTTAGGGCTTTGGGTGAGCGATACACCTTTACCCAGCCTATCAAAGAGTTAAAAACCAGAGATTTAGCAGAAGTAGCAGACTTGCTAGCACAGGTGGAAAGCTACCAAGAGCAAGGCTATTATGTGGTAGGTTATGTTAGCTATGAGGCTGCACCTGCTTTTGAGGAGAAGTTAGCAGTACACTCGGGTCCCTTGTTAGGAGAGTATCTCCTCTATTTCACTATTCATGATAGTGTAGAAAAAACCAGCATTCCCCTGACTTATGAGGACGTAGTTTTGCCATCAAACTGGCAGGAAGTAACATCTGCAGAGGACTATGAAAAAGCCATTGCCCATATTCACCATCATTTAAGACAAGGGGATACTTATCAGGTCAATTATACTGTCCAACTCATGCAGGAGTTATCTGCCAATCCTTTTGCTATCTACAATCGTATGGTGGTTGAGCAGGAAGCGGGATACAATGCTTACATAGAGCACGACGACATGGCAGTGATTTCCATGAGTCCAGAACTCTTTTTTGAGCAAAATGGTCGTGAATTGACGACTCGTCCTATGAAGGGGACAACTCGACGTGGTCTGACGGATGATGAAGACTTGAAAGAGGCAGTTTGGTTGGAACAAGATCCCAAAAATCGCTCAGAAAACATGATGATAGTAGACCTCTTGCGCAATGATATGAACCGTCTGTCTGAGGTAGGTAGTGAGCATGTGGAACGTTTATGTCAGGTGGAACAGTATTCAACGGTTTGGCAGATGACTTCGACCATCAAGAGTCAGTTACGACCGGATGTTGACCTAGTTGAAATTTTCCGATCGCTCTTTCCATGTGGTTCCATCACAGGAGCTCCCAAGATAGCGACTATGGAAATTATCAAGAACCTCGAGCCCCAACCAAGAGGAGTTTACTGTGGAACTGTTGGACTCTTACTTCCCAATGGACGAAGGATTTTCAATGTGGCTATTCGAACCATTCAGCTTCATAAAGGGCAAGCAATCTATGGAGTTGGTGGTGGCATCACTTGGGATAGTACTTGGGAAGCAGAATACTGTGAAGTCCAGCAAAAGGCTGCTGTTCTTTACCGAAAACAGCCTCGTTTTCAACTGATTACGACAGGGAAAATTAGCCAGAAAACTTTGCTCTTTAAAAATCAACATCTAGAAAGATTGCAAAAGGCTAGTCGTTACTTTACCTTTCCTTTTGATGCAGAAGACTTGAGACAAAAGATAGAGGAAGAGTGTCAAGCTTGTGACCTTCACCAAGACTATCGTTTGCGAATCAGTCTCAGCAAATCAGGAGAGATTGAAATCGAACGACAAGTATTGACACCGCTTAGCCCTAGCTTCTGTCAGGCTAAACTTTGTCTGCAAGAAGCTGATTTGCAGCGGGCCTTTACCTACTTTAAGACGACACACCGACCGCATTTGACAATGGGAGAGCAGGAAATCATCTATTACACTGCTGATGGAAAACTGCTAGAAACCTCTATTGGGAATCTGGTCTTAAAATTGGATGGCAAGCTCTATACACCTCCTAGTCAGCTAGGTCTTTTACCAGGGATTTATCGTCAACACTTGCTTGAAAATGGGCAAGTAGAAGAGAAGGTCTTAACTTTATCAGATTTGAAAGAAGCAGAAGTTATTTATGCCTGCAATGCGGTTAGGGGCTTGTATGAATTGTCAGTAAAGGAGAACTAATTGAAACTCATATTTTTACACGGTTTGGGACAGTCAGCAGATAGTTGGAAAGAAGTTCAGGATTTGCTGGCAGATTATCCCTCTGAAGCACTGGACTTGTTTCCTTCAGGAGTTGGGACCTACCAAGAAGCTAAGGAGCGCATTTATCAGCGCTTAACAGTGGAAACAGAACCTTTTGTCCTAATCGGTTTGTCCTTAGGGGCTGCCCTTGCATTGGAGCTTTCAAGTTATGATATACCAAATCTTCAGGCCTTGGTTTTGTCAGGTTGCCCACTGAAACTAGCAGGTAACATTCCTTTTTACATTCAGTTGCTGATATTTAAACTACTCCCAAAAAGGATATTTGAGAAACAGGGAGCAGATAAAGCTCTTATGGTTGGAGTTTCTGAGGAATTAAAAACACTTGATTTAAGAGAGAGTGCACGGAATTGTCCCTATCCAAGCTTGTTAATTTGTGGTAGTCAGGATAAGCCTAATCTCAGTTCAATGAGAGCTATTCAAGAACTGATGCCAAATTCCCAGTTCCAGATTATCCCTGACGGCCCTCATGTTTTGAATAGGGCAAAACCAAAAGAGTTTGCAGAAATAACTAGAAGTTTTCTTGAATTGCAGAAACAAGTTTGATAAAATAATATTGAGATTGATATTATAATTTTAGGAGAAAATCATGAACAAACGTCGTTTATTAAAACTAGGCCTAGCTTCTTTACCTGCTCTAGCTTTGTTTTTACATCCAGTTGTGGCAGATGAAAGTATCCATTTTTCAAGCTGTAAGGAAGCTTGGGAGAATGGTTATGCAGATATTCATAAGGGAGAACCAGGGTATTCTGCTACTCTAGATAAGGATCATGATGGGATTGCCTGTGAATCGAAGAATGCGCCTAAGGGAGTTTTAAAAGAGAAAAAGACGAGTACATCTCCAGCGAACAACAATGTAGCACCAAATAGTGCAACACCAAATAGTGCAGTACCTGCTCCTAGTGCAGAAGCTGTAAGTGGATGGGTTCGTCAAAATGGATCTTGGTACTATTTTTCTGAAAATGGAAATCCAGTAACAAATACTTGGCAGGGGGCTTACTACCTCAAATCAGATGGTAAGATGGCTCAGAGTGAATGGCTTTATGATTCTTACTACAAAGCCTGGTATTACCTCAAATCAGATGGATCTTATGCCCGCAATACTTGGCAGGGTGCTTATTACCTCAAATCAGATGGTAAAATGGCTCAGGGTGAATGGATTTATGATTCTTACTACAAAGCCTGGTATTACCTCAAATCAGATGGATCTTATGCCCGCAATACTTGGCAGGGTGCTTATTACCTCAAATCAGATGGTAAAATGGCTCAGGGTGAATGGATTTATGATTCTTACTACAAAGCCTGGTATTACCTCAAATCAGATGGATCTTATGCCCGCAATACTTGGCAAGGAAGTTATTATCTCAAATCAGATGGTAAGATGGCTCAGAGTGAATGGGTCTATGACTCTTCTTACCAATCTTGGTACTACTTAAAATCAGATGGGTCTTATGCCCGTAATGCATGGCAAGGAAATTACTATTTGAAATCGGATGGTAAAATGGCTAAGAATGAGCGAGTTGATGGTGGACGCTATTATGTAGATGCTTCTGGTTTGTGGAAACCATAGAATAGAAAAAAGTTTGGAAAAGTAATGCAAACCTTTGCACTGAATGGCAGATTTTGTTATACTAGTACTGTAAGCATTTTCAATTAAGGATAAGGAGAAGACGATGAGTCAAAAGATTATTGGGATTGACCTTGGTGGAACTTCTATCAAGTTCGCTATTTTAACGCAAGAAGGAGAAATCCAAGAAAAATGGTCTATCAAGACTAACATTTTGGATGAAGGAAGCCATATCGTGGACGATATGATTGAAACTATTCAACACCGTTTGGGATTGCTTGGATTGTCTGCTGAAGATTTCCGTGGAATTGGTATGGGGTCACCTGGTGTAGTTGACCGTGAAAAAGGAACTGTTATCGGTGCCTACAACTTGAACTGGAAAACTCTTCAACCAATCAAAGAAAAAATGGAAAAAGCCTTGGGGATTCCATTCTTCATCGACAATGACGCCAACGTGGCAGCTCTTGGTGAGCGCTGGATGGGTGCTGGTGACAACCAACCAGATGTTGTCTTTATGACACTTGGTACAGGTGTTGGTGGCGGTATCGTGGCAGAAGGAAAACTGCTTCACGGTGTTGCTGGTGCTGCAGGTGAACTTGGACATATCACAGTTGACTTTGATCAACCAATCGCATGTACGTGTGGTAAAAAAGGCTGTCTTGAGACAGTAGCCTCAGCAACAGGTATTGTCAACTTGACCCGTCGTTATGCAGATGAATACGAAGGCGATGCAGAGTTGAAACGCTTGATTGATGACGGAGAAGAAGTAACAGCTAAAACTGTCTTTGACCTTGCGAAAGAAGGGGACGACCTTGCTTTGATCGTTTACCGTAACTTCTCACGTTACTTGGGTATTGCATGTGCTAACATTGGTTCAATCCTAAACCCATCAACAATCGTTATCGGTGGTGGTGTGTCGGCTGCAGGAGAATTCCTTCTCCAAGGTGTACAAAAGGTTTATGATGAAAATACCTTCCCACAAGTTCGCACAACAACTAAATTAGCTCTTGCAACTCTAGGAAATGATGCTGGAGTGATTGGTGCTGCATCACTTGTATTGCAATAAATAAACATAAAAAGGAGAAAATTGCTTTCTGTAAGCGAGTGATTTTCCTCCTTTCTTTTTTTATGCTATACTAGTTAAGACAATAATTGAGGTGAGAGTAAATGACAAAAGCGGATAAGATTTTTAAAGAAAATATCGAGCGAATCCTGAATGAGGGTGTGTTTTCTGAGCAAGCTCGTCCCAAGTACAAGGATGGAACAGTGGCTAACTCCAAGTACATCACAGGTGCTTTTGCGGAGTACGATTTGTCTAAGGGTGAATTTCCAATCACGACCTTGCGCCCCATCGCAATCAAATCAGCCATCAAGGAAGTACTTTGGATCTACCAAGACCAGACCAATAGTCTAGAAGTTCTCAATGATAAGTACAATGTTCACTACTGGAATGACTGGGAAGTGGGAGATACAGGGACTATTGGGGAACGTTATGGGGCTGTTGTTAAGAAACACGATATCATTAACAAGATTCTCAAACAGTTAGAAGCCAATCCTTGGAACCGTCGCAATATCATCTCACTTTGGGATTATCAGGCCTTTGAGGAGACAGATGGTCTTCTTCCATGTGCCTTCCAGACCATGTTTGATGTCCGTCGAGTAGATGGGGAAATTTATCTGGATGCGACTTTGACCCAGCGTTCTAACGATATGCTGGTAGCTCACCATATCAATGCCATGCAGTACGTGGCTCTTCAGATGATGATTGCCAAACATTTTGGATGGAAGGTTGGGAAATTCTTCTACTTTATCAATAACCTTCACATTTATGACAATCAATTTGAACAAGCTCAGGAATTGCTTCGTCGTGAACCTTCAAACTGCCAACCACGTCTGGTCTTGAATGTACCAGACAAGACTAACTTCTTTGATATTAAAGCAGAGGATTTTGAGCTGGTTGATTATGATCCAGTCAAGCCACAGTTGAAGTTTGACTTGGCAATTTAATACTCTCTGAAAATCTCTTCAAACCATGCTAGATTCCTAGATTACTATTTGGTTTTTATTGAGTATAAAAGAATAGAAAAAAAGAAGTTGAGAAAAAATCTCAACTTCTTTTGTTGCTTAGTGTGATACGCGACGACGTGCTGCTTTCTTACGATTTTCTTCGATGAAAGCTGCTTTTTGTTCTTCTGGTTCGATCACTTTCTTTTTAACTGCGTATACTGCACCTGCAACTGCAGCGACAGTTCCTGCAATACCTGTTACAAGACCTTTAGCGAATCCTTTAGCCATGAGTATTCCTCCTTTAACTTATAAATCAGCCCGCTACCTCAAGAGGTCGCATTTTTCTGACTGACCTTTTTGTGATATAATAATAGTAACGAAAAAATGGGAATTTTTCAAGGAAAAAAGATGAAAACAAAAATAATTGTGATTGTTGGACCGACTGCAGTTGGAAAAACAGCCCTAGCCATTGAAGTTGCAAAGCGTTTTAATGGTGAAGTTGTTAGTGGTGATAGCCAACAAGTCTATCGAGGACTAGATATTGGGACGGCCAAGGCTAGTCCAGAGGAGCAGGCGGCTGTTCCTCATCATTTAATCGATGTTAGAGAGGTAACCGAGTCTTACTCGGCTTTTGATTTTGTTTCAGAAGCTAAGGTAGCTATTGAGGATATTCACAGTCGTGGCAAGCTAGCCATTATCGCTGGTGGAACTGGGCTTTATATCCAGAGTTTACTTGAAGGATACCATCTAGGTGGGGAGACTCCTCATGAGGAGATTTTAGCTTATCGATCTAGTTTAGAGCCATATTCAGATGAGGAATTAGCCCATCTTGTGAAGCAAGCAGGCCTTGAGATTCCTCAGTTTAATCGTCGTCGTGCTATGCGTGCCTTGGAAATTGCCCATTTTGGTCAGGATTTGGAAAATCAAGAGACCTTGTATGAACCTTTGATTATCTGCTTGGATGATGAACGTAGTCAGCTTTATGAACGGATTAATCACCGTGTAGATTTGATGTTTGAAGCGGGACTTCTAGACGAAGCCAAGTGGTTGTTTGACCATTATCCAGATGTTCAAGCTGCTAAAGGGATTGGCTATAAGGAACTATTTCCCTATTTTCGAGGTGAGCAGAGCCTGAAAGAAGCTAGTGACAGCCTAAAACAGGCGACACGTCGTTTTGCCAAGCGTCAGCTAACCTGGTTCCGAAACCGCATGCAGGTGACCTTTTATCAGATAGGAGAATCTGGTGTACAAGATCGTATTTTAAACCAGATTGAGGAGTTTTTAAATGATTGAAACGGAGAAAAAAGAGGAGCGAGTCCTGCTGATTGGTGTGGAATTACAGGGCATGGACAATTTTGACCTCTCTATGGAAGAATTGGCTAGTCTGGCTAAGACAGCTGGGGCAGTCGTTGTAGATAGCTACAGGCAAAAACGGGAAAAGTATGACTCCAAGACTTTCGTCGGTTCTGGTAAGTTGGAAGAGATTGCGCGGATGGTGGATACAGAAGAAATTACCACTGTCATTGTCAACAACCGTCTGACACCACGGCAAAATGTCAATCTAGAGGAAGTTCTGGGTGTTAAAGTTATTGACCGTATGCAGTTGATTCTGGATATCTTTGCCATGAGAGCACGTAGCCATGAAGGAAAACTCCAAGTGCATTTGGCCCAGCTTAAGTACCTCTTACCTCGCTTGGTTGGTCAGGGGATTATGCTCAGCCGTCAGGCTGGGGGAATTGGTTCCCGTGGACCTGGTGAAAGCCAGCTGGAACTGAACCGTCGTAGTGTTCGTAATCAAATTACAGATATCGAGCGTCAGCTCAAAGTCGTTGAGAAAAATCGAGCGACAGTTCGAGAAAAACGTTTGGAGTCAAGTACCTTTAAGATTGGTTTGATTGGCTACACCAATGCTGGAAAGTCAACTATCATGAACACCTTGACTAGCAAGACCCAGTATGAGGCAGATGAGCTCTTTGCAACTCTGGATGCGACAACTAAAAGCATTCATCTGGGGGGCAATCTTCAGGTTACCTTGACTGACACCGTTGGGTTTATTCAAGATTTGCCGACAGAGTTAGTGTCTAGTTTTAAGTCGACCTTGGAAGAAAGCAAGCATGTAGACCTTCTGGTTCATGTTATCGATGCCAGCAATCCTTATCACGAGGAACATGAAAAAACGGTTCTGTCTATCATGAAAGATTTGGATATGGAGGATATTCCTCGCCTGACCCTTTATAATAAAGCGGATTTGGTGGAAGATTTCACGCCTACTCAAACGCCCTATGCATTGATTTCTGCCAAGTCTAAAGATAGTCGAGAACAGTTACAAGCTTTATTGCTAGATAAGATCAAGGAAATTTTTGAACCCTTTACTTTGCGCGTGCCTTTTTCTAAGTCTTACAAGATTCATGATTTAGAAAGTGTTGCGATTCTTGAAGAACGTGACTACCAAGATGATGGCGAAGTCATCAGAGGCTACATTGCTGAGAAAAACAAATGGAGATTAGAAGAATTTTATGACTGATATCAAATCATTAGCTCTCAAGTATGGTGGCTATACAAGTCTAGACAAGGTTTATCTGGATCAGCTTTTAGCTGGTAGGTCTGAAGAGGAGCAACTAGCTCTCATTACACCTCCACCTAGCGTGGTTAATGCCTACTTTGCTGAACTCTACCAGAAAAAAAATCCTCAAGCTGCGACAGATTATTTTGCAGAATTGACTCAGGAGCTAAACCTTTATAATACTGAACCAAGTTTCACGGAAGAAAGCAAACCCTTTATCCGCCTCAATCTATCAGGCAAGTCTTTTGGATTTTGCTACGAGAAAGAAGGTCTTGGACGTATTTTCTCAGAGGCTGAGGAAGCAATCACAGCTGACTTGCTTTTTGAAATTGCGCAAATTTTCCCCCATCAACTCGTCTTTGAAGAGTCTGGAAAGATTTACATGAAGGCTGTCGGAGATGAAGAAGTTGTTAGTGTGGAAAGTCTCACAGCCTTGACAGACTTGGAAAGTTTGGCAGATGGTCGCACACGTCTCAAAGGTTATAGTCAAGAGGATTTACTGCAAGAAGCTGTTGCTTTTTCTGGCAAGCGCTATTTCCGATCGGAAAACCGCACAGCCATGTTATATATTGATTAATTAGAAAGTATCAAATGGATATTCAATTTTTAGGAACGGGGGCTGGTCAGCCCTCTAAAGCCCGCAACGTTTCAAGTCTCGCTCTGAAACTCTTGGACGAGATTAACGAAGTTTGGCTCTTTGACTGTGGAGAGGGAACGCAAAATCGCATTCTGGAAACCACAATTCGACCACGGAAGGTTAGCAAAATCTTTATCACCCACTTGCACGGAGACCATATCTTTGGCTTGCCAGGTTTTCTTTCAAGTCGTGCCTTTCAAGCTAATGAAGAGCAGACAGATTTGGAAATCTATGGTCCCCAAGGCATTAAATCTTTTGTCTTAACTAGTCTACGTGTGTCTGGATCACGTTTGCCCTACAAGATTCATTTCCATGAATTTGACCAAGATTCTCTTGGGAAAATCCTTGAAACGGATAAGTTTACCGTTTATGCAGAAGAGTTGGATCACACTATTTTCTGCGTTGGTTATCGTATTATGCAAAAGGACCTAGAAGGAACCTTGGATGCTGAAAAGCTCAAGGCTGCTGGTGTCCCATTTGGCCCGCTCTTTGGAAAAATCAAAAACGGGCAAGATGTTGTTCTAGAAGATGGCACCGAAATCAAAGCCGCAGACTATATTTCAGCACCGCGACCTGGTAAGATTATCACCATTTTGGGAGATACTCGAAAAACAGATGCCAGTGTGCGTCTGGCCGTCAATGCCGATGTCCTTGTCCATGAGTCGACTTATGGCAAGGGAGACGAAAAGATTGCTCGTAATCACGGTCACTCAACCAATATGCAGGCTGCTCAGGTAGCGGCAGAAGCAGGAGCCAAACGACTCTTGCTCAACCATATCAGTGCACGCTTCCTTTCAAAAGACATTAGCCAGCTTAAGAAAGATGCTGCAACGATTTTTGAAAACGTCCATGTGGTTAAAGACCTAGAAGAAGTAGAAATCTAGGAGACTGAGAAATGAAAAGTATGCGGACTATTCTCATAACAGGAGCTAGCGGAGGTCTAGCCCAAGAAATGGTCAAACTCTTGCCCAATGATCAATTGATTTTACTGGGTAGAAATAGAGAAAAATTAGCTCAACTATACGGAAATCATCCACAGGCTGAATTGGTTGAGATTGATATTACCGATGCTCAAGCCCTAGAAGGTCTAGTATCTGAACTCTACCAGCGCTATGGAAAGATTGATGTTTTGATTAATAATGCTGGCTACGGGATTTTTGAAGATTTTGACAAGATCTCTGATCAAGATATTCATCAGATGTTTGAGGTTAACACCTTTGCTTTAATGAATCTGTCTCGGTTGGTTGCAGCTCGTATGAAGAAGATCCGAAAAGGCCATATCATCAATATCGTTAGTATGGCTGGTTTGATAGCAACTGGCAAGTCCAGTCTTTACTCAGCGACCAAGTTTGCAGCTATTGGTTTTTCAAATGCTTTGCGCCTCGAACTCATGCCCTATGGTGTCTATGTGACAACGGTTAATCCAGGTCCGATTCGTACAACCTTTTTCGACCAGGCTGATCCGGATGGAACCTACCTTAAATCGGTTGACCGTTTCCTACTCGAGCCAGATGCAGTAGCTAGAAAGATTGTCAAAACCATAGGAAAAAACAAGCGGGAACTCAATCTTCCAATCCTGCTCAATCTAGCACACAAGTTTTACACCCTCTTTCCTAAGCTAGCAGATAAGTTAGCTGGGGAAACCTTTAATTATAAGTGAGAAAGCTGTTCCCTTGAGGAATGGCTTTTTTCTATAACTTTGGGCAACTATTCATCAAAAATAATCCCTAAAAATACTGGTAGTTTATCTCTATTTGATAGTTTTGGAGTATAATTGAGATAAGAAAGCAGATTAAAGACAGAATAAACTCCGAGTCTAACATAACTAAAAGTATATCTATAGTAGAAGATTATGAAGTCAAGATAGAAGGAGCAGGTCATGGAATTTATAGTAGCTGAGGAAGGAATTCCTCAAAATATCGGATGTCAGGGAGCCTTGATTGCTTATTATGGCAGTGAGATAGAATTTCATTATGAGACCGTACCGCCGCACGGTGATGAGATTTTTTCTGCCAAGTTGCCTTTGTTAGAACTTGAACTGCCCTTTTGGATCTATGGGAGAAATCTCATATTTTTAGACGCTTACTACCTTTTAGCTGAAACTGTTAAGATAGGAACGTGGAATCCGATAACCAGTATACTCATCAACATTCATATGGGGAAATACGCCAGCCTAGACCACTGGTACAATAATATATCTATTGAGCAAGACGGTCTTGAGTTGAAAAATGATTATGATGGACAAGCCCTGATTTTGAAAACTGTTGACAATCTTCATTGGCTTGCCCTAGATGATGTATCAGAAGAAAGGAACTAAAGATGGCAAAGAAAAGAGTTACCTTACCCAAGGACTTCAATGAACTACTAACTGACGGCAATATTGACCAATTAAAGGCCGTGTATGACAAGTGTGAGCTAACTGCCCATAACGGGAGATATAGTTTAAGTACGGCTCTGCATTTTGGTGGGGTTCCTGATGAGCTGGTTTTTTGGCTTGTCGAACAGGGCTTGGATATCAATATTCCTGATTATTATGGTGCAACTCCTTTGTACCGTCAGGCAACCATGGGAAGAGAGACTGTAAAACTCTTGCTTGAATTGGGGGCAGATATTGAAAAAAGTAATACTTATGGAAATACACCTTTGCACATGGCAGCTGAGTTTTTTCATCCTAAGACAGTTGCGCTTCTCTTAGAAAAGGGGGCAAAGGTCAACCCTAAGAACGATAGGGGACAGACTCCCCTAGACTCCGTTCTCATTGTCTGTCGGGGAATCTATATTGCCCAAACAGCTGAAATCGCCTCTATGCTACTGGATGCTGGTGCTAAGAAAACGCCTGCTATGAAAGAAAAGGTCGAAAATATTGGTAAGGATTTTGAATTTCATAGAGAAGGGATCAATCCTGACTATCTAGAAGCAGCAGATAAAGGTTTAGCCAAACTTTATCGTTTGTTTGATGTCAAGTCAGTAGCCAAACGAATAACCCATGATGGCAGTGCACCAATCTTGGTCAAGGAAGGAACTTGGGAGGAGCAATATGAGGAACTATGGTCTTTCTTGATTCCTTCAAGTGGAGCAGCCAAAACTGTTCAGGGAGAAGTTATTCGTATACCAGGTCGAGTTCGAGATGAACTAGATCGCAATGGTGGGGTCAACTGGGACAGGGACTATAGAAAAATGCTTCAAGCTCTCCCTCAATACTTGTCTATAGGAATCCCCCTTTCAGATCAAGAATTAGAAGAGACTAAAGAGCTTATTGCTCAAGTTCATGGGAAAGATTTTGATGACGAGCCTCGCCTAGACCGTCTGTGTCAGCTAGCTATTGCTTGGATTAAGCAAAATCCTGAACCCCTTTCCCTAGAAAAAACAAGTTATAATCGTTAAAAAGCATTGGAAGATAGATAAAACAAAGAAATCATGGTGAAATGATGCAACTAATTGACAAAGTTAAAAAAATAGAAACTTATATTTGTGAGTATTTTGAAGACTGGGATTTGGATGATCCTGCGAAAGAGGAATACCTGGCTGATTATCAGAAAATTTCTGGTGCTTCCGAGAAAGAGCTTCAAGCCTTTGAGGAAAGACTTGGTATTCGTCTACCTAGTGACTTCAAAGCGCTTTATAGCTACAAAAATGGGAGTAAATACTTCTCTATTTTACCTTGTGTGATTGACCAGAGAGACCTGCCTTTTTCTCTCATGAGTTTGCAAAAAATGGAAAGTTGTAAAAAATACTTTCAAAATAGGGATGCTCTATTGACGGATTTTCCCGACTATTTTTCTAGTCAAGACCTGGAAAATATGCGTGATAGTAGAATAAAGCCCTATCTTTTTAATAAAAAATGGATTCCTTTTGCTCAGTATTGTGACTCTTGTTATCTTATGCTGGATTTTGATCCAGACCGAGAGGGTCAGGAAGGGCAGATTATTTGCTACATCCATGATCCTGATGAAATTATCTATGTAGCAGAAAGTCTTACGGAGTTGATTGAAGGGATAGTGGATGAGATCATATGAACGGCCAAATGTATCAGATAGCCTGTATCGTGGCAGCCGCGAGGAAGGCTTTAAAAAGTGGTAAAGAAATATGCTATAAGCCTGAAAAATATACAAATAAGTTGAGCTTTCAAATTTTGCCGTCAGAAAATGGAGAAGCCACAGAACTTTCTGTATCTGATTGGTTTGAAAACCTTAAGGAAAAAGGTTTGAAGGACTTAAAATTATTTTGTCCTATTTCAGTTGAAGACAGAGGGATTTAAGGATTTTCCAATACAACACAGAGTGCAATTCTCTGTTTTTATAAAGATGGGAAGGCAAGTTATTTCCTACCAAATTGGAAATCTGCTTCCCCAGGCAGAGGCTGGGATGTCACCTACACCGAGTATGAATGGGAAAGGTCTTCTCAAGACATTCCCCACTATGAAAATAATATGGAAGACTTTAAGGACGTATTGGCTCGTATAGAAGATCTAGCAATTAAAATTGAATGTGACAACTTTGCCAAAGTCTTTCACTCTGCCAGAGACCATCTACTTGATCTTGATGCTACTAAGGTGCTAGAGGAGCCTCAAATTCCGCCACAAAATCAAAATATATTTAGAGCCGCAAGTGCAGCGGATGTTTTTGGAGGAATGGGCTCCTGGAATGATGAACCTGGATGGCTGGCACAAGATAAGGGACTGGGTCAAGTATACGATGAACTTTCGGATCAGTTGCTAAGAAATATTCGATTAGCTATTCTATTTGCCATCAATGAATGGTGATTGTTTATATTCTTCAAAAATCAAATTCAAACCACGTCAGCTTCGCCTTGCCGTAATCGAGTACAGCCTTTGGCTAGCTTCCTAGTTTGCTCTTTGATTTTCATTGAGTATTAGGAGGAAGAAAATGGGGAAGTTAAAGTTAAGCCTATTGAATAAATGGGAACTAGACAAGGACTACAATAGTGTTCTCAATTCTGTCATGTTACAGGATGGCAGAGCCTTTGTCTTGACAAGTGAGAAGGAAGCTTTCAATCGCTACTGTCTGCTTGAAGTATCGCCTTTGGGTGTAAAGGAGATAGATGCTTGGGATTGTGACCATGTTTGGGAGGAAGAGCCTCTACTCTTTACAGATGGACAAAATATTGGCATCATCAAGGCTGGAAAGGAAATGATCTATTATACTGGTGATTTTTCTCATCCAGAAATCATTGCCATAAAGGATCCGCAAAGTATACTTCCTAAAAAGGCACAAGAGAGATATTTTCAAATAGTATCAGATAGCGACCAGATACCTGTGTGTTTTGAAGAGCAAGTTTATACAAATCAGGCAAGAAACTTTGCCTTTTTAGAATTTGATAGAGAGAAAAAGCAGGCGAAGTGGACCACTTATTCGCATATTGATAAAAAAGATTTAAACCACCACGACAGGAGCTCAGATGCTTGTCCTAAAATCGATAGTCTGAAATGGTGGCAGCAAGACCTCTATGCCTTTACCTCTGGAGAAAGTCAAACCTCTGTCAATAAATGGGGCATGGACTATTATGCCCTAGTTAAAATCTCTAGTGATGGTCGTATTATCGAAAAGTTATTAGAATCTGAACATTTAAAGGCTTTAGGCAAAAAAGCTGGTGTCAATGGAATTTTTACGTATTCGCCTTATCTTATCCTGAGCCCCCTATTTAAAAATGATGACTGGAAGGGCAAGCAAAAGCTATTTTCTCTGGCAACAAGAGAATGGTGCGATATAGCCTTGCCTAGAGGAATGAGTAAACATAAGGTTCAAAATATGACAGACAACTTTTGTTTAACCTTCCTGTACGACAGAGGATTAAAAGAACTTGCCCTTTGTCAGATTGACTAGGCTGTGAGGCTGAGTTTGGGAGCTTTTTATTGATAGGTGCTGAAATTTCTTGATTAGTCTACAGTATCTAATTTGAGCTGTTTTCTTGTGAAATTTTACCAAGTATTGCAAATCGAATTTTAAAATAGTATACTAGAACTAGCAATTATGAAAACGTTTGTACTTTTGCTGATGATGATTATTTAGGAGACAAAATATGGAATTAACAGCCATTTATCATAGACCAGAATCAGAGTATGCTTATCTGTATAAAGAAGATCAGCTACATATCCGAATTAGAACCAAGAAAAATGACATTCAGCAGGTCATCTTGCACTATGGAGATCCCTTTATTTTTATTGAGGATAAGTATGAAGCCAAGAAAGAAATGACTAAAGCAACCTCAGATGCCTTATTTGATTATTGGCAGGTTACGGTATCGGTTAATTTTGCACGGATTCAGTATCTCTTTGAACTTCTTGATACAGAAGGCCAGGGTGTCTACTATGGAGATAAGGGATGTGTGGAATATACTCAAGAAAACTTGGATGCTGATGGAAATGGCTTTAAACTTCCTTACATTCACGAAATCGATGGTTGCCAGGTTCCAAGTTGGGTTTCAAATACTGTTTGGTATCAGATTTTTCCAGAACGCTTTGCTAATGGAAATCCTAATTTGATTCCTGATGGAGCTCGAGCGTGGGATGCAGAGATTTCTCCTGAAAGGGATGATTTTTTTGGTGGAGATTTGCAAGGGATTATCGACCATCTGGACTATCTCAAAGGCCTAGGAATCACTGGGCTCTATCTCTGTCCGATTTTTGAAGCTACAACCAATCACAAGTACGATACGACGGATTATTTTGAAATTGACCGTCACTTTGGAGACAAGGAAATCTTTCGTAATCTAGTAGAGGAAGCCCATAAACGGGGCATCAAAATCATGTTAGATGCAGTGTTTAATCATATCGGAGATCAGTCAGCCCAATGGCAGGATGTTCTAAGGAATGGAGAAAATTCCCCTTATAAAGATTGGTTCCATATTCAAGAATTTCCAGTTACTGAGGATAAACTTAAGAATCCAAGAGAATTGCCATACCATACCTTTGCTTTTGCCAGCTATATGCCTAAGTTAAATACAGCTAACCCTGAAGTCAAAGACTATCTTTTGAGGGTTGCAACCTACTGGATTGAAAATTTTGATATCGATGCTTGGCGTTTGGACGTTGCCAATGAAATTGACCACCAGTTCTGGAGAGATTTCAGAAAGGCAGTTCTTGCTAAAAAGCCTGATTTGTACATCTTAGGTGAAATCTGGCATACCTCACAACCTTGGCTACAAGGAGACGAGTTCCATGCTGTTATGAACTATCCACTCTCTGAAAGTATCAAGGATTATTTCTTGCGTCAGCATAAAAAGACGGGGCAATTTATTTCAGAAATCAATAGCCAGTCTATGTACTACAAGCAACAAATTGCTGAAGTTATGTTTAACCTTTTAGATTCTCATGATACAGAGCGTATCCTCACAACTGCAAAAGGAAATGTGCAGCATGTCAAGGCTGCTCTCGCCTTCCTCTATCTTCAAAAAGGGACCCCTTGTATCTATTACGGAACAGAGCTGGCACTTAAAGGGGGACCAGACCCTGATTGCCGTCGTGTCATGCCTTGGGACCGTGTTTCTGAGGACAATGATATGCTGGATTTTATGAAGAAATTAATCCAAGTCCGTAAGGAAGTGGCAAGTATTATTCAACATGGAACCTATAAGCTAGAAGAAGTGAAACCTCATGTTCTAGCATTAACGTGGAACTATGAAGGGAAAGAAGTTCAAGCCATCTTTAACCAGTCTCCTGAGAAATATACTTTAGACAGAGATTCAGTTGATTTAGCGAGTCATTGTCAGGTTAAGGAGGGACAACAAATCATCTTACCAGATGGATTTGTAGTTTATTTAGATTCGATTTAAACCGGTTTTTAACTCCAACACATGCTTGTTTTAAACTAGAAAGGAAAGACCGATGGAAAAACTTCAAGTTTCCGAAGAATGGTTGCAAAAATACCAAGAAATCAAGCATATTTTGACCTCGTCTGTCAATTATGCAGCATGTTTTGAGACGAAAGAAATAGACGGCAAGGAAGTCTTTGTCCTAGATATGGGGGAAGTGACCTTCCCAAGTGGAGAAATATTAGTTAGGGATCCCTTGGTCTGGCTCCGTAGGAATGAAAAACCCTATCTAGAGACAGTTCCCAAAGGAACATTTCCACTCAAAACCTTAGTAGTCAAGATCGAAGAAGATCATTATCGGTATGTTGCAACAAGAGTTCAATTTACAGATAAGCTTCCAGTTGTCTACTATGAAGCCTTAATTGGCAATGAAAACCTGGATTCGGTTGAAGAAGATTCTTATTTTGGGTTTTCAGTCGATGCAGGCTTGGCAACTATTGTGGATGTTGAGACTAAAAATGCCTACTGTGATTTTGAAGAAAAATGGTATCAAGAAAATCCTGAAAAAAACATCTATGATGATTTCTTTGCGGAAATTTTTGCTCAAAATGCCATAGAATATCCCCTATATCAACGAGAAGGCGGTGATTGGATTAACTTTAAAATACCAGATACAGACCTGACTATTCCAATGATTCAGTCTGGTTTTGGAGATGGAAATTATCCTGTTTACTTTGGCTATGACAAGGATCATCAACTCTGTGATGTGGTTATTGAGTATATCTACGTAGGATAAGGAGTTGGATAATGTCACTCAAGGAAGTTTATGAGTATTTTCGTCACTATGATAAGGAAACTTATCAGGTTGTCGCCTGCATGGGCAATGAACCATCGGAAGAAGATGTCCAGAATTTTGAAATTCAATACGGCATTCGTCTGCCAGAAGATTTCAGGGAATTCACCATGTCAGCTCTGGGAGGTCTCTTTATGGAAGTCAGGGAAGAGCTATGGCCAAGAGCCAAGGCTTACGATGTAGCACCATTTTGGACCTTCTGTCGAGGTATTAAGGTCTTGGGAATTGCAAATGGCATCCCAGACTTCTTAGACATTCGTCTTAAAACCAAGGAATTACATGCTCTGGGCCTTGTGGATTATATTCCATTTCTGTCTATCGTCGGGGATGGAGATGTGATTTTTTGCTTTGATAAGGACAATCATATTGTAGCTCTAGATTGGTATAATAGTGGCGAAACTGAAGAGCTTGAATGTGATTTTTCAGGACTTTTACTCCAGCAAATTGCCGAGCTAGAAGAGCGTAAAAATGAGATGGTCAAGCTTTTGGAAAAGGGGAAATCTAGTCAATAATCTATAAGGAAATATCAGTTTGATAGTCCGTAAAAGAGGTTGGGACAAAAGAGCCCGACCTCATTTTTTATTAGCAATCAAACTTTGACGCGG